>UQHQ01000025.1 GCA_900540945.1 uncultured Collinsella sp. | reverse complement strand
CGGTACTTTTTGATCAGGCGAACGATCTGCCCGATGCGCTCGCGGCGGCCCGCCGGCGTGAGCTGGTATTCCTCGTCCGGCGCCATCGCGTCGGGCTCCTCGGGCACCATATCGACAGCGCGCGGCTTCTTGCGAGCGCCCGAGACGGCGGCATCGACCTCGTCGACAACCGCCGCCTCGTCACCCAAGGGATCTAGATTGTTGTAATCGGTGGTGGAATCTGCCATCTGCGCTGCTACTCGGCCTCTTCGGTGTCCTCTGCATCGTCGGGCTCAACGGACTCGACGGGCACCGAGGTCACGTTGTCCTCGACCGAATCGACGATGTCGCGTACATGGGCCAGGAAGGCCGTGCGCTCGGGGGCGGTCATAACGCGGACGCGGGCCAGGATGAGCTCGTCGAGCACGCGCTGTGCCGCAGTCTCGCCCTGCATGCCCAGGCGCTCGGTCAGGTCGGAGATGGTGCCGCCGGCCTGCTCGAACATGTCGGACACGCTGCGGGCGATATCGGGAGTGCCGGCGTCCTTGCGCACCTGCTCACCCTTGGTATTGAGGTCGTCGAGGACCTTCTTGCCGCCCTCGACGGCAACGGCGGCGGCACCGAAGCCCACGTTGATGGCACCGTTAACAAGCTGATCGAATTTCATAACCATGGTTGGCTCCAATCATGAACAACTGCATTGGCCTTCTTGTACCCAAGATTGGGTGAACGACACAAAATCGTTTTATCGCCGGGATAGAAATCGAGCGGGGCAAAGCCTTTGACGGCGTTTGTCCCGCTCGTTCGCCGCAAGGCCGTCTTTACCTCACGTTGTCGTTCATCGCGAAGGAGTTCTTCATGGCACAGCTCGTGGTGTAGAGCACCTTGCCCAACAGAGCATCGGTTTCCACGTGCACAAGCTCGGCAAAGGCCTCGTTAGCACGGGCGAGCTCGGCAGGCACCTCGGCCTCGGGCAGCGCGGCTACGACAGCGTCAACGTCGTGAATCTGCTT
Source organism: uncultured Collinsella sp. (assembly GCA_900540945.1). GTDB lineage: Bacteria > Actinomycetota > Coriobacteriia > Coriobacteriales > Coriobacteriaceae > Collinsella. The sequence goes on along the minus strand of UQHQ01000025.1, from coordinate 27,935 downwards.
GTGGCCCATGCTGCCGACCTTCTCCTGATAATCCTCGACTGCGCGACCGCACTCATGGAAGCGAACATCGGCCAAGGCACCGATCAGGCGATTTGCCCAATAGAAATTCTCGGATGTCACGCGAGCCTGCGTGTCGGCGTAGTACTCGGGCATGGTCTCGACATTGGCGTACAGCGGCACGAGCGCGTTAAACGAGTTAGAGCCAAACGCCATCCACTGCACGGCGCGATACGCCGGCTGCGCATAGGGGCGCAGCTGCAGCACGGCAAGCTGGCTGTTGCGGTTGATGCCGATGGGACGATAGGCGCCGCGCGTGGCGGGCGTGCCCTTGCTGCCGTAGCAGTCGTACTCCGTACCCTGGTAGTGGCTCGAAAGCACGTACTTGATATCCTCGATGGTCACCTTGCGCTCGGGCACGCGGCTCCAGGGGATATCGTCGCTCTCGGGCGTGTAGTCGGCCTCGGGACCGTCCCACACATCGCTGGGGTTGAGGCAGCGCTGCATGTACCAGGCGCGCGGCGTGTTGTAAACGTGGTCGCTGTCACTGTGCGAGCCAAAGGCCTCGCGCGGGTTAAAGACCGCAGCGGGACCATCGCCCTTAACACCCAGCGTCAGGTCCAGATGCCACTCGGCCATCCAGGAGCGCAGGTCGGCGGAGCACATATGATCTGCCTGGGTGCCCTCGGCATCGTCCAGGTCAAAGCTGTCGATACCCAGCTGGTTGGGCATGGTCACATAGGCGTCATCGGGCACGCGCTTGGCGATCCAGTGGTGGCCGCCGATGGTCTCGAGCCACCAGATCTCGTCCACGTCACTCAAGGCGATGCCGTTGTTCTCGTAGGTGCCGTAGCGCTCGAGCAGCTCGCCCAGAATGCGCACACCGTCGCGGGCAGACTTGGCGTACGGCAGCACCAGGGTCACCATGTCCTCCTCACCCAGACCGCCGGGCTGCGCCGGAACATAGCCGTCCTCGCCCTCGTTGCCCTTGGCGGGCACGTAGTCCACGAGCGGATCGGCGCCGCGGACGCGCTCGTTGGTGGTGAGTGTCTCGGTTGCGGACATGCCAACATTGAGCTCGTTGAAACCGGCCTCGGCCCAAATGCCATGACCCGGGACAACGTCGGGGACGCTTGTGTAGCGCATGGGATTGTCGGGCAGCTCAACGGTCAGGTGGCTCAGGACACTCGTGTAGACACGCGGCTGCTCGTCGGGATGCACCACGCGCATGCGCTTGGGCTCAAACACCCCGTTGGACGAGTCCTCATTTCGGGCAACCAGGGTCGACCCGTCGTAGCTCGCGTTCTTACCAACCAAAATCGTTGTGCACGGCATGCGCATCCTCCTTGAGCGAAGAAATCAAACGGCAACAGTGTATCGCTTCGGCGCAAAAAGGGCGAAACAGCCGCCCCGGCAACCCCTGTGGTCAAAAACGACTATTTCGATGCGCGCTCCGCCGCCTCGATCACGTGCTTGGCGAGAATCGCCGTGGTCACAGCCCCCACGCCGCCCGGCACAGGGGTAATTGCGCCAACGATCGGCTCCGCAGCATCAAAATCGACATCGCCGACCAGCTTGCCGGCGGTCTCGTCCCAGTTAATGCCCACATCGATGATCGTCTGGCCATCGCGAACCGCATCCGCGCCAATCGTGCGCGCACGTCCAACGGCCGCAACCACGATATCAGCCGCACGGCACTCAGCAGCCAAGTCGCGCGTATGCGTATGGCACGTCGTCACCGTGGCATTGCGCGCCGTAAGCATGGCGGCAACGGGACGGCCAATCACGAGCGACCGACCAACAACCGCGACCTTGGCCCCATCCAGCTCAACGCCGTAATGGTCCAGCAACGCCAACACAGCCTCGGCCGTGCAGGGAGCAAAGCCCTCGCCGCGACCCGAAAGCGTGGTGAGCAGCGAGGCCGGCGTCATGGAGTCAACATCCTTGGCGGGCTCGAGTGCCGCGGCAACTGCATCCTCGTCAAGCCCAGCGGGCAACGGACGAAACATCAGGCAGCCGTGAACAGCGGGGTCGGCATTGATGTCCTTAATAGCCGCCAACAGCTCGTCCTGTGAAACATCGGCGGGAAGCAAAACGCGGCGAGCCTCAATGCCAATCTTCTCGCAGCGCTTGAGGGCGCCGCGCTCGTAGGACAGGTCGTCCTCGCGCTCGCCCACACGAACGATGGCCAGTGTCGGCACGATGCCCTGTTCGCGCAGGGCGGCGCAACGAGCGGCAAGTTCCTCGGTCAAAGCGCGGGCAACGGGAGCACCCTTGAGCAGTTCGGCCATGGCTATCCCCTCTTCCTTGCGGCGTCAGCAGCACGGCGCGCCAGTGCATCGGCGCGCGGCAGCCACGTATCTAGTAGTTCATCGCACGCCGCCTCGAGTTCCTCGGCGCGCGCCCGGTCTTTCATAGATGTGGTGTTGGCAAAGAGCGTCAGGCTCGCGCCTTGCATGGCGGCGCGGCAGAACACGGCGCCGCATGCCACGTCGGACAGCAACTGGCGCGAACCCTTGTCGGCCATGTCCTCGAGCAGCGCCAGCGCGCGCCCGCAGGCATCCATGATCCGGTACGGCGGCATGGCCGCCACGCGCAACGCGTCCTGAATCGCCGCGGGTCGAGCCGGGTCCTCGCGCGGAACGCCGTACGACGCGGACACCTGGCCGTATGCACGAACATCCTCGGCAACCAGACCCACTAGTTCCTGCGCCAACTCGTCTGCCTGGGCAAATGCACGCGTCAGATCGTCCGCCCGATCGCTAAGCGCGGGATTGGTCGCCCCGTAGCGAGCGACCATCCCGCAAAGCGAGGCGCCCAGCGCGCCCACAAAGGCGCTCGCGCTACCGCCGCCGGGAACCGGCTCGCGCGCGGCCAGCGCCTCGGCAAACCCACGGCAGGTCTTGTCCATCATCTCTTGGCTCATACGTATGCACCTTCAAGTCATATAGATCGGTCGGGCGGCAACTGCCGACCAACCGCATCAAACACGTAATGATGCTAAGTCTAGCCCATAAGCACATGAGCGTCAGCACACCTGGCCATCACGGATTTCTATGACGAACGATAGGCGTCGGCGCCGCAAACATGGGACACATGGCCCACCTTTCGAGACTCCCGAACGGCACAAACTGGGGCATATCTATAAGTAAGGAACCCGTTGGGGCACGGCCGCGCAACGGCCACAAGCGATGAACGGAGGCATAAGCCGCACAGCACACAGAGACATCCGCCGCCAGCGCAATCAGTACCCCAACAGCATGCGGCGCCGTGATGTCATCGGCAGACAAGGAGGACGCCACCATGAAGAAAAAGACCCTATCGATCCTTTCCCTGTGCATCGCCCTCTTTGCCGCGTTTGCCCTTGTCGGCTGCGACGGGAGCGCATCGGGCGTGGGCGGCAGCGCCGCTAAGAGCGAGAGCAAAGAAAAGGCCCCCGTTGCCAAGAAGACTGACTTTATCTGGTTTAAGGTCGAGATGCCCGAGGGCGTTGGCGTAAGCGACTCCGCTGGCAAGAATGCCGACAGGGTCCAGCTCACTTTCCCCGAAGACGAGAACGGTTCGGTCGATCGCTTTATCCCCGTTTGGGAAAAGGCGCTGACAGCTGAGGAGTCCCACGCCGACCAGGCAGAAAAGAAAGGCGATACGTTCCAGTGGAAGGATGGCGGGTCCGTCGAGTATAACGGCAGGACGTGGCTCATCGGAACGTACGAGGACAACAGCGGCGTCTCAACCCTCCTCTTTACCGACGTTGAACCGGGAAGTGTCTACGTCCTTATCTCGAACTTCGATCTGCATAAGAAAGAAGCCGAGGCACTCCTCAACTCCATCGAGTTTCCCGACGACATGACGGAAGCGGTTTCCGAGGCACGCGAAGTCGAGATTTCGAGCATCGAGATCAAGCATTAGGGGCTCGCACGCAGCATCGCATGCGCAGTCATTAAATGATCGGACGCCCAGCCAGGGGAGGATCGGATCGGCCGGCCCTCCCCTCTTTTGCGCCCGGACATATTGCCACTTGCCGGCGCAAATCCGGCCCTCAGAATGGGACACATGGCCCACCCTTACGAGCCGCTCGCGCGTACAGTAAAGGCAGGTAATCCATGGACGGTTACAGATCGAGGAGGACACGACCATGAAAAAGAAGGCCTTTGCGATTCTCACCCTCTGCATCAGTCTCTTTGCCGCAGTTGCCTTGGTGGGTTGCGGTGGCAGCGGCGGCGCTACCGGCAGCGGCGGTGGCGGTGGAGCGGAAAAGCCAGCCGTGGATATGAGGACCGACTTCATTTGGTTTAAGGTCGAAGTCCCCGAGGGCGTCGAAATCACGGACGTCGCAGGCGATACCGCCGACAGGGCCCAGTTTAAGTTCACCGAGAGCGAGCATGCCAGCGACCGCTTCATCCCCGTCTTCGATCCTGACAAGAAGGCCGATGAACTGTTTGACTACGAGGCAAAGTGGAAGGCCAACTCCGGATGGACCGAGAGCGATCCCGTTAAGTACAACGGCAAGACCTGGCGCAGCGCCTACTTTACGCACTCGGGCGGCGTGACGACCGAGTACTTCACCGACGTTGACGGCGGCAGCGTGTACGTGCGCATCGACAACGTCGAGGAACACAAGGACGCCGTCGAGACCATGATGGAGTCTCTGGAATTTGCCGACGACATCGCCAAGGCCAAGACCGAGGCCATGGACGTTAAGCTCGAAGATATCGAGATCAAGCGCTAAAGCTCCAACGGCATGCAGCGGCGCCGTTTTAGCTCAACCGGGATGCAAGGTGCGACTCCTTGCATCCCGGTTTTTTGTGTTCGAAAGCGCCCGGTCACATCACCATATTGAGCACGTTGACGAATTCCTGGGCCTGGGAACGGCTGCTCAGGCTAAAGACACAGGCAGTCAACAGCCTGTTGCGCAGAAAAACATTGCGGCCCTTGATCCTGTTAACGCCCGTGATGTCCTTAAGGTAGACAATCTCGGTATGCTTGCCACCAAAAGTGCCTTTCTTGAGTACCTCGATACGGTTGGGGTAGATCTTGACGTCTTTAAAGCTGCCCGAACCTTTGTCCTGGAACAGCAAGGTGCTGTTGTCCATGCGTGTCACTCCCATGGGGCTCGTTAAAACTGTCTTAAGGTCACATTTTAGCCACCGCAAACCCTTTTCGCGGTCGCGCACGGAGCACCAAATCGTGTCCGCACGAGCAAATAAACTAATACCGCAAGGAATATAAGCCGTTATCCAAGGATGGCGAAGTAAAACAAGGGATTAGCAATGGCTAAGATTTAAGTCTAAAAAAAACCCTTAGGAAGTGCTAATATATAGTTATTGAAAGAGGCTGAGATGCAGAGACGCGAACTGATCCGTATCCTCGAAGAAGCCGGCTTCATCTCGAAAGGAGGCACTAATCACGAGAAGTTCGTCAAAGGAGATAAACTCGTGCTCGTGAAACGCCACCGAGAGATTGAGGATCAAATTGCCAAAAGAATCCTAAGGCAGGCAGGACTTCGATAGCTCATCCTCATCACATTTCGCATCGCTTTTTAAAGGAGGTCTTACATGGTTTACGTATGGGAATTCGAGTTCTTTGATTCGGACGGCGTCGTCGACGCTGTGCCATGTGGCTCGCTGGGCGGAGGAGGAACGTTTGGCTCCGATCTAAACGACGCTGTCGAAAGCGCCGCCGATTTTCTCGCATGTATGGTCGACGATCACCTTATGGGCGGCGTCGATCTTCCCGCGCCGGACTTTGGACACCAGCCACAACACGGCGGCAAGATTATCGCCGTGGCCGTCAGCCGCGAGCTCGGCGACATCCCCGCCGTCACCGCAGCGGATGCCGCACGCATGCTCGGTGTTAGCTCAGCACGGGTATCGCAACTGATAAATGCAGGAATGTTGGATTCATGGAAGGACGGCACCAAGCGCATGGTGTCCAAAGCTTCCATCGAGGCACGACTCGCCGACGCACCAAAGGCAGGGCGCCCAAAAGAAATGCCTGTTGCCGTGTAAAGAGACGTCTAGGCATACCATTTTGGCATATTGACCATTGAGCTCTCTCGATTCGCGACGCACTGCGTCGCGAATCGAACTGAACATATTGCCGCTGATTGCCACGCATCCCCAATCCGAAGTGCAAGAGGAGTTTTCCATGACAGGCATCAATCAGGCCATCACCGAAAGCGCACCTAAAGTGCGTTCTGCCGAGGACATGGCCACACGACGCAAGAGCGATTCGGAGGGATTTCGGCTCATCTCGCCAGTGCCCCCTACAACGAAACGTGGGCACACGTCGAAACCAGCGCTACGCGACTGCATCTATGGACTTGCCGTCGGCGACGCGCTGGGCGTTCCTTACGAGTTTAGGCCCCGCGGCACGTTCAAATGCACGGACATGATCGGCTACGGCACGCATGGGCAGCCCGCCGGCACCTGGAGCGATGACACGTCCATGACGCTTGCTACCTGTGACTCGATTAGGGAGCTCGGGCACATCGACACCGCAGACATGCGCGACAAGTTCGTAAGCTGGATTGCCCGTGGCGAGTATACAATCGACGGCGTTTTCGATTATGGCGGCACGACCGCCCGCGCCTTGCACACCGGCAAAGGAGGCTCCGGCGAGCGCGACAACGGCAACGGCTCGCTCATGCGCATCGCGCCCCTGGCGTTCACCGATGCGACAGACGAAGAGATCAGCGGGGTCTCTGCGATAACGCACGCCCACAGAACGTCAACCGATGCATGCGTCATATTTGTCGAGCTGATGAGGGATGTGATGAACGGCGCGCTCCCCTCGTGGGCGCTGCAGCTGAAAAGCGCGCCCGAGCACGAAATCAGGTCCAGCGGCTTCGTGCGCGACACGCTTAAGGCCGCCAGCTGGTGCTTTGTCAACACCAACAGCTACGAAGATTGCGTGCTTGCCGCCGTCAACTTGGGCGACGATACCGACACCACCGCAGCCGCCGCAGGCGCCCTCGCCGGCACGGCATACGGTCTCAAAGCCATCCCACGAGAGTGGATCGACACTCTGCGCGGCAAGGAGCTGATTGAGCAGTGCCTGTTTTAGAGAGCAACTACAGCCCAGGCGGCATCAGCCAACATGGGGGCATGAGAGGACCGAACAAATGACGATTGCAGAATGCACCGACATGGGGCCGTTTGCCACAGAACGGGGCACCGTTGGCCCATACACCGTCCTGGTCTTTGAAGCCCCGTTGCCGTTAAAGAAATGGCGCGCCATCGTGGTAGACGGAATACGCTACGAAACAATACCGGTCATGGACGCCGGCAACGATATCCTCGCTATAGCCGGCGAGCACGATCTGGCAGGCAAAAACGCGACGTTCGTCTGATGCAGGCCCATTGGCTGCCACAGAAAAGGGCCGGTTGCAGCCGGCCCTTTATGACGATACCGCCTGCGTTGCCCGCGCTTCCGAAGTGTGACTAGCTGAGGAGCGGGTTCCGCGGCACAACATGATTTTACCCAGCAAGGCGGCTCTTTTGCAGCCGCCCCACCGTTTATTTACATCTGCCGCCACGAGCAGATGTCGCACGGACGAGAGCAGAGAAGCGATGCCGGCGCGGCCAACAGAGCAGACAACCCGCACGACCAGAGAAATGACAAAAGCGTTCGCTGCTTCGATTCCTTATCCGAATCCAGGCGCTTGTCCTAGCGTCGTCCAACCATACCCGCCATCTCCAATCCACATAAAAAGCCATCCCGAAGGACGGCTTGCGCGTCGGTAGGATTTGCACCTACGTCTCCTCAATCAAGGGCACTCCTCGTACTGTGCTACTTTCCGCGCTTTTATTATCCAATTTGCCTACGACCTTATCAACCACAGCCAACTCATCCGGCGCCAGCCTTGCCGCACCCTTCATTGAGTCGTCCTCATTGTAGTCGCAACCGTGGCGCACATGAAAACGATGGCAGGCACCAAGCCGGTGTGCCCGTTGGCTGGCGAGCGATAAATGATTGACAGGGTCTATCTGACTGGGAAAAATATAGACAAGGCAAGTAGTAGCACAGCCTGGAGTGCCCTTGATGGAGGAGACCCCGGTTCAAATCCGGGCGCTTGCCGACAGCCGTCCCCCGGGACGGCTTTTTATTGCCGATTTGAGGCAATCACAAGCCCTTAACAAAGCCCCCTCTTGGCATCGAATTGGACGCTTTTGAGTCCACTAAATAGGACGAGCCGACGTCGACGCATCGGACACCTTCCCGGCATCGCTGACAATCGATGCAAAAACGGAACGTCGTGCCCCAGTTATAGCCGGGACGACGACTTTATCGCGCTCAAGGCGTTTGTCAGGCTCTTCAGCGCTGGCTTAACCAGCCCGGAATCCGCTGATCAGCTAAGGCGTTATTTCATAAAATCGGATAAATTATTCAATGAGATACTTGGAAAGTCGAGAAGGGGCTAACGTGTACATCTACCTCAACAAGGACGACAGCGCAAAGCTGGATCGCCTTATGCGTGAGTACGAACGGGTCTTTCACGAGAGGTGCTACGCCTACTGCATGAGTGACCCCATTGCCGAGATAGAGAAGTGTCTGAAGACCGGCAAGCCGTCAAAAATCAAGCCTGAACCTGAGGCACTCTATTAGAGCAGTTTAAGACCTCGCCTCGGCTGGGCTTTTCCGCCACAGCTTTAATCACGGACAGCATCTGCGCGGCGCTCAGCACGGGGCAGTCCGCACTCCTGCGAGCTGCCCCGTTCCTCTAGCTATCGGATCGCAGCGCCGACCGGCACTACTCCCCTACTTCCCAAAGATCGCGGCGAACAAGCCTTTTCGTTTGGGCTTTTCTTCTCGGTAGGAACCCTCGGCCACCGCTGCCACCTGACGCGGTTGCTCGCCACCTCCACGGCGCACGATCTGGTATAGGAACGGCGATTTAACGTATTTGACCTCGATGGGCGTGGCGTGCACGGTGCTTTCTCCGGACAGATGTAGGCTCGGGTTGAGCGACGCCACCACATGCGTCTCACGCTTGTCGCTAAACACCACCGCGGCCGCACGACCCGTCTGGCCGTTGACGGCAATGCGCACCTGCTCGCCATCGCGGCTGTCCGTCGCCGGGCGATCGACAAAGTAGACCGGCACCATCACCAGACCGTCTTTATGCTTGCGGGCCTTGCGCGCCCAGGTGCGGATGCTCTTTTTATTGAGCCCCAGTACCGCCTCGGCATCGTTGCCGGCAACGTCGAGCGCCAGCTTATCAATGACCACCTGGTCCTTGGTGGACGCATCGACGGAGACAACACGGAAGTCACCTTCCTGCATGGCCGGGTCAAACGGCCCAACCTTGGCAAAGTCCCATGGCTCCAGAATGCCCATAAGGCGAACGTCCAGGTAGTTTGCCCGCGGATACGCCCAGTCGAGCACCTCGTAGTACACCAGGGTCTCCTTGCTCAGCCCCTTGCCCGGGAAGGACGCCATCATGCGCAGGTCCGCGAGCGCCATGGGGAAGTAGAAGAGCATCATGTCATCTTGAATCGCGTCTTCCACGTCGTGCCCGGCAAAGGCGTCGGGGTACTGGCGCACCAGCTGCAGCGCGTTGGCACGCGCCTGCTGCGGCGAGATTTCGCAGGGAATACCCTGCTCAGGCACATACTCGGCACCAACGCCCATGGTCAGGCGCTTGCTAAACGTGCCGGGCTTGAGAAGGTCGGCGACGCCGATCTTATTTCCGCAGGACGGGCACTCAAACACGCGCTGAGTGGACTCGCCTTCAAAGGACGCGCCGCAGAAGGGGCAGGGAATGCTCACGTGCGCTGCCTCTTGAAACTCCTGCGCCGTGCCGCGGTCCTCCCACAGCAGATGCTCCAGAACCGACTGGTTGCGCCAGTACGCATTAAAGAAATACCAGTCGGGGTCCACCGGGCGCTCGAGCTGCGACACATGGGTGAGCTTAAGTAGCCCATCGACAACCGTCAGCGGCGTATGGCGAATGCCCAGGGCGCTCTTGGGCTCCCCCGCATCGGCCTGCCACGGAACGACCGTGCCGCAATAGGCGCACTCAAAGCTGCGTTTAGCCTGGTGTGAGTACATAGGGCCGCCGCAGTTTTGGCATTTAATGGCAAACATCTCGTCCATGGATACGTCCTCCTTTGCACAGGGGCTGTCGACATTAAGTATGTCGGGCAGGCAGGCACATGCCCATACCCATGTGGCCCAAAATGGAGCACCTGGTCGGACAAGAAGGGCCACTCGTTAGCTCCAGCAGACCATTGCTGCATTTTCTGAGCATCGGCGCACGGTGCGCTCATGCGAGCTACACTATCCCCTTAAACGAAGATGCGAGGAGATATGCCATGCTATTTGTAAATCGGCTGGTACATACGCTTGTTCCCGGCAGCGAGGGCGAGCCGGTCGATACGACTTGTCGCACCAACGCGGGCTTTGCCGCAAGCCTCATCTGCATCGGCCTCAATATCACGCTGTGCCTGGCCAAGGGCATCGCGGGCCTGCTCGCCGGCTCCGTCTCGCTCATCGCCGACGCCTTCAACAACCTCTCCGATGCCTCGAGCAACATCGTGAGTCTGCTCGGGTTCCGCCTTGCCAGCCGCCCGGCAGACGAGGGCCACCCTTACGGCCACGGCCGCTACGAGTACCTGGCCGGTCTGTTTGTCGCCGTCCTGGTTTGCGCCGTCGGCATCAACCTGGTGCTCGAGTCCGTTACCAAGATCATCAAGCCCTCCCCCACCGCTTACACACTCGTTTCCCTTGCGGCACTGGCTACATCCATGCTCGTCAAGTTCTGGATGGCGGCGTTCAACCGCACGCTGGGCAACCGCATCGACTCGGAGACGCTCATCGCCACGGCGCAGGATTCCAAAAACGACGTCATTGCCTCGGGCTCGGTCTTGGTAGCAGCGCTTATTTCGCAAGCGACAGGCTTTGATCTCGATGGCTGGGCGGGCCTGGGCGTGGGCATCTTCATTTGCATCAGCGGCATGGGCCTGGTGCGCGACGCCATCAGCCCGTTGCTGGGGCAAGCGCCCGACCCCAAGCTCGTTCAAGCGATTCGCGACAGAATCATGTCATACCCCCAGGTCCTGGGCACGCACGACCTCATGGTGCACGACTACGGCCCCGGCCGCCAGTTTGCCAGCGCACACGTGGAAATGCCCGGCGAGGGCGATGCCTTTGAGCACCACGAGATTCTGGACACCATCGAACACGACATCAAACGCCAGATGGGCATCGGTATCACGCTGCACTGTGACCCCATAGCCACCACCGGTGACGACCTGCGCGGCTGGGTCAAGCGCGGCGTAGCGCAGATCGACCCCGCGCTTTCCATCCACGACTTGCACGAGCACGACGGCTTTGTTTCGTTTGACCTGGTGCGTCCCGACGGCTTTGACATATCCGACGAGGAGCTGCTGGAGCTCGTCACGCGCATCGTGCACGAGCGCAGGCCCGATGCATCATGCGTCGTCACGTTTGACTCCGGCTTTAGCTCGCCCGAGCGTCCGGCAGAGCAGTTGTAGCCCCGCCCCGCTCAGCCGCTAGTTTCCCTGTGCGCCCGAAATGCCGTTTTGCAGCGCGTCCCAAGCATTGGTAGCCATATCGCCCAGGTTCTGCGCGGTATCGCCGAGGTTCTGAGCCGTGTCGCCCAGCTCTTGCGCCTTATCTCCAAGCTCCTGGGCCTTGTTGCTCAGGTCCTCCAGCGTGTTGGAGCTCGAATTGTCGGTGCCGCTTTGGCCGTCGGACGAGTTACCCGAGCTGCTCTTGTGCGTGAGTTGAATTTCTAGGTTACCGTTGTCGTTATAGTAGGCAGAAGTAACAACCCAGTTGGCATCGACAACAGGCGTCGAGCCGTCGTCAGTCAGAATCACAGCATTCGAAAGATCGGCGCCGCGCGACTTGAGGAGCTTCTTGGCGTTGGACCAGTACTGCCCCGGGATATCGCTCAGATCGACGGTGCTAGACGAGGCGGACTCGGTTTGCTCGGCAGTGGTATCTGCCGTTGAACTCCCTCGCTTGTTGAGCATGCCCGACACAATGGCAAACACAATCGAGAGGGCAAAGAAGATCGCCAGCACAATGAGGATCTTCTTGATCACACTCGACGAACGCGACGGCGCCTCTTCCTCGTCCTCACCATACTGCGGAATCGATTTGGGATACTCGCGATGGGGCTGGCGCGCATACGGATCGCACGACTCATAACGAGGCTGGGACTGTGCCGTGCGCGGCATATACGTCGTTTGCTGAGGCTGTTGAATGGGATTTTGCGGCAGGTTGTTATAAGCGCCTGCCGCCGCATTGCCATACGGGTCCGGCGCCGCATTGCCATACGGGTCCGGCGTCGCATTGCCATACGGATCCTGCGGTGCATAATCAAACGGATCCCGCGGTGTATCGCCATAGCCCATAACTCGTGTGGGTTCGGCGGACGCCTGCGTCGCATCGGGGGCAGCATTGCCGGGGTTCGACACAATGCGGGTCGCATCGGCGCTGCCGCCAGCCTGTGCGGAGCCATATCCGCCCATCACGGTCGTCTTGTCCTGGTCCATGCAACGTTTCCTTTCCGTCGCCTGCAAGCATCAAGTTATCCATGCATTCTACCCGCGCAAAAGCCTATGATGGGCAATGGCCGTCGGTATCTACAAGACATGCGCGTGCCTAAGGATCAAAAAGCCCCGCCGGGCCTTGGTAGGCGCGGCGGGGCGGGCAAGCGGCTATGAGCAGCAGACTTAGAACAGGCCGGTGATGTTGCCGTCGTTGTCGACGTCGATATTCTCGGCCGCGGGAACCTTGGGCAGGCCCGGCATAGTCAGGACGCTGCCAGTCAGCGCGACCACAAAGTGGGCACCGGCGGAAACCTTGAGCTCGCGCACGGTGATGCGGAAGCCCTCGGGGGCGCCCAGCGCCTTGGCGTTGTCGCTAAAGCTGTACTGGGTCTTGGCGACGCACACCGGCAGGTTGCCAAAGCCGTTCTCGCGCAGCTCGGCGAGCTGACGCTTGGCAGCCGGCGTAAAGTCAACGCCGTCGGCGCGGTAGACCTTGGTGGCGACGGCCTCGAGGGCATCGGCAACATCGGCGCCGTCCTCGTAGGCAAACTTGAACTCGCTCGGCTGCTCAATCAGGCGCATGACCTCATCGGCCAGGTCGAGCGCACCCTCGCCGCCCTTGGCCCAGACCTCGGAAAGCTTAACGTTAACGCCGAGCTTCTGGCACTCGGACTCGATGAGCTCGAGTTCGGCCTCAGTGTCCGTCGGGAAGCGGTTGATGGCGACCACGCAGGGCAGACCGTAGACATTCTGAATGTTGTCGACGTGGCGCAGCAGGTTGGGCATACCGGCCTTGAGGGCCTCGAGGTTCTCGTCGTTAAGGTCGGCCTTGGCAACACCGCCGTTGTACTTAAGCGCACGGGCGGTGGCGACAATCACGACGGCGCTGGGACGAACGCCCGTCATGCGGCACTTGATGTCGAGGAACTTCTCGGCACCCAGATCGGCGCCGAAACCGGCCTCGGTAATGGCAACATCGCCAAAGCGCATAGCCATGCGCGTAGCCATGATGGAGTTGCAGCCGTGGGCGATGTTGGCGAAGGGGCCGCCGTGGACAAACGCGGGCGTACCCTCGAGCGTCTGCACTAGGTTGGGCTTGAGCGCGTCCTTGAGCAGGGCCGCCATGGCGCCCTGAGCCTTGAGGTCGCGGGCGCGGACGGGCTCGCCGGCATAGCTGTAGCCGACGACGATCTCGCCCAGGCGCTCCTTGAGGTCATTGATACTCGTGGACAGGCACAGGATCGCCATGACTTCGGAGGCGACAGTGATGTCGAAGCCGTCCTCGCGCGGCACGCCCTGGGCCTTGCCGCCGATGCCGTCGATAACATGGCGCAGCTGGCGGTCGTTCATGTCGACGACGCGCTTCCAGGTGATGCGCTTAACATCGATACCGAGCTGGTTGCCTTGCTGAATATGGTTGTCGAGCATGGCAGCCAGCAGGTTATTGGCGGCGCCAATAGCATGGAAGTCGCCGGTAAAGTGCAGGTTGATATCCTCCATGGGGATGACCTGAGCCCAGCCGCCGCCGGCGGCGCCGCCCTTTACGCCAAAGACGGGACCGAGCGAAGGCTCACGCAGGGCCACAGCGCTCTTGACGCCGCGACGGCGCAAACCATCGGCCAGACCGATAGTCGTGGTGGTCTTGCCCTCGCCGGCGGGCGTGGGATTGATAGCGGTCACGAGGACGAGCTTGGCCTGGTGATCGGTCGGCTCGTTGAGCAGTGAATAGTCAACCTTAGCCTTGTCGAAGCCATACGGAATCAGGTGCTTTACGTCGACGCCGGCGTTCTTAGCCACCTCGGTAATGGGCAGCGGCGTGACGGAACGTGCGATTTCGATGTCAGTAGGCATGGGCGGTCCTTTCGTTACCGAATGAGAAAAAGACCATTTCAGCATAGCACGGGCGCGCAATAGTAAAACACCCGTAACCGATGAATGGCGATATGTTTATCCAATGCTCAGCGATAGCCTACAGACCAGCCAAAACAAACCCGCCTCTAAACGGCTGGCTCGATGCCCAAGTGCTCAAAGGTGCGCAAGGTTGCCTGACGGCCCTGGGGCGTGCGAATCATCAAGCCGCACTGCAGCAGGTAGGGCTCATAGACATCCTCGAGCGTACCCGGGTCCTCGCCCACCGCGCTAGCAAGGGTCGTCAGGCCCACGGCACGGCCGGAGAACGTCTTGGCAAGCGTCTCCAAGATGCGAATATCCATCCAGTCCAAACCAAGCTCATCAATCTCGAAGAACTCGAGTGCCTGACGGCAAATATCAAGCTCAATAGGACCGTTGCCGCGCACCTGCGCGTAGTCGCGCACGCGCTTGAGCAGACGGTTGGCCAAGCGCGGCGTACCACGCGAGCGCGAGCCGATCTCGAGCGCGCTCGGATGGTCGATCGTCACGCCCAGAATGGTTGCCGAGCGCGTCACGATCTGGGCGAGTTCCTCGACCGTGTAGTAGTCCAGGCGATACGAAATGCCAAAGCGGTCGCGTAGCGGGCCGGTCAGCATACCCGAGCGGGTCGTTGCCGCCACCAGCGTAAACTTAGGGATATCCAGGCGAATCGAACGTGCGGCCGGACCTTTACCGATCACGATATCGAGCGCAAAGTCCTCCATAGCGGGATATAGGACTTCCTCGACCGACCGGTTAAGGCGGTGGATCTCATCGATAAACAGCACGTCACCCGGCTGCAAGTTAGTCAGGATGGCCGCCAGGTCACCGGTACGCGCAATAGCCGGGCCGCTCGTCGTCTTGATCTGAGCGCCCAGCTCGTTGGCGATAACCGTGGCCAACGTGGTCTTGCCCAGGCCCGGAGGGCCCGAGAAAATCACGTGGTCGAGCGTCTCGCCACGGCTCTGCGCCGCCTCGATCAGCACGCGAAGGCTCTGCTTGATATGCTCCTGACCGCAGTAGTCGTCCAAGCGCTGGGGACGCAGGGTACGGTCGACATCGAGGTCCTCGGGTGTCAGTTCCGAGCCCACCATACGCTCACCGTGCGCCATGGATGCCGCCGGCGAGCTGCCGGGCGTCGCCCACAGGTCCTGAGAGTCATCGGCTTCCCACATCACGCATCCATTCCGAGTCGCTTAAGCGCCGCGCCGAGCAGATCCTCGACACGCATATCCTGCCCATCATACCCGCTCAGGGCAACATCGGTCTCCTGCGGGCTAAAGCCCATGGAAAGGAGCGCCGCACGGGCGTCATCGATTGCCGAGGGAGCGGCGGCGGGGACCGGCATCGCAGCCTGACCGGGGATTACGTCGACCGGAACAAAGCCCTTGTCCTTGGCAAAGGTACTCTTGAGCTCCAAGATGAGGCGCTGGGCGGTCTTTTTGCCCACACCGGGAACCTTGGCCATGCCCTTGTCGTCCTCGGCCATCACCAGGGAATACAGCTGTCCCACGGTATAGGTGGAAAGCATGGCAAGCGCCAGGCGCGGACCGACGCCCGAGACAGAAACGAGCCGATCGAACATCGTGCGTTCGTCCTTGGAGGCAAAGCCAAAGAGCGTCATGGCGTCCTCGCGCACCTGCATGCGGGTATAGAGGCGAACCTCGCCGCCGGGCGTAGGCAGCGTGGCGGCAGTGCTGCCCGAAATACCGAGTTCAAAGCCCACGCCCGATACATCGACGACGGCCGAGCTCATCGTGGCCTCGACAAGCGTTCCATGGAGCTGGGAGATCATCAGTATCCGGTTCCTCTCTGTTGATAGAACTCGCCGCCGGTAAGCGCCCGGGTGCGGCTGAGGTTAACGTGGCAGATGGCGCAGGCCAGGGCATCGGCGGCATGGTCGGGATGCGGGTCGTGATCGAGCTGCGTGAGCGTACGAACCATATACGCGACCTGCCGTTTATCTGCGGCGCCGGTACCCACAACAGCTTGCTTGATCTGCATGGGCGTGTATTCGCCAATCTCGAGCGCGCACTCCGAAAGCGCAACGAGCGCGGCACCGCGGGCATGCGCCGTTGGGATGGCCGAGCGGACATTAGCGCCAAAGTAGATGCTCTCGATAGCCGCGGTATCGGGACGGTAGCGTTCGACGACGCCCTTGAGGTCACGGGCGATATGCGACAGGCGCACCGCAAGCGGGCTGCCCGCGCTGGTCTCGATGCAACCGTAGGCACGGCAACGAACCTCGCCACGTCGCTCCTCGATAATCCCCCAGCCCGTATGGGCCAAACCGGGATCGATACCCAAAATGACCAAGCCAACCTCCCCTCACCACAAGCACAGCGCAAGGCAAGGCCCCGCGCATCATTCACGAACGTCTGTTCTAGAATAACACAACGCCAGCCCCATACGTCAGCCGAGATTGAATGTAGGTTGAGCATACGCAAGCGAGCGCCCGCCAGAGCGAGCAAGGTGCCTTGAAAGAGGAGGGCATTGACCTGGCGGTCATGCCCGACGATTGAAAGGCAGATTGCCGCTCTGCCGGGCGCGCAGCGACCTAGTTTTGAGAGAAGAATGGGAATTGCCTCGGATCTATCGGCGGATGCGGCATCGGACCTCCCTGGGGCCCACCCTGCGGTCCGCCCTGGCCGCCCATCATTTTTTCGATGGCGTCCTGGACCTCGCCCTCAAACCGCTTCATGCCCTCATGCAGACGACGCTGACCGTCCTCGGAGCGCAGCTCTTCCATCTGCTCGGGCGAAATACCCAACAGCTCGCCTAATAAGCCCATCATCTCGCCGCGCATACGGTCACTCGTATCGTCGTCGGCAAAGCGTCGCACCTCAGCGCGTGCCAGCGAATCAACCGTCATGCGCTCCTTGCCGTTGAGCCCCAGATCGGACCACGCAAGCATGTACGGCCAAGCGCGCTCGGCAAACGAACGGGCCGAGACGATCGGCACCGTCGGCAGCATGTGACGAGCAGCCTCACCTTGGCGCACGAGCATCAACAGCAGCGAGCAGGCCTCGGGCTTGCCGGCGGCCATCGGGATGTCGTCAAAGGGACGGCTGCGGTCCACGTGCGACTCGAGCGCACCATCGACCTCGCCCGGCTCAAGCCCGCCCAGCAGCTGCGCCGCGCGATCGAGCATATCAACCGGGCCGGCGAGCATCGAGAGTGCCTGCGCCAGCACGCGATCCATGCAATCCTCCACCGCGTTGAGCGTCACGAGCTCTTGGGGCACCACAGCCGAGGCGCGGTTGCGCACGCGCGCCACAAACTCGAGCGTCGATAGATACACGTCGCCAAAGGGCGCAAAGTCGCCCTGGTAGCCGCCGGACAACGCGGGCGCCGCCAGCGCGTACTCGGTCTTGGAAAGCGGGCTCAGCGCCATGGCGCCCAGCTCGAGCGCCGTATCCTCGAGCATCAGGCCCAGCGCACGCGAACGCAGGCGTTCGGCATCGCCCGCCGACACGTCGCGGTCGAGCACGCGCGCCGCATCCGGCGCATCGCGCTCGACGGTGCGAATATGCAAGCGCTCAGCAATTGAGCGAACAGCAGAACAGCGGGCGGCCTCGACCTCCTCCTGCGCCGGTGTAAAGATGCGATTGCGCCCCAGCACCAGGCCAATCACATTACGCGGACCCAAGGCATCGACGGCAAGTGCCGCCAACAGGGACGACGGCAAATCGCCCTCGAGTGCCACCACGGCACGCGACGCACCGCGAGCGCGGGCATTGTCGCGCACGGCAAGCACCAGCGCCTGCCACAGCCACTCCTCGGAGCAAAACTGGGGCAGCTCATGGTCCTCCAGGGCATCGAGCATCACGCCGCGCTGAATTTCCTGAACCAGCAGGCTCTCCTCAAAACACGGCGCCTGGGCCACCACGCGACCGCAGTCGTCGAGCACAAACGAACCGCCGGTATACACCGACTCATCATAGGCACCGATCGGCGCCATGCAGGCAAACCATACGCTGCGCTTGGACGCGATCTTGCGGTAGGCACCGCTGCGCACGGCGGCGACGGCAGCTGTCTCGCGGTCGGTCATGTCAAACGCGTTGAACTGGAAATAGGCAATGAGGTCGACACCGGTCGGCAGCATTTCGAGCTCGCGGTCCAGGTCAAACACCACGGCGATGCGCACGCCGTCCACGTCAAACACCGGAGGCGCCCAACGCGCGTCGTCGCTCTCGCCACGCTGCAGGGCGATGCTTGTGCGCGCGGGCACCACGCGACCGTCTTTGAGCATCATATAGTCAAGCAGGGGCTGGCCCTCAAACGAAACCGCAGCGGGCACGATGCAGATCATGTCGAGCTCTTGGATGCGCTCGGCAACGCCCGTCAGACCCGTCAGCATATCGTGCTCAAAATCGGCAGCGCCCACCAGGCCACCGGGCATGGCGCCCATAAAGAGTGGAGCCGGAACGCACAGCATGCGCGCGCCGCGCTCATGAGCCAGGCGAGCCTGGTCCTCGATGCGGCCGCAGATGCCCTCAATATCACCCAGGCGCATATCGATCTGTGCAAGTGCGAGCTTCATGGCCCAGCCCTTTCCGTCGTAAATCGTCGTTGTCGTAGTAAAAGCGCCGGCCGCATAATGCAGCCGGCGCTCGCATGTGCATATGCTAGCTATGATACCCCGAGCGGGGGCGCGCTCCTAGAACGTCGCGGACCACAGCCCATGCAGGTTGCAGTAGGCATAGACGGTACCGGTCTTGGAACCGCCAGCGAAAAACGTCGTGGGCTTCATGCCGGGCTCAAGGTAATGGATCTCCAGGCGGCCCTCGGCCTCAAGCGCGATCCACTCGATGTAGTGCTCGGGCAGCATGGGGTGCTCCGTCGAGCCCACGCGCGCACGAATAACGTGGCCGTCGCGCTCGATCTCGACAACAGGCACGTGCTTCTCGTGCGCCGCATCCTCGGTGTTTGCCGTCAGCTCCGTGCAGCCGGCAGGGGTCGCAACGCCGTCGCCAAGGGCGGCAATGAGCTTGCCGTCGGAGTCCTTAAAGAATTTCGCCATGATGTTCTCCTTTGCTGATGTGCCGATGTTCTCGATGGTTCTTATGCCCAAAGGCAGGCGAACCATCCACGGCATGGCAAATGAACACATAACGGGCGGGAACGGTGGGGCGGCGCGTACTATCCGCCCCGGCAACCCCATCCCGCGCGCGGTTAGCGACCGTCGCCGCCGAGCAGCGCCAGAACATCCTCGCGGGTAAACAGCGCCGACGAGATACCATCGCCGCCGAGCACACTGTTGACCAGATCACGCTTGGACTCCTGCATCTGCATAATGCGTTCCTCGATCGTGTCCTTGGCGATGAGCTTGTACACGGTCACGGTGTGCTGCTGGCCAATGCGGTGGGCACGGTCGGTCGCCTGGTCCTGCGCCGCCACGTTCCACCACGGGTCGTAGTGGATGACCACGTCGGCAGCCGTCAAATTAAGGCCCACGCCGCCCGCCTTGAGCGAAATCAAGAACACCGGCACCTCGCCCGCCTGGAACTGCGCAACCATCTTGGCGCGACTCTCTTTAGAAGATGCGCCCGTGAGCTTAAGGAAGGCGATGTCCTCCTTGGCCAGGCGCTTGCCGATGATATCGAGCATGCCCGTAAACTGGCTGAACAGCAAGATGCGATGACCGCCGTCGAGCGCGCCATGGACGAGCTCCATACACGTATCGAGCTTGGCGCTTCCCGCCTTGTAGTCCGCATAGTGCAGATGCGGATCGCAGCAGATCTGACGCAGCTTGGTGAGTTCGGCAAGCACCTTGAGCTTGTCTTTCTTAAACTCCCCGGCCTCGCGGTGCTGCACCTGCTGGGCGATGCGGTCTTGGTTGGCCAGATAGAGCTTGCGCTGCTCGCCGGTAAGCTGCGCCATCACCGTATCCTCGATCTTCTCGGGCAGGTCGGCCACCACGTCTTCCTTGACGCGACGCAGCACAAACGGCGACACGAGCGCCTGCAGACGAGCGGCACTATCGCCCTCGGCGTGCTCGACCGGGCTTTCGAAACGCTTGGCAAACGATTCGCGCGTGCCAAGCAGGCCCGGCATCAAAAAGTCGAAGATGCTCCAGAGCTCGGACAGGCGGTTTTCGATGGGTGTGCCCGTCAGGGCAAAGCGCACGCCGGCAGGCAGGCGCTTGGCGGCGCGCGCCACCTGCGTGAGCGGGTTTTTAATGTACTGGGCTTCGTCCAGCACCACGCGGGCAAAGTCCTGCTCGACGTATTCGTCGATGTCGCGGCGCATGAGGTCATATGACGTCACGACCACGTTGTGCTCGGCGGCACCGGCAATTTGCACGCGACGCTGGGCCTTGGCGCCCACGATGGCACACACATCAATCGAGGGGGCAAAGCGCTCCAACTCGGCAGCCCAGTTGTACACGAGCGACGCGGGACATATCACGAGCGTGGGCTTGGTGTCCCCCGCCTCCACGCGCGCCAGAATGTGCGCGATCATCTGCAGCGTTTTGCCCAGGCCCATATCGTCGGCCAAGATGCCGCCAAGGCCCAGATGCTCAAGCGAGCCGAGCCACTGGTAGCCGTCAATCTGGTAGCCACGCAGCGTGGCCTTAAGCGAGGCGGGCACCGTAAAGTCCATCTTGCCGAGCGTGTCCAGGCGCTCGACGGTACGGCGGAACGCGGCGTCGCGATCAGCCTCGAGCGCCGGCGTGCGCTCGAGCATGCTGTCGACAAAAAGGGTACTCGACGCGGGAAGCGACACGCCGTCGAGCAGGTCGACAGCATCGACGCCCAAGTCCTCGGCAAGGCCAAACGCAGCGCGGGCACCTTCATCCAGGCGAACGATGTCGCCGGACGTAAGTCGCGCGAACGTCTGGTGGCGCTTGTAGGAGTCGAGGTAGATGGCAAGGTCTGCCGCCGAAAGGCCGCTTGCGCCCAGTTCGACGTCGAGCAAGTTGCTCTTGACGGTGGCGCGCACCGAAAGCTTGGGCGCGGGGCGTACCGAGATCTGGCGCAGGCGATCGCTGAGCATGACCTCGCCCAGCTCGGACAGGGCAGACAGGCCCTCGGTCAGCAAGTGGAACAGGCGGGCGTCGTCGCGTTCCTCAAACGCCAGGCCGCCCTCGTAGAAATCGAAGTACAGGGCCGCCGTGTCCATAACGCGAAACTCCGCCACCATATCGCGGGGCGGAACGCCGGGGCGTTGTTCTTCGAAGGGACTGCCCGGAGCACCAAGACTAAAGAGATCTGCCGACCAATCGCCGTAGGTCACCGTAATCTTGCAGGTCACAAGACCATCGTCGACGCCAATCGCCATGGCAAAACTCGGCTCAGGTGCCACGGCGTCGAGCGCGGCGGGAGCGGTCAGGTCGGTATAGTCGCGCAAGATAGGCAGCGCCATGCGGCAAAACTCACCCACCTGGTCGGCGGCGATATGGACCGGCGTGCGGCAGGGCAACAAGTGCGAAAGGAACGGCGCCGCATGTTGGGCAAACGCCGTGTCGGTACGGCGCGCGCGGCGCGTATCGACCAGATAGGCTGCGTCGCCCGCGACAAAGCAGTACATATCGGCCGGCAGGCGCAAGTCGTAGCTGCCTCCCGCCGCCGGTGCAATCTTGGCGGCAAGAAGCGGCGGGCGCTTAGCCGGGACTTCGCCCTCCCCCTGCGGCGACGGCTCGACTGCCACCTCGCAGGAGCGATGCGTCGTCGTCCCCCGCGACCAAGCGGGCTCAAAGGACATGGCCCTGCCGCGCAGCAGGTCCAGCACGGACACGACGGAATACTCGGATACCGGCAACTGACGCTCGGCGACAAAGCCGCTGCGGGCAAAGTCATACGATGCCGAGCGCGAGCTCGTAATATCGCCTAGGTAGGCGACCGTCATTGCGATAAAGTCGAGCAGCTTTGTCGACACGTCATCGAAAGCCTCGGGCACATGGACAAACGTAAGCTTCTTGCCATAAGAGAACGTACCGCCGCGCACATAGGCATCGGCCATGCCGTCGATATCCTTAACCACGTAGGACACCGAACCGCAGCGAATGCGAAACTCGAGCGCCCAGTTAAAGCGATCGGCAAACAGCGGATTGTAGTACGGCACCAGCGAGGGCTCCAGCACCGCTTTGGGCGCATCGGGGTCAATGGTGCCGGCGAGCTTGCGACGCATGGCCACGAGCTCGTCCATGCGCGCGTCCGAAAGATCGGAAAGCGCCGCCACAAGGCTCGGGCTCGTGGGGACGGGTGCCGGGAAGGGAAAGTTGGGGTTGACCGCAGATGCGGTGGGCGCGGGGCGTGTGGGCTGTTTGGATTGTACGGGCGGTGCCGTAAACGTGCGGACCGGCGTGCGCAGGCCCTCGACGGGCTCGGCGCCGCTGGCATCCAGATACGCCAACGCCGTGGCGATGGCGTGCTTGCACATGCCGGAATAGCGGAAGGCAGCGGGGCAATCGCAGTCGTAGTCGATCACCTCGTGCTCGTCCATGTCGAGCGCCACGTGCGTCTTGTACAGGTCACCGCGCGAGCCGCGCACCGAGCCCTCGATAGTCACGTTTTTGGAGAAGCGCGAGTCGGAGTCCTCAAACGACAGCACGGCACCGTTGAGCATGAGCGAGCGCCCCTTCATAAAGGTACTGCTGAGCGCCGCCTCCTTACGAAGCGCCTGCACAAACGTCCCCCGTGCCATCACTTCCTCCAATCTCGCGCGGACCAGCAAGGTCGCCCTTAGATCACCGTCACTCTGCCTTGGTTGCCCACGATGGCCTTTGCCTCTGCCAACAACGGAATCGAGCGTGCGTTGACCTTGGCCGGTACCTCGGCACGCAGTACGCGCCCGTCCACCTGCTCGATAAAGATCTCCACGCGGTCGCCGCCCGGGTTGGTGGTAAGCACCGTGGCAAGACGCGCCATATTGCCCTGGCTAAAGCGGTTGTTGGGCACCATGACCTCAAACACCTTGGGCTTGTTGCTCTCCTCGTTGAGCTCAAGCGGCACAATCTCCTGCGCGATGATCTGGTCGCCGCGGTCCGAGCGCTCGAGCTTGCCCTTAATGCGCACAAACGCATCGGACAGCTGTGCACCGGTCTCGGGATCGACCTCGCCGTACAGGTACCCCTCGGCCTCTTTATAGGTCTTGGGGAACACCACGACGGTGGCCTCGCCTTCCATGTCCTCGAGCTGCACGATGCCCATGGGGTCGCCGTTTTTGGTCACGCGCTTGGACACGCTCGAGACCATACCGGCCCACCACAGCGCCTTGCCCTCGGGAATCTCCTGGTTGATGGTACCGCCCGTGGGGTTTTGCACCTCGTAGCCGGTGTCGATCTGCGAGAACGAGAAGTCGCGCGCTTTGCTAAGTGCATACTCAAACGGGCGCAGCGGGTGGTCCGAGACATAGATGCCCAGAACCTCCTTCTCCTGGCTCAGCTTAAGGTGGCGGTCCCACTCCTGGCCATCCGGATCGGGCACGCTCACCTCAAAGCCCGAGCCCTCAACGTCGCCAAACATATCGAAGAACGACGTCTGGCCGCTCGCGCGATCCTTCTGGCGCTTTACCGCGGCGTCGATGATGTTCTCGGGGTTGTTCTTGTCCACAAAGTGCATCATCTGGCGGCGTGGATAGCCCGTGGAGTCGAAGGCGCCTGCCTTGATGAGCGATTCGATCACGCGACGGTTGGCCTGGCTCGAGTCCACGCGCTCGACAAAGTCGTGCAGCGTCTTAAACGGACCGCCTGCCTCGCGCTCAGCGATAATCGCCTGCGCCACGCCGGTACCCACGCCTCGAATGCCGGCCAGACCAAAGCGCACGCCCTCCTTGGTAGCCGTGAACTCGGTGCCGGACTCGTTGACATCTGGCGACAGCACGGGGATGCCGTCGTGACGGCACGCCGAGACGTAATGCACGATCTTGTCGGTCTTGCCCGTGTAGGACGTCAGAACGGCCGCCATGTACTCGTGCGGATAGTGCGCCTTGAGCCACGCCGTCTGCATAACCAGGATGGCGTAGCCAGCGGAGTGCGACTTGTTAAAGGCGTAAGATGCGAACTCGAGAACATCGTCCCAAATCTTCTGGGCGACCTCGCGCGTGTAGTTGTTCTTGATAGCGCCGTTCATCCAGTGGTCGTAGGTGGTCTCGTCCGAGCCATCCTCCCAGTGGAGCACCGTCGACGTGAGCAGCTTGATCTTTTTCTTAGCCACGGGCTTACGGATACGCGAGTCCGATTCGCCCTTGGAGAAGCCGCACATCTCGACGGAGATGAGCATAACCTGCTCCTGGTAGACCATAGTGCCGTAGGTTTCGCCCAGGATGTCGTCCAGGCGGTCGTCGTAGGAGACGGCCGGCTCCTTGCCGTTCATACGGTTGATGTAGGACGAAACCATGCCGGCGCCCAGCGGGCCCGGGCGGTACAGGGCGATCAATGCCACGACGTGCTTGTACTCGGTGGGCTTCATATTCTTGATCGTGGCCGTCATGCCGGCGGACTCGACCTGGAAGACGCCGGCGGTGTGGCCGGAACCCATGAGCTTAAAGATCTCGGGATCGTCAAAGGGGATCTCTTCCTCTTTGATGTCGATGCCGAAGTTCTTTTTGATGTTTGCCTTGGCCTTGGAGATAACCGTCAGCGTGCGCAGGCCCAAGAAGTCCATCTTGAGCAGGCCCATGTCGGCAACGGTATGGCCCTCGTACTGGGTAATCTCGACGCCGCCCTTGGTGTCGAGCTTGGTGGGCACATGCTCGTTGACGGGGTCGCGGCAGATCAGAACGGCGCACGCGTGCACGCCCTCGCCACGGGTGAGGCCCTCAATCGAGAGCGCCGTGTCGATGATGCGGCGGGCGTCGTCGTCCTTTTTATAGGCCTCGGCAAAGTCGGGGTTAAACAGATCCTCTTTGCCGGGTTGTTTTTCGAGTACTTGCTTGAGCTTGACCTTGGGATCGCTCGAGACCATCTTGGACAGGCGCTGGCCCATGTAGACCGGGTAGTCCAGAACGCGCGCGGCGTCGTTGATGGCCTGCTTGGCCTTGATGGTCGAGTAGGTGATGACGTGGGTGACCTTCTCGGGGCCGTAGAGCTGGCGAACGTGCTCCACGACCTCGAGGCGCCGCTCATCGTCGAAGTCCATATCGATATCGGGCATCTCGGTACGCTGCGGGGACAGGAACCTCTCGAACATCAGGCCGTTCTCGAGCGGGTCAAACGCGGTGATGTTCATGGCGTAGGCGACGATAGCGCCGGCTGCCGAGCCACGGCCAGGACCGACGCCGATGCCGTTGTCCTTGGCCCATTGCACGTATTCGGCGACGATCAAAAAGTAGGCGGCAAAGCCCTTGTCGCAGATGACCTTGTATTCGTACTCAAAGCGCTCTTTGATGTTGACGCCACAGATCTCGCGCGTGGCCCAATCGTCACCATAGTGCTGGCGCAGGCCCTTCTCGCACTCGCGGCGGAACTGGCTCTCGTGCGTCTCGCCGGGATCGAGCAACGGGAAGCGCGGCAGGATGATGGAGTCCCAGTCCAGCTCCACATAGCACTTGTCGGCAATCTCGAGCGTGTTGTCGCAGGCCTCGGGGCAATACGGGAACATCGCCCGCATCTCCTCCTCGGTCTTCATGTAAAACTCCGAGCCGGTCATGCGCATGCGGTTGGGGTCGTCGACCTTGGCGTTCATGCCAATGCACATGATGACGTCCTGCACGGGCGCGTCCTCGCGGCGCAGGTAGTGGAAGTCGTTGGTGGCGATGACCTTGACGCCCACCTGCTTGGCAATATCGATGAGCGCGCGGTCCATCTGCTCGTCGGTCAGGCCGTTGTCGGTGGTAATGCCGTGTTCCTGGATCTCGATATAAAAGTCGCCGGGGTCGAAGGTGTCACGGAAGGTCTCGGCCCACTTGATGGCGCCTTCCATGTCACCGCGGTCGATGTACTTGGGAATGATGCCCGCGATGCAGGCGCTGGTGCAGATCATGCCCTTGGCGTGGCGGCGCAGGTTGTCGAGCGTCACGCGCGGCTTGTAGTAAAAGCCCTGCACGGCGGCCTCGGAGACCGTCTGCATCAGGTTGACGTAGCCCTCCTGGTCCTTGGCCAGAAGAATCATGTGGTAGAGCTCGGGCTTATGGTCGCGGGCGAGCGTCTCGTCCGGCGTAAAGTAGACCTCACAGCCAAAGATGGGTTTGATGACCAGGGGCGGCTTGAGCTCGTCGATGTTGCCCTTCTCGTCCCACATGGCCATGTCCTTCACATACTGGGCATGCTCGCGCGGGTTTTCCTCGGGATCGGGCTCCACCAGCTCGTCGCGGCGGTCCTTTTCCAAGAAGGCCTTGTCGTGGCTCCAGGTTTTGTACTCGGGCGTGTTGTGGTTGACGGCGTCGCAGGCCAGCGCCAGGTCGGGCACGCCATACATGTAGCCGTGGTCGGTAATGGCGACGGCGGGCATGCCCAGCTCTACGGCGCGGTTGACCATATCCTGGATACGGGTTGCGCCGTCGAGCATGGAGAAGACGGTGTGGTTGTGCAGATGGACGAATGCCATGTGATGAGCTCCGATGCGGGTTCGTGTTCTGACTGAACGATTTTACCGCACGGCGCGGACGGCACCCGAACCTAGCCAAACCCACACGGCTCCTCTTGCAGTTGCGGTGGAATAGTTCCCGCTTGGGCCACCTGGGCCGCAATGCAGGAACTATTCCACCGCAAGTTATCTGAGGATTAGAAGTTATAGGTGACTACTTGGGGCTCGGCGGGTTCGACGAAGATGGTTGGATCCGGCTGCTCCACGCGGACGAACTTGACGGTCACGGCCTCAAAGCCCGCCTTATGCAGAACATCAGCGTAGACGCGCGCCTGCAGGGCGTGCTTCTCCTGCAGCTGCTCCGGCGTCTCATCCGGCGTGCCGCCCGTCTTGTAGTCGATGACCAGCGCGCGTGACGAATCTGCCGGGTTCGTCGCCAAAGCGTCGATGGCGCCTTCGGCATATGCACCGTAGCGAGCGATGTCCTCGTCCTCGCAGCCCAGCGAAAAGAACGGCACCTCGGCGCGAACGCACGGCCAGGCAAGCAGCTCGGCACGGACCGCCGACTTGAGCCAGCGATTCAGGGCGACATCGAAGCGCTCGCGCTGCTCTGGCGTCAGGCGCCACAGACGCGCCAGCGCATCGGCGCGCGCAGCGGGCAGCGCATCGGCACCCATCTCGATGAGCCACTGGCAGGCGGCGTGGAACGCCGAGCCCAGCGCCATAGGGTTGCCGGCGGGCTCAACGGCGGCCACGTCTGCATCCGTCATCTCGGAACCATCCGACTCCGCATCATCGCCGGCCTCGTCCATGGGAACACGAGCCTCGGCGGCACGGTCTTCCGTCTCGGCATGGAGCGCCGCGGCGATTGATGAGTAGCTATACGAGTCACGCATCGGATACGGACAGATGCCCATGCGCACGCCCACTGCCTGGGGATACACAAGCTCAAACGAATCGGGCTTGGGGTCGGCAGGACCGGGGACGGTTGAGCGCGCAGCATTATCGGCGGGCGCCGCAACGCCACCGACCAACCTGCCCCCCGCGCGAGCTG
>UQHQ01000024.1 GCA_900540945.1 uncultured Collinsella sp. | reverse complement strand
CCGGTGAGGTCGAAACGTATGACATCTGATGGGACGCCCCGCCGATACGGCAGCAATCTGCAATAGAGCAGAATGAACCAATCTGCGCGTTAACCGTGAAGCAATCGTGCCCGATATAAGAATAACGACCAAGACTAGTGTTGTTAAGTTGCGTACCGGAACACACGCGCGAGGTGCGGTGAATAGTGCAGTCGGTAATAGCCGGAGGCTGTAAAATTGCTCTTAGGCCCTTTGCGACATAGCGCTTCAAATCCATGCTGGACTAAACTTCCTCGTAAAAGGTGTCGGGGTTCTCGGGGTCGAAGGGCTCGTTGGCCCACATGAACGTCACGAGGTCCTCGGTGTCGGACAGGTTGGTGATGGAGTGCGTGTATCCGGGGATCATCTCCACGGCGCGCATGTCGGAACCCGAGACGATGTACTCGTCGACGGGGAACGGGTTTCCATCGGAGTCCTCCCCCACCTTCCTGAGCTTGATGCTCGCGGTGCCGGAGACCACCAGGAACCTCTCCCACTTGCTCATGTGCCAGTGGTTGCCCTTGGTGATGCCGGGCCTGCTCACGTTGACGGAGACCTGCCCGCGCTCCGGCGTGCGCAGGAACTCGGTGAACGAGCCGCGGTCGTCGATATTGGGCTTGAGGCCGTAGGCGAAGTGCCCCGGCTCGTAGTAGGAAAGGAACGTGCTCCAGAGCTTCTTGGAGAAGGAACCCTCGGTGAGGTCGGGCACCGACAGCGTCTCGCGGCTGTCTCGGAAGCTGTCGAGCAGGTAGACGATCTCGCCCAGCGTCTTCACGTCGGTCCCGGGGACGTAGCAGAAATCCTCACCTTCGATGCGCTCCAGCCCGTCGTAACCGCAGCGGTGCTCCTGCCCCAGCAGGGCGCCCAGCATCTCGTCGACGAGGTCGTCGATATAGAGGAGCTCCAGTTCCACCGAGGGGTCGTTGACGGTGTAGGGGCGGCCGTTGGCGATGGCGTCGCAGAAGGTGGCCACGGCGGAGTTGTACCGCGGGCGGCACCACTTGCCGTAGAGGTTGGGAAAGCGGTAGATGAGCACCTGGGCGCCGGTCCTCTCGGAATAGTTGCGGAACAGGCCCTCCCCCGCGAGCTTCGACTCGCCGTAGACCGATCCCTCGAAGCGGCCCGACAGGCTCGCCTGCGCGGAGCTGGAGAGCATGACGGGGCACTTGTTGCCGTGGCGCTCCAGGGCGTCCAGCAGCGTGGAGGCGAACCCGAAGTTGCCCTCCATGAACTCGGATTGGTCCTTGGGGCGGTTGACGCCGGCCAGGTTGAAGACGAAGTCGGCGCGGGAGCAGAAGTCCTCCAGCTCCTTGGACATGGAGTCGATGTCGTACTCCATGACCTCGAGGGGAAGGAGTGACTGGTATTTCGCGCGGCGGTCCTTGCCGTCCCTTATGTTCTTCAGCGCGCAGCAGAGGTTCCTCCCGACGAACCCCTTCGCGCCTGTGACGAGGACGCGCACCCTACTGCACCGCCTCGTGCTCGCGGCCCTCCAGGGCCAGCTGCACGTACTCGGCGGTCTTGATCTTTGCGATGGTGCCCTCCACGTCAAGCCTCTCGGTGTTGTGGGAGGTGTAGGACTCGTCTGCCTGGGTCTCCACCTCGCCGTCGACGACGAACTTGTCGTAGTTGAGGTCGCGCGAGTCGCAGGCCACGCGGTAGTAGCCGCCCATGTCCTCGGCGCGCAGTCGTTCCTCGCGGGTCATGAGGGTCTCGAAGAGCTTCTCGCCGTGGCGGGTGCCGATGACCTGGGTGCCCACGCGGCCGAAGACCTCCTGCACGGCCTCGGCGAGGTCGCCGATGGTGGAGGCGGGCGCCTTCTGGATGAACAGGTCGCCGGGGTTGGCGTGCTCGAAGGCGAACTGCACCAGGTCCACGGCCTCGTCCAAGTTCATGAGGAAGCGGGTCATGTTGGGGTCGGTGACCGTGAGCGGCTCCCCTTTTCGGATGCGGTCGATGAACAGCGGGATGACAGAGCCGCGCGAGCACATGACGTTGCCGTAGCGGGTGCAGCAGATGGTGGTGCGGCCGGCGCCGTTGCGGGCGTTGGCGTAGATGATGGACTCCATCATGGCCTTGGACTTGCCCATGGCGTTGATGGGGTAGGCCGCCTTGTCGGTGGACAGGCACACGACGCGGTCCACGCCCTCCTCGATGGCGGCATGCAGCACGTTGTCCGTGCCGATGACGTTGGTGCGCACGGCCTCCATGGGGAAGAACTCGCAGGAGGGCACCTGCTTCAAGGCGGCGGCATGGAAGATGTAGTCAACCCCGTGCATGGCGTCGCGCACGCTCTGGGCGTTGCGGACGTCGCCGATGAAGAAGCGCACCTTGGAGGCGAGTTCCGGGGACTTCTCCTGCAGGCGGTGGCGCATGTCGTCCTGCTTCTTCTCGTCGCGAGAGAAGATGCGGATCTCTGCCAGGTCGGTGTTCATGAAGTGCTTGAGCACGGTGTTGCCGAACGAGCCGGTGCCACCTGTGATCATCAGGGTCTTGTCTTTGAAAACAGTAGGGTTATCCATTGAAGTGCTCCATTATCAGCTCGTAGCTTGTCTTGGACGTGTAGTTTTCCTCTAGGTAGAGGCGTGACCTCTTGCCCATATCGTTAATTTGCTCATCGGTGAGGGCGCGGCACTTCTCCAAGAAACTCTCCGCCGAGGCGCTCGACCCGGCAACGCCGAAACCATTGGCCTCGGCGATCCTGCCCATGTCGCATACCTCGTCGGTCGCGGTCACAACTGGCAGCCCCGCCTGCATGTATGAGAGCACCCTGGAGGGGAAGTTGGGGATAGTGAACCTGTGGTCAAGAACGACGAGACCGACGTCGCAAGCGCACAACATCGTGTCGTACTCGGAGCGTCCGAGCGACCCCAGGAGCTTCGCATGGGCGGGCGCCTCCTGCTCGAAGTAGGCCTCGAGCAGGAGGCGCTCAGTTCCGCTGCCTGCGATCAGAAAGAACCCCGCGGGGTCCTTCTCGTTCTCGCGGAGCACTTCGATGAAGAAATCGATCGCCTGGGGCTTTCCGAGGTTGCCGCCATAGACGAAGATTCTCTCGTCGGAGGGCAGGCCGTACTTGGAGCGGAAGGTCTCAGGGTCCTCCCCGGCGAGGTCGCGCGGGATAATTGCGTTGGGGTTGACCTCGACCCGCGACGGGTCGAGCCAAGGCTCGTGCTCGAGCAGATAGTCCCTGTTGGCCGGGGACATACAGCCAATCCAGTCCGCGGCTTGATAGGTCTTTCTCTCGCTGCGTTTGAAGAAAGCGTATATCGGCGCCTTGGGACCGCTCCTGCTAAGCATTCCGAGGTCGATCGCGTTCTGCGGGAAGATGTCCTTGAGAAGGAGATAGGCCCTGGCGCCCGTCGCGCGCTTAACCTTTTCCACGACACCCGAGATAGTGGTGGGGGGCGTTGCGTAGAGCACTAGATCGAAATCGACGCCCGGGGCGAAACGCTTTAGGGCGTCGAGGTACCTAACTCCGATGGAGAGCGTCGAGACGCCCTTCTCTATCAGGTTGGTCTTGGTAATGTTGCCGACCGCGACGCGGATGATATTGATCCCGTCCTCGTGTGCGAGCTCGGAGGGCAGGCCCGTGCGCCTCTCTCTCGGCGAGAGAGCGTAAACGGAGTGACCGTGCTCGGCGAACGTCCTAAGGAGATCGGTGTATATGCCGGTGTCCCCAGACTCCATGGGGCTCTGGCTCAGAAAGAGGACCCGCATGCCGCTATCCCCTCAGCGTCATAATTTCGTTGTACTTCATCATCACGATCCCCTCGTCATACTCCCCTATGCGCGGCTTGTTGGCCACCCCGTCGAGGTTGTTGACGATAAGCTCGATGTGGTCGCACCCGGACTCGTAGGCGTGCGGGTAGCCTCCGCCGAAGCGCGGATTCACCTCAGAGATGTAGTACTCGCCGCCGATATTGAATACGTCGATGTCGACCTGGCCCTTGAAGCCTGTCTCCCTCACGAACCTCTCGATCAGCTCGAAGAGCACGGGGTCCTTGAAGGAGACGGCCTTGTCGGTCTCGCCGGCGCGCATCTTCAGCTTCTTCTTGGTGAAGATGGAGACGACCTCACCGCTAACCATGTCCACATAGACGTCGGCGCCGATCTCCTGGCCGTCCAGGAACTCCTGAATCATAAGCCCGTCGCCCTGGGCGAGCATAAGGTCGAGGTAGTCGGCGTCCGAGACCTTGGAGATGGCGAGACTCGCGCTGCCCCTAGCGGGCTTCACGAACACGGGGAACCCGACCTCGCCACAGTCGTGGGCTCGGTGGAACTCGCCGCGATCCATCCAGGAGCGTGCGCAGCGGTAGCCGTGGGAGGAGAGCCACTTGAACATCTCGAACTTGTCGAGCGCGAGCTCACAGAGGTCGTAGGAGGATCCGATGACCGTGGTCCCCACGGCCTCGAAACGGCCTGCGTTCTTCGCGAGCAGGGAGAGCTCGGGGTCGATGAGGGAGAGAACACCTTTGACGTCGTAGTCTCTGCAGATCTCGAGTATGACGTCGAGGTATCCCTCGTCGGTCATACGCGGT
Organism: uncultured Collinsella sp.; assembly: GCA_900540945.1. GTDB lineage: Bacteria > Actinomycetota > Coriobacteriia > Coriobacteriales > Coriobacteriaceae > Collinsella. The sequence goes on along the minus strand of UQHQ01000024.1, from coordinate 26,488 downwards.
ACGATGAAGTGCTCGTCGGCCTCGTAGATGGCGGGCGCGTACTCGCTCATGTCGGTAGCGAGTACCCTGCCTCGGCCCGCGAGCGAGCGCTTGAAGTACTGCACGACCTTGTCGCGCGTTCCCGCGCTCAGGATGAGGATGTTGGTTCCGTTACTCATCAGCTGCTTTCCCCCTTGTGATCTCGCGGGACCTGATTTCCGCGAAGTTGCCTTCAGTTGCGGCTGTGTTGTCCGAGACGTCGCTGCGGCTCAGCGCCTTGCCGATCGTCCTCAGGAAGATGTGAACGTCATTGGCGAGGTTGATGCTCTCCACATACTCAGCGTCGAGCTCGAAACGCTCGCCCCACTTGAGGGAGTTGCGCCCGTTGACCTGCGCGAGCCCGGTGAGACCGGGCCGCACGCAATGACGGAGTCTCTCGCGGTCGTTGTAGTAGGGCAGGTACTCGACTAGAAGCGGCCTTGGCCCGATGATCGCCATGTCACCCCTGACGATGTTGAACACCTCGGGCAGTTCGTCCAGGCTCGTGGAGCGCAGGGCGCGGCCGAACTTCGTCAGGCGCCGCTCGTCGGGCAGCAGGTTTCCGTCGGCGTCGCGCTCGTCGGTCATCGTGCGAAACTTATATAGGTTGAACACTTTCTCGTCGCGGCCGGGACGCGGCTGGCGGAACAGCACAGGGCTGCCCAATTTTACGCGCACCAGAATTGCCACGATCGCCAGTACCCACCAGAAGAGAATGAGCAGGACAAGAGACAGGCACAGGTCAATGACTCGTTTGCCATATCGCTGATAGAACGTCTCGTTACCAAGCCTACTCAAAACAACGCCTAATAACTTCGATGATTACGTCCTGCTGCTCGGGAGTCATCTTGTTGTCGGAGGGCAGGCAGAGACCACGATGGAAGATGTCAGCGCCCACATCCAAAGGCAAGCCATCTGCGCCCGTTGCACCGCCGGAAATATACGCATTGGTCTTAGCTCGACCATTGCCCTCGCGCGTTACGAAAGCATTCATGCGATAAATAGGCTGCATATGCATGGGCTTCCAAATGGGACGGCCCTCGGCATTGATGGCGGCAATAGCCTCAAGAATCTCGGTGGGGCAGCTCTTTCCAGGTTCGCTTACGTAAAGCGCCTCACTTTCGCCACGAACCTGCTTGCACATCGCATCGAGCTCAATCAGCATACAAGAAAGCCAGAAGTTCGGCTCACAAACGTTAGGGTCGTAGGGGTTCATGCAAACCGGCAGACCCTTGAAGCCCTCTTTATAACGCTTATAAATAGCCTTCTTTTGGGCAATATGCTCCTCCAGATACGGAATCTGGCCACGCACGACACCGGCAATCACATTGCTCATGCGATAGTTGTAACCCAGCTCCTCGTGCTGGTACCACGGAGCAGCTTCGCGCGACTGGGTCGACCATTTGCGCGCTTTATCGGCTGCCTCTTTGCTGTCCGTCAAAAGCATGCCGCCAGCGGAACCGGTAATTATCTTATTGCCGTTAAAGCTAATGGCGCTGATGTTACCAAACGTACCAGTCTGACGACCCTTATACGTAGCGCCAAGTGACTCAGCAGCATCCTCAACAAGGACAGCCCCGTGCGCATCACAAATTGAACGAAGCTCATCGACTTTGCCAGGCGTTCCGTAAAGATGCGCCGCCACAACGACCTTTGCAGTCGGATGCAGTTCAAAGGCCTTTTCAAGAGCGACGGGATCCATATTCCAAGTGTCACACTCGGTATCGATAAAAACGGGAACACCGCCTTCATAAACAACTGGGTTCACCGTAGCGTCAAACGTCATGTCACTGCATAACACTTCATCTCCGGGCTTGATGCCAGCGAGTTTCATGGCAAGATGCAGCGCTGAAGTACCACAAGAAAGGGCAACGGCATAGCCGCAACCAATCTTCTCGGCCATTTGGCGCTCGACTTCGTTGATATTCTCCCCTACCGTCGACATCCAGTTAGTCTCATATGCCTCGGTAATGTATTTGAGCTCATCGCCGTGCATGGTCGGCGAGCTAAGCCAAACTTTATTCTCGAAGGGTTTAATGTCCATCTTGGCTCCTTGTCCCTAATCGTTAAACTGCGGATGATACGTAGGTACAACCTCGGCGAGAACGGACTTGACCGTGTCGTTATCCTTGTCGAGGCAGTCGTGAAGCTTCTCGAGCTTGTCTTTAATCTCTTCCATCTTGTCGGCCTCTGCCGTGGAAATGCGAATCTCAGAATGCTCAGTGGGCAGGAGCTGCTCATTGTCCATAAGGAGCTCCTCGTACATCTTTTCGCCAGGACGCAGACCGACTTCTTTGATCTGGATATCTTTTCCAGGCTTAAGACCGCTCAGCGTAATAAGGTTGATGGCAAGGTCGTAGATCTTGACCGGCTCACCCATGTCCAATACAAAAATCTCGCCGCCATGCGCCAAAGCGCCGGCAGTAATGACAAGCTTGCTAGCCTCCGGGATGGTCATGAAGTAACGCGTGATGTCCTTGTGCGTAATGGTGATAGGGCCGCCCTCGCGAAGCTGACGCTTAAACAGCGGGATAACCGATCCATGACTACCCAGAACATTGCCAAAGCGAACAGCCGTAAAAATGGTCTCGCTGTTGGCCGCATAATACTGAACGATCATCTCGTCCATACGCTTGGTGGCGCCCATTACATTTGTAGGATTAACGGCCTTATCGGTAGAAATCTGCACATAGTGGCTGCACTGGTACTTGTCGGCAAGGCGTACGACATTGAGCGTGCCAAAGACGTTATTCTCGATTGCCTCGCGGGCGTTGTGTTCCATAAGAGGAACGTGTTTGTGGGCTGCAGCGTGGAAAACAACTTGAGGATGGTACTTCTCAAAGACCTTGGTAATCGCTGGGAGATGCGTTATGGAGCCGATATAGACTTGAATATCAGTGCCTTGATCATGAGCGGTCTTGATGATGTCGTGATACAGCTCGTAGGTAGTGTTCTCGTAAATGTCGAACAACACGATTTGCGCTGGCTTTGCCGGAAGCAGCTGACGTACAAGCTCTGAGCCAATAGATCCGCCGCCGCCCGTGACCAAAATGCGCTTACCAGTAACGTAGCCCATCTGGTTAAGGTCAAGCGACTTCTCCTCGCGAGAAAGCAAGTCACTGATCTCGACCTCACGAAGGGCAACCCTGCCTACACCATCCTGCGGAATATCGCGGACATTGGGAAGTGTGAGGACCCTAAGACCTGTCTTCATGCACAGGTCAAAGATACGCTGACGCTCTTCATGCGTGGCACTCGGAATTGCCACGACAATCTGCTCTGCCTCGCAATCGTGTGCGATAGCGGGGATGTCCCTGCAGGTGCCCCACACCTTAATGTCGTGAATGCGCTGGTTCTGTTTATTGGGGTCATCATCCACAACGGCAACTGGATCACCGACCATATCGGGGTCTCCGTTGAGCATACGTTTGATGGAAAGAGAGCCGGTCTCCCCCGCTCCTACGATGAGCGTACGCGGAAGATGCGCATCGGAATTGCTTTTAAAGCGCCAGAGCTGACTGCCGTACATAGCGCGGATACCAAAACGGCCACCACCGCAGATGATGACCAAAATGGCCCAAGCCATGACATCCTCGCGAAGTGACATGCCTTTGCCAAAAATCACGTTGAAGATAACGTCGCCAATTACTGAGCCTACCGTTACAGCAGCAACAATACGTCCAGCCTCAGATATGCTCGCATAGCGCCACAGGCTGCTATACATGTGGAAAAACCAAAAAACGATGACGTTAATAACCGCGAGCACAGCAATTGCTGGACATGCACCGGCAGCTCCGCTAAAAGTTGCCCAATGCTGCGTTCCCCACGATGCAATAAACACCGCGAAAAAGGTCGCAGCAAAGTCATAGACCATCAGCGCGTACGGTTCGAAGGCACTCAACTTTCCCTTTTGCTTTGCGCTCTTGGATTCAGTGTTCAAAATAAGTTCTTCTCTTCCCTATTTGTACCGTTGCCTACGTCCCCGCCCCCGGGGATCCTCCCTGTTCCGTTAAAAAGTCCCCTGCAGCTAGGCAATCGCCTTTTTAAGGTTTCGCATTGCGCGCTGCTCGGCCGAAAGCAGGGCAAGGCCAACGCGCGTAGTTACGCGTCGGCCGCACAGGTCGAGCTCCAAATAAGCAGTGCTCTTGCGTCTGTTAATGGTTTTGATAAGGCCTTCGTGCCCCAACAACGGACCTGCCGTCACAACGACCGGTGGTGCTCGTGTGGTATGTGATCCAGGTCATTAACGGTCGCGAAGACGTAATGCGCGAGCGCATCGAGCGCATGCTGCCGGCTAGCGCCATGCAGGAGCTCTTTTATCCCCAATTTCAGACCGAGATCAAGGTACACGGCGAATGGGTCAATACGACCAAGCCGCTCTTTCCCGGTTATCTTATCTGCGATACGGCAGATCCCCGTACCGTGCAACAGTACCTGCTACGCATGGACGACTTTGCCCGGGTATTATCCCAGGACGGTCAGTTTGTGCCGCTGGCAAAAGATGAGGTCCAGCTTATTGGCGGCTTTACGCATAGGGGAGACCGCGTAGTGCCCATGAGCGAGGCCCTAAAAGACGGCGAGCACCCTTGCTGTCTTACGTGTGGCTCACGGGGTTTGGGTATGGCTTCGCCAGGGCGCTTGTGCGCGAAGGCGCTCCATATTCAAACCCTGAGCCCAGTTAGACAAGCACGTGGCTCTGCCCCACCGTGAACGGTATGTATAAGCGCAGTTGCTAGAGTCGCGGACGTGTATCGCTATAAAGATCGCGACCCCAGCTGGCTGAGTGCGATCCAGTCAAGCGGGAACAAAACTGGACTGCACGCAAACAGCTGTAAGACTGCTGCGATTAGTCATGAAATATCGATTCGAAAGAACAGCTTGCACACACACAAAAACAAAGTCATTCGATGCGATACGCATGACGACGCTATTGGAGCTCGTGGTTTTTCTGGCACCGCCGTTACGGCCGGATGCTGATCGACCCTGCGCTTTGCGGCTTGCTGGAGCCGTGGGCACAGTTGAACCCATGTAACGATAGATATCCTAGCACAAGGTCGCTAGAAACCTATTTAGGCCGCGCGCGACAACATATCGTTCATTTGCAGTGATTAAGGGGGTAATTTTGCAAACTTGTTCACATTAACGCAGGTTTATGCGGGTGTAGCTGTTGGCACGCACCGCCCGAGCTGCAAAGCTGACGACGTGAAATGCAAAATGGAATTATGTTGGGTTAACAAACTATGTATAGAAGTGCGAAATAAATTGCGCAACTTTTTTGGGTGTGGATGTTGGTGTGGCGTCAATTTGATTTGTGCAGTTGCTGCATATGAAAAAAGCCTCCGGTTTCCCGGAGGCTTTGCATTCACGGTGGTGGAGACGAGGGGAATCGAACCCCTGACCTCTTGACTGCCAGTCAAGCGCTCTCCCAGCTGAGCTACGCCCCCGTGACGAGGAGATACTATAGGGGAATGTTTGCGGGGATGCAAGAGGGAATTTTGGGGTTGTTGGTCTTATTTACGGGTTTTCCTGGGACGGGTTGTTGGTCTTATTTACGGGTTTTCCTGGGACGGGTTGTTGGTCTTATTTACGGGTTTTCCTGGGACGGGGCAGAAATAATCACTCTTCGAGCGATTATTTCTGCCCACCGTCCCGATAAAACCCTGATGTTATGGCCCTTACTCGTAGAGGTACGCGATAGCGGTGCCGGTATGGACTTCGATCTTTGCGGTGGATCTTACTATGTTGCTAATGCCCGTGTCGGCTAACAAGCCTAGGGGGCTGTGATCTAGTTCCCACTCTAGGCCGTGTTCGCTTACCTTGGTGTTGGAAGCAATGGCGATGATGGAGAAGGTTTTGCCCTCGGAGTTTTCGATGGTCCAGGTCTCGTCCTGGTGCAGGATTCTGGCCGTCACTTCGTCTTCTTCGATCCAGATGGGAGCGTCCTCGTAGCCTGCGAGCAACCCCAGTACGGAAAGCGCCATATCCGGACGGCCGCCGGTGGCGCAGGTCGCAACCACTTCGGCACCCGGCCAGCGACGGCGGACCGAATCGAGCGCCAACGCCAGATCGGTATAGTCCTTGTATGGGTCGTGGCGCTCAACTTCAAAGTCGGTAGCGGCATCGACCAACGCGCGACCCGCATCGCTCACCGTATCGGCATCTCCTACATACACATCGCAGCCCAGTCCCGCGCCCAGAAGCGCATCGAGCCCGCGGTCCACGGCGACAACGTGGTCGCACTCCCCCGCTAGCCTACGCAACAGATCCGCGCTCGCCACCACGGGCGAGCCGCAGACCACCAATACCTTAAAAGCCATAGACCTCGCCTATCCCTCAAACGCAAGCACGCGGGGCAAATCCAGATCCTCATAGCTATCGATAAAGATATCGCAGTTGTCGCGAACCTCGTCGCGCTCCATACGGCCGTGCGGGTCATAGATGCCCACGCGCTTAAAGCCAGCGGTGCCAGAGCTCTTTAGGCCAAAGACGGCGTCCTCAAACACCCACGCGCACTCAAACTTGTGCCCGTGGCGCTCCTCCAGACGGCGCAGCGCCAGCTCGTACACATCGGGGAACCGCTTGGAGCGGCCCGCCTCGCCCGTGGTGGTCACAAACTCCATGTAGGCATTAAGCCCGGCGCCCGCAAGCGCAGACTTAACCAGCTCGGCCGGCGTGGACGTGGCAACGCACATGGCAATACCGGCCTCCTTCGCCTGCTTCAGAAATGCAATCAGGCCCTCGCGCGGCGGCACCTTTGAGTAGCCATCGATCAGGATGTCGCTCAGCTCGCGATACAGCTCCTCGCCATTTTCGCCAATGCCCCAGATATCGTGATAGGCCTGGCACTCGTCCTCGAGCGACAAATGCTCAAACTGGGCAAAATCGTCGACCGTCACGTCAACTCCGTGGCGGTGCAATAACTCGGGCTGGGCATAGGCCCAAACGGGGGTGCTATTAACCAGCGTGCCATCGCAATCGAAAATAAAAGCAACACTCGGGGCAGCGATGTGGTTCATAAAAGAGCCTTTCGATGTCAAATGGTAAACAACCTGCTAAAAACGTTTTACCAAACGTCAAACCAACTATCTTGAAACCCTAATTGGTAAAACTGTCAAGAGTTTTACCATCGCAATTCTGCCAGTGGTATAAACATGGCGCTTACCGATTAAACGCCACCGCAAAAACACTTTCGTTCATAAAGGTAACGTACAGGTGTTATCGTAGTTTTTGCCGAAAGTTCCACCGAGCACGCGAGGTGGAACGAATCATAGAACTATCGCCGTCCCTTCGATTCGTGCAGCCTTGGACCTTTCGCATCTAGTCACCAAGGCAACACGCTGCCGCGTCATGATGGGATCAAACGTGAGCGATACAAAGCTAAAGCCAGCAACCAAAAAGCCTGCTACCCGTAAAGCCGCCCCGCACGCGCCGGAGCTCACCAAGGACGATGTCTATCTGTTTGGCATCGGTACGTGGGAACGCAGTTGGGAAAAGATGGGCGCGCACCCCGACACGCAGAACCGTACGCGCGGCTGGCGTTTTTGCGTTTGGGCGCCCGACGTAAAGAGCGTTCACGTCATTGGCGAATTTAACGACTGGGATGAGCAGGCCAACCCGCTGGTGCCCGTGCATACGAGCTCTATTTGGGAAGGCTTTATTCCTGGCGCCGAGCAGGGCCAGCTCTATAAATATCTCATCGAGACCAACGAGGGCGAAAAGCTCTACAAGGCCGATCCGTATGCCTTTAAGGCCGAGTGCCCTCCGGGTACCGCCAGCGTGCTGTGGACCCTCGATGGCTACCAGTGGAACGACGCGGCTTGGCTCAAGCGACGCGCCGGCCATAACCACATGTCGCAACCCCTTAACATCTACGAAGTGCATATTGGCTCGTGGAAGCGCCACGGCGACGCGCCGCAGGGCGAGCCCGACGAGTACGGCAACTACCCCGGCCCCATGGATCCCTTCCCCGCACAGCGCGGCGAGTTCTACACCTACGACGACCTGTCGGTGGAGCTCGTGGACTACGTGCGCGACATGGGCTATACGCATATCGAGGTCATGCCGCTTATGGAGCATCCCTTCGACGGCTCCTGGGGCTACCAGACGACCGGCTACTACGCCGCGACGTCGCGTTACGGCAACCCGCAGCAGCTCATGCACTTTATCGATGCATGCCACGAGGCGGGCATCGGCGTGATTATGGACTGGGTGCCCGGCGGTTTTTGCGCCGACTCCCACGGCCTTGCCACCTTTAACGGCCACATGCTGTTTGAGCACGAGATTCACCCCAACTGGGGCACGCACAAGTTTGACTTCGCCCGCGGCGAGGTCCGCTCCTTCCTGGTCTCCAACGTGCTGTACTGGCTCGAAAACTTCCACGTGGACGGCATTCGCATGGACGGCGTGTCCAGCATGTTGTACCTCAACTTTGGCATTGACGATCCCGGCCAAAAGAAGTTTAACAAGTACGGTACCGAGGAGGACCTGGACGCCAGCGCGTTTATCCGTCAGGTCAACTGCGCTGTAGAGGCGCACTACCCCGACGTGATGATGATGGCCGAGGAGTCCACCGCGTGGCCGCTCGTGACCTATCCGCCGCAGGACGGCGGTCTGGGCTTCCACTACAAGTGGGACATGGGCTGGATGAACGACACCCTGCACTACATGCAGACCGATTTTCCGTGGCGCCCCGGTAACCACGGCCTGCTCACGTTCTCCATCATGTACGCCTTTACCGAGAACTTCATTTGCCCGCTGAGCCACGACGAGGTCGTGCACGGCAAGTGCTCGCTCATCGGCCGCATGCCGGGCGACTGGTGGCGCCAGTTTGCCGGCCTGCGCACGCTGGCCTTCTACCAGATGACACACCCCGGTGCCAAGCTCAACTTTATGGGCAACGAGATCGGCCAGTTTATTGAATGGCGCTACTACGAATCCATTCAGTGGTTCCTGACCGAGGAGTACGAGACTCACAAGCATCATCAGGCGTTTATTAAGGCGCTTAACCACCTGTACACCGCCGAGCCCGCCCTGTACGAGCGCGGTTACACCGACGACGGCTTTACCTGGATCGACGCGGATAACTCCAAGCAGTCCATCGTGAGCTTTGTGCGCCAGGGCGAGGACGTCGATGACGACCTGGTGATCCTGATCAACTTTGACCCGGCGAGCTACGAGAGCTTCCGCGTGGGCGTGCCGCGCGAGGGCGACTGGGAGGTCATCTTCGATTCCGACCGTCCCGAGTTTGGCGGCAGCGGCTATGCCGGTGATGAGCCCTACACCTGCTCGAGCGAGCCCTATCCCTGGAACGGGCAGATGGACTCTATTGAGATCAAGGTGCCCGGCCTGGCCGGCGTGGTGCTTAAGCGCCGCGGTCCCAGCAGCTACAAGCCGCCGGTGGTTGAGGAGCCCAAGAAGGCGACGCGCAAGCGTTCGTCCTCGGTAAAGCCCAAGACCGCGGCTGCTAAGAAGGCTCCGGCTAAGACGAAGGCTGCCAAGTCTGCTGCCAAGGCTTCGGCCAAGTCCAGCACGGCCAAAAAGGCAGCCACTAAAAAGGCTGCTCCCAAGGCCAAGGCAGCTGCTGTTAAGCCATCTGCCAAGGATGCGTAACAAAAGCGTTACAGCTGTAATTACCCGCCCCGCGGGGGCGTAGGATACAAGTCATAACCGTTCCGGGAGAAACATCCCCGGGGGAAAGGAACGTATGAATAAGATCTTCGACAACAAGCAGGAGTTTACCGAGCTCTATCGCGATGCCGTCATGAGCATCAGCGGCAAGAGCGTCGAGGCCGCCAGCGACCTGGACCGCTTTAACGCCCTGGCCAAGCTCGTGGCCGAGAAGGCACGCACCGTTGCCACCAAGAGCGACGCCCGTGTGGCCGCCGAGGGCAAGAAGCGCGTGTACTACTTCTCGATCGAGTTTTTGATCGGCCGCCTGCTCGACAACTACCTGCTCAACTTTGGCGTGCGCGACATGGTCGCCGAGGCGCTCGACGACATGGGCTTCGACCTGTCCGTCATCGAGAACCAGGAGCCCGATCCGGCTCTGGGCAACGGTGGCCTGGGCCGTCTGGCCGCATGCTTCTTAGATTCCATGGCTGCCGAGGGCATTGCCGGCTACGGCAACGGCATGCGCTACCGCTACGGCCTGTTTAAGCAGGAGATCGTCAACGGCAGCCAGGTCGAGGCCACCGACGAGTGGCTCACCCACGGCTATCCCTGGGAGGTCCGTCGTCAGGACAAAGCCGTGACCATTAAGTTTGGTGGTCACGTCGAGGGCTTTGAGGAGAACGGCCGCACGTTCTACCGCACGGTGGACACGCAGGACATCCTGGCTGTCCCCTACGACATCCCCGTTGTGGGCTATGCCGGCGAGACCGTCAACAAGCTGCGCGTCTGGGCCGCAGAGCCGGTCGAGGAGCACTTTGACCTGGAGGCCTTCAACCGCGGCGACTACGCCCTGGCCGACGCCGAGCGCGCCGAGGCCGAGGCCATCAGCGCCATCCTCTACCCCAACGACGCCGGCGAGCACGGCCGTCTGCTGCGCCTGAAGCAGGAGTACCTGTTTGTTTCGGCCGGCATCTACAGCCTGCTCGACACCTTTGAGAAGGAGCACGGCGAGAACTGGGAGCTGCTGCCGCAGTTTGTGGCCATCCATACCAACGATACCCACCCCGCCATGTGCGGCCCCGAGCTCATGCGTATCCTGATCGACGAGAAGAAGCTCGAGTGGGACGACGCCTGGAACATCGTGACGCAGGTCGTGAGCTACACCAACCACACCATCCTGCCCGAGGCTCTGGAGAAGTGGCCCATCGGCACGTTCTCCAAGCTCCTCCCCCGCGTGTACCAGATCATCGACGAGATCAGCCGTCGTTGGCACGAGTCGTTCGACACCACGCAGGAGGGCTGGCAGGAGCGTCTGCGCCAGACCGCCATCCTGTGGGACGGCGAGATTCGCATGGCCAACCTGTCCGTGATCTGCAGCCATAGCGTCAACGGCGTGGCCAAGATCCACTCCGACATCATCAAGAACATCGTGCTCAAGGACTTCTATGCCTTAACGCCCGAGAAGTTCAACAACAAAACCAACGGCATCTCGCACCGTCGCTTCTTTGCCGAGGCCAACCCCACCTACGCCAAGCTCGTCACCGATGCCATTGGCGACGGCTGGCTCAAGGACGCCTTTGAGCTGGAAAAGCTCAAGGAGTTCCAGAACGACACCGAGTTCCTGAAGGCCGTGGGTGCCTCCAAGCGCGCCAACAAGGAGCGCCTGGCCGCCTACGTTAAGGCCGAGACCGGTTTGGTCATTGACCCCAACACCGTCTTCGATGTTCAGGTTAAGCGCTTCCACGCCTACAAGCGCCAACTCATGAACATCATGAAGGTGATGGACATCTACAACCGTCGCATCGCCGATCCCAACTTCCACGTGACGCCGACGACCTTCATCTTTAGCGGCAAGGCTGCCTCGAGCTACACCTTCGCCAAGGAGACCATCCGCCTCATTAACTCCGTGGCCGACGTCATCAACAACGATGCCCGCGTCAACGAGGTCATGAAAGTCTGCTTTATCCCCAACTTCCGCGTGAGCAACGCCCAGCTCATCTACCCTGCCGCCGAGATCTCGGAGCAGATCTCCACGGCCGGCAAGGAGGCCTCGGGCACGTCCAACATGAAGCTCATGATGAACGGCGCCATTACGCTGGGCACCCTCGACGGCGCCAACATCGAGATCGCCGACCTGGCTGGTCGCGAGAACGAGGCCATCTTTGGCCTGACCGCTCCCGAGGTCGAGCAGCTCTGGGCGTCGAACAGCTACTTTGCGTGGGATACGCTCAACAACGATCGCGAGCGTCTGGGCCGCGTGATGGACGAGCTCAAGGACAACACGTTTGCCGGCCTTTCGGGCAACTTTGAGAGCATCTACAACGAGCTCATGAACAACAACGACCCCGACCTGGTCATGGCAGACTTCCGCAGCTATGTGGATGCGTGGGAGAAGCTCACCGGCAGCTATGGCGACCAGGAGACCTGGAACCGCAAGGCTCTGCTCAACACCGCCTCGAGCGGCTGGTTCTCGAGCGACCGCACCATTCGCGAGTACCGCGACGAGATCTGGCACGCGTAAAGGCGCGCGAGCTCCCCTATGCCAGCACGGCATTACTCGACGGGCGTGACGTTGCGCCGCGCCCGTCGCTAATGGGTTTAGGAACATCGATGACAGAAGGAGAAATCGATGAGTAAGAAAGAATGCATCGCGATGCTCCTCGCAGGAGGACAGGGCAGCCGATTGGGGGCACTCACCCAAAAGATCGCTAAGCCGGCGGTTAGCTTTGGTGGCAAGTTCCGCATTATCGACTTTTCGCTGTCCAACTGCTCAAACTCGGGCATCGACACGGTGGGCGTTCTGACGCAGTATCGCCCCTACCTGCTGCATGCCTACGTGGGCTCCGGCGAGGCGTGGGATCTGGACAGCCGCGACGGCGGCGTGTCGATCCTTCCGCCGTACGAGACGCAGACCGGTGGCGCCTGGTATGCGGGCACGGCCGACGCCATTACGCAGAACCTCGACTACATCAAGGCCAACGATCCCAAGTACGTCCTGATTCTTTCGGGCGATCACCTGTATCGCATGGACTACCGCAAGATGCTCAAGACGCACATTGAGAACAACGCGGACCTCACGGTGAGCGTTATGCCCGTGCCGTGGGAGGAGGCCAGCCGCTTTGGCATCCTGACCACCGACCCCGAGGACGGCCGCATCACCAAGTTCACCGAGAAGCCCGATAAGCCCGATTCGAATCTCGCGTCCATGGGCATCTACATCTTCTCGGCAGACGTGCTGATCGAGGCGCTCGAGGAAGACGCTCTGGACCAGCGCTCGAGCCACGACTTTGGCAAGGACATCATCCCCAAGCTGCTCGGCGAGGGCAAGCGCCTGTACAGCTACGAGTTCCACGGCTTTTGGAAGGACGTTGGCACCATCGCCAGCTTCCACGAGACCTCGATGGACCTGCTGGGCAACAACCCCGAGTTCGATCTGTTCGACAAGCACTTCCCCATCATGTCCAACATCACCACGCGTCCGCCGCACTACATTGGCCCGGACGGCCGCCTGGACGACTGCCTGGTCTCCAACGGCTGCAAGATCTACGGCACCGCTCGCCACTCGATCATTTCGACCGATGTCATCATCGAGGAGCGCGCCGTGGTCGAGGACTCCGTGCTGCTGCCGGGCGCGCACGTCAAGAGCGGTGCGCACATCTGCCGCGCTATTTTGGGCGAGAACTCCACGGTCGAAGAGGGCGTGAAGCTCGGCTCTGTCGATACCACCAAGGATACGGCCGTCGTTGGAAATGACGTCGTTATCGGGAAGGGGGAATGATCCGATGATCAATCGCAAGGCCATCGGTTATATCACCGCTAACTACTCTTCGACCTACGGCAGCGTGCTGCTCAAGGACCGCCCCATCGCGTCCGTTCCGTTTTTGGGCCGCTACCGCCTGATCGACTTTCCGCTGTCCAACATGATGAATGCCGGCATTAAGACCGTCGGCGTCGTCATGCCGGGCAACTACCGCTCGCTGATCGACCATGTTGGCTCGGGCAAGGACTGGGGCCTGGACCGCAAGAAGGGCGGCCTGTTCATGGTGCCCGGCAACGCGTATGGCACCACCAAGGGCGGCATGCGCTTCCTGCTGCGCGACATCATCTCCAACAAGACACTGTTCCAGCGCTCGGACAAGCCCTATGTCGTGATGATGGGCACCAATATCATCTTTAACATGGACCTCAACACCATCATCGACGCGCACGAGAACTCCGGTGCCCAGATGACCGTGGTGTACTGCAAGGCCACGCGCAACGTCGATGACGAGACCAAGCTCGAGATTAACGAGAACGGCCGCCTGACGGGCGTGAGCGCTGGCGTCGTGTACGGCGACAACGCCTCTATGGACTGCTGCATCGTCAACCGCGAGACGCTGCTCGAGATCATCGACCACTACCAAGCCGCCGACTATCTAGACCTGCTCGAGGCACTTCAGGGCGACTTTGGCAACATCGACGTGTGCAGCTACGAGTACAAAGGCGAGGTCGTGGGCGTGTTTAGCGAGAAGTCGCTGTATCGCCGCAGCATGGACCTGCTCGACCAGACCGTGGCCGACCAGCTCTTCGATCCCGAGCGCCCGATCCTGACCAAGGCTCACGACGTGCCGCCTTCGCGCTATGCGACCGGTAGCCACGCCTGCAACTCGATCATCTCGGCCGGCTGCATCATCAAGGGCACCGTGCGCAACTCGATCCTGTCGCGCGGCGTCGTGGTCGAGGAGGGCGCCTCGGTGACCAACTCGATCATCAACCAGAGCTGCATCATCAAGAGCGGCGCACGCGTCGAGAATGCCATCCTGGACAAGAACAACGTGGTTCCCACCAACACCGAGCTTCGCGGCACGCCCGAGAACATCCTGGTGCTGGGCAAGGCTCCGTTAACTTCCGACACCACCATCGTACGTTAACGTTGGCACCGCAACATCGCTCGTAACATGTAGAATAGCCGCCCGGTTAGCGCCAGGCGGCTATTCTCGAATTGCAACATGGGAGACAATATGGCAGATTCCAGCAAAAAGATGCAGATCGTGTTTGCCTCGGCCGAGTGCGCACCGTTTGTTAAGACCGGTGGCCTGGGTGACGTGGCGGGCTCGCTGCCTGCGGCGCTTGTGCGCGCCGGCGCCGAGGTTATCGTGATGGTGCCCAAGTACGCCACCATCAAAGACGAGTACAAAGCGCAAATGGAGCACTTTGCCGACTTTTACGTGAGCCTGGGCTGGCGCAACGAGTACTGCGGGCTCGAGAAGCTCGAGCACGACGGCGTCACCTATATGTTCGTGGACAACGAGCGCTACTTTGCGCGCGACTATCCGTACGGCTTTTTTGACGACGGCGAGCGCTTCGCGTTTTTCTCCAAGGCCATCACCGAGAGCCTGCAGCACCTGCCGGCCGGCTTTGAGTGCGACATTTTGCACTGCAACGACTGGCAGACGGCACTGGCGCCCGTGTTCCTGCGCGAGTTCTACCAGGGCCTGCCGCTGTACGACCGCGTCAAGACCGTGTTCTCGATCCACAACGTGGCGTTCCAGGGCCAGTTTAGCGACACCGTGATGGAGGATATCCTGGGCGTGGCGCACATTCCGGCGGCCGCCTCGCAGCTGCGCTGCGACGCCTGCAGCATCAACTACATGCTGGGCGCGCTGCACTATGCCGATGCCATCACCACGGTGAGCCCCACCTACGCGGGCGAGATCCAGACGCCCGAGTTTGGCGAGGGCCTGGACGGCGTACTGCGCGAGCGCTCCTACGCACTGCAGGGCATCCTCAACGGCATTGACGTGGCGGCCTTTGACCCGGCAACCGACAAGCGCATTGCCGCCAACTACACGGTTGACGACCGTTCCGGCAAGGCCGTGTGCAAGGCCAAGCTGCAGGAGGAGCTGGGCCTCGAGGTTCGCGACGACCGCCCGCTTATGGTGATGGTCACGCGTCTGACGCGCCAGAAGGGCATGGACCTGGTCATGTACGCGCTCGACCGCATCCTGTCCGGCGGCGTGCAGGTGGCGGTGCTGGGCACCGGCGACCGCGACTACGAGGACGGCCTGCGCTACTTCCAGGACAAGTACCCCGGCACCATGGCCGCACGCATCGAGTTTGACCCGGCGCTGTCGCAGCGCATGTACGCCGCCGCCGATATGTTCCTGATGCCTTCGAAGTTTGAGCCCTGCGGCCTGTCGCAGATCATCGCCATGCGCTACGGCACCCTGCCTATCGTACGCGAGACCGGTGGCCTGAAGGACACCGTGATCCCGTATAACGAGTTTACTGGCGAGGGCACGGGCTTCTCGTTTAGCAACTTTAACGGCGACGAGATGGGCGACGCCGTGTTCCGCGCGGCACGCCTGTTCTGGGATAACCGCGAGGCATGGAACCAGCTGGTTACGCAGGCCATGAGCCAGGACTTTAGCTGGACGCGCTCGGCCGACAAGTATCTGGACCTGTACTTCTTTATGCATCCGGAGATTGAGAGGCCGGCGGGTGTGACTGATGTTGCAGCTGTCGATGAGCCCGCTGCCGCTGAGGCCGAGCCTGCGGCGACCGTTAAGGAGCCCGCTGCCGCTGAGGAGCCCAAGGCCGAGGAGAAGCCGGCGGCCAAGGCCGAAGTTAAGCCCGACGCGAAGCCTGCCGCCAAGAATACGACGGCCCGCAAGACGACGGCTAAGAAGGCCACGACCACGAAGGCCGCTGCTAACAAGACTAGCGCCGCTAAGGCAACTACTGCCAAGGCATCGACTACGCGCAAGCGTACGACCGCCGCTGCCAAAAAGGCCGCCGAGGCCGAGGTCGCTCCCGAGGTAAAGGCCGAGCCCGCGGCAAAGGCTCCGGCCAAGTCTACCGCCAAGAAGACGGCCGCGTCCAAGACCGCGACCACCAAGAAGGCCACGGCTACGAAGTCGACGACGACCAAGGCTGCTACGACGAAGGCCGCCGCGAAGACGACCGCGAAGGCCGCCGCAAAGTCCGTCGTCAAGGTCGAGGAGGCACCCTCCGAGCCCAAGGCCAAGGCAGCTGTCGAGGCAAAGCCGGCCGCCAAGACCACCACGCGCAAGCGCGCTACGACGACGGCCAAAAAGACCACGACCAAGGCTGCTGCTCCCAAGGCAGAGGCTAAGGCCGAGGACAAGCCCGCAGTAAAGGCCGAGCCTGCTCCGAAGGCCGCAGAGGTCAAGACCGCTCCGAAGGCTACGGCAAAGACCAAGCCCGCCAAGGAGACCCCGGTCTCCCCCGCTGTTCCGGTCGAGGAAAAGGCCCCGACCAAGAAGACCTCCGTCCGTAAGGCAACGGCCACCCGCAAGCGCCACTAATCCGGACGATTAAAACTTAATCCAACGCAAGATGAGGGCGCCCCTACCAGGCGCCCTCATCTTGGTTGAACTTCTGTATTAAAAAGAGGGCCGGTTTACTACGACAAAATGGCTCCAGCCGACCACGACGGGTAATCTACGAAATTGGCAACGCCTCTACCTGCGGTTTTAATATCACCAAAATGACCCTGGTTGAGATCATTCAATTCGTCGTAGTAAACCGGGTTACTTTTGTTTGGCTACAAATAGTATCGGTATAGGCACATTTGAATATCGCGATAATTTGGGTGGTAAAACGATTTTCTAGGACAACCGTTCGCCGATGGTAAACGGATGTTGTTTATACAGCCTGTGTACAAAAGATATACTTACATCCAGTGCGTAAAGCCCATGGCCCGCAGGCCGTGATTCTATTGAACTGGACCGAATTATGAGATTGATTCACAACAGCCGTCTGCCGCAGTTTCGTACTCCGTTTGGCGCTGTGACCACTGGAACTTCCGTTTCGCTATCGGTGATTTTGGAGGATGCCGACCCCAACCAGGCAACGCTCACCCTGCGCACCTGGGTCGATGAAATCGGTGAGTCTCTGTATCCCATGACGCACGAGGGCGACGGCATATTTACCGTAGAGCTTGAGTGCACCGAGCCCTGTCTTATCTGGTACAGCTTTATCTGCAACATCGAGGGCCAGCCCGAGGTACGCCTGGGTGCACCGCAGGGTCGCACCGGTGGCGAGGGTGTGACCTACAACTACGCCGAGGTTCCGTCCTTCCAGATTACCGTCTACAAGCACCGAGAGAACCGTCCCACTTGGTACGAGCGCGGTATGGTCTACCAGATCTTCCCCGACCGCTATGCACGCGACGAAAACTGGCGCGAACGCACGCTTGCCGAAGTTGAAAAACCGCGCAAAGGAATCCAGCGCCGCATGGTCGAGGACTGGAACGAACCGCCCGAGTACGAGCGTGCCGAAGACGGCTCCATCAAGACCTGGGATTTTTACGGCGGCTCGCTCAAGGGTATCCAAAATGACCTGCCCCGCATTGCCGAGCTAGGCTTTACGGCCATCTACCTCAACCCCATCTTTGAGGCCGCGAGCAACCACCGCTACGACACGGCCGACTACACCAAGATCGACCCGATCCTGGGCACCGAGCAGGACTTTACCGAGCTGTGCCAGGCAGCCGAGAAGCTGGGCATCTCCATCATCCTGGACGGCGTCTTCAACCACACGGGCGACGATTCGATCTATTTCAACCGCTACGGCAACTATCCCGGCGTGGGCGCCTGGCAGAGCGAGGATTCACCGTGGCGCGATGCGTTTTACTTCCATGAAGACGGTTCGTATGACTGCTGGTGGGGCGTGGGCAACATGCCCGCCATCAATGAGAGCTCCAAACTGGTGCGCGAGCGGCTCCTGGGCAAGGACGGCGTGATCCGAAAATGGCTGCGCGCCGGCGCCCATGGCTGGCGTCTGGACGTGGCCGATGAGCTTTCCGATGACTTCCTGGCCGAGATCAAAAAGGCCGTGCTCGCCGAGAAGCCCGACGCGCTGCTGCTCGGCGAGGTCTGGGAAGACGCCTCCAACAAGATCAGCTATGGCCACCTGCGCCGCTACCTGCAGGGCTCTGAGCTCGACTCCGCTATGGACTACCCCTTCCGCGACATGGTCATCGGTTTTTTGATGGGCTACAAGAACGCCTATCAGGCTGCCGAGGATATCGAAACCCTGCGCGAGAACTACCCGCGCGAGGCACTGGCCTGCGCGCTCAATCTGCTTTCGAGCCACGACCGCCCGCGCATTATCTCGGTGCTCGGCGGCGGTCCCGACGAGTCGCAGCTGCCCGAGAGCGAGCGCAGCAAGTGGCGCCTGGACGACAACTCCATGGGTCTGGCCAAGAGCCGCTTTTGGTTGGCGACGCTCATGCAGATGACCTTCCCGGGTGTGCCCTCGATCTATTATGGCGACGAATACGGCTTGGAGGGCCTCACCGATCCGGGCAACCGCCGCACCCTGCCGACCAAGGACCAGCTCCACGACTTCGATACGCTGGCCATTGTTAAGAACGCGTCTGCCGTCCGCCGCGCGCTGCCGTTTATGGTCGACGGCGAGATCAAGGCCTTCGCGCTCAACGACGACGTCTTGGCCTACACCCGCACGGGCAAAGACGGCGAGGCCGCGACGGTTATCATCAACCGCAGCCTGCGCAATTCGCACTGCGTGACGATCCCGGCGCTCGGCGAATGCGCAAGCGACGTGATCAGCGGCCACGAGTGCGAGATCCACAACGGCACGGTTACGCTCGACCTGTACCCGCTGGGCTCTTCGATCATCTATCACCATGCCGAGAAGCGCCTGCAGGAGCCGCTCGATCACGGCGCGGGCGTCGTATGCCACATCACCTCGGTGCCGACCGATGACGGCAAGCCCGGCACAATCGGTGCGCCCACGCGTCGTTTTATCGACCACCTGGCCGCCATGGGCATGCGCTACTGGCAGGTCCTGCCCGTCAACCCGACGGACTTCTTCCGCTCCCCCTATGCCGGCCCCTCGGCCTTTGCAGGCAATATCGACCTGCTGCCCGAGAGCCACGAGGAGCTGGCTGCCGACTTCGTCACCTGGAAGGCCCGCGGCGGCGAGGATGCCGACCCGCTGTACACGGCGTTTAAACATCGCAACGCCGACTGGCTCGAGAAGTACTGCATCTACATGGCGGTAAAGAAGCACTTTGAGGGACTGTCGCGCCACGATTGGCCGGCGGGTGTCGCGCGCTACAACGAGCACCTGATCGATGACAAGCGCTTCCACGACGAGGCCGAGCTGCAGGCGTACATGCAGTATCGCTTTGACCTGGCCTGGTGCGAGCTTATGAACTATGCACACAAGAAGGGCATCGAGGTCATCGGCGATATCCCAATGTATGTCTCGGACGATTCGGCCGACGCGTGGAGCGAGCCCGAAAACTTCTGGCTGTCCGACACCGGCAAGGCGATTGAGATTTCGGGGGCGCCGCCCGACAACTTTGCACCCGAGGGCCAGGTCTGGGGCAACCCCACCTTCCGCTGGGATCACATGAAGGAAAACGGCTATAGCTGGTGGATGGATCGCCTACGTCGTGCGTTTTCGCTCTACGACCGCGTGCGCCTGGACCACTTCCTGGGCTTCCACAGCTACTTTAGTATCCCCGCGGGCAAGGCTTGCGCCGATGGTCGCTGGCTGGCGGGACCGGGCAAAGACCTGTTCCAGACCGCCTACGACGAGTTGGGTCCGCTTAACTTTATTGCCGAGGATCTAGGCTATCTGACGCCTGGCGTTCGTGCGATGGCTTCGACCTGCGGCTTCCCCGGCATGGACGTGCTGGAGTTTAGCGATTACGACGTTCGCTGCGGAATTCATCCCACACCGGGCAAGATCCTGTACACCTCGACGCACGACACCTCGACGCTCGCCGGCTGGTGCATGCATTCATTTGCGGGCGGCGACGAGCCGAGCGGCATTGCATTGGCAAGCGAGCTCATGGGCGATGCCCTGGCAAGCGATGCTCCGCTCGTGATGATGCCGCTGCAGGACGTGCTGGGGCTGGGCGACGATGCACGTATGAACGTGCCGGGCGTGGCCACGGGCAACTGGACCTGGCAGGCTGACGAGGCCGACGTTGCGGCAGCCGAAGAGAAAACTGCGAAGCTCCTGCGCAACACCCATAGATTCTGGGGCGAAGCGTGATAAAACCCCCGATATAGGGTACAGTTACAGCTGTTTGAATTTTTGCGGGCAGAGCGATCTGCCCGCTTTGTGCTGAAAAGGAAGTATTATGGCGCGCTACGATTACAAGTGCACGAGCTGCGGCAACGTGTTTGAGGTTGAGCACCCCATGTCCGAAACGCCTGAGGTCGTATGCCCCAGCTGCGGCGCCCCGGCATCCAAGACGTTCTCGGCCAGCGGCATTAAGTTCGAAGGCAGCGGTTTCTACAACACCGACCAGCGAAGCGGCGGCTCCAGCACCAGCGCCACAAGCGGCTGCTGCGCCAACTGCCCGCATAGCCACTAATAACAACGTGGCCCCGCGATCAACTCCGATCGCGGGGCCGCTTCTTTGCGCTATGGGTCGATAATTATTTTTAAAAATTAGTATATTTTAAAATCCGCCCATACCGGCAGCATAAGGATCATCACAAGTACCATCGCTATACCAATGAGTAGATCCGATATAGTTACCAGCTGCATCATATTGATCTAATTGACGAATGACATACTTACCACCACTATTATTGGAAGAAGAAATACTGCTAGAAGATCCACCAGAATTATTATTAGAATAGTTACTACCGCTAGAATAACTATTCTGCTGAGAAGTCTGCTGTTGAGCTTGTGCTGTTACTTCCTCTTGAGCCTTCGCTTCAGCTTTTGCCTTGTTTAAATCATCAATACGAGATTGATAACGACTGATCTGTTCATTGATTTGATCGATGAACTTCTTAGAATCCTTTTTGGCATCTTCAAAAATAAGCTTCTGATTATCTTTATTAGAAATATCATTAAGAAGACCATTGAGGCTATTAATATGCTGCTGGAGAGAGTCAGTATCTTCAGTAGAATTTACATCAAAATTAACATGGTCAGTTACAGAAGTATTCCACTCATCATTTTGAGCATTACGACAGTCTTTAATAATGGAATCGTATTTATTGAGCAACTTCGTCCAATCAGGGGAAGTGCCATCCGCATACTTAAAACTGTCATTAGAGATTTCTTTATTCAAAATCTCTTTATTATTTTGAGCATTTTTAATGGTATCAAGACGTTGCTAAAAAGTTAGTAACCCAAGATCAGCCTTAAAGGCAGCAACACTATCGCTAGCCTTTGAATACAAAACTTCAACCTGCTGATTATGTTCACTACATGCTTGTTTGTAATTGTAACCAGCATAACCACCGACACAACCAGCAATGAGCAGAGCAACAATACCGGCACCAATAATTACCCGCTTTTTAATCGAAGAATTCTCAACCTTTTCATTTTCCTGAGTATTATCTTCAGGATTGTCAATCTTGTCACTATTAAGATCGATCATTTTAACCCCTCAATATTAAATCTGCGAGCGGTTCATGCATCCAGAAACTTACCAAACCCAACCGCTTACTTTCATATCCGATTTATTAATCCCAGTCCCAGAAAAATCTTCCTTATGAGTTGCGGTGAAATAAGGACTGTTTGGCGGGTAGAAGCCGCTATTCAATCCCTATTTCACCGCAACTTAGTAGTTACTTGTGGACCAGCCTGGCGCAGAAGTGGCCGTCGTAGGAGTCGGCGTTTACGGGGACGCTCTGGAAAAGCCCGCGGTCGTTTTGGCGTACGGAGACGAGCTTCTTGGCCTGGGCGAAATCGGGCAGCTGCAGGATCTGCGCCTCGGAGAGAGGTGCCAGGCTAAAGTCTGCGCCCTCGGGCGAAGACAAAAACGCATCCACAACCTGCGTGTTCTCTTCATCAAAAACCGAGCAGGTGGCATAGATAAGCTCACCGCCGGCAGCCACGCGCGCGGCGGCTTCCTTGAGCATCGACAGCTGCAGTTTAGGAAGCTCAACCGTCACGTCCTTTTCGGTCAAGCGCCACGGAATCTCAGGATGACGGCGCATGGTGCCGGTACCCGAGCACGGGGCATCGATAAACACCGTATCGAACAGAACGGGTTTACCAAGCATCGCATCGAACGACGTGAGGACCGTATCGAGCTCGCACGCATCACCCGAGACGGTACGAACGCCCTTAATACCAGCCTTATGCAGGCGCGCAAGATTCTGATCACACTTGCGATCGTGCAAATCGAGTGCAGTGTGCTGACGCTCGTAGCCGGCACGCTTGGCCTGGCACATCATCACATAGGTCTTGGTGCCGCGACCGGCGCCGATCTCCAGGCAAAGCCCAGGACGGGTCGCCGCAGTAGCGATGAGCTGGGCGTTAAGATCCGAGGCCACGGCCGCCGCGCGCTCAAAGACACCCGACGCAACCGTGGTCTGCGCATCGACCGGCGCATGACAGCCCGGGAACACAGGCGCGACGAGCTGCGAGATATACGGATCGGGCTTGGTCGCAAAGGCGTTCTCATGCAGGGCCAGCGGAGCGGGGGCCAGATTACCGGCAAAGCTAAGCGCGCCCTCCGGTGTGTCAAACGAAGCCATAATACGAGCGCACAGCCAACGCGGCAGACCCATCAGGCGCGACAGACGAACCAAGCGTCGCTCAGACTCGTCTACATCGGACGCAGTGGCAAAGTCCTCAACGTTGTCCGCGACCTTATGCAGCACGGCATTGGCCAAACCGGCGGCTGATTTAGCTCCGCTACGAACCAGCTCAACGCCCTGACTCACCGCAACACGGCCAGGCGTATGCAGATAGAGCATCTCGAAGGCAGAGATACGAAGTGCCATGCGAACACGCGGCGCGACCTTTTTAGGCTTATCGAGAAACTGATCGAGCAGCTCGTCCAAAATACCTTGCGTCGCGGCAACACCGAGCGCCAGGCGAGCGGCAAACGCGGAATCGCGCTGGTCGATGGCCTTGGCCGTAGCGCGGGCAGAGAGCACGTCGCGCGCATACATACCGCGACGGTCGGCCTCCATCAACACATCGAGCGCAAGCTTGCGCGCGGGAGACAGCTTGCTCATGACAAAACACCCCACGTCAGTTCGGCGCCCTGCAGGCCGGCAGCCCAGGCAGAAGCAGCCATGGCACGCTTACCGTCGGGCTTAACCTCGAGCAGTTCAACCGCGCCATCGGAAAGGCCCAGGTAAACACGCTTGTTCTTAAAGGCAACAGCACCCTCGCCAAGCGACACATCAGCCGGCGCAGCATCGAGCACACGAACCGACTTGCCGGTGATCACGCAACGGGCAGGCGCGGTATCGGACGAAGCGAGCACATGACGCACGCAATCGAGCGCCCCCATCTGCGGATCCAGACGCATCTCCTGCTTGGAAATCTTGGCAGCATGCGTGACGAGCGACTCATCCTGCTCGGTCCAAACAGCCGAGCCGTCGGCAAGCGAGGGCAGCGTATCGGCAAGCAGCTTGCCGCCCAGCTCGCCAAGCTCCATGGTCAATGCCTCGGCATGCTTACCGGCAACCGAGGTCGAGGCCTGGGCACAATAAGCGCCGGTATCCACGCCATGCCCAATACGCATAATGGAAACGCCGGCAACCTCGTCACCAGCAAGAATGGCACGCTGAATAGGAGCAGCGCCACGCCAACGCGGCAGCAAGGACGCATGAACATTCACAATACCAAGCGGCGCCATATGCAACACCTCATCAGGCAAAATGCAGCCATAGGCAGCCACGCAGAAAATGTCAGCATGGGCAGCCTGGAGTGCCTCAACAACCTCAGGCATGATACGATTGGCTTCAACAACCGGCAACCCCAGCTCAAGCGCCTTGGCCTTAACAGGAGAAGGCTCAAGCTTCTTACCACGCCCACGAACAGCATCGGGACGAGTAACAACAAGCGCAAGCTCATTCCCAGCCTCAACAAGCGAAGTCAGCGAAGGCACAGCAAAATCAGGCGTACCCATAAACACAATACGCATAAAGAACGTCTCCCCTCAACCAAAGCCGAGACGGCTACAAATAACGGCGGAAAGCCAAGTACACAGCCCATCCGCAATAACAATTCAACAAGAACAAATATACCCAAAACCAAAGAAAGAGCCGCAATAAAAGCAGCTCTCTCAACAAAGCACCTATCAGCGAAGACGTCCCTCCCTGGCCCGACGGCACCCGGGCGAACCGGGCCAGAACAACGCAGTCCCCGGTGCTGAGCGCCCACATATCGTCCCGCGCGCAGTTTCGCAGCAACGCGAGAATGTTTGAGCACGGGATGATATGTGGGCGCTCAGCACCGGGGACGGTAGGACCTACTCTGTCTCGCCCGGTCGAGCGCCGCGGGCCAGGGCGTCCTGGTACTCCTTGACTGCCTTGATGCGCTGCATCGGCTTGAGTCGCTCGAACATGGTGTTGCCGTGCAGGTGATCGATCTCGTGCTGTAGGCACACGCAGAACAGGTCGCCTGTGGCCTCATAGCGAATCAGGTTGGCATCCAGGTCATAAGCCTCGACGACGACATGGTCGGGACGCTCAATCTCGCAGCTAATGCCGGGGATGGACAGACAGCCCTCGCTAAACGGCACCAGATGGTCGCTCTGCTCAACAATGACGGGATTGATGAGCACGTACGGATCGTAGTCGTTCTTGTCGCTGTAGTCACAGTCAATGGTGACGAGCTGGATGAGCTCGCCGATCTGCGGGGCAGCCAAGCCGCAGCCGCCGTTCTCGAACATCATCTTCTTCATCTTCTCGGCGAGTGCCTCGATCGCCGGGGTGATCTCCTCGATGACGGCGCACTCCTGACGCAGACGAGGGTCGGGCGACAGTACGATTCCGTTGGCTTCCATGGCCATCCTTTCGGGTTGCTACATCAAATCATAGGCGTCGACGTCAACGCTCACGCTCACGCCTCGCACGGAGCCCACCTCTTTGAGGCAGGCGTCGATATCATCAGAGACATGGTACCCTACGGGCGACTTCACAAGCAGGTGGAAGCGATAACGGTCCTTAGCTCTCTCGATTACACATGAAGCCGGGCCCAGCACCTGCGGCACCGCGCTGCCCGCCCGCAAAAAGTCGGGAGCGGCGGCATGCCAACGACGCTTGAGCAGCCTTGCGATGCGCCCGATATAGTCCTGCGCATTAGCACGATTCGCCGACCACACCAAAATGTTGACCAGGCGAACGAACGGCGGATACAGGGCGTCGCGGCGCTGGTTCAGGTCATAGTCGGTAAAGATCGAACGGTCGTGCTCGGCAACGGCGCGAATGACCGGGTCCTCGGGCAGATAGGTCTGAATGATAACCTCGCCAGGGCGATCGCCGCGTCCGGCACGGCCCGCGACCTGCTCAAGCAAATCGTAGGCGCGCTCCCCCGCTCTAAAATCGGGCAGCTTTAACGCAAAGTCGGCATTGACTACACCCACAAGCGTGACCTCGGGAAAGTCGAGGCCCTTGGCGATCATCTGGGTGCCCAGCAGCACCGCGCAATCGGCGGCATCGAACTGCTCGAGCAACTTCTTATGCGCGTCCTTGCCACGCGTGGAATCGGCATCCATGCGAATGATGGCGACATCCTCGGGAAGCATCTGGTGCAGCGCGTCCTCGATCTGCTGCGTGCCCAGACCCATTTTTGCCAGGTAACGGCTGCCGCACTTGGGGCAACGACTCGTGGGCGCGGGATACGGCTGCACGCGCCAAGACGAACCACAGGTGTGGCACTGCAGCGTATGGGTGCGCTCGTGGTACGTAAGCGCCGTAGAGCAGTGGTTGCAGGTGGGAACGCAACCGCACTCGCGGCACATCAAAAACGGCGCAAAGCCGCGGCGGTTATGCAGCAGCACAGCCTTCTCGCGGCGCTCTACAACGCGCTCCAAACCTTCCATCAGCGGTTTAGAGAACATAGAGCGGCTACCGTGCGAAAAATCGCGGGGCCGGGCGGCCACGACCTGGGC
>UQHQ01000023.1 GCA_900540945.1 uncultured Collinsella sp. | reverse complement strand
TACTGGGCAACCCCAGGAGAAAGCTGGCGTAGAAAATCGCCCGCCGTGCCATTAAGGTGCGGCGGGCGCTTGTATACCAAGGCAACCTGCCTATAATGATGCAAGTCAAAAACGCCTAGCGCATCGCACGCACTTGCATCAGGCATCCGAGAGGAGAAAACATACCCATGAAGGCACTCTACAATGACGGTTCGGTGGCCGAGCTCCCGCAGGACGAGGTCACGCACGTCATCCGCCACTCCGCCGCGCACATCATGGCGCAGGCCATCAAGCGCCTCTATCCCGAGGCCGACTTTGCCTACGGTCCCGCGACCGACAACGGTTTTTACTACGACGTCGACCTGCCCGAGGGCGTCAAGATCAGCGAGGACGACTTCCCCGCGATCGAAGCCGAGATGAAGAAGATCGTCAAGGAGAACCTCAAGTTCTCCGTGTACGAGAAGCCCCGCGCCGAGGCCATCGCCCTTATGGAGGAGCGCGGCGAGAAGTACAAGGTCGAGCACATCGGCGACCTGGACGACGACGCCCGCATCACCTTCTACCAGCAGGGCGACTACATCGACATGTGCGTCGGCCCCCACATCTGCTACACCAAGGCGCTGAAGGCCTTTAAGCTCACCGGCGTCTCGGGCGCTTACTGGAAGGGCGACAAGGACAACAAGATGCTCACCCGCATCAACGGCGTCGCCTTTGCCACCAAGGAAGAGCTCGACGAGCACATGCACATGCTGGAGGAGGCCAAGAAGCGCGACCACCGCAAGATCGGCCGCGAGATGGACCTCTTTATGATGCGCGACGAGGCCCCCGGCTTCCCGTTCTTCCTGCCCAACGGCATGATCCTTAAGAACACGTTGCTGGACTACTGGCGCGAGATCCACCACAAGGCCGGCTACGTGGAGATCTCCACGCCGCTCATCATGAACAAGCAGCTGTGGAAGACCTCGGGCCACTGGGACCACTACAAGGACAACATGTACTCCACCGTCATCGACGACGAAGAGTACTGCATTAAGCCCATGAACTGCCCGGGCGGCGTGCTGGTGTACGCCTCCAAGCCGCACTCCTATCGCGAGCTGCCCATTCGCGCCGGCGAGATTGGCCTGGTGCACCGCCACGAGCTGCGCGGCGCCCTGCACGGCTTGTTCCGCGTGCGCTGCTTTAACCAGGACGACGCCCACCTGTTTGTGCGCCCCGACCAGCTGGCCGACGAGATCGTGGGCGTGGTCAACCTCATCGACTCCGTGTACCAAAAGTTTGGCTTTAAGTATCACGTTGAGCTTTCCACCCGCCCCGAGGACTCCATGGGTTCGGACGAGGACTGGGCTCGCGCCGAGGAGGGCCTGCGCACCGCTCTGGACAAGCTGGGCATGGACTACGAGGTCAACGAGGGCGACGGCGCCTTCTACGGCCCCAAGATCGACTTCCACCTGGAGGACTCGCTCGGCCGTACCTGGCAGTGCGGCACTGTCCAGCTCGACTTCCAGATGCCGCTCAACTTTGATCTGGAGTACGTGGACGCCGACGGCACCAAGAAGCGCCCCATCATGCTGCACCGCGTATGCTTTGGCTCCATCGAGCGCTTCATCGGTATTCTGATTGAGCACTTTGCGGGCAAGTTCCCCACCTGGCTGGCTCCCGTGCAGGTCAAGGCGCTTCCCGTCTCCGAGAAGAGCCGCGACTACGCTCACGAGGTGTGCGCCAAGCTGGAGGAGGCCGGCATTCGCGTGGTCTGCGACGACCGCGACGAGAAGATCGGCTACAAGATCCGCGAGGCCCGCAGCATCGATCGCGTGCCCTACATGCTCATCCTGGGCGAGAAGGAGGTCGAGGCCGGCAACATCTCCGTCCGCGATCGCTCCAACGAGACCGTTCAGATGACCGTTGACGAGTTTGTGGCCAAGGTACTCGAGGAGATTAAGACTCGCGCCTAGCACAAACAATACAAGAATTAACAATGGCGATCGTCCTACAGGGCGGTCGCCTTTTTTGTTGTCTAAAGAAGAAAAGCCGCTGGTTAGAGCGGCTTTTTTGTTGTGCAAAAAAGTACAGGTTTTTGTATCTTTCGACGGACTTCATTATACGAGCAAACTGCTCGCGTTTTCCCAGGTTGCACAAAATGCGCCGCGAATGGGTGCATCTCCATACGCCTCTACAAAAACCTGTACTTTTGCGACTGCGCCTAGCTGCGAGCGAGAAGCCTGTTCTTAACGCCTCTGCATCCGTGTGCGTCGCGGAGACAAGAAAAGGGGGCGAGAGATGGAACAGACAATGCGGCGCCAAGAGCAGCTGCCCGGTGCCTTTAGTGGCGCTACTACCAACAGCCAGCATGGCCGTGTTCGCTGGTATCTGGTCCACACCCCCAATGGAAAAGAGCGCGAGACCTGCGAAAAGGTCCGCCGCATTATCCCGCATGAGCTGATGCAGGACGCTTTTGTGATGCAAAAGGAGCTCTGGTTTAAGCGGGACGGCGCCTGGTCGCTCCAAACCAAACCCATGTACAAGGAATACTTCTTCGTCGCCACGCGCGATGCCGCCCTGCTCGACAAGGCTTTGGCCCAGTTGAGCTTTGGCTGTCGCATTGCTGGCTGCAGGGAGCGGGCCTATGCGCCCATGCCGGACGATGCGCAGGACTGGTACCGCAGCGTACTCGACGACGAGGGCGTGGTACGCAACAGCGTAGCCCGCATAGAAGACGGCGTGCTGCACATAGAGCAGGGCCCACTGGTGGGGCAAGAGGCCCGTGTAAAGAAGATCGACCGTCATAAGCGCTGGTGCCTGGTAGACGTGGGCGAAGGCGACTCCGCTTTTAGGGAGCTGCTTCCGTTGGACGTGCCCAGTAAGACGTAAGGGGACGTCGCATTGGCAATTCATTCGCAATTTGAATTCATCGATTGGAGGATTCCTGGGGACAGGGACGTGGATTTGAACTTGACTAGTAAAGAAGTGACAGGGCAAAACGCGCCGGTGGGGGCCGCACTTGTTTCCCAGGCCATGAATGGCGGCGACGCGAGCATGCGCTACAAGGCCATGCAGACCGTCAAGGACTGGGACCACACGCGACTGGGCTACAGGGTCGTAAAGCGCGCCTTCGACATCGTGTTCAGCGGCTGCGTGCTGGCCTTCATCGCCGTGCCGAGCCTTGTGCTCGCCGCCGCCATCCGCCTGGAGAGCGAGGGCAACCCGTTCTACAGCCAGATCCGCGTGGGGCAGACCCACCGCGACGGCAGCCTGTCCACCTTCCGCATGTGGAAGTTCCGCAGCATGTACAAAGACGCCGACGAGCGCCTAGCCGAGCTCAAGGGCCAGAACGAGATCGCCGGCGCCATGTTCAAGATGAAGGACGACCCGCGCGTCACCAAGATCGGCAGGTTCATTCGCAAGCACTCCATCGACGAGTTCCCGCAGTTCCTCAACGTGTTCTTGGGCCAGATGTCCGTCGTCGGCCCGCGCCCGCCGCTGCCGAACGAGGTTGCCGAGTACACCGAGTACGACCTGCAGCGACTTGCCGTGAAGCCTGGGATCACCGGCTGGTGGCAGGTCACGGACCGGAATGATACCGACTTCGACGGCATGGTCCGCCGCGATCTTGAGTACATCGCCAAACGCGGCATCATCACGGACCTGAAGATTGTTCTCCTCACGGTTGTTGAGGTCTTTACCGGCGGAGGTGCTTGCTAAATGACTGAACCGATTAGGATAGCTCAGGTCGTTGGCAAGATGGTTGGCGGTGGCGTCGAAGCTGTCGTCATGAATTACTACCGCCATATCGACCGAAGTAAAGTGCAGTTCGATTTTCTCGTTGATTCAGATTCGACGCTTGTTCCGCGCGAAGAAATTGAATCGCTCGGCGGCAGGGTCTTTGAGATTCCGCCCTATCAGCATGTTGTTGAATACCAGCGAGAGCTTCAGCGTCTCTTTAAACAAGAGGGCTGGAAGATTGTCCACAGTCACATCAACGCGCTTTCGGTCTTTCCGCTTCGTGCCGCGAAGAAGGCGGGCGTTCCTGTGCGTATCGCCCATAGCCATTCTACGAGTGGTAAGGGGGAGTATGCCAAGAATGCCCTAAAGGCCGTGCTGAAAACGCAATCGAATCGGTATCCAACACACCGTTTTGCATGTAGTCAATTTGCTGGTGAATGGCTTTTCGGTAAAGCTGCACACTTCGAGGTCGTATACAACGCAATTGATTTGGGTCGCTTCCGCTTCAATGCGGAGGCTCGCGCTCAAGCGCGAGTCGACCTGGGCCTCGTCGGCAACCAGTTTGCCATTGGGCATGTGGGACGCTTTACTGCCCAGAAGAACCATGCATTTTTGATTGATGTTTTTACTGAGGTCGTAAAGCGCCGCGACGATGTCGTCCTGTTGCTTGTCGGTACCGGCGAAGCCGAGGCCTCCGTAAAGTCCTTGGTGGATGAACGCGGTCTTACCGATCGCGTTATGTTTCTGGGACAGAGAAGCGATGTCAATCGTTTGTACCAGGCGTTTGATGCGTTCGTTCTGCCAAGCCTTTACGAAGGCCTGTGCCTCGTCGGCGTCGAGGCACAGGTGTCTGGCCTGCCGTGCCTGCTGAGTGATGCGATTACGCGCGAAGTGGACGTAACGGGGGAATGCAAGTTCTTGCCGATTGATAGTCCTGCCGTGTGGGCCGATGAAATCGATTCACTCTTGCCGTACTCGTATGAGGGTCGATCGTCTATCTCAAGTGGGCAATTCGCCGATTACAACATTGAGTTGCAAGGCGAGCGACTGACTTATAAATATCTAGATCTCTACTCAAGGAATTAGATGGCAAACAGTAACTTGGTATCGGTGATTGTGCCGGTATATAACGTTAAGCCTTATCTGCGGGAGTGCTTTGATAGCATTTGCCGTCAAAGCTATCGTAACATCGAGATCATTCTTGTCGATGACGGCTCGACTGATGGTTCTGGCGAGCTTTGTGATGTTCTTGCTGCAAGCGACGACCGTACCACCGTTTTGCATAAGGAAAATGGCGGTCTTTCCGACGCTCGTAATGCAGGGCTGCGTATTGCTCAGGGCGACTGGATTTCCTTCGTTGATAGCGACGACTACATTTCTCCTGTTTTTATCGAGGTTCTTTTTAACGCCTGCCGCGATACGGGATGTCAGATATCTGCTGTTCCATTTGGCAAGCCGTTCAATGATGGTGATGCTTGCTCTTTGGTGGAGTCTCTTGACCCCGTGGCGCCTGCGAAGGCACTGCCTTCGTCCGATGTCCAGCGTCTGATGTTATATCAGACGCTGGACACCGGTGCCCCGTGGCGCCTTTACGCAAAGGCGCCACTGGGCATTGACCCGTTCCCTAAGGGGCTGTATTACGAGGATCTCGCTAGCGTCTATAAGATTATTCACAAGGTTGATTCCGTTGCCGTTGTCGATTGCCGTGAGTTGTATGCATATCGCATGAGAAGTAACAGCATTATCAGGCAAGAATATCGACACATTAAAGGCGAGTCCGCATTGATAATTGCCGATCGGCTCTACCAGGATATTTGTAATTGGTATCCGGACCTAAGTAAAGCCGCCGCTTCGCGCTGCTTTTCTGTTTGTAGGATGGTTTACGCACAGATTCCGATGGCTGGGGTCTCTGAAAGCGACCTTAAAGACCGCGATGACCTTTGGAATAACTTATCTACATTTCGGTTGCCTGTTCTGAAGGATTTCGAAGCTAGAAAAAGAGAACGCTTGGCAGCATTTTTTGCCTGCTGCGGAAGAAGAATTTTTTCCGTATTTTGTTCTGCCTGTCGCTTATCTGGATTAATGCAATAACTAACTTGAAAGTAGCTTAAACAATGTTAGTTCTATCATTAATGACGTTATATTTTCTTTTGCTGCTTGCAATCTCTCAAGAGCTATCAAAAAGTGATTGGATGAATCCAGCATCAATTTGTAACGCCTCTTTCTTTATTTGCTCACTCGCTGAATTGTATAACTGCCTTGTCTTCGGTACTGAAGTCTCCCTCCATGGAGGATTACTTATTTGCTTCTTTGTTACCGTCTTTGATGTCGCATCGCTATTTTTCTTGCTTTATTTTAGACAGATAAAAGTGCAGCGAAGCAAACTTAATGCTAGTGTTGAATCGACGACTCTTGTAAGGATTCAAGTTCCGACATCTCTTGTTCTATTGGCTGTTGTCCTTGGGGTCGTTACTGCCGTTTTGTTTTTGAAAGATGTTCGATCAGCTGTTTCGGGTCCTGTTGCTGGGGACTGGAATTCTTTAATGAATTCTTACCGAACTGCATCTGCTTATAGCGGCGATGATCCTTCAGTCGGGCTTTCGTCTTTATCCAATATATGCTTTAAATTGCTTACCATTTTTTCGTTTGTATATCTAATTATTGGTTTTAACAATATTATTTGCGATGGATTTAGCATCAAAGATGCTCTCATGCTTCTCCCCGCTGCGTTTTATGCAATTTGTCAATTATTGAATGGCGTAAGGCTAGGTGCCATTGTTTTTGTCTGTTCATGCGTTTGCTGCATATGGATTTTACTATCGATTAACAGTGGGTGGACGATAAGAATAACCCTTGGGAAGTTTATCAAAATTGTATTCGCTCTTGTTTTTGCCTGTTTCTTATTTTGGGTTGCCTCTTGGTTTGTTGGACGAGAAGTTACTCTTGGACCATTGGATTATATTTGCAGCTACATTGGCTATTCATTTGTTTTATTTGATAAATTTCTTCAAAATCCTGGTGTTGCAAGCAAGTACTTTGGCTCGGAGACTTTCGTAGCACTATATTCGTCTTTTGGACGAAATTTTGGCTTTACTAATTTAGTTTCATCCGGTAACCATGAGTTTCGTTCTTGGGGTTCAATCGATCTCGGTAATGTATACACGGTATTTCGATTGTGGTATCACGATTTCGGTTTTGGCGGTACTGCGCTATTTAGCCTCTTAACTGGTCTTTTTTATTCAAACCTCTATGAGCATGCTCGCATGCTTCATGGTGGGTCCCCGCTGTCTTTTTCGATGATTTCGTATACCTATCTTTCTTCGGGCATATTCTCCATGCCGCTTGTTGGAAAGCTCACCTCATCTCTCTTTACTCCAACGACTTGGTTTTTAGCCATCTCGTCTCTGTTCCTAAGTGAGTGGATAAAAAGATATCAGAAACGACAACCCCCTATGAACTAGTCCATTATCTAGAAAAGGTATCAGAATGAAAAAAGTTTCAATTATTACTCGTCATAACGTTCTCAACTACGGGTCTGTCCTCCAGGCTTATGCTACGCAAGAAGTTGTTAAAAACTTGGGGTACGATCCTGTTGTTGTTGACTATCGGAGATGCGCTGAGACCCTTGATTCTCTTGTGAAGCGTTATTCAGAAGGTAGGTCTCTGCCTCATCGCATCTATAGGAACACGGTTTGGCGTTTGCTGTACGGTGCAGGTGAGAAGCGTTTTAAGAGCATGAGAGAGCAGTATCTGACTCTTTCTCCGCATTGTGATGAAACAAGTATCGACGCCTTGCTGCCTAACACAGATATCTATTTGACTGGCAGCGATCAGGTCTGGAACGAACTTGGCGATGGCTCTCTAGATCCGGTATTCTTTTGGGACGGGCTTTCTAAGGTCGAGGGAAAGAAGGTCGTATCCTACGCCGCTAGTTTTGGACGTGGTGGCGTTGTAAAGGGGTATGAGTCGCAAATTGGTAACTGGCTCAAGCGCTACGATGCCATTTCCGTCCGCGAGGATTCAGGTAAGGATATCGTTGAGAGCTACGGTCTCAAAGCTGAGCAGGTTTTGGATCCGACCCTGCTTCTCAATCGCTCCGAGTGGAACAAGATTGCCAGTGAAAAGGCTCCCGTTGAAAAGCCCTACGCCCTCGTCTATAACCTCCATCCTGATTCAGATATGCTGCAGTACGTTAAAGATAAGACCGCTGGCTCCAATCTTGAGATTGTAAGTGTTTGCCCTACGTTTAGGAGAAGGGTAGGAAAACAGGTCGTTCTTCCGCCCCTGGAGGATTTCCTTGCGCTGTTTAGGGATGCATCTTGCGTATACACGGATTCATTCCACGGCACTGCTTTTTGTATCAATCTCGGCACCCCATTTGTTGAGATCTTTCCAAAGGCTAATGCCGCGCGAAATAAATCTGTTCTTAGACTCTTTGGCCTAGAGCATAGGGCCTGGGACACGTTCCAAGGCAATGCTTGGGACGACGATATCGATTGGCAGCATGTTGGCGAGGTTCTTGATGGGGAGCGCAACCGCAGCCTCTCCTGGCTTGATCGCGCGTTGAAGGAATAGATGAATGCAAAGTATCTGCGAAGACAAAATGTGTGCGGGCTGCATGGCATGTGTCGATGCCTGTCCTAAAGATGCAATCGCTGTTCTTGAAAGGCTCGAGTACTATACCCCCAGTATCGATCAAAACAAATGCATTGATTGCGGTAGGTGCACAGCTGTATGTCAACAATGCAATCCGCCTCAAGGCTCTAAACCTAGTAAATGGTTGCAAGGATGGGATTCTAACTCGGAGAGCAGGGGAACCTCCTCATCGGGCGGCTTGGCGGCCGCGATTATCCGAGGGTTTATTTCTGCCGAAGGAGTAGTTTGCTCTTGCTGTTTCCGGGACGGTCAGTTTGGGTTTGAGTTTTCTAGCTCGATTGCTGATGCCGTTAAATATAAAGGATCCAAGTACGTTAAAAGCAATCCAATTGGCTCTTACGCTCGTATAAAAAAATTGCTGGTTGAGGGTAAAGAAGTCTTATTTGTAGGATTGCCTTGCCAAGTGGCCTCTCTTAAAAACTTTGTCGGCAACAAGCTTCTTTCGAATTTATATACGGTTGATTTGATTTGCCACGGTACTCCTTCGCCTGCGATTCTCCGTCAATTCCTGAGTGAGAATGGGATTGACATGAATCAGCTTGAGTCGATTGAGTTTCGTTCTAAAGGCAGCTTTCAGCTAAGGGAGAACGAGCGAACGATTGATTTGCCCGGTGTTTTGGATGGGTATACAGTAGCTTTCTTGGCGGGGCTGGACTATACGGAAAACTGTTATCACTGCAAGTATGCAAGCATTGAAAGAGTTTCTGATGTTACATTAGGCGATTCCTGGGGGACGAATCTTACCGAAGAAATGCGTCGGGGTGTCTCCCTGGTTTTAATCCAGAATCAAAAAGGACAGCGACTGATAGACCTTGCTGGTGCTGAGTTAATGACGGTTGATATCGAGACCGCCATTAAGAATAACGGTCAGTTGAAGAGTCCCTCCGAGAAGCCATCTGCGCGAGCGCGATTCTTCGAGGACCTTTCATGCGGTAGATCAATTACCGATGCGGTAAGAAGGTCTTTGCCCAAAAGGTATTTTAAACAATCGCTTAAACGTTTGCTAATTCGCATTGGTTTGCTCAAGCGCGGGGGGGGGTACGGAATTAAGGTCTCATTAGCACCTGATTCCAACCTCTTGCATAACATTAAAGGAAGCATTCAATGAAGATTCTTCTAATTGGTGAAGTCACAGGTAATACTGGACCTACTAATGTTCATAAATCTTTAGTGGAGTATTGGCCTTCTTGCGATTCGATACGGCCGCTATATTCTAAAAGTAAAATCCTTAAGCTATTTGAGGCTATTTTCAAGGGCCTTGAGAGCGATGTGATTATCTCTTGCGGAGCTGGTTGGACTGACATCATTGCACATCGGCTGCTCTCTGCCTTCGGCAAACCTGTCATTTGCTTTAATCATGGGTACGTCCCTTTTGAGAATGAGATCAACGGGCTCGGTTATAGCGATAGAACTGTCAAGGCAATCATTAAGCATTTGCGTACTGCGGATTTGATCGTTGCGAATTCTTCCCTCCAGGAGAACTTTGTTAAGAAACAGCTGCCTGAATGCTCCGATAAGGTTAAGCACGTTTGCCTTGGGGTCAAAAGGTTTAAACAATGCGGCTTCGAAGGCCAGCGTGAAAATATTGTTGCTGTTAGCGGGGGCACCCGTCCAATTAAGGCCAACGAAATAGTAGCGAAGGCTGTCTCGATTCTCAGAGATCGTGGTGTCGATTGCTCTTTAAGAGTGTACGGGCGACGGTACTCTGATAACTCTTCCTTAGATAATCTCATGGCCTCGGCTGACGGTGAATATAGAGGTCAAGTTGCCTCCGATCAGTTTGTGAACGAGCTTCGAGAGTGCTCGGTATTCGTTATGAATTCTAGGCATGAGTCCTTTGGTCTCTCTGCCCTTGATGCGATTGAGGCCGGATGCTCACTCCTTCTTTCGACTAACTGCGGAATTGCCGAAGTGATGTCGATTCAGGGATCCGATGTCGTGAAAAACTGCGAGGACCCGATCGAGGTTGCCGATAAGATTGAGGGATTGCTTCGAGCTCCTAACTCCAAGCGGCTGTTTGATTCCATCGATTTTGATGAATGTAGCTGGACCAAAACGGCCGAGACGCTACGAAATTACTGTGCGGAGGTATTAGGGTAAATGGCCGAAAGCAAGAAAGTGACCGTCTCCAAAAGAGATGTGATTTGGAATTATGTCGGCACGATCGCGTCTATGGGCAGTAACTTTTTGCTCTTGCCGTTACTCCTATCTTTTTTATCGAGTGCTCAAATCGGTCTCTGGTACGTGTTCGTAGCCATTTCGGGTTTTGCGCAGCTGCTTGAATTCGGTTTTACTTCTACCTTATCCCGCAACATTCTTTATTGCCTGAGCGGGGCAAAGAAACTGACCAAACAAGGCTGCGACTATTCTTCTGTTGATGGAGAAGTTGACTGGCACTTGATGCGCGTCGTTCTTGATACGTCTAAAACGATATACGCTGTCTTGGGTCTCATCGCGTTATTTGTTGCGGCAACGTTGGGAACTTTCTACGTTTCTTATGTCACCGATTCTTTTTTAATTGAGGGTTCGTTGCCTGCATGGATTGTGTTTGTCGTTTCCATTTTCACTAACTTGTATTTTCTTTACTGTCTCACGTTTCTCCGTGGGCTTGGAGACGTTGCCGGTGAGAACAGGGCTAAAACGCTTGCCAGGATTGGGCAGCTTGCTATTACGGCGGTCCTTCTGTTTTGTGGCTTGAGCCTTCTCGCTGCCGCACTCGGCTTCTTGGCCTACAGCACTTTGCTGAGGCTATTTGCGATTAGGACATTTCGGAGCCATCATGACGTCGAAGAGGGGATTAAATCCGATGCCGCAGCTGTCGCTAAGGACGAAATGCTTGACGTTTTAAAGACGGTTTCGTTTGTGGCGTGGCGTGATGGTGTCGTATCTCTAGCCTGGTATGGCGCCACGCAGGCAACATCGCTGCTTTGCTCGGCTTTCCTAGGGCTTGAACAAACTGGTACGTATTCCGTCATGTTGCAGTTCGCGACGGCGATCCACCAGATTTCAAGCGCCTATTTACGTTCATGCTTTCCCACCTTCCAGTCTGCCTATGTCAGGGATGACAAGCAGACTCAGAAGGCGGTGGTCGAACGCGGTATTTCCTGCTATGTATGCATGTATATTGTCGCTACAGTTCTTGTAACGGCATGCCTGCCGATACTCACGCTTTTCAAGCATGATTTCATTTGCGATCCAGTTTTGTTCCTGGGCATTGCCCTCTATTACTTCCTGCTTAATCAGCACTCTCTGTTTTGCAACATTATTGTTAGCATGAACGAGATTCCGTACTTCAAAGCGTATTTGGTATCAACTGCTGCTGGAATCTGCGTAAGTTGCGTTTTGTGCGGCGCCCTTAGCTGGGGAGCCTGGGGTCTTGTCGTTGGCCAGGCAATTCCACAGCTCTGCTACAACAATTGGCATTGGCCACAATATGTTCTAAAACGTACCGGGCTTGGATATGTACAGGCTATCTACAGCGGTCTTGATTGGTGGAAAAATAAAATGGTTGGGCAAAGAGCCTAATTAAAGCATGTGCCTTTGCATGGTGACACGTAATTTCTTTCGCAAACTGACATCCGCATGGCGAACACGGCCTGCGCCCCGTCATATGATTTCTAGCGGCTAAACAACAAATCATTGACGAAGGGACACGGGTCGTGTCTGCGAACATCGTATAAGTCGACGAGGAGTCGCTGCGCAAGGACATATAGAATCTGGTGAGAAAGACCGTCGAGGAGACGATCAGCGCGCTGGTAGACGAAAGTGCGTCTGATTTTGTCGGGGCCGGCCGGTTAGGTGCTGGGGCTTTGAAAGCCCCAGCCCTTTTGCTTTATGGAACGGCCATGACTATGTGACGTTGCCGCTTGTGCTCTTTGCCGTGGGCAAACAAAGGTTATCGACAATATGATTTAGACATGCTGCTAAAGTTTTCTAACGCCACCTGAAGACCACCGTTGCGCTGGCATCCAATCAAGTGATTCTGATGTAAGAAATGCCCTGTCAAAACCAGCATCTGAATTGGAAACTGGCATAAAAGCGAGTGATTTTCTTCTTGCATGTATCTTTACTGTCACATGGCTCCAGAAGATTCGAGTAGGGTGGTCCTATGTCATATTTCTTGGGGCGCTGCGGAAGCACCTTGCGATAAGCTGTTTCGCCATGGGGCCGTCGGAGCGCTTCGACTATTTCGTTAGCGTCTTTTCCGAGGGCTCCCTGCGGCGTTTCTCCGATTACCTTGATGTAGACATCTCGATGATGACCGTTCACTCCGCTAAGGGGCTCGAGTGGGACTCTGTTTTCATTCCGGGCGTTACGCGCTTCGATTGGCCTGGAGCGATTTGCTCTCGGTGCGAAAGGACTGGTATATGCTCGCGTTCTGTGTATGGATGCCGGATCGTTGATGCGATGAATATGCCAGGCGGGCTTATTGAGGAAATGGGCCTACTGTACGTCGGTGTCACTCGCGCCCGCAAAGCGGTATATGTCTCCGCTTCTATGCAGCGCAGGACAAATAACGGGAACTCTCAGGTTGCCTGCCCCTCTTGTCTAACGTCTCTTCCGGGCATTGGGCCCGTGAGCTGGACGGCCATGGACGGGTAGGGGTGATTTGTGGCGCTATGGAGTGTGTCTGCTATTGGCTCGAGGTCTGGTCGGACCTCGCTGGGCGTGAAGAGGCCGTTCAGTGCGAAATATAGTGCATTAGGGCTTCGGAAAGTTCATCTCTCAGGTCGCCTTCCAATAGGGAAATTGCTCTATCGATATAGATTTTGTTATCAATACCAAAGTAACGTCCAACGCTTACCACGAGGGACTTGTCGTTAAATAGCCCGAGAATCTCATTGTAATCATGGTTTTCAATGGCCCGTTGATATCTGTCATTAACGTTCTTTTCTATACTCGCAATATCAATTAAGGATGCGATGCCATCGGCAGTCAGCTGCTCA
Source organism: uncultured Collinsella sp. (assembly GCA_900540945.1). Lineage (GTDB taxonomy): Bacteria > Actinomycetota > Coriobacteriia > Coriobacteriales > Coriobacteriaceae > Collinsella. The sequence goes on along the minus strand of UQHQ01000023.1, from coordinate 18,509 downwards.
TTATCCAAAATAGTTATTCCGGAAAGTGCTTCCTTTACGCCTGCTACAAGCGCTTCTGATGCCTGCTTGCTTGCTGAACCTTTCAATTACATATGACTTGAATATCGCGAAACAGCACCGCCGTTATTACGCCTGGGCGCCGGGGTCGGCATGAGTCCCGGTGACGCTATATTGCTAGCTGTCCATTCTCTATTAAAGACACCTATGCTCGCGCGCTGGGAGCAGCGGTAATATTGCTGCTATGCGTACAGAAAGGACTGTGTCGTAAAGCAGGGAGGAGCTTACGATGGCGAGGATTACCGGTATTACGTGCAACCACGTTAAGGGGATTAACCATCTTGACGTGCCATGCGATTTTTACCCAAACAAGCCTAACTTTCTTGTGGCGCCTAACGGGTCGGGTAAGTCTTCGCTTGCGGCGGCGTTCGCATCCCTTAACACCAGGCGACTAAAATTGGCAGACGCGGATCGTTATAACGGGGAGGACTGGGACGACACCTCCTTGTCCGTGACTTTTGACGATGACGTGACATTAAGTGCTAATGCTGATTCGAATGAAATTGCGAGTAGGGTAGACGTGCAGGTTATCCGCTCTGGGCTGTATGCAAATATGACGAACCGCCGGGTGGGGCCAAGGGTTCTCAGTCAAACGAAGATGAGCGTCCAACAGTGTGTTTTGTACGAGAAGGTGCCAGCCACTGTCCACTTGGACTATTCAGTCACTGCGGAGCGACAGAAATATGCGTCGATCTTACGCGGGAGAATGGATAACCTTGCCGAGGCATTCAAGAGCTATGAGTTCCTTAGCGAGCTGCTCAGCTGCGATGCCGCTTTTAAAACGACTGAGGGTTCCCGATACGCTGCAGCAATCAATAATTTCTTCAAGGGCGTTATTTCGCTCGAAACGGGCATGGGCGGTGATATCACTGAGGCTGAAGTTCTCAGTTACATTTCTTCTGTAAAACCGCTGATCTCAATTAAGGAAATCCTTGATCGTTGGTATCCCGCGAAGGGGGATATCTCGAACTGCATGAACGCGATACAGGTTAATAGATTTATCGAGAAGAAGCGTAACGAGATAAAGGAGGCCTGTTCATATCTTCGATTCCGTAAGATTAAGGATGATATCAATGAGATGCTCCATTTGCTGAACAGAACCAGGTATGGGGTCGTGGCTAAAGTCAGGAACCATCAGCTCGTCGTTGATTTCCCCGATTGGGATGAGGCCTCTAACGGCGAAATCGATGTACTCCAGCTGTGTGTTGCGCTATTTCGAGCGCGGGCGAGGTTTACTGATAAAGATGACGCTCTATTGCTTATCGATGAGGTTTTCGATTACCTTGACGATGCCAATCTGCTTGTCGCCCAGCACTTCCTGCTGGAGATGATGAAGCAGTTCAAGAATTCCGGGAAGAACCTCTATGTCATCATCTTGACTCATCTTGACCCAGGCCTCTTTAAGAGTTTTCGTTTCAAAAGCTTCCATACCTCATACATTCCTAATTCAGGTGGCGACTCTGTAAATGGGTGTTTGAATAAGCTGCTCATTGACAGAAATAGGTGTAAGAAGGAGCTCTCTGATATTTATAATTCGGTCTCCTCCCATTACCTTCATTTCTCTGAGTGTGACACAGTCTCTGATAATGTCTTGGAATACATCGCTAAACAGGGGATTGAAGATGAGATGAAGAGGCCTTCATCGTTTCGGAGTGTTATGGAGGCAAAGCTTGGCGACTACTTCTCTGGAAAATCCTTTGCTCCATCGGAAGTGTGCTGTGGCATCAGGTTGGCTGTCGAGAGGCTCAGTTATGAGAGGCTGGCGGCAGATGATAAGCCTGGATTTCTGATAATTAATACAGGGACCGAGGACAGGCTCCGTTATGCGAGTGAGCATGGAGTTGAGGTGCCAGAGACATTTCACCTGTTGGGCTCCATATACAACAGCTGCATGCATCTCTCCGGAAGGCCAGGCGAAACAGAGCTCGTCCAAAGAGAGCTAGGGAATAGCATCATCAGACACATGATTGAGGCGTCGTTGAAGGAATTCGGCTGGGCATAGGCGGTCCTTCGGCAGGTCGTTTCGGGAGTTACATTGCGAGACGGCTCTTCCCGTTGTTGGCTGTGTCAATGTGGGCGTTGTATATCATGGACTTGATGTCGGTATGAATTGAGGGAGATTGAATGGACGAGCTTTCCAAAGAAGTTGCATCTCAGTCATCCATTGTATTGGGTAAAGCTTATGACGATGTCGCGCATCCTGCGCTCTCGTCGCTCGGAGACACTCTGAGCTTGGTTCCTAGAACGGTCGCTGTGATACTTGGCCCCTGGAAGAAATGGGTGGTTAACGGCGAGAACAATATCGAGGAGGCGATTCGGCAAGTTGATCGAAAGATGGGAGACGTCCCGGAGGACTGTTTTTGCGAGCCTGCACCTAATGTTGTGGTACCGGCTATTCAGCAGCTGTCGTATTCGTATGACAGTCAGGATTTAAGGGACCTGTACGTTAATTTACTCGCGTCCTCTATGGATAAAAGGGTTTCTTATCTGGTTCATCCGAGCTTTGTTAGCATAATCGGACAGTTGACTCCCGATGAAGCCAAAATGATGTCGTTTCTTTCTAAAGAGCCTGGTAAGGATCATATTCCGGTTATTGATTTGCGCGTTGTTGAAGATGATGACATGCCAATTAAAGCTCGGTGGAGATTGCTTTGCGAAAACTATACGAACGTATTCGATGCCATCGTCCAATGCCCTGAGAACGTGTCCTTGTATTTGAATAACTTGGAGCGACTGAAACTGCTAAGCGGAGAAACGTACTGTTATGAGGGAGAAGACGATTATCTTGGTATTGAGGATTCTGAAAGGATCCGAAATATAAAGAAGGACATTACGCCTTCTGATGGATGGCGGTTTGATTGCGTACATCATGTTTTTAGGCTAACACCATTCGGGAAGCTATTCATCAAGTGCTGTGTTTAGTCTTCTCGGCTGCGTTGATGCGATTCGATTCAAGGTTCACCCTCGCTTTAGTCTTCGATGATGGTTCCAAATGATAAGGAGTGCATATGAACGAAGCGGTTTCAAAGGTTTTAGCCAACTTGGGTCTCGACGCCGATCCGTTTAAGCAGGAGAAGGTAATCGAACTGGTTAAGAATCCTCTTTCCGGAGCATGGGTTACTGTCTATTCGCACCATGATGCTGCTGATGGAAGGCCTTCTGTTTTCGCCTGTTTTGCCGATCTTACAAAAAAAGAGGAGATTCTTGCAGGTGATGATTGGCTAAAGAACGCCTTAAGCTTCTCACCAGGCTTCTGCATGTATAGAGACGACGTCACTTATCATAACGGGCGTGACGAAGGCTATGACTTTATTGTTGCCGAGCAGTATTTCTATCCGCTCGACCAAGCGCAGATTCTGGTCAACCAGGAATTTATCATGCTGTTTGAACTCTACCGCGGCGAAGACGGTTGCTACTATAGCGTCGACAGGTGTGGCGAGAGAGAAAAAGTCGTCGACTTTGCTGAAGACGAGGTGCGCGTCAGGACCAAATATATGCTGCGCTTTATTGCGGCTAAGCAATGTCTCTTCGTCCACTTTGTGGACGCGAGATTCGCATCTGCGCCCAGCTTTCCTTTGGGGAGCACTAAGTGCATTTCAGAGAGTGATGAGGTCGGGGGGAATTACCATATCGGGCAATGGTACACGAGCGATGCTGATGAAAGCTACCTGCTATCGATGCTTTACGCTCGAAGCTTTATCGAGCCCGGCGACGTCGAGACTTGCGGCGTATGGCCGTACGATGAGAAGAAAGAACGGTACCCTGAGTTCATCATCGATGAACGACCTGACGGTTCGCTCGTTCGATACACATGCGACCCGAATAAGCTTGGCACCCACTTTGAAAAGGAGCCTTACGCTCCACATTACTTAACCCCCCGTTTTCTTTAAGCCCGCTGTACTCGATAAGTACAGGAGCAACCCTCTCTTCGATGTTAGCGAGCACCACATTTCATGTGGGAGCCAGTGGAGGTGCGAGATTGACAATGTCAACCCGGACAGAGTCATGGTGTATCTCGGCGATTTGGGACGCGATCTTCCCGAGAGCGAGCGCACCCACTTCCTCTCCTTCGAGATGTCACCCGTTGACCAGCGCATTTCTGATGAGGTGTTCAAGACGGATTTGTTCAACATGTGGGTTAAGGATCCGACAGGCCCCGTTTCCATGCTTATGAGGGCGCGCATGGAGCTTGATAAAGCGTGGGAAAAGCGGTTTGGCCTGGCGCTGTTCAGGCCTTTCCACCGTGCTGACGAAGGCATTCTTGAACAAATCCACATTCCATCTGGTAATGGCGAGCCTGAATTTGAGGCCGTGATTATGGCCCTCACGAGAGCTCTTGTCGACTACATCGATGAAAGTTCTCTAAAGGGCGCTGATGCGAAGGGTAGTATTAACAAGCTGGAGGCCTTTCTTAGCGGGTATGACATCGTGACCGACCTAAAGCCTCTCCGTGACCTTCAGAACCTTCGGTCGGCGGGGGCGGCGCACGGCAAGGGCTCAAAATACGATAGGCTTTACGGCGATGTGGTCACCGAAGACCATAGAGAAGATGCGAAAAGACTCATTGCTCGACTTACGACCATGCTGAACGAGTTGACTGAGGCTTTAAAACCTGCCGACGATCGGAAAGAATAGTTGCAGGGTGATGGGCTGTCATGCGCTGGGGAAACAAGGCTGTTGCAGTTGGCGGATTTAGATATTCTTGTATCAAGACCTTCCGATTTCCTATAGATAGAGGCAGGTCCAATTAACTTTCAATGTGTATCCTCCTTGTTTTCTGAGTTTATGTAGCACTAGCTTCGTTTATAGGAATGGCTATGAGCGATACGGCGGCTTCAGTATGAGGCCGGCTTGCGCTTCTTCGGGATCCCACACTGACACCTTCCAAGTCCGATTTATGTCCGCGCCGGTATTTATGCTTTAAGCAAAGCGGCACGAGTGAACTTGCTACAAGCCTCATGCTGTGAGCACGTTAACCAATCGGTCGTGAAGGCGAGGTGAGTATGAAAGGTAGAAACCAGCACGTTACGAAGCGGGCGGATGGCAAATGGCAGGTTAAGGGTGAGGGGGCGCGTCGCGCTTCCTTTGTTACGACGACCCAGGGCGAAGCTATAAAGCGCGGTCGTCAAATTAGTTCTAATCAGCACTCTGAGCTAATCACCCATCGTCCCGATGGCAGAATCCGCGCAAAGGATTCCCATGGGCACGATCCCTTCCCGCCGAGAGGATAGGGGCTTGACGCCATTGTGGCTGCGGGCATGGATTAGCGTGTCCGCAGCCGCAAGCGCCTTCCGGAAGTATGTGGCAAATTCTGGAATCCCCGAGCACAACGGCTTTTCCACATATAGGATCCGCAGGTAGAAGCATTGCGGTATTCCGGAGCGCTCGGCACGCCAGGGATTTGCTGCATACTTCCGAGTTTTTGGCCTTGTGCCCTTTGTTCTAGATGCTGCAAACACTTGATTGATGCTATTTAAGGTCTATAATCAAATAAAAACTCTGAAATATCTTTTCAAAACAATGAAAGGAATTTTGAGGACGATGCTTTGCCAGTTTACCTTCAGGAACTATAGATCCTATCGCGACGAAACTGAGCTTTCCATGCAGGCAACATCGATGAGGGAGTTCGAGCGCTCCCTTATAGAGTGCCCTGACGGGCAGAGCTTCCTTCCGGTGGCTGCGGTTTACGGGCCTAACGCTGGCGGCAAGTCTAACCTGCTCGAGGCTCTTGACTATATTCGTTCGGCGGTGGCAAGGCCGATCAGATTGTTGTCTGCCAGCACTGATGCGCCAGAAGGTAACCGATCTTCAATACCCCGTTGCTCTGCGTTCGAGTTCGATGACGTGTCGGCTGCTAAGCCCACCGAGTTCGAGCTCTACTATCGCGCGGGTGAGCATGAGTACCGCTATGTCCTGTCCGTGCATGCGGACGAGATCGTGTCCGAGGGACTGTGGCGGCGCAAATTGGGAGCTTCGCGTACGGCAATGTTGTTCGAGCGCGAGGGTGCTGAGGTCGAGCTCGGTCCCACGCTGCGCAAACTTGTTACGGCTGCGAGATTCAACCCGAGTCTGCCGTACCTGTCGTTCCTCTGTATCAACTTTGACGCGCCGGTGATCAAGGAGGCTGCCAGCTGGTTTCTTGATGGCGTGTTCCTGAACTACAACAGCTCTTACCTGGAGCGGATGCTCGAGCAATTGCTGGACGAGGCGGAGTCGCCCGAGGTCACGCGCTTTCTGCGCGCCGTCGACGTACGCATCGATGGCTTTAGGGTTGAGAAAGCTCCGGAATGGCGCGGCCAGCGCGTCTTCGTAAAGCATGAGGTGGACGGCAAGGGCTATGAGCTGCGCCTGTCCGAGGAGTCGGCCGGTACTCAGAAGCTCATGGGGTTGGCGTCGTTTCTGCTGGCGGCGCTCGAACGCGGCGGTACCGTCGTTGTCGACGAGCTCGACGCCAAGTTGCATCCGAAGCTCCTGCGCTACGTGATTCTGCTGTTCAAAGATCCCGAAGTCAACAAGAGCGGCGCGCAGCTCATCTTTTCGTCTCAGGACGTGTCCACTATGCGAAACGATGTTTTTCGCCGCGACGAGATATGGTTTGCCGCACGCGGCGAGGGGGAGGCGAGCCAGCTATGGTCGCTCGCCGACATCCACGAGGCAAATGGTAACTTGGTCAGCAAGAACGCGGCATTCGACAAGCAGTACCTGTCCGGCCGCTATGGTGCTGACCCGTATCTCACGTGCATTGAGGAGTGGGATTAATATGGCCGCGAAAAAGTCGAGGGACTGGCGCAGCGGCAAGCGCGAGGGACGCTCTCGCATGGTACAGATGACGCGCCATCTCGTGGTGACCGAGGGCAAGGAGACTGAGCCTCGCTACTTCGAGGGCGTGCGCGCCGCGTTGGGCGCAGCAAACGAGCGGAAGGTTGCCGTAGTTGTTAAGGGGACTGGCAAACATACGCTCGACCTGCTCGACTTCGCCGTCGAACACTGCCTCTATGCGCCCGAGACGTTCGACCACGTGTGGCTCGTGTATGACAAGGATGACTTCCCTGCGTCCGACTTCGACGCGATGGAGCGTAAGTGCAACGAGCTCTCTGGTGGTTCGAGGACCTTCCACGCGTTGTGGTCCAACCCCTGTTTCGAGCTGTGGCCGCTTCTGCACTTTCGCTACACGACCGCGCATATGTCCGCGTCCGACTGCCAGCATGCCCTCGCGCAGGAGATGTCGAAGAATTTGGGCATCGAGTACCGCAAGAACCTTGACGGGATGTTTGGGGCAGTGGATGATAGGCGAGGCGAAGCATTGCAGCGTGCTGGGCGCCTCGTCGCGTACCATAGGGAACTGGGTAACATTAAGCCATCTGCGCAAAACCCTTTAACTAAGGTTGGCGAGATATTTGATGTGATTGGGCCGTATCTGGTTTGACGGTCAAGTTCGATCGGGCTTGATGGGACTGGAGATTCATGAAAGATGTTGTTTCGGGCTGCCTGCCGTCTTTAACTGGATTGACCTTTTGGGACCCGATAGGATACTAGGCCGAATCTAGCGGTATTGACGCAGTCAACCTACGGGCCTGCGTCCTGCGGGGGCGGCTTTTCTTTTGAATTGCCGCCCCTTTTCATCATTTGTATGGATGTAAGATTCGGCCTGTCAAAATTTACATCTCAATAAAGAAAAGGCGAAATTGCGTGCGATTTTCTGCTCGTATGTAACTTTACTGACGTGTTGTTGCTCAGTCTTAATTCGCTGTGGTTGCCGGTAAGGGATTGACCGGAATTGGGCTTTTCCCTATCCGCTCCGTCGCGAGTTCTACATCGAGTGCATCTGCAACATGATGCGCCCGTGGACCATCGTGAACTATGAGCGTGAGCCGTGGGTGATGGACGAAGGTACCGTGCGCATTACGTTTGACATAAACATGCACGCGGCGGTGGATCGCTGGCGTTTGCTCGACCTGGGCGGTTGAAATGATCCGCTGAGACCTTTCCAGTCGAATATTTTTCGGGCGAGGGTTGGGTATCATGGTGAAAGCGATTTCAACGACAGGGGTGCTCGTGGTAAAGATGAAAGATGTGGCCGAGCTGGCGGGCGTTTCGAGCGCCGCCGTCTCGCGCTACCTCAACGGTGGATATATCTCGGCGGACAAGGCCGAGCGCATTAAGCAGGCGATTGAGCTGACCGGATACGTGCGGTCCAGCCAGGCTCGCGCGCTGCGCACCGGCTCCACCAAGCTCATCGGCGTCATCGTGCCCAAGATCAACTCGGAATCCGTGAGCCGCATTACCGCCGGCATCGGCCAGGTGCTCGGTCGTCGTGGCTACCAGATGCTGCTTGCCAATACTGACAATGCCCCCGATCGCGAGCTCGAATACCTCGATTTATTCCAAAACCACCCAGTCGATGGCATTGTGCTGGTGGCAACTATGATTACCGACGAGCACCGTCGGGCGATTGAGTCGTGCCGCGTGCCCATCGTGCTGATCGGCCAGAATGTTGAGGGCGCGGCGTGCGTCTATCACGACGATTACGAGGCCGCCTTTGAGCTGGGCCATGCGCTTGGGGGTCGCGTGGACGGCAAGATTGCCTATATTGGAGTTACCGAGGAGGATCGCGCGGCCGGTTATGACCGCCGTCGCGGTTTTGAGGCCGGCTTGCGCGCCGCGGGCAACCCGCTCGATGCCGCCTTGATTCGCCTGGGCTCGTTTACGCTCGATTCGGGCTATGGTGCGGCGCGTGAGCTGCTTTCCGTCGCTCCCGATGTTTCATTTATCGCCTGCGCGACCGACACCATGGCGGCGGGCGCGCTGCGTGCCATCGATGAGGTTCGCGGCATGGGCGAGGGCATACACCGCGTGAGTGGTTTTGGCGACAATGCGTTTTTGCGCGCGCTGACGGGCGGCATTCCCACCGTGCATTATGGCTACCTGACCAGTGGCGTCGAGGCGACCAATATGTTGCTCAACACGCTCGATGGCGTGGAGGGGGAGAGCGGTCTCAAGACACTCAAGCTCGGTCATCAGCTTATGAATGTCTAGGTCTTGGGCATGTCTGTCTGCCTCTGAGCCCTTATGTTTGTCTCAAAACTACCATTTACCGGCTTTTTCCTACCGTTCACCCTACTATGAAAACGATTGCAGACATATGAAACTGAAATCGATTACAGTGTAAGTGTCAAAGATGGCCGGGTGTAAATGCGCCCGTTGGAGGAAAGGGAAGTCATGGACTACCGCAAATCAGCCCAAGAGGTGCTCGACAACATCGGTGGCGCCGACAACGTTGTTTCGGCCGCGCACTGCGCCACTCGCCTGCGCCTGGTGATTGCCGATAACACTAAGGTTAACAAGGAGGCCCTCGAGAACGTCGACGGCGCCAAGGGCGTCTTTGAGGCCCAGGGCCAGCTCCAGATTATTTTTGGCACCGGCACCGTCAACAAGGTCTACGAGGAGTTCATCGCGCTCAGCGGCGTCGAGGCTGCCACCAAGGCCGAGGTCAAGGAGGCCGCGGCTCAGCAGCAGAACATCTTTATGCGTGCCATTAAGGTGCTCGGCGATGTCTTTGTCCCCATCATCCCCGCCATCGTGGCTTCGGGCCTGCTGCTGGGCATTATGAGCGCCCTCAACTTTATGGCCTCCAACGGCTTTATCGCGCTCGATACCAATAACTTTATCTACAAGATTGCCGACCTGGTCTCGGGCACGTCCTTTGGCATTCTGCAGATCCTGATCGGCTACTCCGCCGCCAAGGCCTTTGGCGCCAACCCGTATCTGGGCGCTGTCGTCGGCGGTGCGTTCATCAACTCCTCGCTGCAGAGCGCTTACACGGTTGCCTCCGAGGGCGTTCAGACCATGGTCACCGTCATTCCCGGCGTGTACAGCTTTGAGTGGGTCGGCTATCAGGGCCATGTGATCCCCATCGTCATCGCCTGCGCCATTCTGGCCTTCCTCGAGAAGCGCCTGCACAAGATCGTTCCCGAGATGTTCGACCTCTTTGTGACCCCGCTTGTCTCCGTGTTCGTGACCGTGCTCGTGACGCTCGTTGCCGTCGGTCCCATCTTCGTGTGGGCCGAGAACGCCATCCTCGGTCTGATCCAGGCCCTGCTGACCCTGCCCTTCGGCATCGGTTCCTTTATCGTCGGCCTGTTCTATGCTCCCACGGTCGTTACCGGTATCCACCAGATGTACACCGCCATCGACCTGGGCCAACTCGCCCAGTACGGCGTGACCTACTGGCTGCCCATCGCCAGCGCTGCCAACATCGCCCAGGGTGGTGCCGCGCTCGCCGTTGCCTTTAAGACCCGCGATGCCAAGATTAAGGGCCTGGCGCTTCCTTCGGCTCTGTCCGCCTTCATGGGCATTACCGAGCCTGCTATCTTCGGTGTGAACCTACGCTTCTTTAAGCCCTTCATCGCCGGCTGCATCGGCGGCGGTTGCGGTGCCCTGGTCTGCGCGCTCACCTCGCTTGCTGCTTCCGGCACCGGCGTTACCGGTATCTTCGGTATCCTGCTGTGCCTGGCCCAGCCCGTGCAGTACGCGATCATGTTTGCGGTCGCCGCGCTGGTTTCCTTTGGCGTCTCGTTTGTTCTGTACAAGGACGAGCCTAAGGCTTCCGAGCAGGCCTAAGAGCTTTTGATTGAGGGAATGCCCGCGGGCTGTATGCTCGCGGGTGTTTCCCGCATCTGGCGCCTTGTAACTTTCGATCCGTTAGGACTTTGATATGTCTAATGCACTTGGTCGCGACCTTGCAAAGCTGGTCGCCGCTGTTGACGCCGCCGCCTCTGAGTGCGGTCATGGCGCGTATGGCCAGCGCTTCCACATTATGCCGCCGGCGGGTTGGCTCAACGACCCCAACGGTCTTTGCCAGGCGGGCGGCGTGTTCCATGCCTATTTTCAGTATGCGCCGTTTGATGTCGAGGGTGGCGTTAAGGTCTGGGGCCATGCGACGAGCCGCGACCTTATGAAGTGGGAATATGTTGGAGCGCCGTTGCTTCCCGACGAGCCGTTCGACTGTCATGGCGTGTATTCGGGCTCCGCGCTTGCCGAGGACGGTCGCATTCGCGTACTGTACACAGGCAACGTGAAGCTATCCGATACGGACGGGACGTACGACTACGTCAATACCGGCCGCCGCGCCGATACTGTTTATGTCGAGAGCGTTGATGGCCTTGCCGGTCGGGAGTTCAGCCAAAAGCGCGTGGTGCTGGCGTCCGATGATTATCCCGAGGATTTGACCTGCCATGTGCGCGATCCCAAGGTATGGCGTGACGCGGACGGGCGTTATCACATGGTGCTGGGCGCCCGTCGTCGCGTGGATGGGCCGCATGTCGAGAGCCGTTTTTGTGCGATGCACGGCGAGGGTGCCGGGCGCGATGTGGGCGAGATCCTGGTGTATGGCTCGGCCGATATGCTGAGCTGGGAGCTCGAGACCCGTGTGTCTACGCCCGAGCGTTTTGGCTTTATGTGGGAGTGCCCGGGGTATCTTGAGCTTAAGGCCGATGACGGTGTGCCGGTGAAGTTCCTGTCCTTCTCTCCTCAGGGGCTCGAGGGCGGTCGTTGGGACCGCGGCAACGTATACGCTGCTGGCTACATGCCTGTAACGGGCGACATTACCGGTGGTGACGGTACCTATGAGCCGGGCGAATTCCGCCTGTGGGACGCCGGTTTTGACTTCTATGCGCCGCAGGAGTTCACGGCCGAGGACGGTCGCCATATTCTAATCGGCTGGATGGGTATGCCCGATGAGCCGACCTATGGCAACGCACCCACCGTGGCGTGTGGCTGGCAGCACTGCATGACGGTGCCGCGTGAGCTTACAGCCGGCGCCGGCGGCGTGGTGCTGCAGCAGCCGGTGCGCGAGATCGAGCGCCATTATGCCTCGGTGCGTGTGGGGGAGGGCTCGTTGGAGGTTGCCGGCGAAACCTGCTTTGACGTTGTTGTCGACGGTGTCGACGGCGCATTTACCGCGACCGTTGATGGCGAGCTGAAGCTGGCGTTTGTGCCCGCCAACGGCGAGCTACCCGCGCGCTTTGAGATGCGATTTGCCGATGAGGATCGCGCTTCTGCCGGCTGCGGTCGTACCGTGCGCTGGGAGCCCGTCGACGAGGTCCGTAACGTGCGCATTGTCGGCGATGTTTCGTCGGTCGAGGTGTTTGTGAATGATGGCGCGCTCGTGTTTTCGACGCGCATCTATCCCGAGGCCTATGGCGTGACCGTTGACGCCCCGGGTGCGAGCGTGACCTATCACGCGCTCAACATCTAGGCGATTGGTCGTCTATCGGCGCTATACTGCAGCCGTTGCCCACGATGCGGGGAACATCCGCATCGTGGGTTTTTGCTTATGAAGGGACGGTGCCGCGTGGATGTACAGCAGCTAGAAGATACCTGGACTGCAAGGGTCGGCGCGCGTGAAGCGCGGTTGCTCGCGGCCTCGCATGTGCCAGCAGCGTTGTCGCTATTGGGAATTGTGCGCTCCGGTGACCGCCTGGTGGCCTTTGCGGACGACTTTGCCGATGCGTTTGCGAGCGGCTTTGATTGCTGCGATGTCGCGCTGGTGGGTTCGCCGTCCGTCGAGGCGTTTGCCGCCGCGTCCGAGAACTTTGATGCTTCGTTTGATGCCGAGGGGCCGAATCTGTGGTGGTTCGTCAACTCTATCGGCGGGTTTGGTCTGCGTGTGCCCGACCTTCGCGCTCTGGGCCGCGCGGCTCGTGAGGCCCGCGCGCTGCTCGTGGTGGATAACACGGTGGCTGGTGTCTTTGGGTGCGATCCCCTGCGTTTGGGTGCCGTCCTGTCGCTTGAGGCACTCGACCGTGTTTGCGCCGGCAAGGCTCCGCGCAAGCTCGTTGCCGCTTCGGTGGCGCGCTCGCAGCTCAAGCGCCATCGTGTGGATGCTGCTACCGAGTGCGCGCATGCGTTGTTTGCGGGCTGCGGTGCTTTGGCGCTCGACCTTTCTACCGAGGATGCCGACGTGCTGGAGCGCGGGCTTTCCACGCTCGACGCCCGCATGCAGGCGCATTTCGACCGCGCCCGTGCACTGGCCGAGTATCTGGCCGCCAATGAGATGGTACGCAACGTGCGCTATCCCGGACTGAGCTCGCATCCCGACCATGCGGTTGCAACGGGAATCCTCGAGCACGGCTTTGGCCCGGCAGTTGAATTTGACCTTATCGAGTGTGGCGCGCGCGAGCTGTTCGATGCTTTGCCGGGGGAGTTCCGCACATCGCCCGCCGGCGGCGCAACGACGCGCCTTTCGGCCCCACGCGGCAAGCAGGGGAGCACCATCCGCCTCTTTGCCGGCACCGACAACCCCTTGGTAGTTGCGGCCACCCTAGACAACGCCCTCCGCAACTAGCTAATTCATCCTCAACTCCATAAGTTGCGGTGAAATAGGGATTGATTTACGGCTTTATCGGCATAAACAGTCCCTATTTCACCGCAACTTATGAGAAGGGGTTGTGCAGCTAAAAAAGCCCCGTCCCAAATTGGCTACTCTTTGATGCTGGCGATGAGGTCGTTGGCTTTGGTGGCGATGACGTTGTTGATCTCGCTCTGCAACGTCTCGTAGACTTCGATGGCTCGCTCGCCGGCGGGGGTGAGGGTGGATCCGCGGGCTCCGTCGCGCTCGATGAGCTTGCAGCCCAGCTGGCCTTCGGCCTCGTTCACAATGCGCCAGGCCTTGGAATATGCCATGCCCATGCTCTTGGCGGCACGGTTGAGCGAGTGCTCGCGGGCGATACCTTGCAGCAGCAAGACGCAGCCGTGGCCGAAGACGCCCGGCAGATCCTTGTCGCACGCTTGAATGACCAGCTTTGCCGTCGTCTTGTACTCCATCTGCTCCACGTCTCCCCGCTAAAGTGTTTGCTGGGCAAACGCAAAGCCTGCGTCAAACCCTCGTGTGCTCTTCTTAAATCATGCATTGTAGCAGTCAAAGTGCGTTAAGATACTTCCCCAGTATTGGGCGCCCAAGGTTGGGCTGGGTCCTACGAGGCCTGCAGCCGACCGGTCGCATGGAAAAAGGAGAAACATGGCTACGTTCTTTCCCGGTGAGTCCCACACGTTTTCGGAGTATCTGCTGGTCCCTGGCTACTCGTCCTCGCAGTGCATCCCCAACAACGTCTCTCTTAAGACGCCGCTAACCCGCTTTAAGCGCGGTGAGAAGCCGGCAATCACCCTGAACATCCCCATGGTTTCCGCCATCATGCAGTCCGTCTCGGGCGTCGACATGGGTGTCGCGCTCGCTACCGAGGGTGGCCTGTCCTTCATTTACGGTTCCCAGAGCGCCGAGTCCGAGGCCGCTATGGTCAAGGCCGTCAAGGATCACAAGGCTGGCTTCGTTCAGTCCGATTCCACGCTGACCCCCGACATGACCATGGAGCAGGTCATCGAGCTCAAGGAGAAGACCGGTCACTCCACCATGCCGGTTACCGACGACGGCACTCCCAAGGGAAAGCTCCTGGGCATCGTCACCAGCCGTGACTATCGCCCCAGTCGCGATGACCACCAGACGAAGGTCTCCGAGTTCATGACCCCACGTGAGCAGCTCATCGTGGGCGACAAGAACATCAGCCTCAAGGTTGCCAACGACGTCATCTGGGACAACAAGCTCAACGCCCTGCCCATCGTCGACGACAACGATCACCTTATGGGCATCGTCTTCCGCAAGGACTACGACAGCCACAAGACCAACCCCAACGAGCTGCTCGACGGCGACAAGCGCTACATGGTCGGTGCCGGTATCAACACCCGCGACTATGCCGAGCGCGTGCCGCTGCTCATCGAGGCCGGCGCCGATGTCTTGTGCATCGATTCTTCCGAGGGCTTCAGCGAGTGGCAGAAGCGCACCATCGAGTGGATCCGCGCCAACTACGGCGAGGACGTCAAGGTCGGTGCCGGTAACGTCGTCGACGCCGAGGGCTTCCGCTTTTTGGCCGACTGCGGTGCCGACTTCATCAAGGTCGGTATCGGCGGTGGGTCCATCTGCATTACCCGCGAGACCAAGGGTATCGGCCGTGGCCAGGCCACCGCGCTGATCGACGTCTGCCGAGCCCGTGACGAGTACTACGAGGAGACCGGTGTCTACGTGCCCGTGTGCTCCGACGGCGGCATCGTCTACGACTACCACATGACACTCGCCCTTGCCATGGGTGCCGACTTTATGATGCTGGGCCGCTACTTCGCCCGCTTCGACGAGAGCCCGACCGAGCGCGTCAACGTCAACGGTCAGTACATGAAGGAGTACTGGGGCGAGGGTTCTGCGCGTGCCCGCAACTGGCAGCGCTACGACCTGGGCGGCGCCGCGAAGCTCAGCTTCGTCGAGGGCGTCGACTCCTACGTTCCCTACGCCGGTTCCCTCAAGGACGGCGTGGGCGGCACGCTCTACAAGGTCAAGTCTACGATGTGCAACTGCGGTGCCCTCTCGATCCCCGAGCTCCAGGAAAAGGCACGCCTGACCCTGGTGAGCTCGACCTCGATCGTCGAAGGCGGAGCCCACGATGTTGTCGTGAAGGATTCTCAGCAGAGCGTTTCCTATCGATAAGCGGCTTTCCCAAGCACCGCACCTTGCCGTTCAAACCGTCGCTCGCGTACCAAAGTACGCGTCGCTCCTCTTTCACGGCAATCTGCGGCACTTGGAAAACCCGACCATATTTGGGCGGGTAACAATTAGCGGTTGATTCACAACCACGTTATTTAGATAAAGCGAGATGCCTGCAAGTCGCAGGCATCTCGCTTGTCGTATTTGCTATCATCAGTCAAGTTAACCTTAGGGTCGGTCGGCTTGGCTTTGTTCGCTACAAGTTCCGCACGCAAAGAAGAGCACTTAATGTGCTCTTCGTCTTGCGCAGGACTGTCCGCAGTAGCGAACAAAGCCAAGCCGACCGACCCCAGCTAAGATTAAAGGAGCTGATATGTGCGATTGCACAGATCATAAGGACGAGATCCCTGCCTACGACGCGCAGGCCATTGAGTCCAGGTGGATGAAGGCCTGGGAGGACTCCAACCTCTTTGCCGTCGACACCGACGACAGCAAGCCCAAGAAGTACGTGCTCGAGATGTTCCCGTATCCGTCGGGCGACCTGCACATGGGCCACGCGCGCAACTATACCATCGGCGATGCCATGGCCCGTCAGGCCCGCATGCGAGGCTACGACGTGCTGCACCCCATCGGCTTTGACGCCTTTGGCCTGCCCGCCGAGAACGCCGCCATCAAGCACAACACGCAGGCTGCCGCCTGGACGTATAAGAATATGGACCAGGCACTCGCCACGATGAAGCGCATGGGCTTCTCCTACGATCTGGATCGCATGGTCAAGACCTGCAGCCCCGACTACTACCGCTGGGGCCAGTGGATCTTTGAGAAGATGTGGGAAAAGGGCCTGGTCTACCGCAAAAAGAACCCGGTCAACTGGTGCCCCAACTGCAAGACTGTTCTGGCCAACGAGCAGGTTACCGAGGGCAAGTGCTGGCGCTGCGGCACCGAGCCCGAGAAGCGCGACCTTGAGCAGTGGTACTACAAGATTACTGAGTACTCCCAGGAGCTGCTCGACGGCCTGGAGAAGCTCCCCGGCTGGCCCGAGCGCGTCAAGCAGATGCAGGCCAACTGGATCGGCCGCTCCGAGGGCGCCGAGGTCGACTTTACCCTGTGCGACCAGGATGGCGAGCCCATCGAGGGCGACGAGGGCAAGATCACCGTCTTCACCACGCGTGCCGACACCCTCTTTGGCGTCTCCTTCTTTGTCCTGGCTCCCGAGTACGCTCGTCTTCACGAGCTCGTTGAGGGCACGGAGTACGAGGAGGCCGTCACCAAGATCGTCGAGGACTCCAAGCATATCTCTGCCGTCGAGCGTGCCCAGGGCACCCTCGAGAAGCACGGTGCCTTTACCGGCCGCTACGTGGTGAATCCCGTCAACGGCGAGAAGGTCCCCGTGTGGGTTGCCGACTATGTCGTGGCCGACTACGGTACCGGCGCCGTCATGGCCGTTCCCTGCGGCGACCAGCGCGACTTTGAGTTTGCCCGCAAGTACGACCTGCCGATCGTGCCGATTATTCTGGACGACGACGACCGTGCTGCCGTCGAGGCCAGCGGTGAGACCATCGATACCTTCCATGCCGAGACCGTCGACTGGGATTGCGCTCACGCTGCCGAGGGCACGCTCGTCCAGTCCGGCAAGTACACCGGCATGCGCGGCGGCAAGCACTCCGAGGGCGAGGCTGCCATCGTGGCTGACCTCGAGGCCATGGGCTGCGGCCGTCGTAAGGTCGAGTTCCGCCTGCGTGACTGGCTCATCAGCCGTCAGCGCTATTGGGGCAACCCCATCCCGGCCATCCACTGCGAGCACTGCGGCATCGTACCCGTGCCCGAGGATCAGCTGCCTGTGACGCTGCCCGAGAACCTGGACTTGGGCGCCGGCGAGACCCTCGCCGAGTGCAAGGATTTCTACGAGACCACCTGCCCGGTCTGCGGTCGCCCGGCCAAGCGCGAGACCGATACCATGGACACCTTCACCTGCTCCAGCTGGTATTACCTGCGCTATACCGACCCGCACAACACCGAGCTGCCTTTCTCCCGCGAGGCGGCAGACCGTTGGATGCCCGTCGATAACTACATCGGTGGCATTGAGCACGCCATTCTGCACCTGCTCTACAGCCGCTTCTTTACCAAGGCGCTGCGCGACCTGGGCCTGCTGAGCGTGGATGAGCCCTTCACCAACCTGCTGTGCCAGGGTATGGTCAAGGACGAGAACGGCGACACCATGTCCAAGTCCAAGGGCAACGTCGTGCCCCCGAGCTCGGTTATCGAGCCCTACGGCGCCGACACCATGCGTCTGGCGATCCTGTTTATCGCCCCGCCCGAGAAGGACTTCGACTGGGATCCCAAGGCCGTCGAGGGCGCCAACCGCTTCATCAAGCGCGCTTGGCGTATCGTGTGGCAGCTCGTCCAGTCGGGTGACGCCAACGTGGCCTTCGACAAGTCCGTGCTCGACGAGACCGCGATGAAGCTCTACCGCGAGCGTCACCGCACCATTGCCAAATGCACCGAGGACTTCGATCGCGGCCAGTTCAACACCGCGATCTCGGCCGTCATGGAGCTCGTCAACGCGGCGAGCGCCTACCTCAACGCCACCGAGGGTGCTGACCGCGACAAGGCCCTGTGCTACGGCGTGGCCAAGGACATCGTGAGCGTCCTGGCGCCCATCTGCCCGTTCTGGGCTGACGAGCTGTGGCACGAGGCACTCGGCTGCGAGGGCAACGCCTACACCGCCGCCTGGCCCGAGTTCGACCTGGCCGAGTCCGTCGAGGACACGGTGCAGATCGTCGTCCAGGTACTCGGCAAGGTCCGTGGCCGCATCGACGTGGCCCGCGATGCCTCCAACGAGGAAATGCAGGCTTCCGCTGAGGAAGCCGTCGCCAAGTGGCTCCAGGGGAAGACGGGCGTCAAGGGCATCTGCGTGACGATCCGG
>UQHQ01000022.1 GCA_900540945.1 uncultured Collinsella sp. | reverse complement strand
TCACGAGCGGGGGCTCCTGTCTTTTTAGTGCCCTCGGATTGGGTCATAGTGTCTGTCGTTGCCAAAACAGCGGCGTTTTTGTTGTCGGGACGGCAGTTAGTAGTTGTTGGGTAGTCGTTGGGGACGTTCTTGAATGACTAGTCGTTTAAGAACGTCCCCAACGACTACCCAAAGCAGCCTGTCCCCATTGCGCCAAGCGGCGTGTGCCGTTAAGCGGGGAGGCGTATTGCTGACCCATCGTTTGGGCATACAATGGCTATTGGTTTGCTGCGGTGAAGGCCTGTCCGCTCCGCAGCTTTTTTCTACGGTTAAAGGAGTATGTATGTCCGTTGAGGTCATGAGATCTGTGATCGAGGCCGCCGAGGGTCGTGTGCCCGTTGACACGCTGTTTGCCAACGCACAGATTGTCGATGTGTACGGCCAGCGCGTGGCGCCCGGTAGCGTTGCCGTCAAGGATGGCGTGATCGTCGGTGTGCTCTACGACGGTCGCGACGATGCCGCCGGTACGTATGAGGCTGCCGAGGTCATCGATTGCCAGGGCCGCTATCTTGCCCCCGGTTTTATTGACGGACACTTGCATATCGAGTCTTCGAACATCCGCCCTGCCGAGTATGCGCGCATGGCGGCGACGCGCGGTACCACCACCGCTATTGCCGACAGCCACGAGATCGCCAACGTTTCCGGCCTGGACGGCCTGCGCTTTATGATCGAGGACGGCCGTCGCGCGCCCATTTCCATCAAGTACATGATGCCCTCGTGCGTGCCCGCGCTGCCCGATGAGCAGGCCGGTGCCGTCATCACCGCCGCTGACATGCAGGCGTTTTTTGCCGAGCATCCGGGCGATGTCTTTGGCCTGGGCGAGATGATGAACCTGCCGGGCGTCTTTATGGCCGATCCCGAGACCTGCGCTCGCATTGACGCTGCCAACCAGACGCCGTCCAAGCAGGTGGACGGTCACGCGCCGCTCGTTGCCGGCAAGGACCTCAACGCCTATGCCGCGGCTGGCATTATCGCTGACCATGAGTCGACGATTCCCGAGGAGGCACTCGACAAGCTGTCCCGCGGCATGTACGTGATGCTGCGCGAAGGTACGTGCAGCCATGACCTGGCCAACCTGTCGCCGATGCTGCTGGAGAATCCTGCCCGTGCCCGCCGTTGCTGCTTTGCGACCGACGACCGCGCTCCTTCCGATGCGCTTGCGACCGGCATGATCGACAACGCCTGCCGCGTGGCTATCGAGGCGGGCATCGACCCGGTGGTCGCTATCTCCATGGCGTCCCTTTCCACGGCTGAGGCATTTGGCCTGGACCACGGCTGCCGCGACCCGCACGAGCTCCGCGGCGCCATCGCCCCGGGCAAGCGTGCCGACCTGCTGGTGCTCAATGACCTGACGTTTGCCACGGCTCCGCATCGCGTATATGCCGCCGGTGCTCTGGTGGCGCAGGACGGCACCTTTGTGGGCGAGATCGCACCCGAGATGGCCGAGGTCGCAGCCCTTGCCGACGAGCTGTGCGCGTCCGTTAAGCTGCCGAAGCTTTCGCTCGACGTATTCGACTATGCCTTTAAGCCGGGCGAGGCCGTGATCGACGTGGTGCCGGGTAAGGCCATCACGGGTATGGCTCGCCCCGAGAGCGCCGAGGGCCTGCGTCGCATTATGCTGATCGAGCGCCACGGCCGCGGTGTGTCGCTGCAGGCCGAGGGCGCCGACGGTGATGGTCCTGCGGGCCTGGGCCTTGTCGGCAAGCATATCGGTCGCGGCTGGGTGCGTGGCTTCACCATCACCGGTGGCGCCATTGCCTCCACGATCGGCCACGACTCGCACAACGTGTGCGTCGTGGGTGATAACGCTGCCGATATGATGGCTGCTGTTGAGGCTGTGGGCCAGGGTGGTCACGTGCTGGTGCGCAACGGCGAGGTCGTGGCGCGCATTCCGCTGGCGCTCGGCGGTCTGATGAGCGAAGGCACGGCCGAGGATGTCGCCGCGCAGCACGACGACTTTATGGTCAAGGCGCGCGCCATGGGCATCGAGCCGCCGCTCGACCCCATCATGGGCATCATCTTCCTGCCCCTGCCGGTTATCCCGACGCTCCGCATCCGCCCCGAGGGCATGTTCGACGTCACAACCTTCACCTACGCCGACTAGTCATCGGGGACGTTCTTAAACGTCTAGTCGCCTGCGACACTCTTTGACGTGTTGCCTGGCGCTGCGAATGTGGGACCCCTGGTGCGCGTGAGCTATTTGCCAGGTCCTTGTAACGTTTGCGCCCGCGGAGTCTTACCTGAGCTCCCTTTGGGTACGTTGGAATTGGATACACGTTCGATTCCAACAAGCCCGAAGGGAGCTTTTCTATGTTTAAACTGATTGCATCCGATATGGACGGCACGTTGCTTGACGAAAACAGCCAGGTGCCTCCCGAGACCTACGAACTGATTCTGGCGCTACACGAGCATGGCGTGCATTTCGCCGCATCGTCAGGTCGTCGCTACGATCGCCTGTGCGAGTTCTTTGCGCCCGTTCGCGACAAGATGGACTTTGTCGCCGCTAACGGTGCCCAGGTCTACGCCGACGGCAAAATGGTAGACCGTGAGGTGTATTCGCACCTGGCGATTCGAAGGCTCGCCCAGGCTGTCGCGACGTTTCCCAATCTGCATCTTGCGCTCTTTGACCGAACCAAATCCTTCTTGCTCGATGACGAGTGCAAGTTCGTACGCGAGGTCGATAAGGACCTTCCCAATGCCGAGCGCATTTGGGAACTGCCCGATCCCAGCGTAAATATCATCAAGGCGAGTATCTTTTGCGATGACTGTGCCGTTATGGACAGTGCGTACGTGCTACAGCGAGAACTCGGTCAGCTCTTTACCTTTGCGCCTTCTGGAAACGCGTGGATCGATGCCATGCAGCCTGGTGTGTCGAAGGCCTCGGGCATCGCACAGCTTGCGGAGCATTACGGCATTGGACGCGACGAGATCATGGCGTTTGGCGACTCGATGAACGACTACGAGATCATTCGCTTTGTCGGCACGGGCTGTGCGATGGAAAACGCGCGCCCCGCGCTCAAAGCGGTTGCCGATCGCGTCGTGGGCTGCAACCGCGACCACGCCGTCCAGCAGGAGCTCCGTCGCGTGCTGGAGAGTCTCTGCTAGACCGGTAGTTGGGGACATTCCTTATGCGCCGGCAGTTGGGGACAGACTTAAGTGAATGAAACCACTCATTGGGGACAGACTTAAATGAGTGCCGCCAGCGACTAGCCATTTAAGAACGTCCCCAATGACTACCGGGTTGCTGCTGCTAGGCGAGGGCGGCCATGATGGTGCGGGCGACGCCGTCGTGGTTGTTGTCGAACTCGGTGATGGTGTCGGCGGCCTCGCGGTCTTCGGGCTCGCCGTTAATCATTGCCATGCCGTGGCCAGCTGCCACAAGCATGGGGATATCGTTGATGTTGTCGCCAAAGGCCCAGGCGTTGACAAGGGGCTCGCCCAGGTGCTCGCATAGCCACGTGAGGGCCGTTCCCTTGGTGGCGCCCTCGCCCATGACCTCGATATTCATGGCGTACGAACGCGTGACCTCAATGCCTCCGAGCGTTTCGAGCTCCGCCGCGATGGCGTCGCGATCGGCCGGGTTGTGCCAGTACATGGCGATGCGTTCGAGCGTCTCGACCTCGTTGATCTTGCTGTCGATATCCATGTCGATCGGTGTTCGTGTGCGCTTGAGCGAAGCCGCGATGTGGGGGTCGCCGCCGCAGAACTCGTCCAGGCGCGTGTAGAGCGAGCGGGGGAGGAAGCACTGCCCATCCGCGAAGATATCGAAGGTCACATCGTGGCCGGCGGCGATGCGATGGATGCGATGGGCAATGCCGCAATCGAGCGGACGGCTCAATACGCACGTGGCGCGCGAGGCGTCGGTGGGCACATCGTCGTCGAGCTGCCAGACGCTGGCGCCATTGGCACAGACGGCATAGTGCACGGCGGGATGGGCGAGGATGGGCTCAAAGATGCCCGACAGCGGACGTCCCGTGCAGGGCACAAATTCAATCCCGCGTCGAGCGAGCTCGTCGAGCATCGCCCAGGTGGCGTCGCTCATCTGCTTGTCACTCGTCAACAGCGTTCCATCCATATCGGAAAAAACAATCATTCGATGCAGCCCTTTCTGCTGGCATAAAAAGCGTGGCCGAGGGCGGTGATGCCCTGGCCACGCTCGGGTTCTATGACGGTCCGCGTCCTAGCGGTCGGCGAGCGGCTTATACTCCAGCGGCTCGATCACCGGACGATAGGCCGGGCGGATGATGCGATGCGCGCAGAAGAGCTCTTCCATGCGGTGCGCCGACCAGCCGGCCATGCGGGCGACGGCGAACAGCGGCGTAAAGAGCGTCTCGGGCACGCCGAGCATCTTGTAGATAAAGCCCGTGTACAGGTCGATGTTGGCGCAGATGGGCTTGGTCATGCCGTGATCGCGCATCACCTGCGGGGCCAGGCGCTCGATGCGCTCGATGAGCGCGAACTCCTCGCCCAAGTCCTTCTTGGCGGCAAGCGTGCGCGCGTAACGGCGGCACACCTCGGCGCGCGGGTCGCTCAGCGTGTATACGGCGTGGCCCATACCGTAGATGAGACCCGTGCCGTCGAAGGCCTGCTTGTCGAGAATCTTGCCCAGGTAGGCTGCGACCTCGTCCTCGTCCTCCCAATTGGAGACATGCGCACGGATGTCCTCGTGCATGGACACGACCTTGGCGTTGGCGCCGCCGTGGCGCGGGCCCTTGAGCGAGCCGATAGCCGCGGCGTAGGCGGAATACGGGTCGGTGGCCGAGGAGGACAGCACGCGGCAGGCGAACGTGGAGTTGTTGCCGCCGCCGTGCTCGGCATGCAGCATGAGCATCACGTCGAGCAGCATGGCTTCGTCGCGGGTGAATGCCATGCCGCCGCGCAGCACCTGCAGGATGGTCTCGGCGGTGGAGAGGCCGGGTGTGGGGTGCGGGACATGAACCTCGGAGCCGCGGCGCTTGGCGACCGAGGCCATATGCGCGAAGGCGGCGATGCGGGGGAGACGGGCGAGCATGGAGATGGCGACGTCGATTTCGTGCTCGGGTGTAATGGCGTCGGGCTCGGCGTCGAAGGCGTAGAGCAGCAGCACGGCACGCTGAAGCACATTCATGATGCTCGACGACACCGTGGTCATGGGGAACTCGCGGACGTATTCGTCGCTCAGATGCCTAAAAGCACCCAGGCGTTCGCAAAAACCGTCGAGTTCCTCTTTGGTGGGAAGCGAGCCCGTGATGAGCAGGTAGGCGACCTCTTCGTAGCCATAGCGATCCTCGGCCTGGGCGTTGTTGACCAGGTCTTCGATGCTGTAGCCACGAAGCGTGAGTTTGCCCTGATCGGGCACGACCTTTCCGTCGACCTTGTTGTAGCCGTGCACGTCCGAGATGCGGGTAAGGCCCGCAACCACGCCCGAGCCGTCTGCATTGCGCAGGCCGCGTTTGACATTGTGCTCGACAAACAGGTCCTCGTCATAAGGGTCGGTCGGCAGGCCGTGGTAGAGGTTTTCGCTTTCGGGCGAAATCTGACGGCTCGCCTCGTAATCCAGAACCAGGCGGCTCAGGTGATCGTCGAAGCGGTAGTAGATTTTCTTGGCGTCGTAGGCCATGCGCGCTCCTCTCCGGTCCGCTTTGGGGCGGCGCGCTTGGACGATATGACGTCAAGCTGCCCCGAGCGGCTTGTTCGCTACAGGCGGTACATAAAGTTAAAGACGTCCTCGCGCTGAATGGACACGTTGACGCCCGAAAGCTCGCCTGCCTCGGCCAGAGCCTTCTGCAGCTCGGCGAAGTCGAGCTTGGACTCGGCGGTGTCGGCCAGCATGGTCATGGTGAAGATGTCCTCGATAATGGACTGCGTGATGTCGCGGATGTCGACGTTGGCTTCGCCCAGAACACGGGTGACGCCGGCGACGATGCCGGGGCGGTTCTTGCCAAGGACGGTGATGACGATGCGGGAGGACGAGATCTCGGCCATGGGAAACCCTTTCGCGTGGTTGCGGCGCGCGGGGGCGCTCCGCTACGGTACAGTGTTCATCATTGTACCTGTCCTGCGCAAAAAAGGGCACCTTTGCTGCGGCGTTACACGTCTGCAACATGGGGTGCTTGTCTCGCGGGGTGTATTTTTGGCACCCTGGACAGGTCAGGCGGTTCCTGTTGGCGCCGCGATCGGGCAGATGCACCTGTGCGCTCCGGTGCAAAGACCGTGAACCTTTTGTGGGACGCTCGACGCCGTGGTACCATAGCCGAGTTTGTTGTCTTGGTCGGAAACCAAGACGCCTTATGCGCTGATCGGTAACCAGCGCCTGACCAATAAGGAGTCCTACCATGAAGCAGGGTATCCATCCCCAGTATGTCGAGTGCACGGTGACGTGCTCCTGCGGCAACACCTTCAAGACGCACGCTACCGTGTCCGAGATGAAGGTCGAGCTTTGCAACGAGTGCCACCCGTTCTACACCGGCCAGCAGAAGTTCGTCGACACCGGTGGACGCGTCCAGCGCTTCGCCGACAAGTTCGGTGGCGCCGCTGCCGCTCAGCTCAAGAAGGCCGAGGAGGCCAAGGCCGCCAAGGCCGCCAAGGCTGCTGAGGCCGAGGCTGCTCGCAAGGCCGCCGCTGAGGCTAAGGCTGCCGAGAAGGCCAAGCGTGCCGCTAAGTTTGCCGAGGAGGCTGCCAAGCAGGCCGCAGAGGCTCCCGCAGAGGCTCCCGTCGAGGAGGCCGCTGCCGAGGCCGAGACCACCGAGGCTGCCGAGTAAATAGCTCGCCGCGGAAACACTCGCATTCATGGCATAAGGGCCGCGCATCCATTTGGGTGCGCGGCCCTTTTCTTTTTATTGGTGCAAGCTAACTCGTCCCCATTGCACCAGGTTGGTGCGTAAGGGACGGGTCAGCTTGCACCAAATGGCAGAGTGACGGCGTTTTCCCAGATAAAACCTGCCAAAATAAACCAGTCCCTTTTTGGCAGGTCGGTCGGGTCGTAGTTATTACGTGGCGGTCGAGGTCGACCGTATAGGCCGCGTCCTGTTTGGCTAAAGTACATTTATCTGTGTTTAACTCGCCCGAGGCTGCATGGCGTGGGCGATGGCCAAAAAGGAAAACCACATGGGATTCATGTCAAAGCTGCTGTCCTTTGGATCCGATAAGGACCTGAAGCGCTACTACAAGATCGTCGACCAGATCAACGGTCTTGAGCCCCAGTTTGAGAAGATGACCGAGGAGGAGCTCCGCGCCCAGACCGATAAGTTCCGTGAGCGCTACGCCAACGGCGAGTCGCTCGACGACATGCTCCCCGAGGCCTTTGCCACCGTGCGCGAAGCTTCCAAGCGCACCATGGGCATGCGTCACTTTGATGTACAGCTCATCGGCGCCATGGCGCTGCACGAGGGCCACATCGCCGAGATGAAGACCGGCGAAGGCAAGACCCTCGTCTCCACGCTGGCCGGCTACCTCAACGCTATCGCCGGTAAGGGCGTGCACGTCGTCACCGTCAACGACTACCTGGCCAAGCGTGACTCCGAGTGGATGGGTCGCATCTACAAGTATCTGGGCATGACCGTCGGTCTGCTGCAGAACAACATGCCGCTCGAGCTTAAGCGCCCAGCCTACCAGGCCGACGTCACGTACGGCACCAACTCCGAGTTCGGTTTCGATTACCTGCGCGACAACATGGTTACCCGCCCCGAGCAGCGTGTTCAGCGCGGTCACAACTACGCCATCGTCGACGAGGTCGACTCCATCCTGATCGACGAGGCCAGAACGCCGCTCATCATCTCGGGCGCCGGCACCAAGTCCGCCAGCACTTACAAGGACTTCGCGCGCGCCGTACGCGGCCTTGAGCGCGGTGAGGACGTCTCGCACGACATGCTCACCGCCACCGAGGACGTGGAGCCCACGGGCGACTTCGTCATGGACGAGGCCAAGCACACCATCGCCGCCACCGAGCGCGGCCTTAAGAAGATTGAGCGCCGCCTGGGTATCGATGACATCTATGCCGATCTCTCCGGCCAGCTGGTCAACCACCTGCAGCAGGCGCTGAAGGCCCAGTACATGTTCCACCGCGACAAGCAGTACGTGGTCACCAACGGCGAGGTCAAGATCGTCGACGAGTTCACCGGTCGTATCATGGAAGGCCGCCGCTATTCCGAGGGCCTGCACCAGGCCATCGAGGCCAAAGAAGGCGTGCTCGTGCGCGAGGAGAACCAGACCCTTGCCACCATCACCCTGCAGAACTACTTCCGCCTGTATGACAAGCTCTCCGGCATGACCGGTACGGCGCTCACCGAGGACGCCGAGTTCCGCGAGATCTACAAGCTGCCCGTCGAGGTCATTCCCCCCAACAAGCCCGTGCAGCGTGTTGACCACGAGGATCTGGTCTACCGCACCATCCAGGCCAAGTACAACGCCGTTGCCGACGACGTTGAGCGTCGTCACGCCAAGGGCCAGCCGGTCCTGGTGGGCACCGTCTCCATCGAGAGCTCCGAGAAACTGTCCGCCGCCCTCACTAAGCGCGGTATCGCGCACGAGGTCCTCAACGCCAAGCACCACGAGCGCGAGGCCCATATCGTGGCCCAGGCTGGTCGCTATGGCGCCGTGACCATCGCTACCAACATGGCCGGCCGTGGTACCGACATCTTGCTGGGCGGCAACCCCGACGAGCTGGTGCGCGAGCGCCTAGAGTACGAGGGCCTGACTATGGAGGACGTGACGCCCGAGCAGCTCGAGCAGTTTAACGCCGAGGCCAAGGAGACTTGCAAGGCCGAGCGCGAGCGCGTGCTTGCCGCCGGCGGCCTGACCGTCATCGGCACCGAGCGCCATGAGTCCCGCCGTATCGACAACCAGCTGCGTGGCCGTTCCGGCCGTCAGGGCGACCCGGGCGAGACTCAGTTCTACCTGTCGCTCGAGGATGACTTGATGCGCCTGTTTGGCGGCGACAGGATGGACCGCGTCTCCAAGATGATGGTCACGGCCGACATGGGCGACGACATGCCCATCCAGCACAAGATCATCTCCAAGGCCGTCGAGAACGCCCAGCATAAGGTCGAGAGCATTAACTTCTCCATGCGTAAGAGCGTTCTTGAGTATGACGACGTCATGAACAAGCAGCGCCAGGTCATCTATGCCGAGCGTAACAAGATTTTGGACGGCAAGGACCTGACCGACCACATCACCGAGGTCATGCACGATACCGTGTACCGCTGCGTGCAGGAGTTCTGCACCAAGGACAGCCACGAGGGCGAGCGCGATCTTGAGGGTCTGCGCAAATGGGTCGTCGAGCTGACCGGGCATATCGATACCCCTCAGTTCCCCGACGAGGACTTTGAGGCCCTGGCCGCCGATGTCTTGGCCTATGTTGAGAAGTGCTACAACATGAAGGCCGAGCGTCTGGGCGAGGACCTGATGCGCGAGCTCAATACCCAGGTCATGCTGCGCGTCATCGATACGCGTTGGATGAACTACCTGCAGGAAATGGACTACCTCAAGACCGGTATCGGCCTGCGCGGCTTTGGCCAGCGCGACCCGCTGGTTGAGTACAAGACCGAGGCCTACGGCGCGTTCCAGATACTCGTCGATACCATGTACGAGGATTACCTGCGCACTGTTCTGCGCATTGAGCTCAAAGCTGCCCCGCACGCTGTGGAGCACAAGGAGGACCCCGCCCTTAAGGGTGCGCGCTTCTCTGGTCCCGCCGAGGTCGATGGCGACAACAGCGATTCGGTACTGCGCAAGCAGGCTCAGGTGCAGGCCCGCACCGCCGTCCAGGGTGGTCCGGCTGCCGTTAACAACGGTGGCAAGGTGACGACCTACCGCAAGTCCGAGAGCGATGACCCCTATGTCAACGTGGGCCGCAACGACCTGTGCCCTTGCGGTAGCGGTAAGAAGTTTAAGTACTGCCACGGCAGGAATCGTTAATGGCCGAGACTCTAGAGGTAACTCCCGCCGAGTTGGACGCGTTTGCGGACCGACTCGGCGAGGTCGAGTCATATCTCCATTTGGACGAGAAGCGCACCCGCGTGGCGGAGCTCGAGGCCAAAAGCGTCGCCCCAGGCTTTTGGGACGATGCCGACGCCGCTCGCGCCACGATGGAGGAGATTGCACGCGCCAAGGAGGACATCGCCGCCGTGGATACTGCGCGCGGTGAGCTTTCCGATGCTCGCGCCGCGCTGGAGCTTGCCGAGGAAATGGGCGATGACCCCGATGCCGCTGCGCTGCGTGAGGAGGCTGCTGCCACGGCGGAGCGCCTTTCCCGCGCCATCGACGAGCTTGAGCTTGCGAGCTGGTTTACCGGGGAGTTCGACCATGGCGACGCGATTGTGACCATCAAGCCCGGGCAGGGCGGTTTGGAGGCCCAGGACTGGACCTTCATGCTCTTTAAGATGTACATGAAGTACTGCCAGCGCCGCGGTTGGAAGGTCACCATCAACGATTGCCCCGCGGCCGAGGTTATCGGCATCGATCGCGCGACCTTTACCGTCGAAGGCAAGGATGCCTTTGGCATGCTTCGTGCCGAGGCCGGTGTTCACCGCCTGGTGCGCATTAGCCCCACCGACGACAAGAAGCGCCGCCAGACTACGTTTGCCGGCGTCGAAGTCATTCCGGTACTGCCCGACGATATCGATATCGAGATTAGTCCCGATGACATTCGCGTCGACGTGTACCATGCAAGCGGTCCGGGCGGCCAGGGCGTCAACACCACCGACTCCGCCGTGCGCGTGACGCATTTCCCCAGCGGTATCGTGGTCACGTGTCAAAACGAGCGCAGCCAGATTCAAAACAAGGCCGCGTGCATGCAGATCCTCAAGGCGCGCCTGTACGAGATTGAGCTCGAAAAGCGCGCCGAGGCCCTGGATGAGATTCGCGGACCCAAGACCACAATTGGTTTTGGCAACCAGATCCGCAGCTACGTGCTCTACCCGTACCAGATGGTTAAGGACCTGCGCACGGGCGTGGAGACCAGCAACGTCGAGGCGGTTCTTGACGACGGCGACCTGGATCCGTTTGTGATTGGCTATCACCGTTGGGCTACCGGCAACGCTGACGCGGAGGCCCCGTCTGCCTAAACCGCTCGGTTTATGTGGGAATGGATCAAGGCCTTCCGAGCAAGGCGGTTTTGTATCCAGAACATACCCTGCACAGGGGTGGTATTTGTTGGGCGAATCGGTAGAATCGAATACAAGAAGAAGTTCAAAGCGCATCCGATGGGGTGCGCTTTTTTGAAGGAGGCAGCATGGCATATCGTCTTGACATCAAGCGCATTCTTTCGATGAACTTCTTTCACGATCTGCCCCAGATCATGTTGGGGTGTGCCTTGGCCGCCATCGCGACCGACCTGTTTTTGATCCCCAACGGTCTTGCCGCCGGTGGCGTTACGGGCCTTGCGACTATTATCCAGGCGCTCGGCGCGGCGCGAGGCGTGTCGCTTCCTGTCGGTATCCAGACCATCGTGATGAATGCCTTGCTGCTGCTGATCGTTATGCGCGAGGGCGGCATGTTCTATGTAGTGCAGACGGCGACGGGCTTTGTGCTGCTGGGCTTCTTTACCGATCTGTTTGCCCCGTTTGTAGCGCCTCTGGCACATGCAGACCTGATGCTTCCCGCTATGTGGGGCGGCATTATCACGGGCATCGGTTACGGCATGGTGTTGCGCGCCGGCGCCAACACCGGCGGCTCGGACACGATTGGCCAAATCATCTCGCGTAACACCTCGCTGCCGGTGGGCTCGACCGTCATGGCGATCGACGTTGCCGTGTGCGCGCTCTCGGCCCCGGTATTCTCGGTCGAAAACGCGCTGTATGCAGGCCTTTCGATGGTCATTAGCGGTTATGTGATCGATGCTGTGGTCGATGGCGGCAATAAGCGCCGTATGGTACTCATCATCTCGGAGAATTTTCCCGATATCGCGGCCGACATCATGTATGGTCTGGGACGCGGCTGCACCAAATTAAAGGCGACTGGTATGTATTCGGGCGTCGAGAAGCCTGTGATCATGGTGATCGTTAGCCGTCGAGAGCTCAACACCCTCAAAACGATCGTGCGCGAGCGCGATCCTCACGCCATTGTGACGGTCGCCGACGTTACGGAAGCCTTCGGTGAGGGATTCAAGGATATTAACGCGTAGGCTGAATTTCGGTTTGCGGATCATTTTTGTGCCGGGGCGAGAGGTAGACACCGCATCCAAAAGACGTTCACATTGATAAACCGTTTCATCAGCGGTTCTGCCTGCTAAATTGTTCAAATAATGATAAAAACTCTGGTAAAGCCATCAGTTTCCAGCATAATGAATGACGTACGTGCATTGCGGCTGTGTTGGGATTACCTTCGGCGCCGTGCGCATTTTGCCTAATGAGGATGAAAGGAAGGCACAATGAGCGACGAAGAGCTCAAAAAGGTTGCCAACGAGGTAAGGAAGGGCATCGTCACCGGCGTGCACGCTGCCAAGTCCGGCCATCCGGGCGGTTCGCTCGGCGCTGCCGACATCATGACCTATCTGTACTTTGAGGAAATGAACGTCGACCCGGCCGATCCCCGCAAGGCCGATCGCGACCGCTTTGTGCTTTCCAAGGGTCATTGCGCTCCGGGCCTGTACGCCGTGCTCGCCGAGCGCGGGTTCTTCCCCAAGGAGGACCTCGAGACGCTGCGCCATATCGGCAGCCACCTGCAGGGTCACCCTAACATGAACGACACCCCGGGCGTCGACATGTCCACTGGCTCGCTCGGCCAGGGCATTTCCGCCGCCGTGGGCATGGCCGTTGCCGCTAAGCACTGGGGCGATACTTACCGCACGTACGCCCTGCTGGGCGATGGCGAGAGCGAGGAAGGCCAGGTCTGGGAGGCCGCCATGTTTGCCGGCAACCAGCAGCTCGACAACCTCTGCGTGATCGTCGACCACAACGGTCTGCAGATCGATGGCTCCGTCGAGGAGGTCAACGACCCCATGCCGCTCGCCGACAAGTTCCGCGCCTTTAAGTTCCATGTGGTGGAGCTCGCCGACGGCAACGACTTCGATCAGATTCGCGCCGCTTTTGCCGAGGCTCGCGCCACCAAGGGTCAGCCGACCGCCATTATCGCCGAGACCATGAAGGGCAAGGGCGTTTCCTTTATGGAGAACCAGGTTGGTTGGCACGGCAAGGCCCCCAACGATGAACAGTTTGAGCAGGCCATGGCAGAGCTCACGGCCGCCGGAGAGGAGCTCTAGGATGGCAGACGTCAAGAAAATCGCCACGCGCGTAAGCTACGGCGAGGCTCTCGTCGAGCTCGCCAACGAGCACGATGACTTTGTGGTCCTCGACGCCGACCTGGCCGCCGCCACGCAGACCGGTAAGTTCAAGGCAGCCTGCCCCGACCGCTTCTTCGATGTGGGCATTGCCGAGAGCAACCTGATGGGTGTTGCCGCCGGTATCGCAACCACCGGCCGCGTTGCCTTCGCGAGCAGCTTTGCCATGTTTGCCGCCGGCCGCGCCTTTGAGCAGGTCCGCAACTCCATTGGCTACCCGCATCTCAACGTCAAGATCGGCGCCACGCACGCCGGCATCTCTGTCGGCGAGGACGGCGCCACGCACCAGTGCTGCGAGGATATCGCCCTGATGCGCGTCATTCCCGGCATGACCGTCATCGTTCCCGCCGACGACGTCGAGGCCCGCGCCGTGACGCGCGCCGCCTACGAGTGCGACGGCCCCGTGTACATGCGCTTTGCCCGCCTGGCCTCGCCGGTCATCAACGACCCCGAGACCTACAAGTTCGAGTTGGGCAAGGGCATCGTTATGCGCGAGGGCGCCGACGTCACCATCATCGCCTGTGGCCTAATGGTCGGCGAGGCCCTCGAGGCCGCCGAGCAGCTCGCTGCCGAGGGTATCGACGCCGAGGTCATCAACATGCACACCATCAAGCCCATCGACTCCGACCTGATCGTCAAGAGCGCCACCAAGACCGGCCACGTCGTGACCGTCGAGGAGCACTCCGTGATCGGTGGCCTGGGCAGCGCCGTTGCCGATGTCCTGTGCGAGCAGTGCCCGACGCCGCTCAAGAAGATCGGCGTCAACGACACGTTCGGCGAGTCCGGCCCGGGCGCCGAGCTCCTGCACAAGTACGGCCTGGACGCCGCCAACATCGTGGCGACCACCAAGGAGTTCTTGGCATAAGGCAAGGCGGATCTCAAGGACTGCTTCGCCAGTACTATGGAAACCCGGCAGGGGCGCTCTCTTGGAGGGCGCCCCTGTTTCAGTTGCGGTGAAATAAGGACTGTTTTGCCAGCCTAAAGGCTCAATTAATCCGCATTTCACCGCAACTTCCGAAGGAGTTCCCGCTTGTGCTGGCTCCATCGCGACGATTGATTGCGGCTTGGCACAGTGCAGCGACATCGGGGGCATCGCTGCCTCTGTATGTCATGGCGAGCAAAGCGGCATCGTAGATTTCATCATTGGTCACATCGGCGGCATCAATGGGGCAGAAGGCGAGAATCGAATCCTGTTCTGCAAGCTCGGCCAGATCGATCGTTTCACCCATGGCAAAGGCATCATCGAGGACGAGTGTGGCACTCGTGCATGGAATTTGATAGATCGTGCCATCCGCAGCGATAGGGGAACCTGCTGCCTCGAGCGTGTAGACACCTTGTATGAGATTGATGCCAGAGCCATCGGAGGCGACGAACTCAATCCTGTCGACCGTTATTCCGTCGATGGTCTTGCCCGTAATATGTATCGGAACGCGCGATGCCCCGTTATCGGTGTCCCAGCCCGCAGCCGCGACATCCAGCACAATGGCGTGCTCCGAATGGGCGGATACGAAGTGCGACAACACCTGCCGCAGATGAAGGCCCATACAGCTACCGCCGACAATGCCAATTACCAGCATGCAGGTAAGGATGACCGCAACGTGGTTCCGAGGCTTTACCCGAAGCTCAGAATCAGCAGAGATGCCATTGACGGCAGCCCCGCACGCTGTGCAGTACCTCACGCCATCGCGTAACTCAGCTCCACAATAAGGACAATTCATACTGGCCCCCACAACCATAGGCGTTCCCGTCGAGGCCACTGTAAATCGACAATCCAAATCCGAGTTGCGCAACAATCAAATCAAAAACGCGTCAAGCAAAAGTCTCTACCGGGAAAAGGGCCCATATCAGCAAAGTGCCACTCAGCCCACCCAGCATGGTGATGTGGCACCCTAAGATAAACGCGGCGGCCCCTTAGTAGCCGCAGGCCGTGCGCAGGGTTACCTCCCAAATCTTTCCGCAGGACGGAGGAACCCCCGCCGCACGTAGTGCGCAGCGGGGGCTCCGACATGTCCGAGGACGATTTGGGAGGTAACCCTGTGCGCGGCCGGTGAGACCAAACCCCGCCATGCTTCTTATGTGCAGCAAAGCTAATGCTGCTAAAATACAAAGCGCTCATGTAGTTTAAACGCACGACGATAAGGAGCACCAGTGGGTAACCACTTCCGTACCTCCGGTGCGGGCGATGACGCCCCCAAGACGCAGCCAGGCGCCGTGGGCACTCGTTTCGCCACCCCGGATTCAGAGGATCAGCCGTTTAGCCCGATCCCCGCACAGCCGGCAGATCAGGCACAGCCGGCATCAGATCCTTTTGCCTACAATCCCACCAATGATGTTGAGCTTTCCGAGGCCGCGGGTTTTGAGCCCGTGCAGAAGGTGACCGCTCGCGTGGATCAGCCCCAGGCGGACGGCGTTGCGCCGCAGCCTGTCATGGCCGGTATTCCCGACCCCATGGCTCCTGCGACTCCGGCGCCACAGCCTGCGCAGTCCGGCCTTTTTGCCGGTATTCCCGATCCTACGCAGCCCGCGGCTCCCGTAGTCGAGAGCGATCAGGCCGCCGAGGTTGCAAGCCTCGACAATGCGCTCAACAACCCCGACTTTACGTCGGTGTTTGCGCCCATCGATCCGCAGGCCAGCCGCAAGAAGATGGCCAAGCAGGCCGGTGTCGAGCCCGTCATCCTCATGGAGCACGTCACCAAGATCTACCCGGCACAGCCCAACAAGCCCGCGCTCGACGACATCAACATCGAGATCTATCCGGGCGAGTTTGTCTTCTTGGTCGGTCACTCCGGCTCGGGTAAGACCACGCTGCTGTCGACGCTCAACCGCGACGTCAAGCCGACGAGCGGCCGTATTTTGGTCGCCGGCCAGGACCTCATGAAGATCAAGAACCGCAAGGTTCCGTTCTTGCGTCGCCAGATCGGTGCTGTGTTCCAGGACTTTAAGCTCCTGCCGCAGAAGACCGCCTACGAAAACGTGGCGTTTGCCCTGCAGTGCATCGGCAAGCCCAAGGGCGTCATTCGCAGCCAGGTGCCCGAGGTGCTTCGCCTGGTCGGTCTGGCCGATCAGATGGACTCTCTGCCCGATCAGCTGTCCGGTGGCGAGCAGCAGCGTGTCGCCGTTGCCCGCGCTATGGTCAACCGTCCGCCGCTGCTTATCTGCGACGAGCCCACGGGCAACCTCGACCCGGCGATTTCGCTGGGCATTATGAAGCTGCTCGAGCGCATTAACCGTACCGGCACCACCGTGATCGTCGCCACGCACGACCGCGAGATGGTCGATAGCATGCACCGTCGCGTGATCGCCCTCGAGGGCGGCCACGTAATCCGCGACCAGGAGAGGGGAGGTTACGGCAACTATGGCACCAACTAACGTGGGCTATTCGCTCAAAGAGGCTATCAGCCACTTCTTCCGTAACTGGACCACCTCGCTCGGCGCCGTCATCACGATCTTCCTTTCGCTGTTTATCATCGGCCTGTTCATTATGGGTTCCGCGATGCTGAACTCCGTGATCGGCACCGTCGAGGATCAGGTTGTCATCAATGCCTTTATTAGCGATGATGCCGATCAGGCAGACGTCCAGGCCTTTGAGGCCGAGCTCAAGACGTGGAGCAACGTCAAGTCCGTGACCTATAAGGATAAGGACGACGCGCTGGCCGAGTACACGAGCAAGATGTCGGGCAACGCCGACGCCACCATGAGCGCACTCGACGGCCAGAATCCGTTTCCTGCCTCGTTCGCGATTGAGATGGACGACCCGTCTCAGGTCGAGAGCACGGCCAAGAAGCTCAAGAAGAATGCCGACTTCCAAAAGATCGCGGACGACGGCGACGTCAACGCGAGCGTGCTGTATGGCCAGGAGGAAGTGAGCCGCCTGTTCCAGGTGACCAACTACATCCGTATCGCCGCCGTGGTACTCGTCGGTCTGCTGACCTTTATCGCGTTCATCTTTATCAACAACACGATTCGCCTGTCCATTACGGCGCGTCGTCGCGAGATTGCGATTATGCGCCTGGTGGGCGCCAGCAACGGCTTCATTCGCGGGCCGTTCATTACCGAGGGCGTGTTGCAGGCCATTCTGGGCTCGCTGCTTTCCATCGGTGTTTTGGAGCTGCTGCGCAATCTGATGATTCCGCGCCTGCAGGCGAGCGTCGGCTGGATGTCGTTTGCGCTGCCGATGCAGTACTATCTGGTGACCTACGCCGCACTGATTCTCGTCGGTGTCATTATCGGTCTCTTTGGTTCTGCCATCGCCATGCGCCGTTATCTGCGCGTGTAAGCGCTGCGGATATGCCGTCTGCAACGGGTCGTCCCTTTCCAGGGGCGGCCCGTTTTTTGATCCCCTGGGGACGGAGGAAAACGGATCACTTAGGGGGTCGGACGATTCGAGTGATCCGCAATCCTGCCGTCCCCTAGGGATCATTTGGGTAGACTCTTGGGGTGTAAACGGCTATCGATAGTAAGGAGGCGCCATGGGGCGCAATAACAAACATAAGCGTGGAACTCGCAATAAGCGCGGGCCGGTGCGCAGCGAGCGTCGTCCGAGCCTGACTGGCCGCGTGCAGCTCCATGAGCACAGTGCCTATGTCATAACCGAAAACGGCGACTACAAGGTCATGGGTCGCGGCAAGCGCGAGATCATGGATGGCGATACCGTTGCCGTGAGCATTAAGAACAGCCCGCATGGTGAGCGTCGCGCCGTGATCGAGGGCGTCATCGAGCGTGCCGCCATCAGCGTGGTGGGTACGTATCAGACGGCCGGCCCGCTTGGTGTGATCGAGCCGCTCGATTCGCGCTTGAAGGCCGATTTCTTTATCTTGCCCGAGGACACTTCGGCGGAGCGCCTGGGCGTGCGTCCTGGCGATGTCGTCGTCGCGCGCATTCTGACCTACCCGACGCGCTTGGAGTCGGGCACGGTGACTCTTGAGCGCCGCATCGGCGGCGACGATGCGCCCGATCTGGGCGTCCAATATGTTATGGCGCGCTATGGCTATACCGACAGCTATCCCGAGGCGGCGCTGGCGGAGGCAGGGGCGCTTTCGCTCGATGTGACTGCAGCGCTTAAAGACCCGCTTCGTCGTGACCTGCGCGATCGCTTTGTCATCACCATCGACCCGGTTGATGCGCGCGACTTTGACGATGCCATCTCGCTTGAGCGCACACCCGAGGGCGGCTATAAGCTGGGCGTGCATATCGCCGACGTTTCGCACTATGTTGCCTGGGACGGGCATATCGACCTGGAGGCCCGCCATCGCACGACGTCGGTGTACCTTGCCGATCGCGTGCTTCCCATGCTGCCCGAGCGCTTGTCATGCGATCTGTGTTCCCTGCGCCCCGATGAGGATCGCCTGGCGTTTACCGTCGACATCGAGCTCGACGCGCAGGGCCGCGTGCGCCATTACGACCCCTATCCCAGTGTGATTCGTTCGCGTGTGCGTATGGACTACGACGGCGCCGAGGCGCTGTTGGTGCGTGCCGGCGCAGTTGAGTATTCCGTGTTGGAGGGCGCTGCGGAGGATGTCGCTGCGGTCGAAGCCTCGCGCGAGGAAGCGCTTGAGCGCGGGCTTGCGTGCGAGGACACTGCTCGCAGCTGTAATGTTGACCTGACTGATTTCCTGGTCGCTGCAAACGAACTCGCGGAGCTTCGGCGCCGCATACGTCGTGCACGCGGTTCGGTCGACTTTGACACGGCCGAGATTCGCGCGCTGCTGGATGAGGACGGCGTGCCCGTGCAGATTGTGGCACGCGAGCGCTCCTGCGCAACCTCGCTTATCGAGGAGGCAATGCTGCTGGCTAACGAGTGCGTCGCCGAGTGGCTGGCCGACCGCGATATCGAGGCGTGCTATCGCGTGCACGATGACCCCAGCCCCGACAGTCTGCACGGTGCTGCTGTGGCGCTGGCGCAGCTCGGTATCATCGATGATCGCCGTGCAGCGGGCATTGCCCTGGGAAGTCCTGATGAGTTGCAGGCGACGGTTGACGCCGCTGCCGGCACGGCTAACGCGCCACTCGTCAACACGCTCCTTCTGCGCAGCATGCAGCGTGCGCTGTATAAGCCTCGCAACGAGGGCCACTTTGCGCTCGCTGCGCCGTGCTACTGCCACTTTACAAGCCCCATTCGCCGTTACCCCGATCTGGTGGTGCATCGCGTGCTCAAGCTGCAGCTGGCATACGAGCAGCTGGGCGGCAAGGACGCCCTGGTCCGTACGCCGCTCCTGATCGGCAAGGGGCGCGAGTCACTGCCGCGCATTCTGCCGCAGATCTGCCGCGCATGCAGCGATGCCGAGCGCGCGGCAGATGCCGCCAGCCATGCGACGCAAAAGATCAAGATTGCCCAGTACTATGAGGACCGTCTGGGCGAGCGCTATGCCGGAACCGTCTCGTGGGTTAGCAGCATGGGCCTTTTTGTGCGCTTGGACCTAACGCAGGTCGAAGGCTTGGTTTCGATCAAGAGTCTGGGCAACGAGTGGTTCGAGTTCGACGAGGACGCGCTCACGCTCACAGGTGCCGACACGGGCACCCGTTACGAGCTGGGGCAGCGCGTGATTATCGAGGTCTCGCGCGTCAATACCACGCGTGGGCACTTGGACTTTAAGCTTATCCATTAGCCAAATCCCGACTCATGGTGGGGGAGCGGAGGGCGGCCTTTCGGGACCGCCCTTCGCATTTGAATCGTGGCTACCTTGCCGTCTGCTCGGCCGCCCGCTTACCTGCTATTTGAGAGGTAAAACCTACCAAAATAAACCTGTCCCTTTTGGCAGGTTTACAAGAAAGCGGGGATGAGATGGCGACGGTGTACGGTTATGCGCGGGTGAGTTCGCGCGATCAGAATCTTAATCGGCAGCTGGATGCGCTGGGCGCCTATGGCGTGGGCTCGGCGAATATTTATGCCGACCATGCGAGCGGCAAGGACTTCGATCGACCGCGTTATCGCGAGCTGCTGCACGTCCTGGGAGACGGGGACGTGCTGGTGGTGCTTTCTATCGACCGACTTGGCCGTAATTACTCCGAGATTCTTGAGGAATGGCGACGCATTACCAAGGTGCTCGG
This sequence comes from uncultured Collinsella sp., assembly GCA_900540945.1. GTDB lineage: Bacteria > Actinomycetota > Coriobacteriia > Coriobacteriales > Coriobacteriaceae > Collinsella. The sequence continues at coordinate 14,735 of UQHQ01000022.1, read as the reverse complement.
GGTTGCCATTGTGGTGTTGGATATGCCATTGCTTGACACGCGCGCCAGGGCCAGCGGCGCGCCGGATGTGACTAACACCCTGATTGCTGATATTGTGCTGCAGCTGCTGAGCTACGTGGCGCAGGTGGAGCGCGAGAATATCCATCGGCGCCAGGCGGAGGGGATTGCAGCGGCGCGGGCGCGAGGGGTCCGTTTCGGTCGACCTCGCAAGCCATGCCCTCCTCAGTTTGAGCTGGTGCGCGATAGCTATGAGGCGGGCGATATTACCCGCAGCCAGGCAGCAAAGTGCCTGGGCGTGTGCGTGGGGACGTTCGATCGCTGGATGCGCGAGGCGGGGTAGGGTTTTGCGTCGCTTTGTCGCTTCCTGTTGCGATTCAAATTTTGATACGGTGACGATGCCATTTGGGGCTACACTCGCTGATATTCAAAAAAGGAGGTTGACCCTTGGCGCGCGTAAAACAAATAATCGGATGGACCGCGATCGTTCTGTTCGCTGCAACGCTGGCGGGCATCTGGGTGCTGACGGAGCAAAATGCGGTGGAGACGTCGTTGCTGAGCGAGTCCACCGCGCGTGTGGTGGAGGGTCAGGCTACGGGCGTTCAGGCTGTCGATGCCACGGGTGAAGCTCAGGCGGAGAACGGAATGACCGGGGGCGCCGATTCGGCTGCCTCGAATGTCCGGTCTGGCCGACTTGCTTCCATTCGCATGTGGGTGGGCACGAACGTCCGTCGCGTTGCCCATACCGTAGAGTTTTTCTTCGTCGGATTGTTCGCCTCGGTGGTCGTGGCTTGCTTTTCCAGGCGTCCGTGGAGCGTATGCTCCCGTTGCGTGCCCGTATTGCTCTTTTGCGCCGCCTGCTCCGTTGGCGATCAGGTACATAAGATCTTTGTTCCCGGCAGGCATTTCGACGTTATCGATTTAGGATTCGATGCTGCGGGCTATGTCATCGCCATGCTGTTGGTATTGCTGACGGCGGCGTTGGTGCGCCATGCGACTCGGCCGATCGGCGCCCATGCGAGGCGCTAGCCGGTAACAAACCCGTTTCTGATAATGCGACCTTGTTGAATTATTTTGTGTCGCGCGTATTTCCGAGCGGTCGGATTTGAGGGGCGAGCGGTAGAACGCTCGCCCTTTGTGCGCTACGATGCGGCACAATGTACCGCAAAAGCTGTTTGTATCCGGTACGAATCGTTCGTTGGTCTTTAATTCTTCTCAACGGAGGTGTTTGAGATGGCAAACGGATTGCTTTTGCGGCTTCGCGAGCGTGAGCTCAGCGCGAGCCCGGCGGAACGCAATGTCATCGCATATGTAAGCGCTCATCCGCACGAGGTGGTCGGGCTGTCCGTCCGCGGTCTTGCCGATGTCACGTTCTCCTCGCCCTCGAGCATTTTGCGCTTTTGCAAGCGTTTGGGTTTTGCGGGCTACAAGGAGTTCCAGCGCGAACTGATTGCCGAGCTGGCGCTCTTAGGTGACAAGAAAGACGTAGCTCTCGAGGACATCTCCATGGATGACAGCGTCGAACGCATCGTGGGGAAGGTGATGAAAAGCAACGTGCGCACGATCGAGGCGACGGCGCGAACGCTCGATTACACCGTCTTGGAGCGATGCGCGGCCCGTCTTAAGCGGGCACGCGCGGTCAATCTGTTCGGTATTGGTGCTTCTCGTTTGGTCGCGCACGACCTGGCGCAAAAGCTCATGCGTGTCGACAAAGAGTGCCATCTGTACGACGACTGGCATGATCAGCTCTTATGTGCCAAGAACATGCATGAGGGCGATATGGCAATCGCCTTTAGTTACTCGGGCTTGACGCAAGAGGTGCTGGACTGCACCGCCGAGGCTCAACGCCACAACTGTCCCGTAGTGGCCGTTACCAAAGTAGATGGATCATCCAAGCTTGCCACCATGGCCGATGCCGTGCTCGGCGTCGCTGCGAGTGAACCCTTGGTCCGCAGCGGTGCCATGGCTTCGCGTATGGCCCAGCTTATGGTTGTCGATGCCCTGTACGCTGCTTACGTTGCCAGCGACTACGAACGGGCGACGCATGTCATTAAGCAAAACTACATCGAGAAACAGGAAAGATGAGGTGAATGAAATGCTCGATTTAACAAAATTCACGACCGAACAGCGTAATCAAAGGTCAATGGACCTCGATACGATGACATCGCTGCAAATCGTCACGACGATGAACGATGAGGATCTTCGTGCCGTCCAGTCGGTCACGAAAGTGTTGCCCCAGGTTGCCACAGCAATCGACTGGGCTGCTGAGACACTCGAGCGCGGCGGGCGCGTCTTTTACATGGGCGCAGGCACCAGCGGTCGTCTGGGCGTACTCGACGCTTCGGAGTGTCCGCCCACGTTTGGCGTGTCACCCGATCTGATTGTCGGGCTCATTGCCGGAGGCGAGACGGCGTTTATCAAGGCTGTCGAAGGTGCCGAAGACAGCGAGGAGCTTGGCGCGAACGACCTGCGAGAGCGTGGACTCTCGGACAAGGATCTTGTCGTTGGCCTGGCGGCAAGCGGTCGTACTCCTTATGTGGTGGGCGGCCTTGTGTACGCCAAGGCAACTGGGTGCAAGACCATTGCAATTGCCTGCAACCAAGGGTCGAAGATCGGGGAGAGCGCAGATCTTGCCATTGAGCCCGTGCCCGGTCCCGAGGTGCTGACCGGCTCAACGAGGCTCAAGGCGGGAACGGTTCAAAAGCTCATTCTCAACATGATTTCGACCGGTGCCATGGTCAAGATCGGCAAGGTATACCAAAACCTGATGGTCGATGTGCGGCAGACGAACGAGAAGTTGGTGGTGCGCGGCCAGAACATCGTGATGGAGGCGACCGGCTGCACGCGCGAGCGCGCCGTTCAGGCGCTTGCAGATGCCGGCGGCCACGTAAAAACCGCTATTGTCTCGGTACTGCTGGACTGCGATGCCGAGCAGGCTACGGTAGCTCTTGAGCGGGCGCGAGGCCATGTCCGTGCTGCGGTGAGTGGCCATGAGAAGAGCAATGCCGATGCCCAATAGGTGCGCGGCGTGAGCTGATATGACATTCAGACGAGATACCCAATACAAGGAGGAGTTATGACGAACAAAGAGCTGGCTCAAAAGCTGCTGGACCTTTTGGGCGGTAAAGACAACGTGCTCGCAAACGCGGCGTGCATGACGCGCCTGCGCGTGACCGTCAAAGACACGGGCAACGTCGACACGGAGGGCATTAAGGCACTCGACGGCGTGATGGGCCTGGTCGAGGACGACACGATGCAGATCGTGCTGGGTCCGGGCAAGGTGAATAAGTTGCTCGAGGAGTTCTCCAAGCTCACCGGCCTTGCGAAAGGCGTTGCTGACGAGAGCGTGGTTGACGCTGCGGCCACAAACAAGGCCGCGCAGAAGGCCAAGTACGAGTCCAAGCCGGTTCAGGCCTTCCTCAAGAAGATTTCCAATGTCTTCGTCGCCCTACTTCCCGGCATCATTGCGGCTGGCCTCATCAACGGTATCTGCAACGTCATTAACGTCTCGACGGCAGGCGCGCTTGCAGGCGAGTGGTGGTACCAGGGCATTCGTTCCATGGGCTGGGCCCTGTTTGCCTATCTGCCCATCTTGGTGGGCTATAACGCGGCACGTGAGTTTGGTGGCTCCGCTGCGCTGGGCGGCATCGCCGGCATGATGTGTATCGCCAACAGTGCCATGCCCCTGCTTGCGCCTGGCGCGGCTGATCCTGCCACTGCCATTCTGCTGCCGCTCACCAATGCGCAGTACAACCCCGCAGCGGGCGGCATGATCGCGGCTCTCATCGCTGGCGCATTTTTTGCCTGGATGGAGCGTCAGATTCGCAAGGTTATGCCCAACGCACTCGACACGTTCTTGTCTCCGCTGCTGGTGCTCATCATCGGCGCCTTTGCTCTGATGCTCGTCATCCAGCCGGTTGGCGCATGGCTGACGACTGCCATCTTTAGCGTTTTGACCTTTATCTTCGAGAAGCTGGGCGTCCTGGGCGGCTATATCCTGTCGGCAGGCTTCTTGCCGCTGGTTTCCGTCGGCCTGCATCAGGCGCTCACGCCGATCCACGCTATGCTCAACGATCCCGACGGCGCTACCAAGGGTATCAATTACCTGCTTCCCATCCTTATGATGGCTGGCGGCGGCCAGGTCGGTGCCGGTTTGGCGCTGTACTTTAAGACCAAGAACGCCAAGCTCAAGAAGTACGTCGCAGAGTCCATTCCCGTTGGAATCCTGGGTGTGGGAGAGCCTCTGATGTATGCTGTTACGCTGCCGCTCGTTCGTCCGTTTGTGACGGCCTGCCTGGGTGCCGGATTTGGCGGCGCGCTCGCGGCGCTGCTTCACATCGGCACGGTTTCTCAGGGCGTTTCCGGTCTGTTTGGCCTGCTGATCGTTGTTCCTGGCCAGCAGCTCGGCTACGTTGCCGCTATGCTGCTTGCCTATGCCGCCGGCTTTGTCCTGACGTGGTTCTTTGGCGTCGACGAGCAGAAGATCAACGAGTTCTTTGGCGAGTAGTTTGATATCGCGAGCCGTGTTGCTCGGGGCTCGCGGTGCGCGGCAGATTTCTTGATGCTATGGTTGTGCCGGCGGGGCTAACTGCTCCGCCGGCCTTTTTTAAAGGAGCGTTGAAGCGTGAAAACGGGTATTTCGATTTATCTTTCCAGCCCTCTGCAGGATATTGAGCGGACGATTGAGCGTGGTGCCGCGGCGGGTGCGCGCTATGCGTTCACCTCGCTGCATATTCCCGAGGATGGGGGAGCGGCGTATGCCGATAAGGTCCGTCATGTGCTGTCGCTGCTTTCCGCCCGCGGCATTGCGCTCATTGCCGATGTGGGGCCTCGCACGTGCGATTTGCTCGGGCTTGAGCGCATCGAGGACTTGCGCGATCTGGGGTTGGAATACCTTCGTTTGGACTATGGCTTTAGCGCCCAGCGGGTCGCGGAGCTGTCCGGTGTATTTCGCATTGTGGTCAATGCATCGACAGTGAGTTCTGATGAAATCGCATCGTGGCGTGAGGCCGGTGCCGATGTGACTCGTTTTGCCGCCTGCCACAATTTTTACCCCAAGCCTTATACCGGTTTAGCTCTGGAGGACATTGCTCGGGTGAATCTTCGTCTTGCGGCGCTTGGATTCGAAATCATGGCTTTTGTGCCGGGTGATGCTAACGTTCGCGGGCCGGTATTCGAGGGACTGCCGACGGTCGAGGCGCAGCGCGGTCGCGCGTCAAAGGTTGCCCTCAATATGCTTGAGCTTGCACATGGCGCCGATTGCGACATTGTGTTGGTCGGCGACCCCGATCTTTCCGATGCGGGCTGGGCGCAGTTTGCTCAAGTTTCCGCCGGATACGTGGACCTGCAATGCGAGCTTGAGCTCAGTTATGCCTATGTGCGCGGGCAGATTCATCACGACCGGCCCGACTCGAGTGTCCTCATCTTTAGGTCTCAGGAGTCACGTACGAAGCTTAAGCCGGATTCCGTGCCGACGGATGCCGGAGCCGGCCTGCCGCGAAAGGCGGGGTCGATCGCTGTGAGCAATAGCGGATATGGGCGCTACGAAGGCGAGCTTGAGATTGCGCGGGTCGATCTTCCCGGTGACGAGCGCATGAACGTTGCGGGCCATATCACGCCCGAGGCAATGGAACTGCTGCCGTTTATCAAGCGCGGATTCGGGGTACGGTTCGTTTAACGTGTGACCCGCGGGCTACAATTGGCCCATCATACGAAGGCGCCTCGTGTGGCGTGTGCCTGCGTTGGCCGATCTATATTCGGAGGATTCCCATGACTGTACTGTTTGTTGAATATCCCAAGTGCTCGACCTGTAAGAAGGCCAAGGCATGGCTGGACGAACATGGGGTAGAGTATATCGATCGCGATATCGTTTTGGACAATCCCACGGCTGATGAGCTTGCGACCTGGATTGCTCGTTCGGGGCTGCCGGTGCGGCGCTTCTTTAATTCGTCGGGCATGAAATATCGAGAGCTGGGCCTGAAGGCGCGTCTGGATGCGGGCATGACGGATCGGGAGTGCTACGAGCTGCTGGCGACCGACGGCATGCTGGTCAAGCGTCCGCTGCTGGTGGGCGACGACTTTGCGATTCCCGGCTTTAGGGAAGCGGCTTGGGCCGAGGCGTTGCTGTAGCGGCTGCGGAAAGTGCGACCCGGAATTCGCTTCCAGAATGGGATGCGCTTTCCCAAAGTGGCCGGTTGCGGAAAGCACGTCCCATTCTGAGCTTCGATTGTGGGACACGGTTTCCGGTTGAGGGCTCGACGGGAAAGTGGGGACCAGTTTGAGCTTGAAATCTGGGACGCACTTTCCGCCGGCGGGCCTGCCCCAGTCAGTCCGCCAGCTGTGCCCATTCGTGCGGATCGTAGACCTTTACGTGTTTGTTGGGCTTGCCGCTCCAGTACTCCTCGTCCATAAAGGGCAGATATGCCTGAACGCCGGGGCAGATAAAGGGAATCCGCTGCTGTTGCAGTCGCTCGCGCTGGCGCTGCTCCAGGTGCGCCTCGGATATGACGGTCGGCATACCGGACAACTCGACGAGGCTTGCCTGGATTCGCTTAAGGTCGGGGAGTCCCGCGTGCCATGACATCCGCATGATCAAAAAGGATGCACGGCGGTATTTTGCCTGCACCACAGTAATGGCGGGGCGCAGTGTGGGATGGATTTTGTCCCGTTCGGGCCAAAGGTCGGCAGTGATCTCGAGGCCCAGGGTCTCCCATAGGTAATCAAGCTCTTCGTCCATGGTACCTCGATATCTACGCGATCATTGATACTTCGATTGTGTTGCCTGGTGCTATCGTTTTCGCGGTAGAATCTGCCAACGGTTGACGGCTACCGCTCGCGGTGTTTTGCCCTTCGTGTACAGCGGTCGGCTTCACAGGTCCTTCACGGGTTGGACTAAATTAGGCCAATTTGACTGAATTTCAAAAAAGTCAAAATTGGGGCTTGCGTCACGGCGAGACTTCCCGTATATTTCTTTCTTGCGCAAAGGCACAGCCGAGCGCAGCGATGCAGTCATTGGGATGTCGTCTAATGGCAGGACAGCGGATTCTGGTTCCGTCAATGGGGGTTCGACTCCCTCCATCCCAGCCATTGCATTTGCTACATATGGCCCGTTCGTCTAGCGGTTTAGGACGCCGCCCTCTCAAGGCGGAGATCACCAGTTCGAATCTGGTACGGGCTACCAAAATTGAATGCCCGGGCCTCGTAAGAGACCCGGGTTTTGTGTATTGACCGATGCTTAAGGCGCGCGTTGAGTCTGCCGCCCGGATCGAGGAGTAGCCATGGATCTGCCCATCAGTTTGCAAGACATCACGTATGCCGAGAACTATCTGGCGCAGGGCGACCTGGCTACGGCGACGCCGCTGCTGGAGCGTCTGGTGGAGCTCGCAGAGGAGTATATCGACGCTGAGTGCAAGACGGAGGAGAAGCGTCAATACTTTAGCTTCGATAGCAAGTTTGAGCGCTTGGCCTATCGCCGCGTGGAGAAGGATCCGCGCGAGCTCGTGCAGGTCGAGGTGCCGTTTGACCGCCTGTACTCTGACATGGCGTTTGCCTACATTCGCCAGCAGGATTATGTGAGTGCTCGCAACGCCTTGATGCAGGCCGTGCGCTGGGACCCCATGAACTGCAACTACCGCCTGGATCTGGCCGAGCTGTTCCGCGCTCTCGAGGACAAGCAGGAATGGGCATCGCTCTCGTTCTCGGTGCTGGAGCGTGCAAGCGATGGCAAGTGCGCCGCCCGCGCTTACGCCAATCTAGGTCAGTACTTCTTGGAGCCCGAGACCGAGAACGTTTCGGCTGCCGTGGGCTGCGCGCGTCTGGCGCTGCGCCTGGCGCCCAACGATGCGCATACGACGCGCCTGCTCAACAAGATCCATACCACCTATCCGGATGCCGCCGATGAGAGCGACGACCACGTGATGGGTGAGCTCGCCCTGCAGGGCGTGCCGACCTCACCTTCGGCCGAGATCGCCATCTGCCTGATCATGTGTGCGACCGATGCTGCAAGCGACGGCGACAAGCAGGAGGCGACGCGCCTGACGGTGCGTGCTCGCGACTTGGTGGGCGAGGAGGCCTGCGCGGCGATTATCAAACTGGTGCGCGAGAGCGATGCCGAGCTCAATGCCGAGCGCAAGGCAAAGCGCGCAGGTGCCGACAAGGGAACCGATGGCGCCAAGGAGGCCGGCGATGCCCAGTAAGCGCGAGCGCAAACTCATTTCCAAGAATCGCTCGGCACATCACGAGTACTTTATCGATGAGACGTTTGAGTGCGGTATTGAGCTGAGCGGCACCGAGGTCAAGTCGATTCGCGAGCGCGCCTGTCAGATCACTGACACTTTTGCGCTGATTCGTGGCGGCGAGTGCTGGCTCGTCGGCCTGCATATCCACCCTTATAGCCATGGTGGCGTGTGGAATCGCGATCCCGACCGTCGGCGTCGTCTGCTGCTGCACCGCAAGGAGATCGACTTTCTTGACGGCAAACTTCGCAACCGTGGTTATGCGCTGGTTCCGTTGGAACTCTACTTTAATACCGACGGCCGCGTAAAGCTGCTGCTGGGTCTGGGCCGCGGCAAGAAGCTCTACGACAAGCGCGAGGACATGGCCAAGCGTGATGTCCAACGCGAGATCGACCGCGCCCTTAAGGAACGCAACCGCTAGGCACTCTGTATAAGTTGCGGTGGAATACGGACTGTTTTGCCTGTTTGAGGGGCTATTCAGTCCCTATTTCACCGCAACTGCGGGCGTCTCATCTTTCTTACTGTTCTGACACATATGTCTCAAAGGCGGCGTCCGTTATGGGTGCCGCCTTTTTTGTGGGTACATACATTCATGAGGTTCCAACCCGAGTTAGGGGAGTGATCGTTATGGACAAAACTGCGTTCTTTACCATGCCGAGCGGTCTGTACGTGGTGAGCGCTGCGGCAGACGGGTTGCGCGCCGGCTGCGTTATCAACACAGCGGTGCAGGTGACGTCCGCCCCGCCGCGCATCTCGATTGCCGTGAACAAGGACAATGTCACCTCGGGCGTCATCGCATCGGCCAAAGCGTTCGCGCTGACCGTGATCGATCAGACCGCCGACATGCTCTACATCGGTAACTTTGGGTTCCGCACCAGCAGCGATTATGACAAGTTTGCCAAATACGAGACCCGCGAGACGGCTCTAGGCATGCCCTATGTGCCCGAGCACGCGGCGGCCCTGTTTAGCTGCCGTTTGATCGACACTGTGGATGTGGGCACGCATCTGCTGTTTATTGGCGAGGTCGAGGATGCCGAGCGCCTGAGCGACGAGACGCCGCTGACGTACGACTACTATCACAAGGTGCTAAAGGGCAAGACGCCGCCCAAAGCCTCGTCGTATCAAGGCTAGAAATGTTCTAAAAATACTTGCATTATACTATTGAGAATATATACTAATAAGTAAGTACACCAGCAGTCACGTTCGAGAGGAGAACATCATGGCTGAGGAAAAGAAGACGTATAAGTTTGTGTGCACCGTTTGCGGTTACGAGGTTGAGGTCGACACGCCCGAGCTGCCCGAGGATTACGTGTGCCCGGTGTGCGGCGTCGGTCCCGATCAGTTTGAGCTCGTCGAGGAGTAACTCGCAGGCACACGGCGAAAGCCGAACATAGCTCTGTCCAAGGGTCCCGGTCGAATTCTCGGCCGGGACCCTTTTGATTTATCTGACGGTTTAAAACGGTCTCACGTGTTACAGATTAAGACGTTATATCTGGACAGCCACGCCATCCCAATTACATTCCCGTTAGCAGCACGATGTCGAGAATCGTCACGATGGCACCGATCCCTACGAGCAGCGCGTTGAGCGGGCGCGAGTTGACGTATTTGCCCATGACACGGCGTGAGCTGGTGAGCCGTATGAGCACAAAGACCGTAATCGGCAACTGAAGCGACAGCAGCGCCTGACTCCAGATGAGACCCTCAAAAGGATTTGGGACGACCAAGCACGCCGCCACTGCGCCGACGAAACAAGCCGCCACCCCGATCGAGGAATGTCGGTCGTGGATGTCGTATTCCTCGTCGAACATGCCCGCGGTGATGGTGCCCGCCGCCATGCCCGCCGTCACACTACTCGATATGCCCGCAAACAGCAGTGCCACCGCAAAGATGGTCGAGCTTGCCGGGCCCAGAATGGGGGAGAGCGTGTCCGCTGCGACGGCGAGGTCGTCTACGACAATGCCGTGCGCAAAGAAGGTCGTTGCGGCCAGGATGACCATGGCCGAGTTGATTGCCCAGCCCACGCCCATCGAAAAGAGCGTGTCGAAGAGCTCATAGCGCAGACGCTCTTCGATAACCTGCTCGCCTTGGCCTTCGAAGTGCATGGATTGGATGACCTCGGAGTGCAGAAAAAGGTTGTGTGGCATAACGACCGCACCCAGGACACTCACGATAATCGCGGCAGAGCCAGTGGGCATACTGGGCGTGATCCAGCTTGCGGCGGCTTGCGGCCAGTCGACCTTGACCAGCGCAAGCTCGGCCAAAAACGAGAGTCCTACCACGCCGACGAAGGCGATGATCCAGCGCTCGGCACGCTTGTAGGAGTTCGTCATGAGCATCGCCATCGATACTGCCGCCACGATGACGCAGCCCGCGCGCACGGGCAGCCCAAAGAGCATTTGAAGGGCAATCGCGCCGCCCAGGACCTCGGCCATGGCGGTGGCGATGGTCGCGAGATAGGCGCTGCCGAGCACGGCGCGTCCCACGATGCGGGGGAGAAAGCGGGTCGTGGCCTCGGCGAGACAGGCGCCCGTGGCGATACCCAGGTGCGCCGCGTTGTGCTGCAGCACAATGAGCATAATCGTGGACAGCGTGACGATCCACAGCAGCGCGTAGCCAAACTGCGAGCCCGCGGCCATATTGGAGGCCCAGTTGCCCGGGTCGATAAAGCCGACGGTCACGAGTAGCCCGGGGCCGATGTGCCGGGCGATATCCAGACCTCCGTGGCCTCCGGTGCGGTGCGAGCCAAAGTGTTGTTTGAGATGGTTGAGCATGGTGCGCTCCTGCGTGCCGTTTGCCTGACGCCGCAAAGGATATCCGTTTTAGACTCAAAAGTTAACCACGACTAACAAAATTGTTGTATTTGAATGGGAAGGTGAAAGGGGATTGCCGAAATGTCTTGATCTGTAACAACTGGGGATGGAAATTGGGTCTAGGTGTTACAGATCAAGACAGGAAGAAATGGTCCTGTGGAAAATCTCGATCTGTAACAGCTGACCGCCAAAACCGGCCCTTCGTGTTACAGATCGAGACATTCGGAACCGTCTCTCGAAAACATCTCAATCTGTAACAGTTAGTCGTCGAAATTGGGTCTTACTGTTACAGATTGAGATGTTTGAAGCGGTGAGTTTACAGGTCGAACTTGGGGCCCTTGTTGCCGTCCTTGAGGTCGGCGGTGTCCACTCGTAGGGCGTGCGTTACGCGATTGTTTCGAAACGGGCGGGAAACACAACGGGCCGGCGATGCACCTAGTATGCCTAATCAACTGACTGTCTAACACCTAGGGGAGGATCGCGATGCAGGCAGATTCCGCTCAGCAGCAGGGCCTTTATCGCCCCGAATTCGACCACGATGCATGTGGCATCGGCGCGCTTGCCGATATCAACGGTGAGCGCCATCACCAGATTCTGGACGATGCGCTGTCCATTCTGGTCAACTTGGAGCACCGCGGCGGTACGGGACTCGAGAAGAACACCGGCGACGGCGCCGGCATCCTGTTTCAGGTTCCGCATCACTTTTTCCGCAAAGAGGCTCAAAAGTGCGGCCAGATTCTGCCGGCAGAGGGCGACTATGGCGTGGCCATGCTGTTCTTCCCGCAGGACGACAAGGGCGTAGAGGATGCCCGTCGCGTGTTTGAGGAGGGCTGCGCCGAGGCCGGCGTGCCGCTGCTCTTTTGGCGCGAGGTGCCGGTCGACCCGCACGACCTGGGCGAGACAGCCCGCGCCTGCATGCCCACCATCCTGCAGGCCTTCCTGGGCCGTCCGGACGACACGCTCGCCGGCGATGCCTTTGAGCGTCGCCTGTACGTGTGCCGCCGCACCATCGAGAAGAAGGCCGACGCCGAGTTTGCCCTGCGCGACAAGATCTTCTATGTGTGCTCCATGAGCTCTCACACCATCGTGTACAAAGGCATGCTGGTCGCCACGCAGATGCGCCGCTTTTTCATCGACCTCAACGACGCCGCCGTCAAGACGGCCGTAGCGCTCGTCCACTCGCGCTACTCCACCAACACTACGCCCAGCTGGGAGCGCGCGCACCCCAACCGCTTTATCATCCACAACGGCGAGATCAACACCCTCAAGGGCAACGTCAACTGGATTCGCGCCCGCGAACCCAACCTGTACAGTCCCGTGTTGCAGCACGATCTTGAGCGCGTGATGCCCATCATCAACCGCGAGGGTTCCGACTCTGCGATTTTGGACAACGTGCTCGAGTTTTTGGTCATGAACGGCCGTCCGCTCACGCGCGCCGCATCCATGTTGCTGCCCGAGCCGTGGGACCACAACGACAGTCTGAGCGAGGAGCGCCGCGCCTACGACGCCTACCAGTCCATGCTCATGGAGCCGTGGGATGGCCCGGCGGCCATCGCCTTTACCGACGGTCGCACGCTGGGTGCCGCTCTTGACCGTAACGGCCTGCGTCCCGCCCGCTACTATGTGACGCGCGACGGCCGCTTTATGCTGGCAAGCGAGGTGGGCACCATCGAGGTGAGCCCCGAGAACATCCTGGCGAGCGGCTGTCTGGGACCGGGCCAGATGCTCGAGGTCGATTTTGCCCGCGGCCGCGTGATCTACAACGATGAGCTGCGCGCCCGTTATGCCAAGGAAAAGCCCTACCGCGACTGGATTGCCGAGGAGACGCTGACCGTTGACGCGCTCGATGAGCCCGTTGCGGCAACGCCCGCCGAGGACGCCGAGGTGCCCGCCGCCGTGCGCATGGCTAAGCTCGGCTACCACTGGGATGACGTCGACGAGGTCGTGCGTCCCATGGCCCAGCAGGGCAAGGCCCCGCTCGCCTCGATGGGCATCGATGCGCCGCTGGCCTGTCTGTCCAAGAAGACGCGTTCGTTCTTCGACTACTTCTATCAGCTGTTCGCCCAGGTCACGAACCCGCCGATCGACGCCCTTCGCGAGCACATGGTGACTTCGACCACGCTCTACCTGGGCAACCACGGTAACCTACTCGAGGATTCTCGCACGGCATGTCAGCTGGTGCGCTTGGAGCGCCCTTTGCTCAACGAGGAGGAGTTCGAGCGTATCTGCGCCATCGACCGCGTGGGCTTTAAGACCCGTCGCTTCCGTGCCGTGTACCGCCGCGATGCCGGTGGGGGCGCGCTGCAGGCTGCGCTCAAGCAGCTTGCAGAGGACGTTGAGGCTGCGGTCCGCGACGGCGTGAACATTGTGGTGTTGAGCGATCGTGCCGCTGCGGGCGAGGTGCCCGTGCCATCGCTGCTTGCCGTGGGCTGCGTGCACAACCACCTGATCCGCGCTGGCGTGCGTACCTTTGCCGATATCGTGGTGGAGTGCGGCGACGCCGTGTCCCCGCACGACTTTGCGGCACTGGTGGGCTACTCCGCGAGCGGTATCTATCCGTACAACGCACATGCGTGCATCCGCGATCTGGCGGCACGCGGCGATTTGGATGTGACGGCCGAGCAGGGCATCGCCAACTACAACAAGGCCGCGACGGCGGGCATCGTCTCCATCATGTCCAAGATGGGCATCTCCACGGTGCAGAGCTACCATTCGGCGCAGATCTTCGAGGCCGTGGGCTTTACGCCGGAGTTCGTCAACGCGTACTTCGCCGGCACGGTGAGCCGTGTGGGCGGTATGGGCGTCGCGGATGTCGAGCGCGAGCAAAATGAGCGCTACGACGCCGCGCTCGCCATCCTTAAGAGCCCGGCTCCCGATCAGCTGCCCACACTGGGCCTGACCAAGTGGCGCCCGCTCGGTGGCGAGGATCACCTGATTGACCCCCAGACCGTCTACCTGCTGCAGACCGCCTGCCGCGAGGACAGCTACGACACCTTTAAGGAGTACAGCGCCCGCCTGCACCGCACCGGTCGTGCCGTGCGTCTACGTGACCTGCTCGACTTTAATGCCAGCGGCTGCACGCCGGTTTCGCTCGACGAGGTGGAGCCCGCGCTCAACATCGTCCGCCGCTTTAACACCGGCGCCATGTCGTACGGTTCCATCAGCAAAGAGGCACACGAGTGCATGGCCATCGCCATGAACCGCCTGCACGGCCGTTCCAACTCGGGCGAGGGCGGCGAGGATCCGCGTCGCGAGACCCCGCTGGCCAACGGTGACTCCAAGAACTCCGCCATCAAGCAGGTGGCAAGCGCGCGCTTTGGCGTGACGAGCCGCTACCTGTGCAGCGCCTTCGAGATTCAGATCAAGATGGCCCAGGGCGCCAAGCCCGGCGAGGGCGGACACCTGCCCGGCAAGAAGGTCTACCCCTGGATCGCCGAGGTCCGTCAATCTACGCCCGGCATCGGCCTGATTTCGCCTCCGCCGCACCACGACATCTACTCCATCGAGGACCTGGCGGAGCTTATCTTCGATCTTAAGAACGCCAACCCCGGCGCGCGCGTGTCGGTCAAGCTGGTCAGCGAGGCCGGCGTCGGCACCATCGCCACCGGTGTGGCCAAGGGTGCCGCCGACAAGATCTTGATCAGTGGCCACAATGGCGGGCCGGGGGTGCCGGGGGCCGGTTCCGGGCAGGTAT
>UQHQ01000021.1 GCA_900540945.1 uncultured Collinsella sp. | reverse complement strand
ACGGGCGCACCGGTCTTGCGGATGGTGCCGAGGGCGCTGAGGGCGGCGTCATCGCCTATCGCCGCGATAACGGCTGGGCGTGCGTGACGAACTTCGGTGCAGCACCCGTGGAGCTGCCGGCGGGCAGGGTCCTGCTCACCTCATCAGCGCTTGCAGACGGCAGACTCGCGCAGGACAGCTCTGCCTGGATCATGCTCGGTGAGATGTAAGGGCCTCTTGCGGCGAGTTTGCGTTTGCCTGCGCCTTCCGTGGTGGCTGATGTCTTCGCGAGGTTCGCGAGGGCGTCGCAAAACTTTTCAAAAAAAGTTCTTGCATAGGATGCGGGCATCACGTAAGATTAATCCTCGTAAGCGGACATGGCTCAGTTGGTAGAGCACAACCTTGCCAAGGTTGGGGTCGCGGGTTCGAGCCCCGTTGTCCGCTCCATTTGGGCGTTTAGCTCAGGGGGAGAGCGCTTCCCTGACACGGAAGAGGTCAGAAGTTCAAATCTTCTAACGCCCACCAAATGTTCGCAGCTCAGAGGCTATGTCCTCTGGGCTGTTTTGTTTTTTGCCACCAAGCGCGCCGCCAAATAAGTCATCAAATATTGATCCAAGGTCCGTACGCGATGGTCTTTGTATCCCGTAGGGGTGCCGGCAGATTGCATGTGTCCTGGCCCATCATGACCGCAACATGTTGGTCAAGCATAATCTTTTGGATTCTTTTGGCGCGAGCAGCTTGGTTTTGGTGCTATTTGGCGGCGGCACGGTTGAGGGGGTTTCAAAACTGCTGTGCAGGTAGTTGGGTTGATAACGTTTTAGCAGTCTGCCAAGAGGCCTTCATTTATAATGCGTCTGCAAATTGACCAATTGCTTTGACCTGCTGAAACACTATATGTTGTGTTTGACCTAAAAAAAGAATACAGGATATAGATGCCTCTTTGTCGTATGATAGATGGCGGACAGAGAACGAGAACCTTATTCGCCCCATTATTTGGATGGATCTTTGAGCCCCTTGATTGGCTGCGAGGATTGTCCGCATGAGGGCCTATGGTTATCGAAAACACAGATTGCGCGACGGCGCCGCAAGACAGGGTAAGCCCTGCCGGGCATCGTTTGGCTCTGAAGCGCAATGAGGCTACGATGCGAAAGAGGCAAGAGGATGAAGATCATCAAGCGCAGCGGCACCGAGGTTACCTTTGACATCGATAAGATCGTCAATGCGATCCGCGCCGCAAACTTGGAGGTCGAGGAAGGCTCTCGCCTTACCGACCGCCAGGTGATCTATGCGGCACAAAACGTCGCCGAGGCATGTGAGAAGGCCGGCCACACCGTATCGGTCGAGGAGATCCAGGATCTGGTCGAGGACGAGATTATGCGTCTCGACTGCTACGAGGTCGCTCGCCACTACATCATCTACCGCTATGTTCAGAGCCTGAAGCGCCAAAAGAACACGACCGATGACAAGATTCTGTCGCTGATTGAGTGCAATAACGAAGAGGTCAAGCAGGAGAACTCCAACAAGAACCCGACCGTCAACTCCGTTCAGCGCGACTACATGGCCGGCGAGATTTCCAAGGACCTGACGCAGCGCGTGCTGCTGCCCCAGGAGATCGTGGATGCCCACAACGAGGGCCTGATTCACTTCCACGATTCGGACTACTTTGCCCAGCACATGCATAACTGTGACCTGGTGAACCTGGAGGATATGCTCCAGAACGGCACCGTTATCTCGGGCACGCTGATCGAGAAGCCGCACAGCTTCTCGACTGCTTGCAATATCGCGACGCAGATTATCGCCCAGGTCGCCTCTTCCCAGTATGGCGGCCAGTCGATTTCGCTGACCCACCTGGCTCCGTTTGTCGAGGTGAGCCGTCAGAAGATTCGCGGCGAGGTTGCCCGCGAGCTCGAGGAGCTTGGCGTCTCTGCGTCTGCCGAGAAGGTCCGTGAGGTCGTTGAGGACCGTCTGCGTGACGAGATCCGTCGCGGCGTCCAGACGATTCAGTATCAGGTCGTGACCCTTATGACCACGAATGGCCAGGCGCCGTTCGTGACGGTCTTTATGTATCTTAACGAGGCCCGTACGCCTCAGGAGAAGCACGACCTTGCCATGATCGTGGAGGAGACGCTTCGTCAGCGCTATGAGGGCGTTAAGAACGAGGCTGGCGTGTGGATCACTCCGGCGTTCCCCAAGCTTATCTATGTGCTCGAGGACGATAACGTTTACGAGGATTCCCCGTACTTCTACCTGACTCAGCTGGCTGCGAAGTGCACCGCCAAGCGCATGGTGCCCGACTACATCTCCGAGAAAAAGATGCGTGAGCTTAAGCTGTCGAAGGGCGAGACTGCGGGCAACGGCGATTGCTACACCTGCATGGGTTGCCGCAGTTTCCTGACGCCCGATCGCTCGGGCAACGGTTTTAACAACGTTGCCAACGCGTTCAACTATGACCCGAGCAAGCCCAAGTACTATGGCCGCTTTAACCAGGGCGTTGTGACCATTAACCTGCCCGATGTCGCGCTGAGCTCGCATCAGGACATGGACAAGTTCTGGAAGATCTTCGACGAGCGCCTTGAGCTGTGCCACCGTGCCCTGCTGTGCCGTCACGAGCGCCTGATGGGCACGCTTTCGGATGCCGCGCCGATTCTTTGGCAGTACGGCGCCCTGGCGCGCCTTAAGAAGGGCGAGACGATCGACAAGCTGCTCGTGGGCGGTTATTCCACCATTAGCCTGGGGTATGCCGGTCTGTATGAGTGCGTCAAGTACATGACGGGCCACAGCCACACCGAGAAGGAAGGCACGCCGTTTGCCATGGCCGTCATGCAGCACATGAACGACAAATGCGCCGAGTGGAAGGCCGAAAGCGATATCGACTTCTCACTGTACGGCACCCCGCTTGAGTCGACGACCTACAAGTTCGCCAAGTGCCTGCAGCGTCGTTTTGGCATTATTCCGGGTGTGACGGACAAGGGCTACATTACCAACAGCTACCACGTCCATGTGTCCGAGGAGATTGATGCTTTCGATAAGCTCAAGTTTGAGGGCATGTTCCAGCAGCTTTCGCCGGGCGGTGCCATCTCCTACGTCGAGGTTCCTAACATGCAGGACAACCTTAAGGCTGTCATTCGCGTGATGCAGTACATCTACGACAACATCATGTATGCCGAGCTCAACACCAAGAGCGATTACTGCCAGGTGTGCGGCTATGACGGCGAGATCAAGATTGTCGAGGATGACGGCAAGCTGGTGTGGGAGTGCCCCAACTGCGGCAACCGCGATCAGGAGAAGATGAATGTCGCCCGTCGTACGTGCGGCTACATCGGTACTCAATTCTGGAACCAGGGTCGAACCGAGGAGATCCGCGACCGCGTGCTGCATCTCTAATACCGCTCCGGGGCTGAACCGAGAGGGCCGCTTGGGCATTTGCTCGCTATTTCGGACAGTCCTGCGCAAGACGAAGGCCACATTAAGTGGCCTTCTTTGCGTGCGGAACTCATATCGAGCAAAAGCCCAAGCGGCCCTCTCGGTTCAGCCAAGTTGACGTAGTTGAGATGCAGCATGCGGTCTGCTCACTTCTCGAAGTTCTTAGCGGAAATGAGTTGACTTGCAACAACGTTTTGCTTGCGATGACGGTTGGGCTGCAACAAAGTTTTTATTGGACCTCGAACCCTATACTCGATGTTCGCTTCGTTCATTGAGTTACCCTTTGCATGAGGCCGGGGCATATCGTCCCGCCCGCAGTTTCGCAGGCCGCAGGCCGAGAATGTTTGAGGACGGGATGATATGCCCCGGCCTCCCGGGAGAGTTACCTATGAACTACGCGAACATTAAGTATTTCGACATTGCTGATGGGGAAGGTGTTCGTACTTCTCTGTTTGTGAGTGGGTGCCGTCGTGGGTGCAAGAATTGCTTTAACTCCGTCGCGTGGGACTTTGCCGCGGGTGAACCGTTCGACCGTGCCGTCGAGGACAAGATTATCGACAGTCTTGACCATCCCTTTATTGATGGCCTGACGATTCTGGGCGGCGAGCCTATGGAGCCCGAGAATCAGGTGGGGCTTGTTGACTTTATCGAACGCGTGCGTGCGGCCTATCCCGCGGGGTCGGGCAAGACCATTTGGTGCTTTACCGGCGACGTGCTCGAGGAGCTTATGCCGGGTGGCCGTCATCATACCGAGGTGACGGACCGTATCCTGGCCTGCCTCGACATGTTGGTGGACGGCCCGTTCGTTCAGGATCTGTACGATATCTCGTTGCGCTTTAGGGGCTCGAGCAATCAACGCGTGATTGACATGAACGCCACGCGTGCCCGTGCCGAGCGTGAGAACGTTGCGCTTTGCGACGCCGTGGAGCTTTGGCGGGACGATCCGGTCTATTCGACCCATACTATGTAGCTTGTGGCCGATGCCGGAGGGCGTGGTACCATAGCGCGAACGCAAAATCGGAAAAGTGAGGCCCAGATGGTCGATCAGGAAAAAGTCGAGGCCGCCATTAAGCTGTTGCTTGAGGGCATAGGCGAGGACCCAACTCGTGAGGGCCTGCTGGAGACCCCGGCGCGCGTTGCCCGTATGTATGGTGAGATCGCCGGCGGTATGGACCAGAGTGCCGAGGAGCACCTGTCCAAAACCTTTGCCGTCGCTTCGAACGATTTGGTTATCGAGCGCGACATCACGTTTTACTCGCTGTGCGAGCATCATCTGCTGCCGTTTTACGGCAAGGCTGCCATTGGCTATATCCCCAACGGCCGTGTCGCAGGGCTTTCTAAGCTTGCCCGCACGGTAGAGGTCTACGCCCGTCGTCTGCAGCTGCAGGAGCAGTTGTGCGCACAAGTTGCCGATGCCCTCATGGAGTATCTCGCTCCCCAGGGAGCGATTGTGCTCATGGAAGCTGAGCATATGTGCATGACCATGCGCGGCGTGCAAAAGCCTGGCACCAAGACCGTGACGCTCGCTCGCCGCGGCGTCTTTGAGACCGATCCCGCGCTCGAGGAGCGGTTCTTTAGGATGCTGGGCCGTTAGCATGAGGGTCGTCAACGACTTTACATCGAAGACCGATGAGGGGACGTCGCGTCGCGGCTTTATGGCTTCGGGTCTGACTCCCTTTGGTGCCATGCCTCGCATTGATTACATTTGTGCCAACGGGCTGTTCCGGCGGCACCTGGGCAACATTGCACAGTTGGAATCGGGGCGCATCTTCTGCCGCCACGGTATTGACCATCTTCTCGATGTCGCTCGCATTATGTGGATCAAGAATCTCGAGGAACAGCTCGAATTTGACCGTGAGGTCATCTACGCCACGGCACTTCTTCACGATATCGGCAAAGATGAACAGTATGAATCGGGTATATCCCATGATGTTGCAAGCGAACGCGTCGCTGATGCGATTCTCGGCGGCATGCCCGATGATGTGGCGTTTGAGCCGGCCGATGCCGCAGCCATTAAGACGGCCATTCTGGGCCATCGAAAGCTGCGTGTGAACAGCCAACCGCTTGAGCGTCTGCTCTATGCAGCCGACAAAGCGTCGCGCGCCTGCTTTGCATGCCCCGCGCGCAATGCTTGCAACTGGAGCGAGGATAAAAAGAACCTGTCGATTCGCGTGTAGTTAGTTTGCGCGGTCGGGGTTCTAAACGAAGGAGACGATCGCGATGAGTAACAAGAAACTGCCCGAGAATGCAACCAAGACTGAAGGCGCCGAGCTCGCCCGCCGTGGAAGGGGCGAAATATCCACCGCAACGGCGGTACCCCACGTGAGCTATGACGATCTGCGCCATGCCGACCGCATCACCGTTGAAGGTCTTGAGGTTTTTGCTAACCACGGCGTATATCCCGAAGAGAACGCGCTGGGCCAGAAGTTCATCGTGTCCCTGGTGCTCTATGCCGACCTGCGTGCAGCGGGGGAGCACGATAACCTGGACGCCTCGATTGACTACGGCTCGGTATGCCACGATGTCGATGGCTATCTGCGCGAGCATACGTTTAAGCTCATCGAGGCTGCAGCCGAGGGTGTGGCCCAGATGCTGCTGCGTCGTTACCCCCTGCTGCTTGGCGTGCACGTTAAGCTCGATAAGCCTTGGGCGCCCGTCGGTCTTCCCCTGGCAAGCTGCGGTGTCGAGATCGAGCGCGTGCGCTAGTCGACGCTAGAGCTTGTTGAGGGGCGGCTGCTTGAGCCGCTGCGACAGAGCTCTATTGTTGGGACAGTACGTGTCGAGCAGGGCGTGAAACCGCTGATTGTGGCTTGGCTCGAGCAGGTGGACGAGCTCGTGGGCGACAACCATGTCGAGACACTCGATGGGATAGGCGGCAAGTTCGCGTGCGATGCGAACGGCACCGGATTTGGGCGTGCATGAGCCCCAACGCGTTTTCATGCTACGTACGGAAACGCGGGAAACGGCGACACCCATTGCGATTTCGTACGCGCGCGCCATATCGCGCAGCGCCGTGGTGACCTCGGATGCATAGAGCTGGTCGATGCGGGTCTGGAGCTCATCGGACGTCAGGCCGTCGAGGGTTGCGCGCCGCTTGGCCTGTGGGCGTTCGTTCGATTTGTCGGCACCCATAAAACTTGCGAAGGTGGCCTGCTTGGGCCGCGGTGCGGGTGATGCAAAGTTGCGATCGAGCGCATCTTGTACCGTGATGGGCTTGCCCCAAAGTGCAATGATGGACGAGGGGCTGAGCGGCTCTCGTGCCGTCGCCTGACGTTGCTCGCGCTGGGCAAGTCGACTGATAATCCAGGCGCTGTTGCGCTTCACAAACGCTTCGATACGCTCGCGGCTGGCGTCGAGCGGTGCACTGGCGTGGACCTCACCGCTCGATGTGACGCGTAGGTTGAAGTTCTTGACGCGCTTTTTGGTAACGACGACGGGGATGGATGTGCCATCCGGTCGGGATACGGTAATCGTAAATTGCTGCGTCGACATGCGGTCCTTCAGATTGGGGACGGGCCGCATGTCGACCGTTCGGCATGCGGCCCGCTCAGGGGATGTGAAATTAATAACGCTCGAAGAAGGCAAGGGCATTATCGCTGCAGAGCTTCTGCATCACGGTCTTGCCAAAGTGCTTGGAGAGCATGTTCTGGAACTCGGGCATCTTGCTGACATCGGAGAGGAAGGCGGGCACCGTGGCACCGTCCCAGTCGCCGCCGAGCGCGATGACATCCTCGCCGCCCAGGTCGAGCCAGTGCTCGATATGTGCCGCTAGCTGGTCGAAGGTGACGTCTGCGGCGGTCTTGTCGGTTGCGTCGTTGGAAAGGAACTCGCTGCAGTAGTTGAGGCCGACGATACCGCCCATGTCGCGAATGGTGCGGAACTGGTCGTCGGTAAGGTTGCGTTTGACGCCGCAAACCGCACGGGAGTTGGAGTGGCTGGCGACGAAGGGACGCGTGGCGTGGGCGACAACCTCGTCAAAGCACTCATCGTTGAGGTGGGAGACGTCGAGTACCATGCCGGCGTGCTCCATCTGCGTAAGTGCCTCGATGCCGGCGCCGGTGAGGCCGGCGTGGGTGTCGTGGCCGCTCGCGAGCGGCCCCTGCGCATTCCAGCTGAGTGACGACATAAGCACGCCCAAGCTCTTGAGCACTTCGATCAGCGCGGGGTCCTCGGCAAAGAACGTGGCGTTTTCGATGGTGTGGATGCAAGCGACCTTGCCGTCCTTGAGCGCGGGGCGAATGTCTGCGGCGCTGCGCACGTTGACCATACGGTCGTGGTTGAGCATTGCCTGGCCGCTCATATGCGCCATGATCTGCGCCTGGAAGCGCGCGGCGTGGGCGGTGGGAATCTCGTCGGGGACAAACGTGGCGAAGCACTGTGCCCACGGC
Organism: uncultured Collinsella sp.; assembly: GCA_900540945.1. Lineage (GTDB taxonomy): Bacteria > Actinomycetota > Coriobacteriia > Coriobacteriales > Coriobacteriaceae > Collinsella. Next base: position 28,273 of record UQHQ01000021.1, on the reverse strand, counting down.
GTGTTGCCGATCTTTGCGAGCGAGATGGCACAGGCGTTACCCTCGATGAGGTCGAAATCTTGCGGATGCGTTTCGTCGCCGGGGAAATAGCCGTCGGTGCCGGGGGTAAAGCGCAGGTCGAGATCGAGCGTGGCCCAGCCGATGCGGTCGGCGGTGTCGCAGTGTAGGTCAAATACGGGATATGCCATGGTTCCTCCGGTTGCAGCGTTTCTTTGCAAACTGTCATTGAATTGTATGACTAGGGTATAGTTAGCGCCATATGTTCACGGCGGCCCGCGTTGTGCGCCGCCCTTATCACGGAGGTTACCATGTCCAACCAGGGCAAGAAGGTCAAGACCCATTATCGCGGCACGCTCGACGACGGCACGCAGTTCGATAGCTCCTACGATCGCGGCGAGCCGCTGGAGTTCACCTGCGGCGCCGGTCAGATGATCAAGGGCTTCGACGCCGCTGTTGTCGATATGCAGGTGGGCGAGAAGAAGACCGTGCACATTCCTGCTGCCGATGCCTATGGCGAGCACAATCCCGAGATGGTTCTGACCTTCCCGGCCGAGCAGGTTCCCAACATCGAGCAGATCGAGAAGGGCATGAAGCTCTTCCTGTCCACGCCGAGCGGCATGCCTGTCCCCGCCGTCGTCATTGACGTGACGCCCGAGGCCGTGACGCTCGACGCCAACCACGAGCTGGCCGGCAAGGACCTCAACTTTGATATCGAGCTCGTCGAGGTCGAGGGTTAGAGCATGCCTGAGCGCTTGGTTTCGACGACATGCTTGGGAAATCTCAACGATCCGTCCTATGAACTCCTGCTTCGCCGGAAGCTGGGCGGCGTCTTTGAAGTTGACGAGCTGCTGCTCGATTGGGACCAGGCTGATGTATACGCGTTTGTGGGCGTGACGGAGCTGGGGCGCACGGTCGATGTTCGGCTGGATACTGCCGACGGCGGTCGTTTTGTCGACGGCGACGTGCTCGCCGTCGACCGTTCGGGCGTGGTGCCCGTGGCGGTTGTTGTGCGCCTGCGCAGCGCCGAGGTTTATTTGGTCGAAGTTGACCGCTTGGACCCGATTGCGCTCGCGCATGCGTGCTGGGAGATCGGCAATATGCATGCGCCGCTTTTTCGAGGCGATTCGGACGAGCATACCGTGCGCATGTATACGCCGGTGCAGCCTGTTTTGGGCCGCATGCTCCGGGGCGTCGAGGGCGTTCGGCTCTCGACGGTTACCCGTGAACTCGATTCGGACCGGCGCTTTGCGTCGAGTGCGGCGGATGCCGTTGTGAGTATGGCTCCAGACTTTACGATCGTAAAGAAGGCGCGCGGCTAAGCACGCATATGCGCAAGACGGGCTTTGAGGGGCGACCAATCAAGGTCCGTCTTGCTGTTGATAGGAGGCTTTGGGGGAACATATGGGTCTTGAGGGAATCAAGCTGATTGCCTGCGATTTGGACGGCACGTTGCTGCATCCGGGGGAGCGCGAGCCGCGTTCCGAGGCCTTTGAGCTTATCGATGAGCTGCATCGTCGCGGTATCGTGTTTATGCCGGCGAGCGGTCGTCAATATGCGAGCTTGCGCTATCTGTTTACCCCGGTGGCCGATGAGCTCGCCTATGTATGCGAGAACGGAGCCCTGGTGATGAGCGAGGGGCGTGCCGTTGTCAAGCGCTCCATGGAGCGTAGCCTTGCTATGGATATCGCGAATGCCGTGGTTGCGTATCCCCATGCCGACGTGACCCTTTCGTGTGAGGGACACCTCTACACCATGAGCGGCAACGATGCGTTCGTCGACCATTTGCGCTATGAGGTCCACTGCGATATGGCGGTGGTCGACCGCCCCGAGGACATTGACGAGGATGTCATTAAGATTGCGTTTCAAACGCCTGAGACAGAGCAGCCGGCGGCGCTGGAGTATTTTGTGCGTCGCTTTAGCGATCGGGTTGATGTGATGACGTCGGGAACCGAATGGACGGACTTTATCGGCTTTGATTCGGGTAAGGGTTCCGCGCTTGCCGATTACGGTCGTGCCCTGGGTATTTCGCCCGATGAGATGATGGCGTTTGGCGACAATGAGAACGATCGCGATATGCTCAACGTCGTGGGCCATCCCTATCTGATGGAGAGCTGCAACCCCACCATGCGCGACATCAACGACCGCGTCCGTTACGTGCGCACGGTCGAAGAAGAACTGCGCCGTCTGCTCGCCGAGTAGGTTTTCGCGACATACCTAGAAATCTACCTACAGTCGGGGCAGAGACCCTCGAAGATGGTGTAGTGCGACGTGACGTGCCAGCCGATTTGCTCGGACGCCTTGGCGTCGAGCTGGGCATCGAAGGGGAGCGGTACGTCGATGACGCGGCTGCACGAGGTGCAGATGATATGCGCATGCGGCTCGATCGTGCGATCGAAGCGGCTGCCGCCCGGCGTCTTGATGGAGAGGATTTCGCCTGCGTCGGCCAAGAGATTGAGATTGCGGTAGACCGTACCGCGGCTGATTTTGTCATCCTGCGCGCGCACGACGTTGTAGATTTCGTCGGCGGTGGGATGGTTATAGCTTTGGCGCACGGCGTCAAGAACCAGCTTTCGCTGCCTGGTATTCCTTCTTTGCACCGCCATGCGCCTCGCCTCTTTTCTATTAACGGTCGTAGGTAAATGATACCGTATTTAGCACACAATACTAATAATGAGGACTGAAACCGTCTTCATTGGCAAGTGGGGCTCGGGCCTGGGCGTCTACGAGGCGAAAACGCGTTCCCATGCGCTCATAGGAGGCATGAAGCGCCTCGAGATGAGATAGGACGTTTGCCGGAGCTCCCTGTATCTCCATCTCGACTGAGCCGTCTTCCATGTTACGCACCCAGCCGGTGAGTGCGCGTGCCTGTGCGAGGTTGGTGTTGGTAAAGCGAAAACCAACGCCTTGGACTTGCCCCGCCCAGCGCAGGAAATAGCGCAGGGGAGTGTCTTGAGTGGCCTCGTCGCTTGCGAGTACGGTAAGCCTGCGGCGCAGCTCGAGCTCGACGTTTGATGGTTTTTGAGGCTCTCGACTGCCGCCGGTGACGCTGGAGAAGAACGTATCGAAGAGGCCCATCGCTATGCCTGCTTGCCTGCGTCGGCCGGGAAGGTAATGCCGGCCTGCCGGCGCACGGCATCCATGATACGCAGTGAGACGAGCGTGACATCGCGGTAGTGGCCAAGCTCGTGGCGTCCTGCCGGGGTCTCCCAAATCTCTTCCTTAACGTTATCGATGCCGCCGATGGCGGTGATAAAGTCTGTGAGTTCGTATTCCATAGTGTTGCTCGATTTGGGCAGGTCGAGCACGCGGCCGTTCTCGTCCTGTTCGCGCGGTGCCTCGGTCGCCGAGCCGCGTACGACGTCGCCGCGATAGTCGATGCGGACGTTGCGGGGCGTGGACAGATGGTCGATCTGGATAGTGCCACGCTCGCCTTCTATCTGCGAGGGCAGCAGGTCATTCGTAATTTTGGAGTGCGCGAGCTCGACGGAGATGCGGCCACCGCCGTAGCTGGCGAGGATGGAACCGCAGCCGTCGATGGGGCCGTGCGTGAGCTGTCGCGTGGTGGGGTCGAGCAGAGTAGTCATGCTCGTAAGGCCGGAGGGCATGCCGAAAATCTCGACCATGGGCTCGACGGTGTAGACGCCAATGTCCATGAGGGAACCCGATGCCATATTGCAGTCGAAGATATTGGTGGCGCGTCCCGCGAGAATCTCGTTGTAGCGCGAGGAATACTTGCCAAAGCGCAATGAGGCGCGGCGGATGGGGGCGATCTCGCCCAGGGCGTCCTCGATGGCGTGGAAGGCGGGATCGTGGAGGGGACGCATGGCCTCGAGGGCCACGACACCTGCTGCCTCGGCAGCGCGGAAGACTTCCAGCGCCTGTGCTTCGGTGGCGCAGAAGGGTTTCTCGACGATGACGTGCTTGCCACCGGCGATGCAGGCGAGCGCCTGCTCGTAATGGAGCGCATTGGGGCTGCCGATGTAGACGGCATCGACGCCGGCGCCTGCCGCAAGCTCATCGAGTGACGTAAAGTTTCGCTCGCCGCCGTGCTCGGCAGTAAAGGCGGCGCCGCGCTCGGCATTGCGCGAGAGCGTGCCTACGAATACGGCCTGGTCGTTGGCATTGACGACCTGAATAAAGTCGTCGGTGATCATGGACGTGCCGATGGTTGCGATACGCAGCATGTGTCCCCCTTGCGTTGTTTGGCCTACAGGACGAGTGTAGCGCGGGAGGACACAAAAGCGTGCGAAAACGCCGTTACAGGTCGCTCTCGTTAAAGCCGGTGTCGATATCGAGGTTGCTGCCGTCGGCTGCCGTGGTGGCGAGCTCATCGCAGCGCTCGTTGAGCTCGTGGCCGGCATGTCCCTTAACCCAGATGAACTCCACCTTGTGCTTGCTTTTGGCGGCAAGCAGGCGCTCCCACAGGTCGCGGTTCTTGACGGGCTGCTTGTTGGCAGTTTTCCACCCGCGCTTTTTCCAGCCGTCGATCCAGTGTTTATTGAAAGCGTTGACGACGTACTGCGAATCGGAATGGACCTCGACCTCGCAGGGGCGGTTAAGCGCCTCGAGCGCCACGATGACCGCCATGAGCTCCATGCGGTTGTTGGTGGTCTTGGCGTAGCCGCGCGAAAGCTCGGAGGTGAAGGTCTTGCCGGCGGGGTTGGTGTATTTGAGCACGGCGCCGTAGCCGCCGCGTCCCGGATTTGATCGGGCCGAGCCGTCGGTGTAGATGATGACCTTCACATGGTTCCTTTCGTTGGGTACGTTTCGTGTGAGTGACCATTGTAGCGCCGCGTTCGCCGAGGGCTAGCAATCTACCATATCTACCCTGTCCTCAGATGGCTGGTTTTCTTGGATGATGCGGTCGAGCTCGTCGAGGTATTGCTGCAACAGGGGAGAGGGCTTGCGTTCATCGTGCATGATATAGCCTACGTGCATCGTCGGGGCATCTGCCAGTGGAATCGATGCCATGCCCCATTGCATTTCGTTTGAGAGCACGCCGGTGGAGAGCGTGTAGCCGTTCGAAGTGATCAGCAGGTTGGTGAGCGTGCCGCGGTCAGAGACTCGAATGTTGCGATCGCAGGGGATGTAGCTAAACGGCTCCTCGGCGTAATAGAAGGAGTTCGAGGTGCCTTGCTCAAAGCTGTAGCGCGTATAGGGTGTAAGGTCGGCAAGGGACAGCTGAGGGCGGCGTGCGAGCGGGTGGCGCTCGCTAACGAAGACGTGGACCGTTGCGTCGAAGAGGGGATGGAAGCTTGCGCGGGCATCGGCGAAGGCCTTCTGCAGAACGCGGGCGTTAAAGTCATCCAGATACAGAATGCCGATATCGCTGCGAAACGCGCGGACGTCATCGATGATCTGCGATGTGGTGGTCTCGCGCATGATGAACTCGAACTTGCTGTCGCGGCAGCGCTCGACCACGTTGACAAAGGCCTCGACCGAAAAGGCGTAGTGCTGGGCGGAAATGGCGAGGCGGGCTTGCGGGGTGCCGCCGTCCTCGTAGCGCGCCTCGAGCATATCGGCCTGCTCTACGACTTGACGCGCATAGCCCAAAAGCTCGGTGCCGTCGTTGGTGAGCGTGACGCCGCGGCTGGAGCGCGTAAAGATCTCCAGATGGAGTTCCTGTTCCAGGCTTTTGACGGCGTTTGAGATGTTGGACTGAGCGGTATAGAGGCGCTGAGCTGCGGCGTTGATTGAGCCGGACTCTGCCACGGCAATCAGAAAACGAAGCTGCTGAAGGGTCATCGACGCCATCCTTTCGATTGCTATCTATAAAACCGATAACAGGTTAGCGCTTTTAAGTGATTGACCGAGCGAAACAATGCTCGTACTATTCAAAACACACAAAGGCGGTAGGTAATTAAACCGACCACGGAACCGGGATGCGAAAGGAGGCCCGCATATGAATTGCTTACCAAGACGAATGCCGGGCTCCTGTTTGCGCCCGTTGGCGTGATCAGGAGACAGCGACTTACTTCTCTCTAATTTGTTTACTTTTGTTCGATCAAGGAGATCATCATGAGCCAGTTCATCAACAACCCCGAGCACACCTTTGGTTTCGATACCCTGCAGCTTCACGTTGGCCAGGAGAGCGCCGATCCCGCATCCGACTCCCGCGCCGTGCCTATCTACCAGACCACGAGCTATGTGTTCCGCAACTCCCAGCACGCCGCCGACCGCTTTGGCCTTGCCGATGTTGGTAACATCTACGGCCGTCTGACCAACTCCACCCAGGGCGTCTTCGAGGACCGTATCGCCGCACTCGAGGGTGGCGTGGCAGGTCTCGCCGTCGCCTCCGGTGCTGCTGCCATCACCTATACCCTGCAGGCTCTTGCCCAGGCCGGTGACCACGTGGTTGCCCAGAAGACCATCTACGGTGGCTCCTACAACCTGCTGGAGCATACGCTCTCCCAGTTTGGCGTCGAGACCACGTTTGTCGACGCTCATAACCTGGACGAGGTCGAGGGCGCCATCAAGGACAACACCACGGTCATCTATCTCGAGACGCTCGGCAACCCCAACTCCGACATCCCCAACATCGACGCCATCTCCGAGATCGCCAAGAAGCACGGTCTGCCGGTTGTCGTCGACAACACTTTCGGCACCCCGTATCTGTTCCGCCCGCTGGAGCATGGTGCCAACATCGTCGTCCACTCCGCAACCAAGTTCATCGGCGGCCACGGCACCTCGCTGGGCGGCGTGATCGTCGACGGCGGTAACTTCGATTGGAAGGCGAGCGGAAAGTACGCGCAGATCGCCGAGCCCAACCCCTCCTACCATGGCGTCTCGTTTGCCGAGGCTGCCGGTCCCGCCGCCTTCGCAACCTATGTCCGCGCCATCCTGCTGCGTGACGAGGGCGCCTGCATCAGCCCGTTCAACGCCTGGGTCCTGCTCCAGGGCACCGAGACTCTGTCGCTGCGCGTTGACCGTCATGTCGAGAACACCAAGAAGGTCGTTGAGTTCCTGGCTGGTGACAGCCATGTTGCCAAGGTGAATCACCCGAGCCTGCCTGAGCACCCCGATCACGAGCTCTATCAGAAGTACTTCCCCAACGGCGGTGCCTCGATCTTTACCTTTGAGATTAAGGGTGGCCAGGAGGCAGCTTGGAAGTTCATTGATCATCTGCAGGTGTTCTCGCTGCTCGCCAACGTGGCCGACGTCAAGTCGCTCGTCGTGCACCCGGCTACCACCACGCACTCCCAGCTGTCTGCCGAGGAGCTCGCCGAGCAGAACATCACGCCCTCCACGATCCGTCTTTCCATCGGTACCGAGAATGCCGAGGATATCATTTGGGATCTGAAGCAGGCCTTCGCCGCGCTGGACGAGTAAGGCGACTTGTGCAAGGACCCCTTGCGACTCGATAGGTATAACTGTATAAAATGCCTGCTCAAGGCGCCTGTGCGAACAATGGTTGCACAGGCGCCTTTTTTGCATAGAGAGGGCGCAAAAACAGGGTTTTTGACACGCTTTATGCATTCGAGTTGTGGAAAACTCCTGTTGAGAGGATGTGAGTTTTACGCAATTGACGTGCGCCTTTTAAGTAAAACCGCAGGTCGCGATTTGCTCGGGGTACTATGCAGCGCGATCGAATCACACGCAGCTCAAACGCAGCAAAAACGCACTACGGAGGTTTCCAGCTACATGAGGATTGATTCACGAAAACCGAAAGCCGCCGCCCTTTCCGCCGCTCTGACCGTGGCACTTTTGGCGGGCGCCGGTGCAACTGATGCCCACGCCGCAACACTGTCCGATACGGTTGGATCTACGCCGTCTGAGACGACGCTGGTGCAGCCCGTTGACTATCGCGGCGATGGTTATGGTTCCATGCAGGAGTGGAACGCCTCGATGGAGGCCAAGCGCGATTCCCTGGAGATGCGCGCTCAGATCATCATGAACATGTACGGTGACTATGCCACCGATGACGAGCGCGCTGTGCTGCAGGGCTGTATCGATGGCGCGGGCAGCCTGTTGACGATGGGGGAGGTCGATGCGAAGTCGACCGAGCTCGATGAGCTGCGCACTGCGCTTGAGGATGCCAAGCGCGAAGCGCTCGAGGCTGCTGCCGCCGAGGCGGAGGCTGCCGAGGCCGCCCAGGCTTCGTACTACAACGCCGGTTACACTTCGTCCTACGCGTCTGCCGCGTCCTGCGCGAACGGATCGGGCCTGACGCGCTCTGCGGGTGTCAATAACTACAACGGGCGCCGCGAGACCTATTACAGCAGCAATGTGCTTTATCACTATCGCACGGGCGAATGGACTCAGGATTCTGAGGGCTTTTGGCGCGATTCCGACGGCTATTACGTTGTTGCCGCGGGCGATATGGCCCAGGGCTCGACCTTTGCGGGCTCCAAGGGTGATTGCAAGGTCTATGACTCCGGCTGCGCTGCCGGAACCACCGACTACTACACCGGTTGGTAATTTTTCTGCATCACGGATATTTGGCGGACGGGCGTCTTTACCGAGCTTTAGGGCAACGTAAGGACGTCCGTTCTATGTATGCGTTTGAGTTAACAGAGCCCTTACCGTGGCGGTACGCTGGGCGAATGGATGCGGAGCACACTGGTTCTTGAGAAATAAGGTCTTTCTCTTGGAGGAAGTGGTCTTGTGAATGCTCGAGATATTACCGTTGCCGCCGTCGCGTTGATGCTTGGCTGCCTTGGTCCCACGGCCGCGCTCGTCGCGGGCATGCAGGGGACATGCGGGGCTGCTCCTATCGTGGTCGGCGTGCTGATCGCGGCCACGCTGCTGGGAAGCGCCGGTGTTGTCCTTTGTCGCGACGATGAGGACGAGGTTCCGGAGTCGCAACGCTAGCTGTTGTGAGATTGACCGCCGGTCATAGACGAAGATGAAAGCCGCCGTAAGGGGAGTGCTCCTTGCGGCGGCTTTGCTGCTAAGGCTGTTGAATGCGGCGCGTTGGCGTTACCAGCTTGCCTCGATATCGCGAATGCGCTGATAGAGCCATTCGTTCTGCGGAACCTGGATATCGTGCTTGGCCGCGAGGCGGCGGACGGTGCCCGCGAACTCCTCGACCTCTGTTTTGCGCTGCGCGATGCGGTCCTGAGCCATTGAGGGCATACCGGCGGGGTCGATTCCCTCGATGAGGTGCACCATTTGCGTCAGGTCTGCTTCGGTCAGCTCAACGCCCTCGGCGTTGGCAACCGCAAGCGTCTCGCGCATGGCGGAGACAAAACAGCGGCGCTGCTCGGAGCCCGGCTCCGTGGCGCTTCCGTAGGTCCCGCCGTAGGCCATGCAGGTCTGGTTGATGCCGTCGTTGAGCATGAGTTTGGCCCACATGCGGTGCGCAATATCGCGCTCGACGGTATGGGCGATGCCGCAGCGCGTGTAGAGCCCGTCGATAGCGGCGACGGTCGCGGGGTCCGTGCCGGCCGCCGCGCCAAAGCGGATCTCGCCCGCATTGGTAAAGGTGAGCGCGCCGTTGAGGAACACGGCGTCCATGCCCTGGCAGATACCAAGAACGGTATGCTCCCAGCCAAAGCGTTCGGCAATCTTTTGCTCGCTCGTAATGCCGTTGCATAGCGAGGCGATGAGCGTGTTGGGTCCCACGACGCGCTCCATAGTCTTGAGTGCTTGGTCGAGACCGGTGGTCTTGACTGTCAGGATGACCAGATCGGCGGGCGTCGCCTCGCTGGCGCGGACGGACGTGAGATCGCAGGGCTTGCCGTTGACAGTGAGCGCATCGCCCGCGTGACGCTCAAAACGGGTGTCATCCATGATGTATTCGACGGCGTCGTTGCCGAGCGCCCGGGCGATCATGCTGCCGTAGAGCAGGCCGACGCCGCCCTTGCCGATAAAGGCGACCTTGTTGATCTGCATGTGAATCATCTCCCCATGTAAAAGGCGCCCGCGTAAGGGGCGCCTGATGGATTGTATGCTGCCAGGGTGATTGGTGGGTGCGCGGGGCGGCTGTTATAAAAAAGAAACGTTTGCCTGGACGCTACGCTGCAGGGCAGACCGCAAAGACATGCGCGTGGTCATGCCCGGCTCCTTTCATCGGGCTTTTTGCTGATGTTAAAGCGGTGCCGTGACAGCTCGATTTCTGCTGCGTTACGATACGTTCTCGATTGCGATTCCACGATGTTTCGGCTGCGTGACCATTGTGTTTCGCCTTGCCGGGGCGCTGATGGCGAAGGGAGGGGCCGTGCAATATCGCGTTGACCCCAAAAGCGGCAACCGTATCTCGGCGTTGGGTCTGGGCTGCATGAGGTTTCCCGGTGCGCCGGGACGTCCGGATGCGAAGACAGCCGATGCCATCATTTCCCGTGCGGTGGAGCAGGGGATTAATTATCTGGACACCGCGTATCTCTATCCCGGTAACGAGGCGTGCGTGGGCGCCTCGCTTGAGCGCTTGGGGCTGCGTGACCGGGTGTTGCTGGCGACCAAGTTGCCGCATGCTTCGTGCAAGTGCGCGGAGGATTTCGACCGGTTCTTCGATGAGCAACTGCGGCGCCTGCGGACCGACCATATCGACTATTACCTCATGCATAACATTACCTCGCCCGCCCAGTGGGAACGTGTGGTGGCATTGGGCATTGAGGACTGGATCGCGTGTCAAAAGGCGGCGGGGCGCATTCGCCAGATTGGTTTTTCGTACCACGGCAGCGCGGTGGATTTCCTGACGATGCTTGACGCATATGACTGGGATTTTTGCCAGATACAGTACAACTATGCCGGCGAGCGTTACCAAGCGGGAACGGCAGGACTCATGGCGGCTGCGGAGCGCGGGCTCGCGGTGTTTGTGATGGAGCCGCTGCTGGGCGGGCGTTTAGCGGGCAAGCTGCCGCCACGGGCCCGCGCTGTGCTCGATAGTGCCCGTGACCCGCATTTGCGCACTCCTGCCGCCTGGGGTCTTTCGTGGGTGTGGAATCATCCTCAGGTGACGATGCTGCTTTCGGGTATGACCGATATCGCGCAGGTGGATGAGAATTCGTCACTGGCAGACCTCGCGTTGCCGAATTCGATGACTGCCAACCAGCTCGACACGATTGCGCGCGTGTTGATGGAGTTTGAGAAATCGAACCGTGTGCCCTGCACGGGATGCGGCTACTGCATGCCATGCCCCAAGGGTATCAACATTCCCGGCTGCTTTGCCGCCTACAACGCGAGCTATGCGCACAGCTGGTTTACGGGGCTGTCGCAATACTTTACGGCGAGTGCGGTGCGCACGAGCGAGCCCAAGCTCGTGAGCAATTGCGTCAAGTGCGGCAAATGCGCGCGCCACTGCCCACAGCACATCGATATTCCCGAGCGTCTCGACGATGTGCGCCGACGTTTCCAGCCTGGTCCCGTGACGGCGGTGCTTAAGGCCTTCGGCAAAACGCGCTCCTCATGACCCTTTTATAACTTGCGGTGGAATAGTTCCTGTTTGCGGCAGAATAGGGGCCAAACAGGAACTATTTCACCGCAACTGAAGGGGGCTGTCGTGGGTCATCGGGATTCATGTGATGATTTGCGTGAGGTTTGTTGGGGCGTTTTGGGCGCTGGACACATTTCGCATCGATTTGCATCGTCGCTCAAGGAGGTGGACGGGGCACGGCTTGTGGCTGCCGCCGGCCGCACTCCTTCGCATGTTGAGGAGTTTTGCAGGGCGTTTTCGATTGATGCCGCGCACAGTTATGCCACGGCTGACGATAGCGGCGATGTGGCTTATGATGCGCTGATTGCCGACCCCGATGTCGACGCAATCTACTTGGCTCTTCCACATGGCATGCATGCGCATTGGGTCTGTCGGGCACTGCGCGCGGGAAAGGCCGTGCTGTGCGAAAAGCCGGCCGTTTTGAGTGAGGAAGAGGCTCTCTCGATTGCCTCCACCTCTCGTGAGCGCGGCGTGCTGTTTATGGAGGCGATGAAGAATCGGTTTTGCCCGATGCGCACTCGCGTGAAGGACTTGCTTGCGTCGGGTGAGCTTGGCCGTATTGTCTCGATTGAAAGCGTGCAAAAGCTCGATTACGGCGAGCCTCCTTCGGGCTATCTGCTTGATTCGTTGCAGGGCGGCTGTCTATATGACATGGGCTGCTATGCGGTCGGTTGGTTTGAGGATTTGCTCGCGGGCGCGTGCGAGGTTTCATCCCGTGAAGTTCGCTGGCGTGACGTATCAGGCGGCCGCGTCGATTGGGCCGACGAGATCCGTATGAGCGTCGGCGGTATACCCATTCATATGGTGTGCGACGGCAAAGCAACATATGAAAGCCGCTTAACGATTGTCTGTGAGCGAGGCTCGTTGGAAATCGAGCGTCTCCATCGCCCCGAGCTCGCCCATGTGAAGTATTCCGACGGTCGAACGCTCGAAATAAATGCCCCGTTTGAGATCGATGATTTCTACGGCGAAATCCAGCATGCGACCCAGCTCATCCGGGCGGGGAAACTCGAGAGTCCCGTCATGCCCCTTGCCGCCACGCAGCGCTGCGCGCGCATTATCGATGCGATTCGCTTGAAACTTTAGTGCGTGGGGGCATGGCGCCAGCGCCTGGAATGCCTTGGAGGCCTTTGCCCCTGATGCCCCTTTTATAACTTGCGGTGGAATACGGTCTGTTTGCGCCAAAATAGGGCACCAATAGACCGTATTTCACCGCAACTGATGAGGAGGGAGCTGGAGATGCTGACGATCGGGTGTCATCTTTCGACGACGAAGGGCTATCGGGCAATGGGGGAGACGGCGTTGTCCATTGGCGCCAATACCTTTGCGTTCTTTACGCGCAACCCGCGCGGTGGCAAGGCAAAAGAACTTGACATGGATGACGTGGCGGCTCTGCGCGAGCTTATGTCGCAAAACGACTTTGGACCGCTGGTGGCGCATGCCCCGTATACCTACAACCCCTGTTCTGCCAAAGAGCGGGCGCGCGAGTTCGCCTTGGAGGCTATGGCAGAGGACCTGCGGCGCATGGAGGCGCTGCCCGGCAACTACTACAACTTCCATCCCGGTGCGCATGTGGGGCAGGGCTCCGACGCCGGCATTCAGATGATTGTCGACGCCCTGTGTCAGGTGATGTTTGAGGGCCAGCAGACGACGGTGCTGCTCGAGACCATGTCGGGCAAGGGCACCGAGGTGGGCCGCAGCTTTGAGGAACTGGCGCTCATCATTGAGGGTGTTGCCGGCAAACGCCCCGAGCTGTCGGCCAAGCTGGGCGTTTGCCTAGACACCTGCCATGTGAGCGATGCCGGCTACGACATCATCCATGATCTGGACGGCGTACTCGACGAGTTCGACCGCGTGGTGGGTATCGATCGCTTGCATGCCGTACACATCAACGATTCGAAGAACTCTTGTGGCGCCCATAAAGATCGTCACGAGTGCATCGGCAAGGGATACCTTGGCAGTGAGGAATTTGGTGGAGGTATGCAGGTTATGCAGAATATTGTATCGAATGGCCACTTGCGTTCGCTGCCGTTTATTTTGGAGACTCCGAACGAACTTGCAGGTTATGCAGCTGAAATTAGACTATTAAGGTCATTGCAGCAGTAATGACTGTCACAAAGTAGAGTATTCCATTCACGTTATGGGTTTGTTTCAATCAGTTTTCTCATTGCAGATTCGTAATTCCGGGTGCATAATAGCCAACAGTTTTTGCAGACCTCTGAATCAAACGAGGTCACCGGAAGGAGACTGATTATGAAGCTGAAGAAGCTTGGCGCATTTGCCGCCACGGGTGCTATGGCGCTCGCCCTTGCTCTGACGGGCTGCGGCTCGTCCAACGCCACCTCTGGTTCCAATGCCGGTTCCAGCAGCTCTGACGACGCTAAGGTCGAGAAGGTCGACGGCTCCAAGGAGTACGCGCTCGTCAAGGACGGTACGCTGACCGTCGGCACCTCTGCCGAGTACGCTCCGTTTGAGTACAAGGATGACAACGGCGATTATCAGGGCTTTGACCTTGAGCTCATCAAGGCTATCGGCGACAAGCTGGGCCTGGATGTCGAGTACGTCAACAATGACTTTGACACGCTGGTTCCGGGCGTCGCTTCGGGCGCCAAGTATGACGTTTCAATCGCGGCTATCACCGACACGCCCGAGCGTGAGAAGGAAGTCACTTTCTCCGATTCCTACTACATGGACGATCAGGCTATCGTGACCAAGGTCGATAACACCGACATCACGGCCGACAACTACAGCGAGAAGCTCAACAACGCCGACGCTACCATCATCGTCCAGTCTGGCTCGACCGCCGAGTCCTTTGCCCAGGAGAACTTCCCCAAGGCCAAGATCGTCCCCTACAAGGACGCTACCGAGTGCTTCAGCGCCCTGCAGTCCGATAAGGGCGACGCCGTAGTCACCAACCGCTCCGTTGCCAGCCAGCTGACCGCCGAGCAGTTCAACACCTGCCAGACCATTAAGCAGATCAGCACCGGCGAGGAGTACGCCATCGCCATCAACCAGGGCAACACCAAGCTCAAGGACGACATCAACCAGGCCATCAAGGACCTGACCGACGACGGTACCGTCGACGCCCTCATGGCTAAGTACAACATCAAGTAAATAGATGCTTGATTGCGTGTAGGCCCTTTCCGTTTTGCGGAGAGGGCCTTTGCGCTTCTCTCGACGGAGAGTGCTTCCGTCTCGTTTTGCCGGCAACTTCTACGATAGGAGCCACCTTGTCTCGATTGAACGAAGGGGCCGCGGAGCAGCGTTTTTTACTGCCCGCCTTGCTCCAAAAGCTAGCCTGCGTCATGGCCGTGGTGCTCGCGCTGGTGTGCGCGGGGGCATATGCGCCCACGACCGCCCAGGCGCTTGAGACCGCAAAGATTACCGCCCGACCCAACACCGGTTCGGGCAGCGCTGTGGTCGGCGGCACCGAGACGCGCATTACCTGGGAGGTCCAGGCCGATGCCGACGAGGAGCTGAGCGGTCTTTCGCTGACGTTTGTCGACGGCACGACGTTTGATACCGATGACACGCGATTGACGATGCTCTCGGGCGAGGACCTCATGGATCGTACGCCCATGAAGCCAACGTGCAAGGCTGACGGCCAGACGCTCAAAATCGACTTTGGCGAGACGGCGCCTGCCGGCGGCTATTTCCGTGTCGAGGTTTACGGCGTGACGTTTCCCGTCGAGGGCGGCGAAGAGGCCTTTAGCGGCACCTATACGCTCGCCGACGGTTCGACCAAGAAGATTTCCAAGATTCCTTCCGTCGAGATCAAGGGCGTGACGGCATTCGATAACTTCCTGGCCGATCTTAAGGAGCAGCCGTGGGTCGAGGCCTGGAACTCCAATATGTTCCTGCGCCTGTTCTTAAACCCGGTCATTTTGGTCCAAAGCCTGCCGATCGTCTTTAAGGGCTTCCTTATGTCGCTCTCGATCGTGCTCGTGGCATTTCCGTTGGCCATTCCCTTTGGCTTTGCGCTGTCGCTCATGCGCATCTCCAAGTCGCGCATCCTGCGCTGCCTCGCCGGCATCTATGTGAATATCATCCGCGGTACGCCGGCGTTCCTGCAGATCTATATCGCGTTCTTCGGTCTGCCGTTGGCCGGCGTCAAGGTTGATGACTACGTGCTTGGCGTTATCGTCATGGCCATGAACTCGTCTGCGTACCTATGCGAGATCTTCCGTGCCGGTATTCAATCGATCCCCAAGGGCCAAAACGAGGCTGCGCGTTCGCTGGGCATGAACGCGTTCCAGACGCTGCTCTATGTCATGATTCCGCAGACGTTCCGTAATGTTTTGCCTACGCTGACCAGCGAGTTTATCTTGCTTTACAAGGATACGTCGCTGCTTGCCGCCGTGGGTGTGGTCGAGATCGTCATGAACGCCCGTACCATCGTGGCCACGACGGGCTCCATTACACCGTACGTGGTTGCCGCCCTGTTCTATCTGGTCATCACCCTGCCGCTCGCTCGCTTGGTGAGCGGTCTTGAGGCGAGGCTTTTGGGCACGGCCGAGACCAAGAAGAAGCGTCCCGCCAAGAGCGCCGGACAGGTTGTCGCGACGCCCGCCGATCACATCGCCGGTCTGTAAGGAGGTCCTATCATGAGCGAAACCAATAACTCGAACGAGGTCGTCGTCAGCATCAAGAACCTCCAGAAGGCCTTTGGGGACAACGTGGTCCTGCGCGATATCGATCTGGATGTGCACAAGGGTGAGGTCGTTGTGGTCTTGGGCCCCTCAGGCTCGGGCAAGTCGACGATGCTTCGCTGCATCAATCGCCTGGAGCATCCCACGAGCGGCTCGATTGTCGTCGAGGGCGTGGATGTGTGTGCCAAGGGCGTCGACCTCAACAAAGTGCGCACGCACCTGGGCATGGTGTTTCAGCAGTTCAACCTGTTCCCGCACCTGTCGGTCAAAAAGAACGTCATGCTTGCGCAGCAAAAGGTGCTCAAGCGCAGCAAGGAAGAGGCCGAGAAGATCGCCGTCGAGGAGCTGACCAAGGTCGGCCTGGCCGAGCGCATCGACTTTATGCCGAGCCAGCTCTCGGGCGGCCAGCAGCAGCGCGTGGCCATCGCCCGCGCCCTGTCGATGAACCCGCACGTGATGCTCTTTGACGAGGCCACGTCGGCGCTCGACCCCGAGCTCGTCCGCGATGTATTGGGCGTCATGCGCGACCTGGCACGTGACGGTATGACCATGATCGTGGTGACCCACGAGATGGGCTTTGCTCGCGACGTCGCCGATCGCGTCGTCTTTATGGACGGCGGCGTTATCGTGGAAGAGGGCACGCCGAGCGAGGTCTTCGACCACCCCAAGAGCGAACGCACCAAGGCGTTCTTGGGCAATATCTCGTAGCGGCGCGTCGAAGTTGTCGATATAACAAACGGGGACCGGATAGTATCCGGCCCCCGTTTTTGTTTGGGCGTGAACGACTGTTGTTGTGCGGTGCTCGGCTGTCAGTTGCTTTGCGACTTTCTGACGGCTTCGTTAGGCCAGCTCTGCTCCCAGGGCCTTGCAGGCCGCCTCGCCCTCATCGTCGGGCGCATCGTAGCAGATGACGGAATCGACGACGTTGACGCCCGCCTCGTCGGTGTCCGCCTTCCAGTTGTCCATCCATTCGCCCTCGGCCCACGAATAAGAGCCAAAGAGGACGACCTTCTTGTCGCCGAGGGTCTCCTTGACCTCATCCCACATGGGCTGGAACTCATCGTATTCAAGCTCCTCGGAACCCATGGCAGGGCAGCCGAAGGCGATAGCGTCATAGCCAGCGGCCTTGTCTGCGGAGAAGTCGGCGCAGGAGATGACCTCTGCCTCGGCGCCCGCGGACGTGGCGCCTTCGGCGACGAGGTTTGCCATGGCCTCGGTGTTGCCCGTTCCGCTCCAGTAGACGACGGCGATCTTGCTCATGATGAGTCCTTTCAGTTGTGCGGCGTGCGGCCGCGTTTTGTATGCTCTATCGGGCTGCCTGTACAAGCTGTCTCAGGGTGCAGCCCTGTTGATAGATATAGGTAAGGTATTGCGTGCATGCGCGATAGGAATCGAAGGTCGTGAGCGCCTGTTCAACGTTTGTGTATACCTTCCATGCGCCAAAGACCTTATAGTTTTCGCCGTGCTGGACGATAAACTGATGGACATCTTCGTAGGGATAGCCCAAAAAATAGCCAATTTCGTGGGGGAACTCGCATATGCACCCCGTATCGCAGTGCCTATTTCGCGCGAGTGCGCAGACGCTGCCGTCATAGGCGCTTTCTGCGGCATTGCTGCTTGCCAGCGTGATGCGCGTGGCGAGATGCACCAGGGATGCGGGCAGGTTGTGGACATCGTAACCTTCGGCGGCCAGCGCCGTCGTGGCACGGGGGTCGGAGAGGTATCGCATGAGGTCCGCAGGGCGGTACACATAGATGAGCGCTCCGCAGGGGCGCCAGACCAAAACGCTCATATGGATCCCGAGTGGCTGGAGCTCGCGGTTGCATTGGGCTATGACGGCGAGCAGGCGAGAGCGTCGCTCTTCGATATGGGCGGCGCCGGGTTTTCCGTTTTGGTTGGCGTAAACGCCGGGATAGGTAAAGAGCGAAGCCGGCTTGATACCTGCGAGCGTAGGGGAGCAGTTGCGCACGACAGCCGTTTGGTATGTTGGGATGTCAATGGTTCGAGTCACGCTGCCCCTTTCGAGCCCTCACTTGTTAGCCTAGGAAAACTTATACACGAAAGTAAGCCATGGTCAACAAAAAAGTTTGAAGAGGGAAACTAATTGACCGAACGGACATGATTTTGGGTTAAGATGGGGACACCCCATGGGGGTATCTAGATAGGGCTACTTGAAAGGGGAACGCATGAGTGACTTGCTCAACCCTGCGAATCTCATCGTGCTTGCCGTGATTGTCGTTGGCATGTTCTTTGGCCTGCGTCGCATTGTCGCTTCGACACACGGAAAGAGTTGCTGCAGCGATGGCGCGAGCGGTAAGAAGGCCAAAAAGGTTGTTGTGTTGGATACCGATGCATCGCACTATCCCTATAGCGATGAGCTGCTCATCGGCGGCATGAGCTGTGACAGCTGCGCTCAGAACGTAGCCAATGCCCTCAATGCGCTGGATGGCGTGTGGGCTACGGTAACGTACGCGGACCACACGGCACGCGTGCGCTCGAAGCGCCCGGTTGATCGCGACACACTCGAGACGGCAGTGAGGGGTGCGGGCTATTACGTTATGAAAATGTAGGCGTTGCCCTCTCCGGTGGGTACCAGCCTCCTGCCCATTGTGACTATCGGCATCCAAAAATTTGCGCAAAAATAACCTTTAGATGCGGCAAAAGTGGAGTTTGGTGACGGTTTGCGCGGAATTCGCTACCAATCGAGCATCTATGAACCCGTCCAAAAAATTACAGGTGTATATTTATACACTGATTATTGCTGTGCTCAGATTGCAATTAACCGTGGACAGAAATGAAGAATGCTAAAACTGGGCTTTAGGACAGGGGAGGCTATAACCTTATGAGACGAGTGGGAACACTTGGCTTGGTGGCAGCGCTTGCCGCTATCTTGGTATCGCCGCTGCCGGCGCACGCCGAAGACGCATCGGGTGCCGTTACCTACAATGCGGGAAATGGGTATTCCTTTGAGAAGCTCTCGCATCCTACGGTAGGAACGTCGCAGCCGGATGGCATCGTCGACTACCAGGGTAACGGTGCCGTTGCCGTTCCGGGCGCCGATGGTAATACGGCCAACAACGAAGGCGATCGCGGCCAGAGCTACACTTGGGCGGCTGCGAGCTATGGTGACTGGCTTTATGTGGGCACCTGCTATGCGGCGATGGGCAACACGCTGACGCTCATGAACAGCACGCTGGGCGATTCCTTTGATGTCGAAACCATGCACCTGACGCTGGAGGCCATGTTTAACGGTACCTTCTTCTATGGACAGCAGAAGGAGGACGGCACGGCCGACAAGGACAGCGGCGGCATCTTGGTCAAGATCAATACCAAGACCGGTGAGACCAAGCTGCTACTCTCTGAATCGCTCAACGGCGTCGCTCCTTTGTTCCGCAATGCCGTGAGCTATAAGGGTAAGCTCTATTTCTGCGGCAGCGTCAGGACCAATGACGGCAAAGGCGGCCTGCCTGCTGTATACGAGATCGATCCTAAGACGGATGAGTACAAAGTTGTCTATCAGGGCCTTTCGAGCATGCAGGATTACGGTGCTGCCTACAAGCAGGGCATTTCTACCGGTATCCGCGGCATGTGCGTCCATGATGGCCAGCTCGTCATCAGTAATGTGGGTAAAGACGCGAACGGTAATTTTGTGTCGACAATCCTGACGTCGTCTGACCCCTCGAAGGGCCAGGACAGCTTCACCGAGATTGCCAACTCGGAGACGCTGTTTGGCTATCCGGCGATTCGCTATCAGGACAGCATCTACGGCGGCGCCATTTGGGATATGGTCTCGTACAATGGCCATCTCTATGCGACCATCTGCACCGGTACGCCCGAGAACGCTCCCGATGATAATTCCATGCAGTCGTTTGCCATGGTCCGTGGCGACAAGAATGCCGACGGCAGCTATTCGTGGACTCCCATTGTCGGCGATCAGAAGACGGACGGTGCAAAGTACTGCTTTGGCATCGATCCTGCCCGTACCCGTTCTGGCGCTGCCAACCTCATCGTCTACAACGACTACCTCTATATCGGTGAATACAACGACGAGGAGATTGCCCTCGAGCGCATCCTGTTCAACAAATCCAACACCGAAGAGGGCGGCAAGAGCAGCATGGGCGGCGTTGACTGCTCGTTTGTGAATGCCAATCTTGAGCAGTCGGTTAACATCTATCGCATGGACAAGGACGAGAACATGGAGCTCGTCGTTGGCGATCGCACCGACATGTTCCCCGAGGGCGGTATTTCCGGCCTGACTTCGGGCTTTGGCCGAAACGAGAACCAGTACATTTGGCGCATGCAGAAGTTCGACGGCAAGCTGTATATCGGTACCTTTGATACCGCGAGCCTGCTTGAGCCGATCGGCCAGTTCTCCAATGGCGACATTATCGATATGACGCCCGAGGAGTGGGACTCTCAGGTTCAGCGCCTTAGGGACCTGCTCGATCACCTGCTCGACAAGAAATCGCCTGACGACCCCATCGTTCCCGTGAACACGCTTGCGGACGATGATTCAAACGAGGCCGTCGAGGTCGATGATTCGAACGAAGCTGCCGAGGTTGATGATTCAAACAAGGCCGTCGATGTCGATGACGAGAAGACCGAGGTTGCTAAGGGCTTTGGCGATCTGAGCGATGCGCTGGAGGATGCCGCGGTCGGTCTTTGCGATCAGGCCGCGACGATGTCCCAGGACTTTGAGGACGACGCCGCTTATGTTCAGAAGATCGATGGCGAGATCGCGTACTTCAAGTCCTTTGCCGACCAGTATCAGGACATGCTCGATAGCTATGAGAGCCTTAAGCAGCAGTACGAGGATGCCTATGGCACCGAGCTGCCGAGCGATATTCAGGATGCGCTCGATAAGCTGCTGAGCGAGGAGAACCTCAAGAAGTTGCAGAGTGTCCTTACGTGCATGTGTTACCTGCGCGATGCCGAGCGCGGCTTTGATATGTATGTGACCGAGGACGGCGTGAACTTTACGACGCTGACGACCAATGGCTTTAACGATCCGTATAACCATGGTCTGCGCACCTTTGCGGTGACCAACCAGGGTCTGTGCCTTGGTACCGCCAACCCGTTCTATGGTTGCCAGGTCTGGATCCAGCGCAAGGAGAATTCGGAGAATCCGGTTGATCCCGGTACTCCGGATCCGACGGAACCCACCGATCCTTCGCAGCCGGGTGGCGGCGATCAGCCTGGCGGCAGCCAGACGGGTGGCAACGACCAGTCGAGCAGCACCACGACCACCGTCACGACGACCGCTAAGAAGACTCCGAAGGACGGCTCGCTGCCTCGCGCTGGCGACTCGACCCTCACGCTGGTCTTGGGATTGCTGGTTGCAGCTGCCGCAGTGCTTGGCATTGCTCTCGTCTTGCGCAAGCGTTCTCGTCGCTAGGCTCGTCCGCGTAGCTCAATGTCCTGGATATCGTCGAAGTTGATGGCGATATCCCTGAGTTTGAGCAGCTTGAATGCGGGTAACACTTCGTCGAGAATGCCCGTGCGGCTACGATAGCCGTACGTATCGTAATAGGTGACGCGCACCAAGTCGCCGCGTTTGAGGCCCTCGAGCTTTTGCGAAAGCTCGAGGGCTTTTTCTTCCGTGAGCTCACGTTTTTGCTCGACGGTGATTTCCTGCTTGCGCACGAGTTCGTAGTATCCCGTGAGGGCGGCAAAGGGCATAAACTGTGCGGCGCGGTTGGCGCGCACGGCACCGTTGGCAGTGAGGTTGGGGTCGGCTGCGCGGCGTCTGCCCTCGGGGTCCGCCAGGCGCTCGAAGGCGGTCGGCGGGCGCATGGGCTGTTGTTTGGGTTTAGGCACGGTGTCCTCCAACTTGGTCGTTGCGTTCGCGCGCGGTGGCGCCGGCGGTAAAGCTTAATCCCTTGACGAGCGCGTTCTTGCCGTACTTGCCTTTCACGGCCAGGACGGCGCGCGCCAGGTCGCGCTCGCGCTCATCGGCCTCGATATCGCTGAACAGATCGATGGTGGCAAATTCCTCGGGCATGAGGTTGCCAAAGCCCAGGTTGATGCGCTTGACTGGTCGTTTGGGATCGACAGTCTGCGCCCAGAGCACATCGAAATAGCCCATGATCTTCTTAAACGAATTGGTACGCTCGGGCAGCTTGCGCGAGGCGTTGGAGTGCGCAAAGAGCGCGGCATAGCCACCACGCGGTTTGCCGCCATGCTTTCCCACAAAGATGCCATCGATTGCCTGCGCTTCGCGCACCAGGCGGCGCCGTTCGTCATCGCGCTGGACGGGCTTGGGAGCACGGGGCGCGAGCTCGGGGCCGGCGGTTGCGGTGGGTTCGATACTCGACGTGCTCGAGCGCAGGTGCCCGCATCCGTCCACATATTGCGCTGTACCACTGGCGTCGAGGCGGCGTATGTCGGCGCGCTCGCTCGCGTAGCCCACAAAGAGCGAGATGCTGTCGCAGACTACGTGCTTATCGACCAAGTCCAACACGGCGTTGTCGACCATCTCGCGCAAGACGGTGTAGGCCTGCTCGTAGGCATAGCCCTTCGAGAGCACCTGTCCTGTGGTGATCGAAGTCGCTTGCGGGCGATAGGCTTGGATATCGGCGATGGTTGTCGGCTCACGCCCGAAGGCGTGGTCGATGAGATATTCGGCATTGACGCCGAGTTCGTCGTAAAGCAGGTTTTCGTCGAGCGCGGCGACGCCCATCAGGTCGTAGACGCCATACTTTTCGAGTCGGGCTGCCACGCCGGGGCCGATGCCCCAGATGTCGGTGATGGGACGGTGGGGCCAGATCTCTTTGCGAAAGGTTTCGTCGTCGAGTTTGCCGATGCGACTGGGCACGTGCTTGGCGGTGATGTCGAGTGCCACCTTGGCCTGGAATAGGTTGGGGCCGATCCCGACCGTTGCCGTGATGCCCGTGCGCCCCAAGACCTCGTCGCGCAGCGTGCAGGCGAACCCTTCCGCATCGGTGTGATAAAGGTCCAGATAGGGCGTCACGTCGATAAAGCACTCATCGATGGAGTAGACGTGCACGTCCTGGGGGCTGACGTATTCCAGATAGATGCCGTAGATTTGCGCCGACACCTCCATGTAGTGCTGCATACGCGGCACTGCTTTGATGTAGTCGATGCCGTCGGGAATCTCGAACAGACGGCAGCGGTTGTGTATCCCGAGGTCCTTCATGGCTTGTGTGATGGCGAGGCAGATGGTTGTGCGCCCGCGCGATTCGTCGGCAACGACCAGGTTGGTGGTGAGCGGGTTGAGCCCGCGGTCGACGCACTCGACGCTGGCATAAAACGTCTTGAGGTCGATGCAGATATAGGTGTGCTGCTCGTGCGCCATCCGTGTCCCTCCATCAAACACATGTTCTTATCGAATATCTGTTCGATAATACCCGCTCGTCCGGACATCGTCAAAACTTGTCAAAAAGGGACTGGTTTGTTTTGGTAGGTATGGTCGTGCGGTTGGATCGGGTTTTTAACGCAGCTCTAAAGAGTGCGAAACAGCTCGGAAAACCTTGCTTCGTAGCATGAGCCTAACGATTGATACCGCCTATGCGCACGGAAGGGTTGTGGGAAAGATGGTCAATTATGGGTTTGGTATGCCGACACGCCTTGTTGCGGATGGAGGCGTGGCTCGCTGGTGCGGACGATTGGTCGCTCACTACGGTGGCACCAAGGCGCTGGTCGTGCTGGGCGGAGACAAGCATACGCGTGATGAGCTCGTCTCGGCGGCGCTCGGCTCGCTTGATCGAGCTCTGCTCGAGCGCGTGCTTTTTCGCTGCGGCTCGGTTGAGGGTGACGGGGGAGACGAACTGATCGACGAAGCCGTGGCCCTGGCGACCGACGAAGGCGTGGACTTTGTCCTGGCGATCGGCGATGCCGATACTGCCGGCTTTGCGCGCGAACTCGCGCGTCGCATGGCCGTGCTCGATGCCGGCGAAGACGGTTTTGTCCCTTATGGATGTATTGTCTCGGAGGGCAAGGTGCCTGCTGTCGCGGGAGCCGGCGAGGTTCCCGTTTTTGCCATTATCGCTCCCGAACTGCTGGAGGGCATCGGGTCTCCTCTGCGTGAGTTGCTCGGTAGCGTCTGCGCCGCGGCCTAATATTTGCCATAAAGGGATGGGTTATTTTTGGTTGGTAAAGCGTTTGACCTGCCAAAATAAGCCTGTCCCTTTTTGATCGGTTGCCGTTTGGGGGCCGATTGGCAACGCTCGCTGATTATAGTCTTGACCTGCGCTAGAATAGTGGCATCTGAATGTCCGGGCGCATGGAGGCGTGCGCCCGTATGCTGAGGAGGACTCTATGGCAACTGTTGCCGCACCTATCGATGCTACGTCGACTGCCGCTTGGAAGGCACTCGAGGCTCATCAGGAGAAGCTTGAGGCCGATGGTATCGACCTCAAGGCCTGGTTCGCCGCCGATGCCGAGCGCGTGAACAAGCTGAGCTTTGACGCCGGTGACCTGCACTTCGATCTGTCGAAGAACCTGGTGACCGATGAGACCGTCAAGCTGCTGTGCGATCTTGCCCGCGAGGTGAAGCTCGAGGAGCGCCGCGACGCCATGTTCTCCGGCGAGCACATTAACACCACCGAGGACCGCGCCGTCCTGCACACCGCGCTGCGCCGCCCGGCAACCGAGAAGGGCCAGCTCATCGTCGACGGCCAGGACGTCGTCGCCGACGTGCACGAGGTCCTCGATCGCATGTATGCCTTCGCCGAGCGCGTGCGCTCCGGTGAGTGGAAGGGCGTTACCGGCAAGAAGATCGAGCACCTGGTGTCCATCGGCATCGGCGGCTCCGATCTGGGCCCGGTCATGGCCTACGAGGCTCTGCGTCCCTATGCCGACGCCGGTATCGACTGCCGCTATATCTCCAACATCGACCCCAACGACCAGGCCGAGAAGCTCAAGGGCCTGGATCCCGAGACCACGCTCGTGATCATCGTCTCCAAGACCTTCACCACGCTCGAGACCCTCACCAACGCTCGCGAGGTCAAGACCTGGATGCTCGAGCAGCTCAAGGCTCAGGGCGCTATCGATGGCTCCGATGAGCAGAACGCCGAGGCCGTGGCAAAGCACTTCGTCGCCGTTTCCACCGCACTCGAGAAGGTTGAGGCCTTCGGTATCGACCCCGCCAACGCCTTCGGCTTCTGGAACTGGGTCGGCGGCCGCTACTCCGTCGACTCCGCCGTGGGCCTGTCGCTGATCGTCGTGCTCGGCCCCGAGCGCTTCCAGCAGTTCCTCGAGGGCTTCCATGCCATCGACGAGTACTTCTGCAACACGCCGCTCGAGAACAACGCCGTCGCGCTGATGGGCCTGCTCAACGTCTGGTACGTCAACTTCTTCGGCTCCAAGAGCCACGCCGTGCTGCCGTACTGCCAGTATCTGCACCGTTTCCCGGCCTACCTGCAGCAGCTCACCATGGAGTCCAACGGCAAGCACGTCCGCTGGGACGGCAGCGCCGTGACCTCCGACACCGGTGAGATCTTCTGGGGCGAGCCCGGCACCAACGGTCAGCACGCCTTCTACCAGCTGCTGCACCAGGGTACCGTGGTGGTTCCGGCCGATTTCATCGCCTTCGCCAATACTGCCAACCCCGCAACCGACAGCGGCCAGGATGTCCACGAGCTGTTCCTGGGCAACTTCCTGGCCCAGACCAAGGCGCTCGCCTTTGGTAAGACGGCCGATGAGGTGCGCGCCGAGGGCACGCCCGAGCAGATCGTCCCGGCCCGCTGTTTTGAGGGCAACCGTCCGACGACCTCGATCTTCGGCGACACGCTGACCCCGTTCGCACTCGGTGAGCTCATCGCCCTGTACGAGCACATCACGTTTGTCGAGGGCACGGTCTGGGGCATCGACTCCTACGACCAGTGGGGCGTCGAGCTGGGCAAGCAGCTTGCCAAGCAGATTACCCCGGCCTTCCATGATGACGCCGCTAAGGCCGAGCAGGACGCTTCGACCCAGGCGCTCATCGAGTTCTACCGCGCGCATCGCAAGTAGTCGCTGCTGTTAACGCATCGCGCCTTATAGTCAGAGGCCCGTATCCCATCGGATGCGGGCCCCTTTGCTTTGCCGTGGCTCCGGGGCGCACGGCCTTTAAGGATCTTCGCCGGAGCGTCGCGTGCTGCGAGGGCCCTGCGTCTAGAGCTCGGTCTCCACATGGCCTCGATGCGCCTCGGGCAGCTCCCCGTAGAGCGGATGGTCTTCGAGCCTAAAGCGCTCGACCTGTTCGGGAGTGCGACCGCGTACAAAGAGCCACGAGCGATCGATCGGCGTCGCCATGAGCGTGCTGGGCAGCGCGTTGGCGCGGTCGGAAAATACCCGGGCACTCTCGGGATCCTGGAACGCCAGCACCAGATGCGTGTCGCAGTTGCCCATGATGGAGCGTGCGCGTGCCTCGCCATAGAGCGCATCGAGCTGGTTGGTCGACTGCAGCAGCAGCGTTGCCCAGATGTTGCGGCTTCGGATAATCGAGAGCACGTTGTCGATCTGGGGGATCTGCAGATTTGCGAAGTCATCGAGCATAAAGCGCACGGGCACGGGCAGGCTGCCGTCGGGCTGCCTATCGGCCTCACGAATGAGGTCCATAAACGCCTGCGAAATAAAGAGGCCGGTCAGCGGATCGAGATTGCGGTCAATATCGCTCACGGTTACAAATAGGGCGCAGGGGGTGTGTCCCATGGAAGCGAAGTCCACCTGATGGCACTCACGATAGAGCTGTGCCGCACCGTCGAATCCCAGACACATGACCTTTTCGGCAAGGATGCCGACGATGCTCGCGTGCATGCGCTCGGCATTTTGCGTAATGGCGTAGCGCCGCCATAGCGAGAGGGCATAGCTTTGGGGGTCGATCGTGATCAGGTCGTCAAACAATCGACCCGTGGCACCGTCCTGCAGGTGCTCGATCAGCTTGATGACCGAGCTGATCGTCTGCTCGTCGGCGGGTAGCTGTTCGGTGACGTAGGCGATAAGACACGACAGCAGGTTTGCCGCCGCATGATCCCAAAAAGGCTGGTTGTTGTCCTCGATGGGGCAGATGGCCTTTGCCACCGAGAGGATGTCCTGCTGGTTGGGCCTGCCGTCCGCCTTGCGGCGAATGTGCCTCAGGGGGTTGTAGCCGCAGCGCTCGATGCCGGGCGCAAGGGCCGGGACGGTGTTGAGGTCGGCGAAGTTGAGACATTGCACGCGGTAGCCGTGGGCTGCCAGCACGGGTCCCACTTCGCGACAGAGCGTGCCTTTGGTGTCGAGCACGATGTAGCTTGCGTTCATTTGCAGCAGGTTGGGCTTGAGGACGTTTCGGGTCTTGCCGGCTCCCGAGGGGCCGATCACAAGTGCGTTGTTGTTGAGTCCCGTTTGGCGGGTGTCGCAGGAAAGCGTTCGATCCTTGGCGAGGATGGTGGACGATGCGGACTCAGATGCGGCGAGGCGGCTGGTGAGGTTAGACATGGGCGACCTCCTTGGTGGTCGAGAGGATTTCGTGGGCAAAGCCGAGCTCGACGGCGCGCTCGGCCGAAAGGTAGGTGTCTTTTGCAGTGAGGGACTGGATGCGCTTGGGCGTGAGGCCGCTGCGGTCCGAGAGGATTTGCGTGAGGGTCTTGCGGGTCTGCATGAGACGCCGGCTGGTTTCCTGTAGCGCAAGTGCCGAGCCGCCTGCCCCCTGGGGGATCAGCGGGTCGTGAATCATGAGCTCTGCATGGGGCGCCATGCGGCGATCGTCGCCGCCCATAAAGATCACGGCACCCATGGACGCGGCGAATTCCAGACAAACGGTGCGGATGGGGCACGATGCGAGGCGCATGGCGTCATAGATCGCAAGACCCGATCGCACGCTTCCGCCGGCGCTGGCGACAAATATGGTGATGGGACGGCTGGGGTCGGTGGCATCGAGCAGGCGGATCTGCTGGCATAGGTCGTGAGCCATCGGGGTTTCGATGTTTCCCATGACGGAGAGCTCGCGACGGGCGAGCATCTCATCGTAAATGCTGGTGAGCGTGATACCTCGGGCGGATTCACGCATGGTGAGGGGGCTGATGATGGGGGAATGATTGGTGTCCATGAGGACTCCTTTCTGTTGGTTGTGTTGTGGAATAGGATTGTTGCCCGTGGAGGGGCTGGCGGGCTACAGGGTTCGTCCGAGCCTGAGATCGAGCTCGGTTGTGGGGCAGGCTGCCTGTTCGTGCGGCTCGCAAGCGCCAAGGGCTCCAAAGCGATAGAGCGTTGCGGCGGGCGTGGTGTAGGCGAGCCGCAGCTGATGCTCGACAGGGGCACATCCGTCATT
>UQHQ01000020.1 GCA_900540945.1 uncultured Collinsella sp. | reverse complement strand
AAAAAAAAGCCACGGCCTGCACGCATTGAATAAAATCATCATCGAATCTACCAGTATGGCATCGGACAAAACGTTTTGCCCCGCCAGTTGGCGAATTACCGCGCCGCCGTCACATATCAAACGCCAAAATGTGCGAGACTGTTCTGTGCAATTGTGCCGGCCGAGGGAGCGCCGGCGCTCGATTCGCATGGAGTAACCCACAACGATGCTGCTTACGCAAACGACAACGCCCGAGGACGTCAAGGCTCTTAATCGCGCCGAGCTCCCGCAGCTCTGCGACGAGATTCGCCACGCCATCCTCGAAAGCTCCGCCGCTGTCGGCGGACACGTTGCCCCCAACCTAGGCGTCGTTGAACTCACGGTCGCACTCCATCGCGTGTTTAACTCCCCCATCGACAAGCTTGTCTTTGACGTTTCGCACCAGACCTACGCCCACAAGGCGCTGACCGGGCGCGCGTACACCTATATCGATCCGGAGCGTTATGGCGAGGCCTCTGGCTTTGCCAATCCCGACGAGTCCGAGCATGACCTGTTTGCCATGGGTCACACCTCGACCTCGGTGAGCTTGGGCTGCGGTCTTGCCCACGCGCGCGACCTGGCGGGTGACACGTATAACGTCATTACCGTTATTGGCGACGGCTCGCTTTCGGGCGGTCTGGCGTTTGAGGGCTTTAACAATGCCGCCGATCTCGACAGCAACTTGATCATTATCGTCAACGATAACGACCAGTCCATTGCCGAAAACCACGGTGGTCTGTATCGCAATCTGGCCGAGCTGCGCGCCAGCAACGGCACCTGCGAGCGCAACGTTTTCCGCGCGCTGGGGCTCGACTATCGCTACCTGGACGCCGGTAACGATGTCCAAGCGCTGGTCGATACGCTGCAGGAGCTGCGCGATATCGATCATCCCATCGTGCTGCACGTCTCCACCGCCAAGGGCAAGGGCTTTGAGCCAGCCCAGAGCGACCCCGAGCACTGGCATCATGTGGGACCCTTCGATATGGCAACCGGTCGCAAACTTTGCCCGGGCCACCCGAGCGAGCCCGCACCGCGCACCTATGCCGATATTACGAGCGAGGCACTCAACGCCGCTATCGCGAACGACCCGCAGGTTGTCGCTATCACGGCTGCCACGCCCTATATCATGGGCTTTACGCCCGAGCTTCGCGCCGCGGCAGGCAAGCAGTTTGTCGACGTGGGCATTGCCGAAGAGCACGCCGTCACCTTTGCCACCGCGCTCGCCAGCGCCGGCGCCAAGCCGGTCTTTGGCGCATACGGCACGTTTTTGCAGCGCGCCTACGATGAACTGTGGCACGACCTGTGCCTCAACGACGCCCCCGCAACCATCCTGGTGTTTGGCGCTTCGGTCTTTGGCACAACGTCCGAGACGCACCTCTCGTTCTTTGATATTTCCATGCTGGGCGGACTTCCCAACATGCGCTACCTGGCACCGGCCTGCATGGAAGAATACCTGTCCATGCTGAGCTGGTCGCTCGACCACCGCGAGCATCCCGTGGCAATCCGCGTACCGGGCATCAGCCTGGTAAGCCGTCCCGATCTGGCGCCCGCCGAGGGCGCCGATTATGGCATCGTGCGCTACGACGTCGCGCGTCAGGGCCGCGATGTAGCCGTGCTTGCGCTTGGCGACTTCTTTGAACTGGGCGAGCGCGTGGCAAACCGCTTGGCTGCCGAGTACGGCATCGAGGCCACGCTCGTCAACCCGCGCTTTGCAACCGAGCTTGACCGCAAGTTTCTCGACAGCCTTGCCGCCGAGCATCGCGTTGTCGTCACCCTCGAGGACGGCATCTTGGACGGTGGGTGGGGCGAGCGTGTCGCGTGCTACTTGGCCTGCACGCCTGTGCGCACGCGCACCTTTGGCATCGCCAAGGGCTTCCCCGACCGCTACGACCCCAACGAGCTGCTCGCGCAGAACGGCATGACGGTCGAGAACATGGCCGCCGAAGCCGTAAGGCTACTCAACGAGTAAAAAACCTCCGCAAGGGAAGCACCCCTGCGGAGGTTTTTATTTTCGCGACGCGATTATCTCAATCTGTAACATCTAGGGTCCGAATTCCCGTCTACCTGTTACAGATCTAGACAAGACGTCTTAGTCCCTGGCCTTTGTCTCAATCTGTAACAGATAGAGACCTTTTGTCCGTCCAGATGTTACAGATCGAGACATTCGAATTCCCCTGAAAAGAAAAACTCAATCTGTAACAGTTAGAACCCATTTCCTCGTCTACCTGTTACTGATTGAGACAAAACAGCGAGGCGGGCCGTCCGAAAAGCACTATCTCGGCTGTAATAACTGACGTTTGCCCAGATAAAACCTGCCAAAATAAACCTGTCCCTTTTTGGTAGGTAGAATTACCCATAAGGTAAGTATGTTTCTGAGTTATTTCGTGTTGACCCATTTGAGCGGGATAGGGTATAACTCTACTCAACCGCTAGGGATTTTATTGAGAAAGGTGTTCTACCATGAGCAAGAACCTCTCCCAGCAGGTCGTTCTCGACCGCCGCGGCTTCGTTGCCGCCACCTTCGCAACCGTCGCCGGCCTTGGTCTTGCCGGCTGCTCTGACACCAGCGCCGAGGCCGACAAGGGTTCCGCCACCGGCTCCTCCAAGGGCTCCGAGGATACCGAGGCTTCCACCACGCTCGATGCCAAGGCATTCGACAAGCTCGTCAACGACGGCCCCAAGGCCGATGACGACGCCATCGCCGCCAGCACCTGGGCCACGGCCGTCAAGGACGCCGGCGTCTTTAAGATCGGTGGCGTTCAGACCTCCACGCTCTTCTCCCTCCTCAACGAGAAAGACGGTCAGACCCGCGGCTTCGACGCCGGTATCGCACAGCTCCTGTCCAACTACATTCTGGGCGAGAACAAGGTCGAGATCACCCAGGTGACCTCGGACACGCGCGAGTCCGTCCTGCAGAACGGCCAGGTCGACGCTGTCTTTGCCACCTACACCATTACCGATGAGCGCAAGAAGCTCGTCTCCTTTGCCGGTCCCTATTACTACACGCAGCAGGCCATCCTGGTGCTCGCCGACAACGACGACATCAAGAGCGTCGACGACCTGGCCGACAAGAACGTCGCCGTCCAGTCCGGCTCCAACGGCCCCGCCATCCTGGAGGAGTTCGCCCCCAAGGCCAGCCAGCAGGAGTTCAAGACCGACGAGGAGGCCCGCCAGGCACTCCAGCAGGGTCGTGTTGACGCCTACGTCATCGACAACAACATGCAGCAGAGCGCCCTGGTCCGCGAGCCCGGCAAGTACAAGATTGCCGGCAAGCCCTTCGGCAGCAAGGAGCCCTATGGCATCGGTCTGCCGCTCGATTCCGACGGCGTCGCCTTCGTTAACGACTTCCTTAAGAAGATCGAGGACGACGGCACCTGGACCGAGCTGTGGCAGATCTGCATCGGCGACCGTACGGGCGACACCAATGTTCCCGAGCTGCCCGAGATCGGCGCCTAGGCAGCGAGCCTGGTAACGGCCGCAACGAAACCATACGGAAACGCATGATGCGCTTTATTGCGGTAAACTGTTTCCTCACTGAGTTGTCGGGGCTTCCGTACACACGGGAGCCCCTTTCCTTATCGGCGGGAGGTCCGCATGAGTCTCTCCGAGCTCTGGTCGCTCTATGGCCAGAACTATATCGACGCGCTGCTAGCAACCTGGGGCATGACGCTTGAGTCGTTTGCCATCGCCATGGTGCTGGCCGTCGCCGTCACCGTGATACGCGTGTCGCCGCTCAAGCCGCTGCGCGTCTTTGGCGACCTGTATGTCCAGGTCTTCCGTAACATCCCCGGCATCGCACTGCTCATCATCGTCGTCTATGCGCTGCCGCCGCTCAAGGTCGTCCTACCCTACCGCACCTGCGTTATCGTCGCCACGGTTCTTTTGGGCTCGGCCTTTGGCTCCGAGAACTTTATGAGCGGCATCAACACCGTCGGCGTCGGTCAGGTCGAAGCCGCACGTTCGCTCGGCATGAGCTTCAGCCGTATCCTCGCCAAGATCGTGATTCCGCAGGCGCTGCGCTCGAGCGTGTTGCCCATGACCAACCTCTTTATCGCCGTCATGCTCACCACCGCGCTCGGCAGTCAGGTGCCGTTGCAACCGCAGGAGCTCACCGGCGTGGTGAGCTACATCAACACGCGCTCGCTCGGCGGCGTCGCCGCGTTCTTTATCTCGGCGCTCGGCTACCTGGGCACGGCCTTTGTGGTGAGCCACATTGGCAACTACATCGATAAGAAGGTGAGGATCCTCCGATGAGCAAGCACTCCTCTTCTGCGCTCACCATGCGCGATGCGCTCTACGAGGCTCCCGGCCCCAAGATGCGCGCCAAGATTCGCATCGGCACCGCCATCTCGCTTGTTGCCGTCGCCGCGCTCGTCGTCCTCGTGTTGCAGCGCTTTTATGTGACCGGCCAGCTTTCGGTTCACTATTGGTATTTCTTTACGCACCTCACCACCTGGAAGTTCCTGCTTGCCGGCTTTGAGGGCACCGTTAAAGTCGCACTCACCGCTGGCGCCATCGCGCTGGTGCTGGGCTTAGCCCTTATGCTCGGCCGTACCAGCGACATTAAGCCGCTGCAGCTGGTCTGCCGCGTGCTCACCGATTTCTTCCGCGGCGTACCGAGCCTGCTGTTCATCTACTTCTTCTTTTTGGTGCTGCCCCAGTACAAGATCGCGCTGCCGTCGTTTTGGATGCTCACGCTTCCCGTCGCGCTCGCTGCCGCCGGCGTACTCGCCGAGATCTTCCGTGCCGGTGTCAACGCCGTGCCGCGCGGCCAGGTCGAAGCCGCCCAGGCACTCGGTCTCTCCAAAGCTAAAATCACCTTTAAAATCGTGTTGCCGCAGGCTATTCGGTTTATCATTCCGTCCTTGATTTCGCAGCTCGTGGTCGTAGTCAAAGACACCACCGTGGCCTACGTGGTGAGCTACCCCGACCTCATGCAAAACGCCCGCGTGCTCATTACCAACTACGACGCCCTCGTGTCGGTCTACCTGGTTATCGCGGTCATCTACATCCTCATCAACGTCGCGATCAACAAGGCCGCTGTCTATGTTTCGCACAAGACCGGCGCGACCATCATCCGCTAACGCTTTACCATTTCGAGTCATAAGGAGCCGAGCACCATGGCACAGAGCACCTCTTCCACCGGCAATCAGCCGCTGATCGAGCTCAGACACGTCGATAAGCACTATGGCGACCTACACGTCCTCAACGACATCAATCTCTCGGTCAACCGCGGCGAGGTCGTCGTTGTGATCGGTCCCTCGGGCTCGGGCAAGTCGACCATGTGCCGCACCATCAACCGCCTGGAAACCATCGACTCGGGCGAGATCCTCATAGAGGGCGAGCCCCTGCCGCAGGAAGGCAAGGACCTTGCCCGTATGCGTGCCGAGCTGGGCATGGTGTTTCAGCAGTTCAACCTGTTTGCACATATGACCGTACTGCAGAACGTCATGCTGGGACCGGTCGATGTGCTGGGCGTCTCCAAGGACGAGGCCCGCGAGCGCGCCATGGACCTGCTGGGCCGCGTGGGCGTTGCCGAGCAGGCCGATAAGGTGCCCGCACAGCTCTCGGGCGGCCAGCAGCAGCGCGTAGCCATCGCCCGCTCGCTTGCCATGCAACCCAAGGCCATGCTTTTTGACGAGCCCACGAGCGCCCTTGACCCCGAGATGATCAACGAGGTGCTCGAGGTCATGGTCCGTCTGGCCCAGCAGGGCATGACGATGATTGTCATCACGCACGAGATGAACTTCGCCCGCCGCGTGGCCGATCGCGTCGTGTTTATGGCCGACGGCCAGATCGTGGAAACCGGCACGCCCGACGAGTTCTTCGACCACCCCCAGACCAAGCGCGCCCAGGACTTCCTCAACTCCATTAAGGGCCACTAACCCAATTGTCACGCGGGCAAATTCATCACCAGCGTTTGTCCTGCGCCGCCCCTGTGCCATGTCCACCCGGATTCGAAAGCCGCACCCATGATCGGAACCCGCACCTCATCGTCCTACACTCCGCACGTCGACGTCGATCCTGCTGACCGCCCGCTTATCCTGGTAGCACCACGCTGGGAAGAAGCGAAGCCCTATTTGAGCGAGACGCTCTCCCCCAACGAGGAGATTGCGAGCGTATTTGTCGATGCCATTCTTGCCGCCGGCGGCCTGCCGCTGCAGATGTCCATCACCGAGGACATTGAGGTTATCCGTCATTACGTCGATATCGCCGACGGCATCGCCATTCCTGGCGGCCCGGACGTCAACCCCAAGCGCTGGGGCGACGAGCGTCCTTACGACCCCACGCTGTGCTGCGAGATTCGCGACCGTTTTGAGTTTAAGCTGGTTAACGAGGTACTTCGCGCCAAGAAGCCGCTCTTTACCACCTGCCGCGGCACGCAGTTGCTCAATGTCGCCACCGGTGGCACCCTGTGCATGGACGTGCCGAGCCTGGGCGCGCGCGAGGGTAGCACGCAGTGGCGCCACACCCACGTGCTCAACGACCCCGTGCACCCCGTCGAGGTTGTGCCGGGCTCGCTGCTGGAGCGCGCGGTTGGCGGGCACAGGCTGATCCAGACCAACTCGGCACATCACTGCTGCGTCGATCGACTGGGTAAGAGCACGCGCTTGGTCGCCAAGGCAACCGACGGCGTTCCCGAGTGCATCGAAGTCGAAGGCCAGCCGTTCTGCCTGGGCGTGCAATGGCACCCTGAGTATACGTGGAAGACGCTCGAGACCGACTTTAACCTGTGGAAGTCGTTTGTCGAGGCGGCGGCCAAGGTAAAGCAGGCCCGCTAGCTCGCCAACCGCACAACAGATAAAGGCGCCCCGCCGGCCACATGGTCCGGCGGGGCGCCCTATTACCTATATGCTGCCGGCACACAGTCCAAGGCTCGCAAGCCCTTATTCGGCCGCCTCGCGCAGGGCCGACATCGTAGCCGCATATTGCTGCTGCAGCGCATGCATCCCCTCGCGAGCGCCGTCAACGGCATCGGCACCACGCAGTGCTTCGGTTACCACGACCGCCGGCTCGTACAGATTATCGAATCCCAGGTTCTGGCTCACGCCCTTGAGCGTGTGCGCTGCCATAAACGCACCTTCGGCGTCTCCCGCCGCCATGGCGGCCTCCAGCTTGTCCATGCTCTCGTCATCCAAAAACTTGAGGGCAAAGCGGGCGAGCATTTCCTCGCCCATCAGCCGAGCACACGCGTCATCATAATTGGCGCCGATCTTCTCATACGCCTCACGCATGGAAATCATGGATTAAAAACTCCTTTGGTCAAACTAAATCGTGGGAAACGCGACGACGTCAGCGGGGCGTGCCAACGTCTCGGCAATTTGGTCTTGCACCTCGAGCAGACAATCGAGCAGCAGCGGGTTAAAGGTGCCGCACTTACCGTCCAGGATCATCTGAATTGCCTCCTTGTGCGGGATAGCGTCCTTGTACACGCGCACGCTCGTCAGAGCATCGTACACGTCGGCCACCGAAACCACCTGTGCGGCAATGGGAATTTCGTCGCCCTTAAGGCCATCGGGATAACCCTTGCCGTCCCAGCGCTCGTGATGCCAACGCGCAATCTGGTACGCATATTCCATAAGCGCATTGCCGGCGTGATGGCTACCCAGCTCAAGCAGCATGTCGGCGCCGATCGTGGTATGCGTCTTCATAATCTCGAACTCCTCGGGCGTAAGGCGCCCGGGTTTGTTGAGAATCGCATCGTCAATCGACATCTTGCCGATATCGTGCAGCGCCGAAGCCAGGGCAATCGTGGAGCGCTCCTCATTGTCAAGGGAAATGGTGTCGCTACGCTGGACCAGACAGCCAAGCAGCAGCTCGGTCAGCTTTTCGATGTTCGTAACGTGCCTGCCGCTCTCGCCGTTGCGAAGCTCCATGACGCCAGCCATGATGTCGATGAGCATGCGACTGTTCTTGACACGCTCGTTGTACTGCTGGGACAGCAGGTTCGTCAGGCGGCGCTGCTTGGCGTATAGGCGGATGGTGTTGCTTACACGGCGGCGCACGACACGGGAGTCAAACGGGCGGTTGATATAGTCCGAGGCGCCTAGCTCGTACGCGCGCAGAACCATATCATCGGAATCTTCGCTCGAAATCATGATGACAGGCAGATTGTCACTAACCGATCGGCGCGACAGACCGGCCAGCACCTCAAAGCCGCTTATGCCCGGCATGACAATATCCAGCAGCACGAGCGACAACTCATCACCATAGCGGTCGACCATGTCGAGCGCCGTACGACCGTTGTCGGCCTCGAGGATGCAATACTCGTCCTTGAGCATCTCGCTGAGAATGACTCGGTTCATCTCGGAGTCATCGACAATAAGTACCAAAGGCTTTTCGCTTTGGAAGGCCTCGATGGAATCGGCATCGGTCACGACCGTACCGGCTTTTGCCTTAGCGCGGCTCAGTAACTGGACAGCGCGGCCAACGCCCTCATCGACCGTCTCGCCATGAATACGAACGCCACCAACACATGCCGTCAAGCTCACGTACTCATGGCCCGGAATAATCGTGGAACGAACGGCATCGGACACCTGATGCAGGCGACGGGTGAAGTCATCGGAGGGAATATTGGGCATGACAACCACAAACTTGTCGCAGCCATAGCGCACAAGCTCGTCAGTCGAACGGATTCCGCTGCGCATGGCTGTCGCCACGGCACCGAGCGCAA
Organism: uncultured Collinsella sp.; assembly: GCA_900540945.1. GTDB lineage: Bacteria > Actinomycetota > Coriobacteriia > Coriobacteriales > Coriobacteriaceae > Collinsella. The sequence goes on along the minus strand of UQHQ01000020.1, from coordinate 27,725 downwards.
GGTCGCCGGCATGACGGCCACACGTATCGTTGAAGACCTTAAAATCATCAAGGTCGATCATCGCAACGCCGGCATTCATGCGGGCGCTACGGAGCTTTTCCTCGTAATATCGGCGATTGTGCACGCTCGTCAGCACGTCGGTGTAGACAAGGTCCTCTTTTGCAGCCTCTTGCCCATCGATCGGACGCACCATCAGCAGGACATGAGGCTCGCCCTCGACCTTCAGAGGGCGCAGATGGGCGCGGTACTCAACGCCATCGTTGAGCAGTTGCTCCGACACCTCATCGGAATCTGTCAAGGCCTCAAGACTTGCCTGGCGCAAACAAGGGCAGCGATCACCGGCGAGCAGGCAGTTAGGCTCGCTCTTAATCTGATCGGCCGACAGCAAACGTACCACGGGGTAGGTCTTCGCGACACGGGCGACCTCGGTGGCAGCCTCCTCGTCGGTTAGATTGACCTCGTGATTATTGAGCATATGGGGCCCTTTCGATAGCTTCGCATGGTAGCGGTGGGTTCCAAATGTTACAAGGGTAACACCTTGCCGATGCAGGTAAGCACGTGAATGCTGTTGCATTTTTATGAGTTGGCAGACGGCGCGATTGAAGCCGCAGACGTGAGGTTTTAAGCATATTTGTTAACAAGGCCGAAACGTTTGCGGGTGAAGTCTGCTTTGGCTATTGCGGGTGTTAGAGCCCCAGGATGCCAAGGACAGTCTGGGCAGCCGCTCCCGGGCGATCGCGCAGGCCGTTGTGCGCGCCGGGAACCATTACGAGTGGACAGTCCAAAAGCTCAGCCGCCACCCTTGTGCCCGCCTCGCGAGGCGTGCCAATCGAGAGCTCACCCAGGAGCACGGCAGCCACCGTTTTCGACGCGCGGACGCTATCCCAATCGGGAACGCAGGTCATAGTAATCCCGTATTCGTTTGCCATGAAGCTGCGGCCGTTGCGCAGGGCATGCTTGGCTTCTGCCTCGGTTAACTTGGGGGCCTCAGGGTCCGAATCGCCGATGGCGCCCAGGAAGGCCCGTAATGCCCTGGAGACCTTTCCCGCGGCGATCATCTCGAGCAAAACCGGGGCCGCGCCCAGACCGGCACCCTCATCCGTCACGGCGGGTTCATGCAGAATCGCACGCGAGATTATGGTGGGGTTTGCACGGAGAAGCTCCAGCGTCACCAGCGTACCGGCACTGTGCGCGAGCACGTTTGCCGGAGTGCCAATATGCTCGATAACGGCCTGCAGGTCCGCGGCCTGGACGGCGAGGTCGTAGCGTCCGTCTGCAGCGTCGCCGCTCTCGCCGCAACCGCGCCGGTCGTAGGTAATGACGCGATAGTCACAGGCGAGCTCGCGGGCGATGGCGTCAAAAAAGACGCCGTCGACGCAGGCACCGTGCACGCAAACCAAGGCGGGTGCGTCGGACGATACAACCGGGCCGGCATATTCGCGGCAGGCGATCGTAGTGCCCGCATTCTCGACCGTAAAATCCATACTGTGTTCCCATCGTCAACACCACCAGGCCGTGCCGGGGTGCGGCTTGGTCAGATGGCGTCATTTTGTGTGTACATGAATGCGTCTACTGTACCCAGCTCGCACCCTTTCATGACAGGGTTTCGAAAACTCGCCCGATTGCAAGGTTTCTGCCTAAACAACAGCGCCCAAACCCGCAACCCACATGAAGGCCGATGCTATGCTTAAGCTCAACTGTCCCAAGGAGCATATGCCTATGTCTACGTTTTTAAATGCCAGCCCCATCTTTGGGCCCGTTCGCAGCCGTCGCCTGGGCCTTTCGCTCGGCGTCAACATGATGCCGACCAGCGGCAAAATCTGCACGTTCGACTGCATTTACTGCGAAAACGGTCTCAACGCTGAGCGCCCCTGCCATGAGCCGTACAACATAGCTGCCGTGGCACTCGACGCGCTCGAGGTAAAGCTGCGCGAGATGGCAGCCGAGGGCGAGCTCCCCGATGTAATCACCTTCGCAGGCAACGGCGAGCCCACCGCCGCACCGGAGTTTCCGCAGGCCATCGCCGGCGCCGTCGCGCTGCGCGACGAGCTGGCCCCAAACACCAAGATTGCCGTGCTTTCCAATGGCACGCGCGCCGACCGTCCCCAGGTACACGATGCGCTCATGATGGTCGACGACAACATCCTCAAGCTCGATACGGTCGACCCGGCTTTTATCCAGCTGCTCGACCAGCCCGTTGGCCCCTACGATGTAGAGCACCAGATCGAAACGTTCGCGAGCTTTAACGGTCATGTCATTATCCAGACGATGTTTTTGAGCGGTGAGTACCGGGGCAAGTCTCTCGATAACACCGGCGAGGAGTACGTTGGCCCTTGGCTCTCGGCGCTCAAGCGCATTCGCCCACAGGAGGCGACCATTTACACGGTGGCGCGCGAAACACCGGTCGCCGGCCTTGCTAAAGCGGCGCCCGAGGTGCTCGACAAGATTGCTGCACGCGTGCGCGCCCTCGGCATCCCCTGCCAGGTGAGCTACTAGCAAAACCACGCAGCAGCTATCACTCGCCATCCCGCCCCATCAGTTGCGGTGATATAGTTCCTATTTGTGCTGTTAAACCGCTTAAATCGGAACTATATCACCGCAACTTTTATAGACGCGTGGGTGGGCTATACTAGCTGCGGATGAAAGGAAGTTAGCCATGTTTGACAAAGGACCTGTGCCCGGCCGCAACGACGCTTGCTGGTGCGGCAGCGGCAAAAAATATAAGAAATGCCATAGCACCTTTGATGAGCGCCTCGAGCGCTTGTGGGAAGAGGGTTGGGGGGTTCTGCCCCGCACGCTCTACAAGACGCCCGCCGATATCGAGGGCATCAAGCGCTCGGCCGCCATCAACGTGGGCGTGCTCGATTACGTAGGCGAGCACATCGCCGCGGGCATGACCACCAACCAGATCGACCAGATGATCTACGACTACACCGTCGAGCACGGCGGCACGCCGGCAGACCTCAACTACGAGGGCTACCCCAAGAGCGTATGCACCTCGATCAACGACGTGGTCTGTCACGGTATCCCCTGCGATACGGACGTGCTGCACGAGGGCGACATCATCAACGTCGACTGCTCCACGATCCTGGACGACTACTTTAGTGATTCGAGCCGCATGTTCTGCATCGGCGAGGTCTCTGCCGAGCGCCAGCGCCTGGTCGACGTCACCCGCGCCAGCGTGGAGGCGGGCCTGGCGGCCGTCAAGCCGTGGCTACCGCTCTCCGTTATGGCCGAGGCCGTTCAAAAGACGGTCGAGGACGCCGGCTTTAGCGTGGTGCGCGAGTACGGCGGACACGGCATTGGCAAGGAGTTCCACGAGGACCCGTTTGTGGGCTTTACCACCGAGGCGCCCGATGTGGACACCATCATGGCTCCGGGCATGGTCTTTACCATCGAGCCCATGGTCAACGCCGGAGCACCCGACATCAAGATTAGCAAGGGCGACGGTTGGTGCGTGCGCACCAAGGACGGCAGTGATTCGGCCCAGTGCGAGGTACAGCTCGTGGTGACCGAGGACGGCTATGAGCTGCTGAGCTGGTAGCCGTGGATGCGCCGGATGCTGACGGGCACGCTCGTCTTGCATCCGGCGTTTTTATTTGAACGTTTTGCCTGATACAGCCTGCCAAAAAACCTGTCCCTTTTTGGCAGGCTGAGCGGAGAGGACTGCTTGTGAACATCCTGGTTTTGCTGCCCGTCAATGACCGCCATCGCGCAATTCTTGAGTCGAGCGCTCCGGGCGAGGACTTTATCTACACGAGCTCCGACGCCGCCACGCGCGAGCAGGTCGCCGATGCCGACGTGATCTTGGGCAATATAGACCCTAGCATGCTCACGGCATGCGAGCATCTCCAGCTGTTGCAATTGCAGACCGCCGGCTATGACGACTATCTTGCCGCCGGCACCGTGCCGGCCGACGCCAAACTGTCCTGCTCGGTGGGCGCCTACGGCCAGGCCGTAAGCGAGCACATGTTTGCCATGGTCCTTTCCATGATGAAGCGCCTGCCCGGCTATCACGACTTGCAGCGCGAGCATCGCTGGGAGGATTTGGGGCCGGTTACCTCGCTCAAAAATGCCAACGTGCTGGTGCTGGGCGCGGGCGACATTGGCGGCCACTTTGCCACGCTCTGCCGCAGCATGGGTGCGCACGTCCGCGGCATCAAGCGCCATCCGCTCGTCTACCCCATTGTGTTTGAGGACATGGACGGCATGGACGCCCTACCTGAGCGCTTGGCGGAGGCCGACATCGTCGCATCCTTTATGCCGAGCACACCCGAGACCCGCGGTCTGGCGAACGCCGAGTTCTTCGCCGCGATGAAGCCGGGCGCCTTCTTTGCCAACGGCGGCCGCGGCGACCTTGTGGTCGCCGACGACTTGGTTGCCGCCTTGGAGTCGGGACATCTCGCCGGCGCCGCGGTCGACGTCACCGACCCCGAGCCCCTGCCCGCGACAAGCCCGCTGTGGGATGCGCCCAACATGCTCATCACACCGCACGTCTCTGGCTGGTTCCATCTAGCCGCCACCCTCAACAACGTCGTCGACATTGCCGCGGAGAATCTGCGTCACCTGCAGGCCGGCGAGACCCTGCGCTGCTGGATCGAGCATTAATGTTCCGCCGTTCTAACGAACGGCGGACCGGTCGACGCTGCGAGCCCGTCTGGACGGCAATCTGCCTTTCAATCGTCGGGCATGGCCAGAAGGCCAATGCCCTCCTCTTTCAAGGCACCCTGCTCGCCCAGACGGGCTCTCGCTGACTTTTGTTCAACCTATAGGGACTGGCTGGCGCGGCCCCGCCTGGGGACATTCGCTGACTTTTATTCGACCTGCGGGATCTTCAAATTGCTAGAGCGTTGCTAAGTAATTCTTTGCGTCTTCTGCGCTCATTGCTGCGACGGGTGCGTGTGAACAGAGTTTGGCATCGTTAGTAACCATGAGATCTGCCTTTGAGCGCATCGCTGCCGCAATGATTAAATCGTCTTCGTAATCGCTATGGAGATTACGCTGCTTGCTCGCCATCCATATGTCACTCAGGTCGCAGGGTACCGGCGTGGCAAGTTGCGACAACACGTCGAGGCAATCCCATGCAAGTGATGTCGCCGCCACGGCGGCATCTTGGGATAGTGAGCCATGCTCGCGCCGATACCATGCCTTATGTTCGCTTGAAATCAAATAGAACAGATCTTTGGACGATGTCGCCGCATACAGCAAATCCACCTGCGCCGTGCATGCATCGCGTAAAAACTCAATCGCCACCGAACGACCACGTCGTGAGGGAATGAAGTAATCGAGCCACACGTTGGTGTCAACCAAGATACGCCTTGGAGCCTCACTCATAGAGCCAGCTCATCTCCTCGCCATAGCGATCCGCATAGGCATTCCGTTTGAGCTCTTCGTCGTCCGATGGCTGAGCCCTGACCATATCGATTCCCGACTCACGGCAAGCGGCAGCGAACAGCTTCGACCCCTGATCCATGAGCTCGAGCTTACGTTTGGCGGCCTTTTCGCGCTCGCGCTGTTCCGCCCGGGCACGATTGGGCAGCAGGATATCCTCGAGCGCGCCGGGCCGATCAGCCAGAGATGCCGCAAGTTGCCAGAGCGCACGCACCGCTTGGCTCGGCGTCATACCGGCCCTGGAGAGAGCGGCGTCCCCACTCCTTTTAAGATCGGCATCGAGACGCACGTTGATCTGAGCGGCTGTTGTGGTCATGACCCCTCCTTAATACTTCAAAACTATCATAAAACTCTATGGTAAATACGTAAAGCATGTATAGCATTTATAAGCATTAGCCGTACTCTGTACACAAAAAGCCGCCGAGGCACACTGCACCTCGGCGGCCACGTATCACAGATCTAACTCGGTTTCACCCTTTGCATTTGCCCAGATAAAACCTGCCGAAATCAACATCCCTCTTTGGCAGGTTTTAGAGCTCCGCGCTTTCGGCTCCGTTGATATGGAGGTCGCGCTCGTAGAAGGCGGTGAGGGCGCGGATGGCGTACATCACGTCGCGTACGCCGCCGGTCTCGTAGCTTGAGTGCATGGCCAGCTGCGGCAGGCCCACGTCCACGGCATGCATGCTCGCCTGCATATTGGACAGGTTGCCGAGTGTGGAGCCTCCGGCCATATCGCTCTTGTTGGCGAAGGCCTGTGTGGGTACGTCGGCGTCATCGCAGATGGCCTGGAACACCGCGCGGCTAAAGGCATCGGTGCAGTAGTGCTGGTTGGCGGCTTCCTTAATGACGATGCCGCCGTTGAGCACAACCTGGTTGCGGGCATCGCACTTCTCGGCGTGGTTGGGATGCACGGCATGCGCGTTGTCGCAGCTCACAAGCATCGAGGCGGCAAGTGCGCGATGGTACGACTCGTCGTCAAAGCCCAGCGATCCGTTGATGCGGCGCAGCGCGTCGGCCAAGAACGTCGACATGGCGCCCTGCTTGGTCTCGGAGCCAACCTCCTCGTTATCAAAGCAGCAGAAGACCGAGATGTCATGCGCATTCTCGGCACCCAAAAATGCCTGCAGCGAGGTATAGGCGCAGGCCAGGTCGTCAAGCTTGGGCGTCGAGATAAACTCGTCGGCCCAGCCCCAAATGCGCGCATCCTGACGATTGACCAGGAACAGGTCGCGACCCAGAATCTGCTCGGGCTCAACGTCCAGTTCGTCAGCGATCAGTGCGTCAAAATCTCCCTGTTTAAGCTCGCCGGCGCTGATGAGCGGGCACAGGTCGACGGCTCGGTTGGGAGCAAAGCCCTCGTTAACGCCGCGGTTCATGTGGATGGCAAGGCTCGGAATGATAGCGACCTCGCGCTCGGTAGCAAGCAGGCGGCTCTCGATACGGTCGCCCTCGCGCACCAGTACGCGGCCCGCGAGCGCCAGCGGGCGATCGAACCAAGTGTAGTCGATCATGCCGCCGTAGGCCTCGATGTTCAGACGCAGCGTCTCGCCCGCACCGCCAAGTTCGGGCACGGCCTTGACCTTAAACGTCGGAGAATCGCTGTGCGACGCCGTGAGCTGAAAATGATAGTCACCGGCAACACCGTCCTCGCCCCACGTCGCGGCCAGGTCCTCGCCCACCTTAAAGGCAACAACGCTCGAGGTGTTGCGCTGCGTGTAATAACGCCCGCCCGGCTCGATGTCCCACGCCGCATTCTCGGGCAGGTAGGTAAAGCCCGCCTCGTCGAGCTCGGCCATAATGGTCGCCGCCGTATGGAACATGCTGGGGCATGCCTCGATAAAGTCGATAAGGTCGTTGGCGGCCTCGATATCATCGGCCGTCACATGCGCGCGCTCGGGCGTTTCCTGATCCGTCATGCTCTCCCCTTTCGCTGGGTTGATGGTCCCCTCCAGCATACCCCGCCACGCCAGCGCCGCACTCTTCATTCCGTGCTTAATTCCGCGCCACTCACCAAGTTGAGCCATCATGCCCGCGCTCCTTTTGCGACAATTGCGCTAACAGGACGAGAGGAGCCGTCATGAAGCCACGTAACATTGCCATCACCTGCGGTGTCGCGGGAGTCGCCGTCGGCCTTGCCGCTGCCACCGGTATCGTTTATCACAAGCAAATCAAGTCCGCCGCGTCGCTCAAACGCTTGACCGGCTACGCGGATGGCTATGACCTGTACGCAATCGACATCGCCTACGACTACGATCTCGATCGCATCATCGCCGCTGGCGTGCGCGACGACCAGGCCTACATCGATGCCGTGGTGGCGCAGGTGCTGCCCGGTGTGCCGGCACATGTCCAGGCGCCCCAGTTTGCCTGCAGCGCTTTTGTCGCCGTAGATGCCGAAGGCCGCGTGCGCACCGGTCGCAATTACGACTTTAAGGACGACACCTCGGCGCTGCTGGTGCGCAATCACCCACGCGGCGGCTATGCTTCCATCGGGCTTGCCGCCCTTAACAACCTGGGCGATAACACTCCACTTGACTCCGTCGCCGGACGCGCCGCGGCACTCATGGGCCCGTTTGCCCAGCTCGACGGTGTTAACGAATGCGGCGTGTCCATTGCCGTACTCACCCTGGATTCCAAGCCCTGTGACCAGGACACGCAACGGCCCGTCATCAACACCTCGCTCGCCATCCGTCTGGTGCTCGACCGTGCCGCCACCACGCAAGAAGCTGTCGACCTGCTTTTCGCCTACGACATGCACGCCATGGCAGGACGCGATTACCACTTCTTTATCAACGACGCCGCCGGTGACGCGCACGTAGTAGAGTGGGATCCGCGCGATCCGGACCGCGCTTTCAAAGCGACTCCCGTACGCCAGGTTACGAACTTCTACGCCTGCTATGGCGACGAAGTGCTGCCCAACCAAAAGAATGGCGAGCTGGGCCATGGCAAAGAGCGCGCCGTCGCGATCGCCGATGTCCTTGACGCCCATGTCGGTGCCCAGGACGAAACGATTGTCTGGGAAGCCCTGCGCGCCGCAGCGCAAGAACCCAATCCGGAAGACATCACCAGCAATACGCAATGGTCGGTCGTCTTTGACAATACCGAACCCGCCGCCGCTATTACGCTGCGCCGCCACTGGGGCGACGTCGACGCCTTCGCACTGTAAGGAGCCAGGCCCGTCAACCTTACGCCCGCCTGACGTTGTTTACATTTCCATACGCTTGAGCTAACACGTTTTACCCCCGCGTCAACAGTGTGCGGGGGTAAACTTATGCGCATGTTATAACTTGCCCGGAAGGATTCATCATGCTTAGGATCGGTCTTCTTACCAGTGGCGGCGACTGCCAGGCGCTCAACGCCACTATGCGCGGCATCGTCAAAACGCTTATGACAAATAGCGAAGAACCTATCGAGATCTATGGTTTTGAGGACGGCTACCAGGGCCTTATCTACAGCAGATTCCGCGTCATGACGCCCGCCGATTTTAGCGGCATCCTCACCCGCGGCGGCACCATCCTGGGCACGAGCCGCACGCCGTTCAAGCGCTTGGACATTCCCGAAGCCGATGGCGTCGAGAAGGTGCCCGCGATGGTCCACACCTATCACAAGCTGCAGCTCGACTGCCTGTTTATGCTGGGCGGCAACGGATCCACCAAGACCGCCAACCGCCTGCGCGAAGAGGGCCTCAACGTTATCGCCCTACCCAAAACCATCGATAACGACACCTGGGGCACCGAGTTGACGTTTGGCTTTACGAGCGCCATCGACGTCGCTACCAAGTGCATCGACGACATCCACACCACCGCGTCGAGTCACGGGCGCGTGTTCGTTATCGAGATCATGGGCCACAAGGTTGGCTGGATCCCGCTGTATGCCGGCGTCGCGGGCGGCGCAGATGTCATCTTGATTCCCGAGATTCCCTACGACATGGATAACGTCATCAAGACCATTGAGCATCGCATGGAGACCGGCAGCCGCTTTACCATCGTGGCCGTCGCCGAGGGCGCCATCTCCAAAGAGGACGCGGCACTGTCCAAGAAGGAGTACAAGAAGAAGCTCGCCGAGCGCACGAGCCCGTCAATCGTGTACGACATCGCCAAGGAGATCGAAGCCAAGACCGGTCGCGAGACCCGCGTCGCCATCCCCGGTCACACGCAGCGCGGTGGCCAGCCCGACGCTCAGGACCGCATCTTTGCGACCCAGTGCGGCGTCGAGGCCGCGCTTGGCTGCCTGCGTGGCGAGTTTGGCTACATGATTGCCCTGCGCGACGGCAAAATGTGCCACATGCCGCTCGAGGATGTCGCCGGCAAGCTCAAGTTTGTCGACCCCCAGAGTGATCTGGTGCGCGAGGCCAAGGCGCTGGGCATCAGCTTCGGCGACGAATAGCCTCGGCTGGAACCGCCCCCATCGGAGCCCCCAGGGCTTACCTCCCAAATCGTCCTCGGACATGTCAGGACCCCGCCGTGCGCTTCGCGCGGCGGGGTCCTTCCGTCCTGCGGAAAGATTTGGGAGGTAAGCCCTGGGGCCTCCTGCGGTAACTAGGGAGGCCGAGGCTATTCGTCTTCTTGCTGCGGATGCCTGACCTGAAATTCAGTTGCGGTGAAATAGTTCCTGCTTAGTCCGCAAATGGCTGAATTTAGGAACTACTCCACCGCAACTTACGAATAATCGGAGCGGCTACAGCACAAGTGTCGGCGTTCGTTTGATGGTCCGCCACGAAAAGGGGCTATCTACTACGTTTAACTCGATGGGGCCAACCATGACCGCCTTTTTCGAAAATCGACAGGCCTTCTACCTGCGGTTTTATTTTTCGTTTTCCCGGCATGGTTGAGGGTATCCAATTAAACGTAGTAGATAGGCTCGTTTTGTGGCATACGACCCATTCAAGCCCAATCTCGAAGGCTAAAGAGAGCCTCTCATCAACGCTTGCGAGTAGAAGATAGCAAAGCAACAAACGCCGGATCGCCCGTAGGTGTCCGGCGTTTGCCCAGATAAAACCTGCCAAAATAAACCTGTCCCTTTTTGGCAGGTTACTCGGCGCTTTTGAGGGCGCCGACCATGTCGATCTTGTTGAGGGTACGATTGGTGGCGAGGTTGACGATAAACGTAAAGCCAAAGGAAAGCACCACGGCAAGCACGTAGCTCAGCGGCTCGACTTCGACGTCAAAGTACAGCGACGGCATCTGCAAAATGTACGTAAAACTCTCGGCCAGCAAGCCGCCCAGCGGCACGCCCAGCGCAGCGCCAATCGCCGTGAGGATCAACGTCTCCTTGTTGACGTAATGGTGCACCTCACCGCGACGGAAGCCCAACACCTTAATGGTCGCCAGCTCGCGCTCGCGCTCGGAGATATTCGTGTTGGACAGCGTAAACACCACCACAAACGATAGGCACGCCGCCATGAAGGTCACGAGCACCACGACCGAATTGATAATCGTAAAGTTCGCCTCATAGTTTTCCCAATGCTCGGCCGTACTCGAAATCGTAAGCCAACCGTCACTCTTAAGATTCTTGCTAAACGCAATCTGGTCGGCCGACGAGCCCTTAAGCAGCACAAAGACGCCGTTAAGACGTGCGCTTCGACCGAACGCACGCTCATAGGTGCCCTGCGTCATGTAAAGCGTGTTGCCCAGATAGTTAAGCGAAATGTCGCTGACTTTGACCTTGGCAACATTGAGCGACGAATCCTGGACGTGAGCCGTATCGCCCGGCTGAATCCCCAGCACCAGCTGTGAACTTTTGCTCAGATACACGTCTCCGTCACGCAAAGGCAGCGGTTCTTTGGACTCATCCTCCAGACGCACGTAATCGCCCAAGTCACTCGTGCGGTTATCGGGCACCACGATCAGCTGCACGGTCTCGCTCTTGCCGCCAAACGTAAAGGTGACGTTGTCGGTCATAATCGGCAGGGTCGAGGTCACGGTCACGTTGAAATCATTGGCCGCGCTGCGCTCATCCAATGCCGCGCACGTCTGCGAAAAATCGTCGGGATTGGCGACCGCCAGCAGGTCGTAGCGCGTGATATGCCCGTACTGTTTGGGCGAAAGCGCCACCGACGTGTCGCGAATGCCCATACCGCAGATCACGAGCGCCGTGCAGCCGGCGATACCGAAGATGGTCATAAAGGCGCGCTTTTTGTAGCGGAACAGGTTACGTGCTGCCACCTTGTTCAAAAAGCCCATGCGGCGCCAGATAAAGCCGATGCGCTCAAGCAAGATGCGAGAGCCGGCGCGTGGGGCCTTGGGACGCATGAGCGAGGCCGGGGTCTCGGCCATCTCGTGGCGGCAGGCGATAATCGTAGCGCCCACCACGCCCACGGCAAACAGCGCCACCGAGACGATTGAGGACACGATGTCGTACGAGAGCAGCATCTGGGGCAGCGAGTACATGTCGTCGAACACCGTAAACAGGAACAGCGGCAGGCCCACAAATCCGATGATGTTGCCGAGCACGCCGCCGATCAGACATGCCCACAGCGCATAGTCCACGTATTTGGACAGGATGCGCTCGCGTGAATAGCCAAGCGCCTTGTACAGGCCAATAAGCGTGCGCTCCTCCTCGACCATGCGCGTGGCGGTGGTAAGACTGATGAGCACAGCGACGACAAAGAAGATAAATGGGAAAACCGTGGCGATGGCCTCGATCGAAGAACTGTCGCTCTCGACGCTCGAGTAGCTTGCGATGTTACCGCGGTCCTGAATGTACCAGGTGCATTCGCCCAGATCGGAAAGCTCGGCGCGGGCATCGGCAAAATGCTGGTCGGCGGCGGCGCGGCGCTGGTCCAACTCGGCCTGAGCCTGGACGCGCTCCTCGCTGCCCTCGGCCATACGGTTGATGTTATCCTGCTCGATCCCAAAGAGCATGGCGGCCTGACGCTCGGCCGTATCCAAGCTTGTCGGCGTGTCAACCGTCAACTCCTGGACGCGCGCCTTCTCACGCTCCTCGCGGATCTTCTCGATATTGCCTTTGACCTCGTTGATCTTTGTCGTGTAGGCATCTGAATAGGAGTTAAGACTCTTGGCTCCCTCGACGATCACGTGGACTGCGGAGTAGGAAGAAGATGTCGCGGCATCCTCGCTCACATAGAACTTATAGTCCGCAGCCGAAGCAGCGCGAAAGGCGTTGACTGTCGAGTCGGAGCTCACGTCGGTAGGATCGAGGACCTCGGCCGTAATGGTGTAATCGCCCGCGGCAAACTGATCCTTGGCACTTTGGTTGGACGAGCTCGCGTCATTGGCGGCAAAACTCACCGTATCGCCGAGCTTTTTGCCCGAAGCCTTCAGGAACTTCGAAGTCACCGCGACTTCATCGGCGCTCTCGGGCAAATCGCCGCTCACCAGCACCGGCTGATCGATGTTCTCCTTGGAGAGACTTTGCACGACCACGCGCTCGCGCGTTGTGCCCACGGCGGTGTAGGCGGTCTCGGTGTAGATGCCCTCGACCGTCTCGACGCCGTCGACCTCTTGGATAGCCGCGAGATCGTCGCGCGTAAGGCCATAGGTCGACTGCACGTTAATGTCATAGACATTCTGCTGGTCAAAATAGGCGTCGACCGAATCGCACAAATCCTCGCAGCCCGCCTTAAGGCCGCACATCACGCTCACGCCAAGCGCAGTGATGACCACGATAGATAGGAAGCGCTTAAGACTGCCCCGAATCGTGCGGTAGATGCCACGGCGAAAAACCGTCGGCACCATATCGTTTGAGCTTTGAGCGGTACGGTAGGTCGCGAACTCCCGGTCGCGGCCCGCGTGCTCCGTATCGTGGTTTTGGCTGTTTTGGCAATCTTGGTCCATGGGCGCTACCACTCGATCGTCTCGATAGGCACGGGATTTTGCTGGACCGTCTCGCTCTCCACGCGGCCGCTCTTAAAGCGGATCAGGCGATCGGCCATGGGCGCCAGCGCGGAGTTGTGGGTGATGATAATGACCGTGATGTCCTGCTTGCGGCAGGTGTCCTGTAGCAACTGCAAGATCTGCTTGCCGGTTTTGTAGTCGAGTGCACCCGTGGGCTCGTCGCACAAAAGCAGCTTGGGATTCTTGGCCAGTGCGCGGGCAATGGACACGCGCTGCTGCTCGCCGCCCGAAAGCTGTGCCGGAAAGTTGCCCAGGCGCTCGCCCAGGCCAACCTGACGAAGCGTCTGTTCGGCATCAAGCGAATCGGGGCAGATCTGAGCCGCGAGCTCAACGTTTTCGAGGGCCGTCAAGTTGGGGACCAGATTGTAGAACTGGAAGACGAAGCCGACGTCGGCGCGGCGGTATTCCACGAGCTGCGCCTCGTTGGCGGAGCTCACGTCGCGCCCGTCCACCGTCACGGTGCCGGAAGTCGCCGTATCCATGCCGCCCAGGATGTTGAGCGCCGTGGTCTTGCCGGCACCCGAAGCACCCAGAATGATGGCGAGCTCACCGCGCTCGACCGTAAAACTCGCGCCGTCGAGCGCGTGAATGCGGGCGTCGCCCTCGCCGTATGCCTTGATGACGTCTTTGAATTCGATATAAGCCATCGAGTAATTCCCATCTGGTCGGATAACTCTTTAGTATTACCCATTTCGCACCGACCAAAAAGGGACAGGTTTATTTTGACAGGGTTTATATGGGAAAACGGCAGCCATAGATGAGGCTACGGGGAGACAGAGAAATCATCGACGGGATCAGGCCGACCGCCAAACACAACGCACGCATCTCTATCTGTCAGCCAAATCATTCGAGCAGCTGTTCGTTTCTATAATATGATTCCGCTATCTAAGCAGGCCGATACGCAGAAAGGCGGCCAACATGGCGTTCGACTTTAAGAAGGAATGCAAGGAGCTCTACAAACCTGCAAGCAAGCCGAGCATCGTAACTGTCCCGCCATTCAATCTCAGGGCGGGATTCAGTCGGGATTCAGTTTCAACAAACGGCATCATCCGGTAACCGATATGTAAGGCTGTATAAATCGTTTCCGTTTGCCTAACAAAATGACCGCTCGGCTAACAAGCTCGGCCCATGTCCCCACGCGATGGTACTGTTCTCTAGAGTTCTTATTAGAGAGGGGTGCTCCATGGAGATCACCATCAATCGCGAAATTGGGAAGCTCGGACTTCCCAGGCATCTTGTGCTTGGCATGGATCCAGGAATTGCAAGCTGCGGATTCGCACTTATCGACACAGCTAATCATGAAATCCTGGATTTGGGCGTCAGATTATTTGACTCTCCAACTCATCCTAAAACGGGCCAAAGTCTTGCGGTTATTCGCAGGGGCTTCCGCTCTACCCGTCGAAACATTGACCGTACCCAGGCGCGCCTGAAGCACTGTCTCCAAGTCCTCAAGGCTTATGGCCTCATCCCCCAAGACGCCACCAAAGAGTACTTCCACACCACAAAAGGCGACAAGCAGCCGCTCAAGCTTCGCGTTGATGGGCTTGACCGCCTGCTCAACGATCGCGAGTGGGCACTAGTCCTATACTCCCTCTGCAAGCGCCGTGGATACATCCCCCACGGAGAAGGCAATCAGGATAAATCAAGCGAAGGCGGCAAGGTACTATCTGCCCTTGCGGACAACAAGGAAGCAATTGCGGAGACCTCGTGCCGCACCGTTGGCAAATGGCTCGCTCAGCAGCCTCAAAGTCGCAATCGTGGCGGCAATTACGACAAGTGTGTAACGCACGCCCAGCTTATCGAAGAAACTCATATCCTATTTGATGCTCAACGCTCCTTTGGCTCCAAATACGCTTCGCCGGAATTTGAGGCCGCATATATCGAAGTTTGCGATTGGGAGCGTTCGCGCAAAGACTTCGACCGCCGCACGTATGACCTCGTTGGCCACTGCTCATACTTCCCAACAGAAAAACGAGCTGCACGCTGCACGCTTACGAGCGAACTCGTTTCAGCCTATGGCGCACTCGGCAACATCACCATCATCCACGAAAACGGGACCTCTCGCGCCCTGAGCGCAACGGAGCGCGATGAGTGCATTGCAATCCTGTTCTCGTGCGAGCCAATTCGAGGCAACAAAGATTGTGCTGTTAAATTCGGCGCCCTCAGAAAAGCGCTCGACCTTAGTTCCGGCGATTACTTTAAGGGAGTTCCAGCTGCCGACGAAAAAACGCGCGAGGTGTACAAGCCCAAGGGATGGCGCGTGCTCCGCAATACCCTCAATGCAACCAACCCCATTCTCCTGCAGCGTTTGCGCGATGACCGCAATCTCGCCGATGCCGTTATGGAGGCGGTGGCATACTCTTCAGCCCTCCCCGTACTCCAAGAGCAGCTTCAGGGGCTACCGCTTTCGGAAGCGGAGATCGAGGCGCTCTGTAGGCTTCCCTATTCATCCAAAGCTCTTAACGGCTATGGCAACCGTTCCAAAAAAGCACTCGACATGCTGCTCGATTGCCTCGAGGAGCCCGAGGTCCTCAACCTTACGCAGGCCGAAAATGACTGTGGCCTGCTGGGACTTCGCATCGCTGGCGCCCAGCTCGAGCGCTCCGATCGCCTGATGCCCTATGAGACCTGGATCGAACGTACCGGTCGAACAAATAACAATCCCGTCGTCATTCGCGCCATGTCGCAAATGCGAAAAGTGGTCAACGCCATCTGCCGCAAGTGGGGCGTGCCAAACGAAATCCACGTTGAGCTTGATCGAGAGCTCAGGTTGCCTCAGCGCGCAAAAGTCGAGATTGCCAAGGCCAATAAGAAGAACGAGAAAAATCGCGAGCGCATTGCCGGGCAAATCGCTGAGCTGCGTGGCTGCACGGCAGATGAGGTCACGGGCAAACAGATAGAGAAGTACCGCCTGTGGGAAGAGCAGGAATGCTTCGACCTTTACACGGGCGCTAAAATCGAAGTCGATCGCCTAATTAGCGACGACACCTACACGCAGATTGACCACATCCTGCCGTTCTCTCGCACGGGAGAAAACTCACGCAACAACAAAGTCCTGGTCCTCGCCAAAAGCAATCAGGATAAACGCGAACAGACACCTTACGAATGGATGTCCCACGACGGTGCGCCTTCATGGGATGCTTTTGAACGTCGCGTTCAGGAAAACCAGAAGCTCAGCCGTCGCAAAAAGAACTTCCTGCTGGAAAAAGACCTTGATACCAAGGAAGGCGAATTCTTAGCACGCAGCTTCACCGACACCGCCTATATGTCGCGAGAAGTATGCGCTTACCTCGCCGACTGTCTGCTGTTCCCCGATGATGGCGCAAAGGCACATGTTGTTCCTACCACTGGCAGAGCGACCGCATGGCTGCGTCGCAGGTGGGGGCTTAACTTTGGTTCGAATGGCGAAAAAGACCGCTCGGACGATCGTCACCATGCCACCGATGCTTGTGTGATTGCAGCATGTAGTCGAAGCCTCGTGATTAAAACCGCTCGAATCAACCAAGAGACACACTGGAGCATAACCAGAGGTATGAACGAGACCCAACGCCGCGATGCCATCATGAAGGCTCTCGAAAGTGTTATGCCCTGGGAAACCTTTGCGAACGAAGTGCGCGCGGCGCACGATTTCGTCGTACCCACCCGCTTTGTTCCGCGTAAGGGAAAGGGAGAGCTATTTGAGCAGACGGTCTATCGCTATGCCGGCGTCAACGCACAGGGTAAAGACATTGCTCGCAAGGCGAGCTCCGATAAGGACATCGTCATGGGCAACGCCGTTGTGTCGGCAGACGAGAAGTCGGTCATCACGGTGAGGGAAATGCTGTGTCTGAGGCTCTGGCATGACCCGGAGGCCAAGAAGGGGCAGGGCGCTTGGTACGCAGACCCCGTCTATAAGGCGGATATTCCTGCACTTAAGGATGGAACGTATGTGCCCAGGATTGCGAAAGCGCACACCGGTCGAAAAGCCTGGAAGCCCGTGCCGGAAAGCGCTATGAAAAAACCGCCGCTGGAGATATATCTGGGCGATCTGGTGCAAATCGGCGATTTTGTGGGGCGGTTTAGTGGCTACAACATCGATAACGCCAACTGGTCCTTTGTAGACAGGCTTACTCGAATTAAAATAAGTTGCCCTACCGTTGGAAAACTAAGCAACGACATGTCACCCTTTGTTGTTCGAGA
This sequence comes from uncultured Collinsella sp., assembly GCA_900540945.1. Classification (GTDB taxonomy): domain Bacteria; phylum Actinomycetota; class Coriobacteriia; order Coriobacteriales; family Coriobacteriaceae; genus Collinsella. The sequence continues at coordinate 10,302 of UQHQ01000020.1, read as the reverse complement.
ATCACCCATCAAGTAAAGCAGCTGCTTGCCCCGCACATTTCTTGCTTAATCGTGTGGGGCTTTTGCTTATTCCTTGTTGCCCTTTATAACGCATAGACCCATAAATGCAATCGGTTGAGAACCTTCGCCTCTATGCCATATACGCTCCCCATGGCGATACGTTAACGGGCATAATTGCAAGCTGCATCGCGCAGTCTTGAGCACGCGCCCCTCCCCAAGGTGATACGCTTCCACCGCAGATCTGGCCGCGCGCGTGATGGTCTTGAGCACGCGCCCTTCCCCAAGGTGATACGCTCCTGACCTTCAAGGCCCCTGACTCGATGCCATCTTGAGCACGCGCCCTTCCCCAAGGTGATACGCTCGACGGAGTGCGCGGCCGAGCTTGCGTTCAGTCTTGAGCACGCGCCCTTCCCCAAGGTGATACGCTCGTTCTGCCTATCGTTACCTCGCGTCCTCGATCTTGAGCACGCGCCCTTCCCCAAGGTGATACGCTAGCGACGAGACGGTGCGCCCGAATCACACGGTCTTGAGCACGCGCCCTTCCCCAAGGTGATACGCTCGAGAAATTGGAAAATAAAAACTGTGACTAGTCTTGAGCACGCGCCCTTCCCCAAGGTGATACGCTGGCGGAAACGGTGTAGTTCGTGATGGTCGTGTCTTGAGCACGCGCCCTTCCCCAAGGTGATACGCTGCGGGTCTGGTTGGGCATATCGTTGCGCCAGTCTTGAGCACGCGCCCTTCCCCAAGGTGATACGCTAAGCGTCCCAGAATCGGGACGCTTGTTTCTGTCTTGAGCACGCGCCCTTCCCCAAGGTGATACGCTTGACGCGCGGGTGTTTGACGAGCTTGACGAGTCTTGAGCACGCGCCCTTCCCCAAGGTGATACGCTGCGGTAACGTCCTGTTGTCGGAAAGATGCAGTCTTGAGCACGCGCCCTTCCCCAAGGTGATACGCTACAGGGCGCGAGTCGAACATCAAGCCATACGTCTTGAGCACGCGCCCTTCCCCAAGGTGATACGCTAATGAGTATCTTGAAGGAGAGGATTACTAGGTCTTGAGCACGCGCCCTTCCCCAAGGTGATACGCTGCGCTCGCTGCTCGAGGAGCATCTGCGCAAGGTCTTGAGCACGCGCCCTTCCCCAAGGTGATACGCTTATCGAGTTTGCGGACTCGAAGGGTGTCGGGTCTTGAGCACGCGCCCTTCCCCAAGGTGATACGCTGAGCGCCGGGAGGGATGTTGAAAGAACAGAGTCTTGAGCACGCGCCCTTCCCCAAGGTGATACGCTGTTCCACTCCTCAAGGGTGATTCCATAGGTGTCTTGAGCACGCGCCCTTCCCCAAGGTGATACGCTGAGCGCTCAAGTCAGAGATAGAGACCCTTGAGTCTTGAGCACGCGCCCTTCCCCAAGGTGATACGCTTCTCGCGTTGTGGAGTGTGCTGGTATGCCGGTCTTGAGCACGCGCCCTTCCCCAAGGTGATACGCTACACTCGACCGTCAGCTCGTGGAGTACCTTGTCTTGAGCACGCGCCCTTCCCCAAGGTGATACGCTGTCGTACATTCCGGCGAGCTCGGGATAATTGTCTTGAGCACGCGCCCTTCCCCAAGGTGATACGCTGGTGTTGAGCCCGCACTTTCGGTCGGTCTCGTCTTGAGCACGCGCCCTTCCCCAAGGTGATACGCTAAAGCGCAGCACCTCGTAGCATTCCGACGTGTCTTGAGCACGCGCCCTTCCCCAAGGTGATACGCTATCGTAGAGGTGGAGTCGGCCGTCCTGCCCGTCTTGAGCACGCGCCCTTCCCCAAGGTGATACGCTCGTGCAGGCGATCAGGTAGCGCCCGTTGTAGTCTTGAGCACGCGCCCTTCCCCAAGGTGATACGCTCTGAACCAGCCGCACGTCGCCCGCATGGAGGTCTTGAGCACGCGCCCTTCCCCAAGGTGATACGCTCTTTGCAGGACGGTTCCATAAACCCGATGCCGTCTTGAGCACGCGCCCTTCCCCAAGGTGATACGCTCTCGAGGAAGTCGAGGCCTACGTCCGCGGGGTCTTGAGCACGCGCCCTTCCCCAAGGTGATACGCTCAACGCAGAGCTGGCGGATCTCAAGGCCAAGGTCTTGAGCACGCGCCCTTCCCCAAGGTGATACGCTGCGGCTGCCGTCGCCCTCGGTCATCGCGAGGTCTTGAGCACGCGCCCTTCCCCAAGGTGATACGCTATGTGCGCACAGAAAAGCCCCTTTAACAGGGGCTTTTCTGTTTCAAGCCTCAAAAAAAGAAGACTGGTTCGACCTCAGATCTACATCTGCGATTCATTTTTTTCGAGACAAAATGGGTCGGCACGTCGCGCTTCACGCAAGAAAAGAGCCGTATTCGGCACAGCGATTTATGTACTTTTCTTCATAATCGAATCAAACCTTAGGCGAAAAATCGCTCAAAAGGACCCGCCTAAATGCTATCCATAGCTACCGTTTACGGAATACTGGCTAACACTCGCCCAAAAAAGTTCGCCCCGCCCAATCCGAAGATTGAACGGGGGTTACTTTACGGGTAAGCCACTTAAGTGGCTCCCCTTGTCTGGAGCCGCGCCCTTCCCCAAGGTGAGCTGCTTTCGACTTAGCTGTATTGTAACGCTAATGCGGGGAAGGTCGTCGACAAAATGGCCCAACGGACAATACTTATCCAGAGCAAGGCCCACCTCTGCATCAAGAACGGCCTATTGATGATCACCGTGGACGACCGCAGCTCCACCATTCCCCTCGAGGACATTTGGGTCGTCATCGTCGAATCCCATCAAACCACGATGACGGTCGCCTGTATGTCACAACTCAACGACGCGGGAATAGGCGTCATGATCTGCGGGCGCGATCATATGCCCAATGGTCTCATGCTCCCCATGGGCGCCCATTCGCGCCATGCGCGCATCGTCGAGGATCAGCTTGCCATGAGCCTTCCGTTTAAAAAGCAGCTTTGGAAACGAATCGTTCAGGCAAAGATACTCAACCAAGCGGCAGTTCTCACAGAAATGGGGTTGTCTACAGGCCCTCTCCCCTCTTATGCCAAAACCGTTCTTTCGGGCGACACGGACAATCGAGAAGGCGCAGCTGCCTCCGCGTACTTTAAAGCCCTCATTACCGATGGAACAAGACGCAACAGTATGCAGAGCTCCGCCCTCGATTATGGTTACAGCATCCTGCGTGCAGGCATCGGAAGAGCAGCCGTTGGTGGTGGATGGCTCGTATCCCAGGGGCTTCACCATCACAGCGTTTACAACGCGTTTAATCTCGTCGACGATCTTATTGAACCGTTCCGCCCTCTCGTCGATCTAATTGTTATGAGCTACGGCGTTGCAGAGCCTTTGGGCCAGCGCGACAAAGCGTTGCTCGCTCGCGTGTTTGAGCACGTCATGACTATCGACGGAAAACGTTGCGGCTGTCAGCAGTGCATAGAGACAACGCTCTCTTCACTCAGAACTGCCGTTCTCGAAAAGGATCCCAAGAGGCTGCTATTGCCCGAGCTAAAAGGGCTCGAGATAGTAACTGTTGAATAGGGAGGAGCCATGAGGGTTATGAGGTTATTGGTTCTGTTCGATCTTCCAACGGGTAGCAAAGCCGAGCGTCGGCAGTATAGCGACTTTCGAAAGTTTCTGATTAACGACGGATACCATATGGAGCAGTTTTCGGTGTATTCGCGCCTGTTGGTGACTCGCGAATCCGCAGCGGCGCATATCGCTCGCCTTAAGCTGAATCTTCCAAGCGCTGGAGAGGTCACCGTTATCGAAATGACCGAAAAGCAATACGAAGACCGAATGGTCCTTCTGAGCGAGCACAAGGAGCAGCCCGTTGAGCAGGGCGCGCAGTTAACGCTTGTGTTTTGACGTTGCCGCCTCGCACGCGCTTGACCTCCCCGGTCTTGGACGGCTTGCGATGTTGGGCAGCGTGTTTGGCATGGTAGGTGGAGCTTTTGCCTGGTGTCTTGCCCACGCCAAGACCCTTGCGGCGCGACTGCTCCCCAACCCCTATGTGCACATCGCCGTTATGGGGCTTATGCTGTCAGCGATTCTGCTCGCACCCATCCTTATTGGCTGCGAAGTCTTCGGCTTTGGCAACTTGCCGATGTTCTTTATTGCCTGCGTCGTGGCTTATCTGTTCAACATGGACAAATCTATCTACGCCCTGCAGGAGCGGGCGTAGATAGATGTCCAAGCAAGTGGTCTCAACCGGAAACAGCGTCCCACTCTGAGGCTGTATTCCGGGACACGGTTTCCGCTTGGAACGCCATTCGGAAAGCACATCCCGTTCTTTCACGGCGTCTTGGCTATGCAAAGTGCCCTGGCGTTACTCCTCGTACGCACCCTCGAGCCGCAGCAGCCACTCCTTGCGGTCAAGGCCGCCGGCATATCCGTTGAGCGATCCGTCGGCCGCCACCACGCGATGGCACGGCACGATAATCGAAATGGGATTACGTGCGACCGCAGCCCCCACCGCACGAGGAGACACAACGGGTGCCTCGTTTCCCGGTACACGATGTCGAGCGGCAACACGCTGGGCGATCTCGCCATACGTAGTGACCTCGCCACGCGGAATAGAAAGCAGCTCAAACCAAACCTCGCGCTGAAACGCCGTACCAATCATATGCAACGGCGGCGTAAACCGAGGTTCCTGCCCTGCAAAATAAGCATTCAGCCAAGCCCAGGAACGCTCAAGCACCGAAGAGGCCGCACCATTTACCGGACTCACCGGCGACATGCCGCCAGCACCAGAAACCGCATCGGCACCTTCAACGTGCTCCGCATCTTCTTTGAGAAGCGTGGAGTCAAAGTGCTCCTGCCCCTCAAACCAAAGTCCCGTCAGACCGCGGCCATCAGCGGCAAGCAAGATTTCGCCCAAAGGCGAAGCAAACGTCGTCGTGACCACCAGCGGCTCCTTTCAAAACTCCGCAAACATAATACCGCGAACTGTGCAGACAACCTGTCAGATACACCTGGGCAGGCTCGTAATTGTTTAAGCGAGGCCGCTTTCCCCAATCAAGCGAAGAAGACACAGGGCTTCGACGCCAGAGCGGTACCTCTATCAGCTGAGCTCTAATACTTTCCCGAGAAGTGAACGAGTAAAAACGAAGCCTCGGAGCATCCACACCTTTAGACCACAAAACCGCAGGATTCGCGCAGCAAAACCTCAGGAAATAGCAGTCAAAATATGCCAATGCTTCGGGGGTCCAAATAAGGTCGTTCACTTCTCGGGAAAGTATTAGACCCCGATTCACCCCAACCCCAAAGTCACCCCAGGCAGCAGGCGCAAAGCGCCGAGGACGCCGCCGAGACCAGGGTCCGCAACGGCCACGTGCCCCCACATCAGCCCAGCGGCCCCAACCGACAACGACCCCACCGCAGATCGCTTGCAGCAGCGTCGCCGCAGGCGGGGGCCGGGCTTAGTTTTCAGAACACTCCGCAGACCAGTGTGGCGCCTTGTCCGCGGCTCCGAAGGAGCAGGACAAGGCGCCACACATGATCGAGGACGTTCTGAAAACTAAGCCCAGCCCCCGCCGGACAGGTCAACCTACTCGCAGAGCAGCTTAGCGATCTGGACGGCGTTGGTTGCCGCGCCCTTACGGATTTGGTCGCCGCAGCACCAGAAGGTGATGCCACGCGCGGCCTCGGGGTTCGAGATGTCGCGGCGCACGCGACCGACCCAAATCAAATCCTGGTCGGACGTATCCATCGGCATGGGGAAGCGGTCGTGCGCATCCTCGGCAGCCATATCGTCAACCAGCTTGACGCCGGGAGCGGCAGCCAGCGCAGCACGGGCCTCGTCAACCGTAATGTCGCGCTCAAACTCAAGCGTAATGCTCTCGGAGTGCGAGCGCAGCACGGGCACGCGCACGCAGGTGCAGTTCACGCGCAGCTCGGGCAGGTGCATGATCTTGCGGCCCTCGTTTTGCAGCTTCATCTCCTCGGAGGTAAAGCCCTCTTCCTTGACGCCGCCAATCTGCGGAATCAGGTTGCTCGCCAGCTGGGCGGCAAAAGCGCGCGGCTCGGGAATCTCCTCGCCACGGCCCAGGGCGGCAAGCTGTGCTTCGAGCTCGGCCATACCGGGGGCACCGGCGCCCGAAGCCGCCTGGTACGTCGAGACAATCATGCGCTTCACGCCGGCAAGCTGATGCAGCGGCCAGGTGGGAACCAGACCGATAATGGTCGCGCAGTTGGGGTTGGCGATAAGGCCGTGATGCCACTTGATATCGTCGGCATTAATCTCGGGCACGACCAGCGGCACCTCGGGATCCATGCGGAAGGCATGGCTGTTGTCGACTACGACGGCGCCGCGCTTGACGGCCTCGGGCAGCAGTTCCTTCGCGATATCGTCGCCGGCGGCGCCAAGCACGATGTCGCAGCCCTCAAAGGCCTCGGGGCAAGCCTCCTCAATCACAACCTGCTCGCCGCGGAACTCAACGGTCTTGCCCGCGGAGCGTGCACTTGCCAGCAGCTTGAGCTTGCCAACCGGGAACTCCTGCTCGTTGAGGCACTCGAGCATCTGGGTGCCCACGGCTCCCGTCGCGCCCAAAATAGCAACCGTGTACTGTTTCATGCTTCCCCCTTTAAAGGTTTTGGCTTTTGCCCGCACGCCGAGCAGGCTGATTATTGTTGCCAGTGTATACAAGAACGGGGCGGACACGAAACCCGCCCCGTCGAAACTAAACCGAAACGAAACGCCCCGCCGTAGATTTATGAGACATGTCCCAAAAAAACACCGGGATGGAAACTACTTGTGGAGCGCGGCCAAGGTGGGATCGGCCGGCGCGGGAGCCTCCAGGTCGGAGACCTTCACAATGCCGTTCTCGTCGGAGAAGGCACGGTAAATGGTCCGAATCGCCAGGTCAAAGTCCTTCTCCTCGACACCGATAATGATGTTAATCTCATCGCAGCTCTGCGAAATCATTCGCACGCTCACGCCGGCCTGACCAAGCATGCCAAACAGGTGGCCCGAGATACCCGCGCGGCCGCGCAGGTTACGGCCGACAGTCGCGATGAGCGCCAAGCCCTCGACAACCTCGATCTCAAGCGGCTCGACCTCCTGCTGGATGTCGCCCACGAGCGAGTACAGCGAGTCGTGCACGTCCTGCTCCTGCACCACGGCGCCAAAGCGGTCGACGCCGGTGGGCATATGCTCGACGGAAACGTCATAGCGCTCGAACACCGAAAGTGCACGGCGCATAAAGCCGACACGGGGCTTGGTACGGTCGCGGGCAACGTTGATGGCGACAAAGCCGCGCTTGCCGGTCACGCCGGTAATGATGGGCTCTGCCTCGCCCTCATCGGCCGTCTCGCTAATGATAGTGCCGGGGTCCTGCGGCGCATTGGTGTTCTTGATGACCAGCGGAACACCGGCCTCGCGCACGGGGAACACAGCCTCCTCGTGCAGGACGCTCGCGCCCATGTACGAAAGCTCGCGCAGTTCCTCGTAGGTAACGCGGGCGATGGGCTGAGCCTCGGGCACGATGCGCGGATCGGCAGAGTAGAAGCCCGAGACGTCGGTCCAGTTCTCGTACAGATCGGCACCCAGACACTTGGCCAGGATCGAGCCCGAGATATCGCCGCCGCCACGATCGAGCAGCTTGATTTGGCCCTCACGTGTCGCGCCGTAGAAACCGGGCATAACAAAGCCGCCCTGCTGACCGTACTCTTGCACCAGCTCGGAGGTGCGGTTCATGCTGAGCGTACCGTCGTGATGGAACGCGACAACCGTCGCGGCGTCCAGGAACGGCAGACCCAGGTACTCAGCCATCAGGCGAGCAGTGAAGTACTCGCCGCGGCTCACAAGCTCCTCGGTGGAGTATCCGCCCGAGCGGGCGCGCTCGGCAAAGGCCGCGAACTCCTCACGGATGGGATAGGTGAGCTCCAGCTCGTCGGCAATATCAAAGTAGCGCTGGCCGATGTCCTCGAGCAGCTCCTCGCACGACACGTGATACTTAACGTGCGCGTTAACCAGGTAGAGCAGGTCGGTCACCTTGGTGTCGCCCTTAAAGCGGCGACCGCAGGCAGAAACCACCACAAAACGGCGGGCCGGGTCGGCATCGACAATGGCCTTGATCTTCTTAAAGTGTTCGGCGTCGGCGACCGACGAGCCGCCAAACTTGGCAATCTTAATCATGGGCTGGAGGTTACCTTTCTAAAAAGCCTCTGCGAACCTATTTTGCGCGCTCTGATACCATGGTTTCACCGATTGGGACCAAGGCATCCGAGGAGCAGTGTTATATGGGAACTTATCATAGTACACGAGGACGCACTTTATCGTGCTCAAGTAAGGTGGCAATCCGCACCGGCATCGCTCCCGACGGGGGTTTGTTTGTCTCGGACGAGCTCGGCACCCAGCAGGTCGATATCAGCTCTCTTGCAGCTAAATCGTACTTTGAAATCGCTCAAGATGTGTTGGGAATGTTACTGAATGATTACACGGCCGAAGAAATTTCGACGTGTGTCGACGAGGCATACCGCGGCACGTTCGCGAGTGAAGAGGTTACGCCGCTCGTCAAACTCGACGCTGCGCCGGGCGCTGACTCCCCCCAGACCTATGTGATGGAGCTCTTTGGCGGCCCCACGAGTGCCTTTAAGGACGTCGCCCTGCAGATGCTCCCCCGCCTCATGGCCCGCACCTCCGCCAAGGACGGCGGCGCCGAGCGCATCATGATCGTCACCGCCACATCGGGCGACACGGGCAAGGCAGCACTCGCTGGCTTTGCCGACGCCCCGGGCACGGGTATCACCGTCTTTTATCCCGAGGGCAAGGTCAGCCGCGTCCAGAACCTGCAGATGTCCACGCAGGAGGGCGATAACGTCGCCGTCTGCGGCATCCGCGGCAACTTCGACGACGCCCAGAGCGCCGTCAAGCGCATCTTTGCCGATAAGGAGCTTGCCGAGCGTCTTGAAGCCGCCGGCACGGTGCTTTCGAGCGCCAACTCCATCAACGTCGGGCGCCTGGTGCCGCAGGTCGTCTACTACTTTGCCGCCTATGCGCAGCTGCTGCGCGCCGGCGCCATCGAGGCCGGCGATGCCGTGGAGTTCTGCGTGCCGACCGGCAACTTTGGCGATATCCTGGCCGGCTACTACGCCAAGCGCATGGGTCTGCCCGTCGCCAAGCTCATCGTCGCGAGCGACAAGAACAACGTGCTCGCTGACTTCCTGACCACCGGCGTCTACGACCGCAACCGTCCGTTCTTCACGACCATCTCGCCGTCGATGGACATCCTCATCAGCTCCAACCTGGAGCGCATGCTGTACTTCCTGTCCGATGGCGACTGCGAGCTCGTTGCCGGCCTCATGGAGCAGCTTGCCCAGACCGGCCGCTACGAGGTGCCCGCCGACCTGCTGGCAAAGATTCAGAGCGTCTTTGGCTGCGGTTGGGCCAGCGAGGACGAGGTTCGCGCTGCCATCAAGAGCTGCTGGGACGCAAACGGCTACGTGATCGACCCGCACACCGCTTGCGGCTATCACGTCTTTGAAAAGGTCGCTCCCGCCGAGGACGCCAAGGCCCGCGTGCTGCTTTCGACCGCCAGCCCCTACAAGTTCCCGCGCGCCTGCTGCGACGCCCTGGGCCTCGACGTTCCCGAGGATGATTTTGAGGCTATGCGCGTACTCGAGCAGGCAACCAACACGGTTGCCCCGGTCCAACTCGCCGAGCTCGAGTCCAAGCCCGTCCGCTTCGAAGACGTCTGCGACGTCGATGAGATGACCAGCTACGTCGAGTCCGCAGCAAAACGAATGAGCACCAACTAGATCCCTTATTAAGCGCCGGCGAAAGCCGGCGCACCTTCTTTCATCAGATAACCCCCGGGATGATGACGAGCATGCGAGCGGGTCTGGCCGTTTAGTTCGTCGCGAGTTCCGCACGAGCCGGAAAGCACTTAATGTGCTTTCCGAGCGAGCCAGGACTGCCCGAGCAGCGAACTAAACGGCCAGACCCGCCCAGGAGGACCCACATGATCAAAATCACCGTCCCAGCAACCAGCGCCAACCTAGGCATCGGCTACGACACCCTCGGCATGGCCGTCAGCCTCTACTCGCACTTCACCTTCGAGCGCGCCGACAAACTCACCATCACCGGATGCCCCGAAGAGTTCCAAAACGAGAACAACCTAGTCTACGTGAGCTTTGTGGATGCACTGGCCGCATGGGGCGAGCCGGCCTTCCCCGTCGCCATCGACATTCAGACTGACGTTCCCGTCGCTCGCGGCCTAGGTTCCAGCTCCACTTGTGTCGTCGCCGGCATTATGGCAGGGGGGGGCGGGGGGGGGGCGCCCGCCCCGGCGGTGGAG
>UQHQ01000019.1 GCA_900540945.1 uncultured Collinsella sp. | reverse complement strand
AAAGAAGGCTTCGGGCGAGGCGCTGCTGGTGGCGCGCGGCGTGAGCGGCGGGGCTGCCACTAAGGGCGCTGCCGGTTCGCGTCTGGTCGATCGTCTGTCCGTGCGCTCCGGTTATGGCCCGGTTGTCGAGGCCCTGCTCGGCGGCTATTACGTGGTCGATGACTTGGCTGCCGCGCTGGCGGCACCAGTCGTTTACGGTGTGACCTATGTGACGCCCGATGGCGCCCGCGTGAGCTGTGGCGGCCTGGTGCGCGTGGGACTCGATGCCGGCGAGGCTTCGGGTGCCCTGGAGCGCAAGCGTCGCATTCGCGAGCTGGAGGGCTTGGAGCCCGATTTGGCTGCCGTGTTTGAGCATGTGTCGGATCAGGTCGTCGAGGCCAATGCGGCCGTCGAGGAGGCACGTGCCGCCGAGGGCGATGCCGCCGGCGAGATCGCCCGTCTTGAGGGCGAGCGCCGCTCGCTGCTCTCCGAGATCGGCCGCCTGGAGCAAAGCGCCAACAACGCCGAGGTCGAGCGCGTGCGCATCTCCAAGCGCCGCGAGCAGGCCGCCGAGGCCGTTCGCGCTGCGCGCCCGCGCGTGGACGAGCTCACCCGTTCGCGCGACGAGGCCCGTGCGCAGGCAAGCGACCTGGGTCTCCAGATTGCCGAAGCCAACGACGAGCTCGATCGCGTGCGCCGTGACGATTCCGAGGCCGCCGGCAAGCTCGCCGATGCCAAGGTGCGCCTGGCCCAGACGAGCGAGCGTCTGCGTTCGCTGAAGGGCCGCGTGCCCGACCTGGAGCATCGTCTGGAGGGCATCGACCGCCGTATCCGCGGAACACGCCAGGCCTCGCGCTCTCTCGAGCTGCTGCGCCTGCGCGTCGATCCCATGCACGAGCGCTATTCGGCCCTGCTGGAGCGCGCGTCGGATTGGGCCGCGCGTCTGCGTGACCAGGCTTCGCTCGAGGAGGCGGACTCGGCCTCGCTTAAGAAGACCATCGAAGACGCCAAGGCCGAGGTTGCTCGTGCCAAGGAGCGGGTCGATGCCGCCACGGCGACGCAAAATGAGTTCAAGGTCTCCCGCGGCAAGCTCGAGGTGCAGGTAGAGGCGGCCATCAAGGCCATTACCGCCGATGGCACCACGGTGCTCGAGGAAGCGCTCATGCTTCCTGCGCCCACCGACCGCGATGCCGCCGAGCGCGAGCTCAACCAGCTCGTGCGCCAGATCAACAACCTGGGCCCTGTGAACCAGGTTGCCATGGAGGAGTACGAGCAGCTCAAGCGCCGCGCCGATTACATCGAGGAGCAGCTGGCCGATCTTGAGAGCGCACGCAAGGCGCTCACCAAGATCACGGCGGCCATCGACCGTAAGATGCGTAAGGCCTTCCTGGTGACCTTTGAGAAGGTCGATGCGAACTTCCGCGAGATCTTCGCCATGCTGTTCCCGGGTGGCCAGGCGCATCTGGAGATGACCGACCCCGAGCATCCTGCCGAGACGGGCATCGAGGTCGTGGCGCAGCCGCGCGGCAAGCGCATCACCAAGATGATGCTCATGTCGGGCGGCGAGAAGAGCCTGACGGCGCTCGCCTTGCTCTTTGCCGTGTATCGCACGCGTACGGTGCCGTTCTATGTGCTGGACGAGGTCGAGGCGGCGCTCGATGACGCCAACCTGTCCAAGCTCATCGGCGCGCTCGATGTTTTGCGTTCCGATACGCAGCTCTTGGTTATCTCGCATCAGCGCCGTACTATGGAGGACGCTGACGTCCTCTACGGCGTCTCGATGCAAGCCGACGGCGTCAGCCGCGTCGTCTCGCAAAAACTTGATCGCGAAACCGGAAAGGTCGTGAATGCATAATGGGATTCTTCGATGCTCTCTCGCGCGGACTTGAGCGCAGCCGCGAGGCCCTCAACGAGGTCTTTTATTTTGGCGGCGAGGTCGACGAGGATTTTTGGGAGGACCTAGAGGACACTCTCGTCATGGGTGACATGGGTGCCGAGGTCGCGATTAAGGTGTCCGATGACCTGCGCGATGCCGCGGCCAAGAAGAACCTCAAGACCGCCCCGCAACTCCGTCGCGCCCTGGCCGAGCAGCTCGAGCAACATTTTGTGCCCGCCGAGCGAGATCCGTTCGCCGACACGCCGAGCTGCGTGCTGTTTGTGGGCATTAACGGTGCCGGCAAGACCACCACGGTCGGCAAGATCGCGAGCGCCATGGCTGCCCGCGGCAAGAATGTCGTGATTGGCTCGGCCGATACCTTCCGCGCCGCCGCCATCGAGCAGCTCGATGTGTGGGGCCAGCGCGCCGGCGTCCCCGTCATCAAGCGCGACCGCGGCTCCGACCCGGCGAGCGTTTGCTACGACGTGCTCGACGAGGCCGACAAGCGCGGCAGCGACCTGGTGCTTATCGACACCGCCGGCCGTCTGCACACGAGCCCCGAGCTCATGCGCGAGCTTGCCAAGGTGGTCAACGTGACGCGTAAGCGCGCCGCCAATATGGCCGCCGGCCCCATGCCCGTCTCGGTCGTCCTCGTAATCGATGCCGCGACGGGCCAAAACGGTCTGAACCAGGCGCTCGAGTTTAACGAGGCGTTGGGTCTGGACGGTATTATCATGACAAAGCTCGACGGAACGGCTAAGGGCGGTATCGCCATGGCCGTTGCCGAGAAGCTCAAGCTCCCGATCCTGCGCGTGGGCGTGGGCGAGCAGGTCGATGACCTGCAGGAGTTCAATGCCAAAGATTTCTGCCGCGCCCTGGTGGGCGAGTCCAACTAAGGAGTAACCAGTGTTTGATTCCCTGAGCGATCGCCTCAACGACACATTTGACCGCTTGCGCGGCAAGGGTAAGCTGACCGAGGCCGATATCACCTCGGCCATGCGCGACATTCGCATGGCGCTGCTTGAGGCCGACGTCAACTTCAAGGTCGTCAAGGAGTTTGTCGCCAAGACCAAGGAGCGCTGCATGACCGCCGAGGTCATGGAGTCGCTGTCGCCGGCGCAAAACGTCGTCAAGATCGTGCTCGACGAGCTCACCGAGATGCTCGGCTCCACCGAGAGCAAGCTCGTCTTTAGCAACCGCATCCCCAATGTCATCATGCTCGTGGGTCTGCAGGGTTCCGGTAAGACCACGGCGGCCGTAAAGCTGGCCTACCTGCTCAAGAAGCAGGGCCGCTCGCCCCTGCTCGCCGCGTGCGATGTCTACCGCCCTGCCGCTGCCGACCAGCTGGCCACGCTCGGTGGAGAGATCGGCGTTCCGGTCTTCCGCGGTGACGGCGAGCACCCGGTCGATATCGCCAAGGGCGCCATCCAGGAGGCTGTCGACCACCTGCGCGATGTGGTCATCGTCGATACCGCCGGCCGCCTGCAGATCGACGAGCAAATGATGCAGGAGGCCGTGGACATCAAGAAAGCCGTCAAGCCCGATCAGGTGCTGATGGTCGTCGATGCCATGACCGGCCAGGATATCGTCAACGTTGTCTCGACCTTCGCCGAGCGCACCGACTTTGACGGCGTGATCATCTCCAAGCTCGATGGCGACGCCCGTGGCGGCGGCGCGCTTTCTGTGCGCCAGGTGACCGGCAAGCCCATCAAGTTCGTGAGCATGGGCGAGAAGCCCGATTCGCTGGAGCCGTTTTACCCGGACCGCATGGCCAAGCGCATCTTGGGCATGGGCGATGTCGTCGGCATCATCGAGAAGGCCCAGGAGGCCGCCGATGCCGAGCAGCTTGAGGCCGCCGAGCGCATGCTGCGCGAGGGCTTTACCATGAACGATATGCTCGACCAGATGAAGGCCGTCAAGAAGATGGGCGGCATGAAGGGCATTCTGGGTATGCTTCCCGGTGGCCAGCGCGCGCTCAACCAGATGGGCGGCAACCTGGACGAGGGCATCTTCGACAAGAACGAGGCCATCATCATGTCGATGACCAAGGAGGAGCGCCTGCGTCCCTCCATCATCAACGGCCAGCGTCGCGCGCGTATCGCCAAGGGCGCCGGCGTGACCCCCACCGAGGTCAATAGCCTTATGAAGCAGTGGGGCGAGATGAATAAGATGATGGGCCGCATGCGCACGATGGCCAATCAGGCGCAGGCCGGCGGCAAGAAGGGCAAGAAGGGTAAGAAGGGCAAAAAGATGCGCATGCCCAATATTCCCGGTCTGGATGCCATGGGTCTGGGCGGCATGGGCGGACTGGGAGCGGGTGGTCCTAAGTCCGATATGGACCTGCTGCGTCAGATGGAAGCGCAGATGCGCAATAAAAAATAACGACTGATTGAGTCGTGTGTTGCTAAGGCCGCCTGGATGGTACTCCAGGCGGCCTTCGCCGTTTGTTTGCAGGTTGTTGCATGTGCGGAAGCGTTCTGACGCGCGGGTTTGCCGCTAGTGGCAGCTGCAGCCCTCATGTCCGTCGTGGTCGTGATGACCGTGGCAGCCGCAGGACTCGCCATGCTCATGGGTGTGCTCGTGGTCATGACCATGGCAGTCGCAGGTGGCCTCGCCGGTCTGAGCGAGCGTTCCGGCAATGAGGGCCTCGACGCAGGCATCGCAGCTGCCCTGGGCGCCCGCATAGACGGTGATGCCGGCCTGGGTGAGCGCGTTGATGGCGCCGCCGCCGATACCGCCGCAGATGAGCGCGTCGATGCCACCGTTGGCAAGCAGGCCCGCCAGGGCGCCGTGACCGGTGCCGCCGGTGCCTACGACCTGCTCGTTGAGCACCTTGCCATCCTGGATGTCGTAGATCTTGAACTGTTCGCTGCGGCCAAAGTGCATAAAGATGTTGCCGTTGTCGTACGTCGTTGCCACCCTCATGGTGCCGACCTCCTTTGCTGGCCATGCGGCCGTCGTCGTGGTGATGGGGGAGTATGCGATATTGCCGCCCTCGATACTCAGCGCGCGCCCGTTGACCAGCGCGTTTGCCACCTTGCGATGCGCGCGGCTGCAGATGGCCGCCACGGTGGCGCGAGCGATGCCCATGTGCTGGGCGACGGTCTGCTGATTGAGGCCTTCCAGGTCGCACAGCCGCAGGACTTCGAGCTCGTCGACCGTCATCTCGATGGCGTCTCCGCTGGCAAGGCCGTCAGGGGTAAAGCCGCGATATTCGGGGATGATCCCAACGCGGCGCAATTTTTCGCGTCTTCCTGCCATACATGCTCCTTATCTGACATATGTCAATAATAGAATAGCGAATATGCGGATTTGAGCAAGGAATTTCTGGCATATGTCAGAAAGTGAGGGCTTATGTTTGGGCTGTGGGGCCGCGTGCGCCTGGGCTACAATGAACCTCGCTTATAGGCGACTGACAGGAGGGTCAATGAGCAAGGCTGATCAACAGTTTGTAGCCATGTGCCGCGATATTTTGGACCATGGCACCACCACCGAGGGGCAAAAGGTCCGACCGGTGTGGGAGGATGGCACCCCTGCCTATACCATTAAAAACTTTGGCGTTACGGCACGTTACGACCTGCGCGAGGAGTTCCCCGCGCTCACGCTGCGTCGCACGGCGCTTAAATCTGCCATGGACGAGATCTTGTGGATCTATCAAAAGAAGTCCAATAACGTCCATGACCTCAACAGCCATATTTGGGATGAGTGGGCCGACGAGACCGGTTCCATCGGCAAGGCATACGGGTACCAGATTGGCCAGAAGAGCCATTATGCCGAGGGCGACTTTGACCAGATGGACCGTGTGCTGTACGACCTTAAGCACACGCCGTACAGCCGCCGCATCATGACCAACACGTACGTGTTTAGCGACTTGTCCGAGATGCACCTGTATCCGTGCGCGTACAGCGTGACCTATAACGTCACGCAGCGCCCGCAGGACGACAAGCCCACACTCAACATGATTCTCAACCAGCGCAGCCAGGACATTTTGGCCGCGAACAACTGGAACGTGTGCCAGTACGCCGTCTTGCTGATGATGGTCGCGCAGTCGGTCGATATGATTCCCGGCGAGCTGCTGCATGTGATTGCCGATGCCCACATTTACGATCGTCATGTCGATATCGTCCGCGAGCTTATCGAGCGTCCGCAGTTTGCTGCGCCCAAGGTAACGCTTAATCCCGACGTGCACGATTTCTACGCGTTTACGACTGACGACCTGATCGTCGAGGGCTACGAGCACGGCCCGCAGGTCAAGAACATTCCCATTGCAGTGTAGGTGGCGCTCATGACGTGTAAGCTATCTGCTATCGTCGCCGTGTGTGACGACTGGGGCATTGGGTGCGAGGGCGACATGGTGGTGTCCAATCGCGCCGACATGCGCCATTTTGTGGCGTGCACCAAAGGTTGCCCGGTTATTATGGGGCGCAAGACCCTGCTGAGTTTTCCCGGCGGGCGTCCGCTCAAGAACCGTCGCAATATCGTGCTCACCCGCGACGAGAGCTTTGCTCCCGAGGGCGTCGACGTGGTGCATAGTATCGACGAGGCGCTCGCCGCGGTTGCCGATGAGCCCGTTGCCTGGGTGATCGGTGGTGGCGATGTCTATCGGCAGTTTTTGCCGTACTGCGTGGAGGCCGAGGTCACGCATAACCACTGCGTTCATCCCGTGGACACGTATTTTCCCAATTTGGACGCCGATCCTGCATGGGAAGTTTCGCAGGCTGGCGGGGTTGCCACGATTGCCGCGGGCGAGGGTGACGAGGGTCTCGATTATGAGTTCGTGACATATCGTCGCGTTGAGGCGTGAATCGCCTAGCGTGAACGGTATTATCGGGTTGATTGAATGCATGGGGCGGCGCTTCGCGTCGCCTCGTTTGGTATAGATGTGCTGTTAAGAAGGGTGCGGGCTGGCTGCTATGACTGATGCCGTTGAGGTTCTGCGAATCGATTCGCTTACGGATGAGCGGCTCGACGCCTACGTGCGACTGACCGAGCGCGAGCTTCGCTGCGTGCTGGAGCCCCAAAAGGGTATCTTTATCGCTGAGAGTGCCAAGGTTATCGAGCGCGCGGTGCGTGCCGGATACCAGCCGGTGAGCTTTCTTTTGGGCGAACGCTGGCTTGATCAGATGATGCCGCTGTTTGAGCGCCTGGTTGTGCGCGAGGGCGCAGGTCCGGTTCCTGTGTTCGTTGCCTCCATGGAGCTCATGGAGCAGCTGACGGGCTTTAACGTGACGCGCGGTGCGCTCGCGGCGTTTCGTCGCCCGCGGCAGATTCCGGTTGATGAGTTCTTGGGTGGCGTCGTCGAGGCGGCGGGGGAGCGCCCGGTGCGCGTGTGCGTGCTCGAGGGTATTGTCGACCACACGAACGTGGGTGCGATTTTCCGCTCGGCCGCCGCGCTCAATGTCGACGGTATTTTGGTCAGTCCGACGTGCTGCGACCCGCTGTACCGTCGCTCGGCCCGCGTGAGCATGGGCACGGTGTTTCAGGTGCCGTGGACGCGTATTGGCAGCGAGGCTCGTGTGTGGCCGCACGATGGCCTGGCGGCACTGCACGAAGCCGGTTTTTCGTGCGCTGCGATGGCGCTGACGGACGACTCCGTTTCGCTGGACGATCCCGCGCTCCAGGAGATTGACCGCCTGGCAATCTTTATGGGCACCGAGGGTGCTGGCCTGGGCGCCAAGACCATCGCGGGCTGCGACCGGGCCGTGCGCATTCCGATGGCGCACGGGGTCGATTCGCTCAACGTGGCCGCGGCGAGTGCCGTCGCCTTTTGGCAGCTGTGCCCGCATGTGAGCAATGAGTATCACTACCAGCCGGGTTTGTATCACTAAGCAGATAGTTCGCACCGGGCTCTGACTCGGGGTGTTTCGGTCGACGCCGGTCGGTGCTAAGCTGCTATTGGTTTTGGCCTTAAATTGCCGTTTTGTTGTTTGACGTATGCTGGTGGGGAGGGCGTGTGGCTATGAAATCTACGGCTATCGATGTAACGCAGGGCGTTATTTGGCAGCAGCTGCTTTCGCTGTGCGTTCCCATCTTTTTTAGTTCGTTTTTTCAGCAGGCCTACACGCTTATCGGTACCTATATCGTCGGTCAGTTTGGCGGCAAGCTCGCACTGGGCGGCATTCAGGCCACGATGGTGCTCACCGAGCTCTGCATTGGCTTTTGCGTTGGCGTCGGCGCCGGCTGCGCGGTCATTACCGGTCAGTATTTTGGCCAGCACGATGATGAGCGACTGAGCCGTTCGGTCCATACGGCCATGACGCTCGCGCTGGTGGGCGGTATCGTTTTCTCGATTCTTGGCATAGTGTTCGTTGAGCCCATGCTGGTGCTTATGAACACGCCGCATGAGCTATTGGCCGAGGGCGTGGCCTATGCTCGTTGCTATTTTGCCGCCATGGTTGCGGCGCTGCTGCTCAATATGGGTACGGCACTGCTGCGCGCCGTGGGCGACACGCGCGGACCTGCTGTGATCATCGCTTCCGGCTGCCTTGTTAATGCGGTGCTGGATGTCATCTTCGTTGCCGTGCTTCATATGGAGGCTCTGGGCTGCGGCATCGCGGTGGCGCTGACCATTTGCTCCAACGCCACGATGATCGTGATTCGCATGATGCACGCACCGGGTGCGTGGCGGCTTTCGCTGTCCAAACTCGGCATTGATCCTGGCATTTGTAAGAGCATGATCTCGTGTGGTCTGCCGCTTGGCTTTCAGTCTGCTGCGTATTCGATTTCCAACGTTTTGATTCAGGTGTCGGTCAACTCGTTTGGCGCCGATGTCACCACGGCGTGGGGTCTTTCGGGCCGTTTGGATGGCATTGTCTGGATGGTTACCGAGGCGCTTGGCGTGTCGATCACCACGTTCTCGGCACAGAACTTTGGCGCGCGCAACTACGAGCGCATGCGCAAGGGCTACCATACGTCGCTCGTGCTGTCGTTTATGCTCATTGGTGGCCTGTCTGCCGTGCTGCTGGTGTTCTCGGGTCCTCTGTCGCGTCTGTTTGTCGACGATGCTTCGATTGCGGCGTATACCACGACGATTCTTCATTTCATTGCGCCGTTCTACGCGATTTTCTCGATTATCGAAAACGCGTCGGGCTCCATTCGTGGTGCCGGCGTGAGCTTGCAGCCCATGCTGCTCACGATTTTTGGCACCGTCGTGCTCAGGGTGATCTGGGTGTTTGCGATTATGCCGTTCGATCCGTCGCTTGAGCACCTGCTGCTGGTCTACCCTGTAACCTGGCTCATCACCGCCACGATGTTCACCATCTACCACCATAGCGGCAACTGGCTCGGCCGCGCCACTGCCAAATGATCCCTTGGGGACGGAGAAAAACGGATCATTTCTCTCCGTCTTGATGTCGATGATCCGTTTTCCTCCGTCCCCTTTGGATCAATTAGTATTCGATGCCTTGTCGGGCTAGGAGGCCTTCGTCGAAGTAGTGTTTGACGGGGCGCATTTCGGTGACCAGGTCCGCAAGGTCGGCCAACGGCAGCAGTCCACGGCCGGTGAGCACGAGCTCTGTGGTGGCAGGCTTTATCGCGATCAACGCTTCGACATCTTCGCGCGTCACAAAGCCTCGTCGCATGGCTTCTCCAAGCTCATCCAAGATCAGCACGTCGACCTGGCTAATCTGCTCGCGCGCCAGCTCCATGATCTGTGCGGCACAGGCTTCGGGTGTGTCGCGGTCTGCTTGTACGATGCGTAGCCCCAATCGAGGTGCTGCGTCATGTTCGGCGCAGTGCAGCTTCTTGGCAAACTGCAGCATGAGTACGTCGAGCCCATAACCTTTGGCGCGCATCGCCAATCCCAGCGCAGCCGTGGTTTTGCCCTTGCCGTCGCCCGTATAGATTTGAACCTTGCCGACTTCCAGTGATGCCATCTCTATCCTTTCGTGCCCGGCGTCGGTTTATCGCCGGCCGGGTTGGGTATTCTAGTTAGCATTATCAACCCCAGTAGATGGAGTTCAAGCAGATGGAGATGGATGACAACAAACGTAGACGGAATATGATCCTCTACGTGCTCATCGCCTTCGTCGTCTACCTCGTGCTCTCGACCGTTCTGTTCCCTAACATCGGTCACACGCAGCAGATTACGAAGACCGATTATTCGACGTTTGTCAAAGCGCTCGATAAGAAGAGTGTCGACAAAGTCGAGTACAACACGGACGATTACTCGATTTATTACACCAAGAAGGGCGAGGACGAGAACATCGCCTATAAGACGACCGGTGTGCCGAATGACGCGGGCTTTACCGATCGCGTGCTTGAATCTGGCGCCTCGCTTGAGTCGGTTGTTCCCGATAAGAACTCGGGTCTGATGACCTACTACCTGCTCACACTCATTCTTCCCATGGCGATTTTCTTCCTCATCGGTTGGTGGCTCAACCGCCGCATGAAGAAGGCTATGGGCGATGACGGCCCGTCGATGAACTTTGGCGGCGGCGGTTTTGGCGGCGGCGGACTGGGTAAGTCCGGCGCGCGCGTGATCGCCTCCAAGGACGTGGGCGTGACCTTTAAGGACGTCGCCGGCCAGGAAGAGGCCAAGGAGTCTCTCAAGGAGGTCGTCGACTTTCTGGAGAAGCCGCAGCGCTACGAGGAGATCGGCGCCAAGCTGCCGCGCGGTGCTCTCCTTGTTGGCCCTCCGGGTACCGGTAAGACCCTGCTTGCCAAGGCTGTTGCCGGCGAGGCCGGTGTTCCGTTCTTTAGCATTTCGGGCTCTGAGTTCGTTGAGATGTTTGTTGGTCGCGGCGCTGCAAAGGTTCGTGACCTGTTTAAGCAGGCCAAGGAAAAGGCCCCGTGTATCGTCTTTATCGATGAGATCGATACCATCGGTAAGAAGCGCGATGGCGGCGGCTTTAGCGGCAACGACGAGCGCGAGCAGACGCTCAATCAGTTGCTGACCGAGATGGATGGCTTCGATAACCACAAGGGTATCGTTGTCCTTGCTGCAACCAACCGCCCCGACAGTCTCGATCCCGCTCTACTGCGCCCCGGTCGTTTTGACCGCCGCATCCCCGTCGAGTTGCCCGATCTGACCGGCCGTAAGAACATCCTCGAGCTCCACGCCAAGAGTGTGAAGACCGAGCCGCCGATCGACCTGACCGCTATTGCCCGCGCCACGCCCGGTGCCTCGGGCGCCGACCTTGCCAATATCATCAACGAGGGTGCCCTGCGCGCTGTTCGCGAAGGCCGCAAGCGCGCGACCCAGGACGACTTCGAGGAGTCGGTGGAGGTCGTCATTGCCGGCCAGCAGCGTAAGTCCACGGTGCTTTCCGACCACGAGAAGCAGGTCGTTTCCTACCACGAGATCGGTCATGCCATCGTCGCTGCCCGCCAAAAGGGTTCCGCGCCGGTTACCAAGATCACCATCGTTCCGCGCACGAGCGGTGCCCTGGGCTACACCATGCAGGTCGAGGAGGACGAGCGCTTCCTTACCACGCGCCAGGAGGTCCTGGACAAGCTCGCCGTCTACTGCGGTGGTCGCGCGGCCGAGGAGCTCATCTTTGGCGAGATGACGACCGGTGCCGCCAACGATATCGAGCAGGCCACCAAGCTCGCCCGCAACATGGTGACGCGCTTTGGTATGTCCGACGAGTTTGGCATGATGGCGCTTGGTACCGTTCAGAATGCGTACCTCAACCAGGACACGTCGCTCACCTGCGCCCCCGGTACGGCCGAGCGCGTGGACGCGATTGTCGCCAAGCTGATCGAGGATGCGCACGACCGCGCTCTGCAGATCCTGAAGGAGAACAAGTTCAAGCTCCACGAGCTGGCTCGTTATCTGTACAAGAAGGAGACGATCACGGGCGAGGAGTTTATGAATCTCCTCACGCGCGAGAATCCGCTGATGCCTAAGCAGCAGTAGCGTTGCATTCGGGACAGTAAATATCGACGCCCCATTTGAGTGCCTATCTCAAATGGGGCGTTTTGCTTGGGAGGGATATGTATGAAGATCGTGGTGAGTGCCTGTTTGATGGGCGAGAACTGCAAGTATAACGGCCTCGATAATTACCACCGCGCGTTGGTCGAGGCCTGCGAACGCACAGGGACCGAGGTACTCCTCGTATGTCCTGAGGTTTTTGGCGGTCTGCCCACGCCACGCGATCCGTCCGAGATTGTGAACGGCGAAGTCCGTACCTGCGAGGGCGTGTCCGTTGACCGGGAATTCCGCCTGGGCGCTCAACGTGCGCTCGACATGTGCGAGCAGGCGGGCGGCCCTTCCGAGATTGTTGCGTGCATCTTGCAGGACCGCAGCCCCTCGTGCGGCGCGGGTCGCATCTACGACGGCACCTTTAGCGGTACACTCACCGCGGGCAACGGCGTTTTCGTCGATCTGTTGCTGCGTCACGGCTACCGCGTCATTCCGGCTAGCGAGTTCGACCCCAAATTACTTGAGCAATAAAAAACCACCACAAAGGTGCCTGTCCCCTTTGTGGTGGTTTTGGGCTTGGTCTAGAGCGTGTGGCCGTAGGCATCGGCGGCCTTTATGGCGGCGGCGAACTTTTCGTCGGTGAAGGGCTCGGGGTTTCCCTGCTTCCACTCGTTGGTGGCGTGTGCGAACTCGCACAGGGCCGGGATATCAGCCTCGGAAAGTCCGACCTGCTCAAGCGTCACGGGCAGCCCCATCTGCTTGTTAAAGGCGGCGTAGCGCTCAAGGTTCTCGGTATCGCCCGTATAGGCAAACAGCACCAGCACACCCAGGCTCACGACCTCGCCGTGTAGGTAGGAGCCCTCGCGCGGAATGCTGCACGTGGCGTTGTAGAACGCATGCGCCACGCTCGAGTTGTAGTAGTAATCGTTTTGGTTGGTCAGGTTGGAGACGTAGCCCGTGTTGACCACGATGTCGAGCGCGATCTGCTTGACGGCCTCGCTCGACAGGTTCTGGCGCACGTCCTCAAGACCCTGAACGCCATAGGTAAACAGCGGCTCGGAGCAGGTGTGGGCGAGTGCCAGGCCAAGGCCTGCCGTGTGCTCCAAGTTGCCGGCGCTCGTGGCGTACTCGACCTCGGGCTGCTTAGACAGGGCATCGCCCACGCCGGCCCAGAAGTATTCTGCCGGTGCCTCGGCGATGATCTTGGGGTTGATGAAGATGTGCGCCGGTCGGTTGGGGTACGAATAGCCCTCGAGCGAGCCGTCGTCGTTGTACACGACGGCAATGGCGGTTGCGGCGGAGCAGTTGGAACAGATCGTCGGGACCGTGAAGACGATCTTCTTGAGCTCGATAGCTGCGGTCTTCACGGTGTCGAGCGCCTTGCCGCCACCGCATGCAATAAGCACGTCAGCTTCCTGGCAGGCAGGGGAGTTTACGACCTTGGCGATATTGGCACGCGTGCTGTTGGTGCCATAGACGCGCGTCTCCAGAACCTCGACATCGGTACCTTCAAGTGCCGCCATGATGCCCGGCAGCGCTGCAGCCAGTGCCCGCTTGCCACCGATGATCGCGACCTTCTTCGCGCCGTACTCGGCCAGCGCGCCGGACAGCTCGTCAAAGCAATCCTCGCCAACGGTATAGTCGCTCATTCCAATCGTGCGCATAGCAACCTTCTTTCGTTCGATAAAGTGCTTTCAGGTATTTTGCTCCAAGAGAAGGTTCACAGCCGCGAGAAATTTCGAACGTATAAAACCAGTGTTGAGGGTTTTTCGCCGGCGCGGAACGTGCTACCATACAGCGAATAAGCGTTGATGGGGACGAGTAGTCGGCCGTTCGCATGCTACAGAGAGCGGGGGGCGCTGAGAGCCCGTGCATGCGACCGATGAAAATCACCCCGGAGCTGCGGTCCCAACGGACGTGCCGCGCAGGTTCGTCTTAGTAGACATCGCCGAGATGGTCGTCGATACAGGCCAGCCGAGTAACGGATGCGAGCGTGCTAGAAGCGGGCGAGGGCATCTAAGCTGGGTGGTTAAGCGAAGAGCTTTTGCGGGCGCACAGCCCGTTTTGTGGCGCTTCGTCCCAGCTTGCAGGGACGGGCGCTTTTTTTGGTGCCCAGAGGGCGTGCGCGCCCACGACATGAAAGGGGTACCGTGGCAAACGAGTACAAGCAGACGATGAATCTGCCCAAGACCGGTTTTCCCATGCGTGCCGGTCTTTCCAAGTCCGAGCCTAAGCGACTCAAGGACTGGCAGGACAACAAGGTCTACGAGCAGGTTCTGAAGAAGAACGAGGGTCACAAGAAGTTCGTGCTGCACGACGGTCCTCCGTACGCCAACGGCCCGATCCACATCGGCCACGCCATGAACAAGATCTCCAAGGACATGATCAACCGCTATTGGATGATGCAGGGCTATGAGGTTCCCTATGTCCCCGGTTGGGACTGCCATGGTCAGCCGATCGAGCACAAGGTCGAGGAGAAGCTCGGCACCGAGAAGTTCAACCAGACCCCCACGGCCAAGATTCGTGAGCTCTGCAACGAGTTCGCTGTCGAGAACATCGAGCTGCAGAAGGCCGGTTTCCGTCGTCTGGGCGTGCTCGGCGACTGGGATAACCCCTATCTGACGCTCTATCACCAGCACGATGCCGCCGACATCGAGGTCTTCAAGGCCATGTTCGATAAGGGCATGATCTATCGCGGCCATAAGCCCGTCCACTGGTGCAAGCACTGCCACACCGCGCTGGCCGAGGCCGAGATTGAGTACTCCGATGAGACGAGCCCCTCCATCTTCGTGCGCTTTGAGATGACCTCCAAGCCCGCCGGCCTCGAGAACTTCGACGGCCCGGTCGACTTTATCATCTGGACGACCACGCCGTGGACCATCCCCTCTGACCAGGCCGTTTCCCTTAAGCCCGGCGCCGCCTATGTCGCCGTTGAGCACGATGGCCGTGCCGAGGTCATGCTCGAGGACCTGGCCCCCAAGTGCTGCGAGGAGTTTGGCTGGGAGTACACCCCGGTTATGGTCGACGGCAAGCCCTATGTGGTTCCCGCCGAGACCTTCCACCACATCCACTACAAGCAGCCGATCTTTGACGGCGTTGAGGGCGTGGCGCTGCTGGCCGATTACGTTGGTGTCGATGACGGTACCGGTATCGTCCACAACTCGCCCGGCCACGGCGTCGACGACTACTTTGCCTGCCTCAAGGAGGGCATCACCGACATTTGCATGCCGGTCGATGACGACGGCAAGTTCTACACCGGTGAGGAGTTTGGCACCGGTGGTCCCTTCAGCGGTATGGATACCGATGAGGCCAACCCGCACATCATCGAGTTCCTGCGCGAGCGCGGCACCCTGGTCCTCGAGAAGAAGATCACGCACAGCTATCCGCACTGCTGGCGCTGCAAGCACCCGGTGCTCTTCCGTGCTACCGACCAGTGGTTTGTCTCGATGGACAAGACCGGCTTGCGTGAGCAGGCTGGCAAGGAGGTCCGTGAGAACGTCAAGTGGTATCCGGCCCATGCCGCCAACCGCATTGGCGCCATGGTCGAGCAGCGTCCCGACTGGTGCATCAGCCGCCAGCGCAACTGGGGTGTGCCTATCCCCAGCTACACCTGCGCCGACTGCGGCGAGAAGGTCATGAACGATGCCACGCTCGACGCCGTCATCAAGCTCTTCCACGAGAAGGGCTCCGACGCCTGGTTCACCGACGCTCCCGAGAGCTACCTGGGTGAGGCCTGCGTCTGCCCCAAGTGCGGCGGCCATCACCTCAAGGCCGATAAGGACATCCTCGACGTGTGGTGGGATTCCGGCGTGTCCTGGAAGGCCGTCTGCGAGTACCGTCCCGAGCTGGAGTATCCGGCGGACGTGTATCTTGAGGGCTCCGACCAGCACCGCGGTTGGTTCCAGAGCTCGCTGCTCACCTCGGTGGGTGCCAATGGTCACGCCCCGTACAAGGCGGTCGTCTCGCAGGGCTTCACCCTCGACGGCCAGGGCCGCAAGATGTCCAAGTCGCTCGGCAACGTCATCGACCCCAACAAGGTCTGCGACGAGATGGGCGCCGACATCATCCGCCTGTGGGTGGCCTCGGTCGACACCAGCTCCGACGTTTCCATCGACCACGAGATTCTCGCTCGTACGTCCGATGCCTACCGCCGTTTCCGCAACACGCTGCGCTTCCTGCTCTCCGAGCTCGAGGGTCAGTTTGAGCCCGAGACCGACGGTGTCGCCTTTGCCGACCTGCTGCCGCTCGACAAGCTCATGGTTGCCCGCCTGACCCAGGTCCAGGCCGAGGTCGACGACGCTTACTCCTGCTACGAGTTCCCGCGCGCCTACCGTGCGCTTTACGACTTTGTGGTTACCGAGCTCTCCAACGTGTACCTCGACGCCCTGAAGGATCGTCTGTACTGCGAGAAGCCCGGCTCGCTCGAGCGCCGCAGCGCTCAGACCGTGCTCGCCGAGCTCTTCTCGATGCTCATGCGCGATCTGCAGCCGATCTTGTCCTACACCGTCGACGAGGCCATGGCCTATGCGCCCGCCGGCTGCGTCGATCACCAGAAGTACGCCGCGCTGCTCGATTGGTACAAGTCGCCTATCACGGTCGACGAGGCCAATGAGTTTGAGGGCGTGCTCGAGGCTTCGCTCGAGCTCCGTAGCGCCGTGACCAAGGCCCTTGAGGATGCCCGTTCTGCCGGCACCTTCACCAAGAGCCAGCAGGTTCGCGTCAAGGCGGTCGTTCCCGCCGAGATGTATGCGCTGTTGACCGGCGACAAAGCCGTCGACCTGGCCGAGTTCTACATCGTCTCCGATGTTGAGCTGACCCAGGGCGAGGAGCTTTCCGTTGCTATTGAGGCTGCCGAGGGCGAGTGCTGCGACCGTTGCTGGAACTATCGCACCACTGTCGGCGAGTACAACGGCCACGCGCATATCTGCAAGCGCTGCGCTGACGCTTTGTAGGTTACGGCGTTCGTAGAACGCCGTAACCTACCGACGCTGCGCGGGCCGCATTTGGACAATCTGACGTTCAATTTCAAGGGCGCGACCGAAAGGTCAGCGCCCTTTCATTTCACGTCACCTTGTCTCAAATGCGACCTCCTCGCTCATTTATGCTCTACCTGCGGTGTTTCCGTTCTTGGGAGATTTGTCGCTTCTTGCTTGCGTCAATGTATGATTATCTACTGCGTTAAACGGAATTCGATTGTTCTTGAGGGTAGGGGATTTCTTTGGGTCGTGGTGCGGATATGATGCCGCCTTTGCGTTGGCGGTTAGGTGTTGCTGGTGGGGTAGCGCTCGTTGTGTTGCTTGTTGACCAGCTGACCAAGCTTGCGGTTCGTGCCGTGGGCGATGCTCTGCATGTGACCGTTATCCCCGGCGTGATCGATTTTCTGTTTGTTCGCAATATCGGAGCCGCCTTTAGCATGGGCGAGGGGCATGGCATCGCGTTTGCCGTGCTGGCGTTGGCAGTCATTATCGCTATTGCCGTGTACCTCGTTCGTGCACCCCAGCTCGCCCATCTTGAGGTTGTGGGCATGGCCATGGTTGCGGGCGGCGCCGTCGGCAACGCTATCGATCGCCTGACCATGGGCTTCGTGACCGATTTTATTGCCACCACCTTCATCGACTTCCCCGTTTTTAATGTAGCCGATATCGGCATTACGGTCGGCGTCGTGCTGGCGCTCATCGGTTACATGTTTTTGAGCCCCGCCGCTCGCGAGGTCGATGCGACCGCCGAACTCAACGCTCGTGATGAGGCTCGCGCCAAACGCAAAGCCAAGCAGCGTGGGGAGCGTGCCCGCAAGATTCGCGAAAGGAATGAGCGCTAATGGCCGACATCCATATTCTTGTTGCCGACGATTCCGCTGGTCAGCGTCTTGACGCCTATCTGGGCGCCAACGATGGCTGTCCCACACGCTCTGCCTGCGCGCATCTGATCGAGGGAGGCGCCGTTGCCGTCAACGGCGAGACCTGCCTGTCAAAAAAGTATGCTGTGCGCGCCGGCGACCGCATCTCGGTCGACTTGCCCGAGCCGCACGATCCGACCGACGTGATTCCCGAGGCCATTCCCCTCGATATCCGCTACGAGGACGACTACCTCATCGTGCTCTCCAAGCAGCGCGGCCTGGTGTGCCATCCCGCCCACGGCCACGAGAGCGGCACCCTTGCGAACGCTCTGGTCTACCACTGCGGCATCGATCATCTTGGTACCGTGCAGGGTGAGGACCGCCCCGGCATCGTGCATCGCCTGGATCGCGATACCTCGGGCCTTATGCTCGCGGCAAAAGACGACGACACCCAGCGCGCGCTTCAAAATCTCATCCGCACGCGCACGCTCGACCGTCGCTATATCACGCTCGTTCACGGGCACATCGCCATGGATGAGGGCACTATCAACACTGGTATTGCCCGATCGACGCGCGACCGCGTGAAGATGGCGGTTTCCGATGACCCCTTTGCGCGCCAGGCCATCACGACTTTTAAGGTGCTCGAGCGCTTTGATTCCACGCGTTTTGACGACGGCTATACGCTCGTCGAGTGCCACTTGTTTACGGGCCGCACGCATCAGATTCGCGTGCACATGCGCCATATCAACCACGCCTGCGTGGGCGATCCGCTCTACGGCAAGTGCGACGCGCGCGCCGATCAGGG
This sequence comes from uncultured Collinsella sp., assembly GCA_900540945.1. Classification (GTDB taxonomy): domain Bacteria; phylum Actinomycetota; class Coriobacteriia; order Coriobacteriales; family Coriobacteriaceae; genus Collinsella. The sequence goes on along the minus strand of UQHQ01000019.1, from coordinate 23,361 downwards.
TCTGACCAGGCAGTTCCTTCATTCCTGGCGTGTGGCGTTCGACCATCCCGTGACGGGAGAGCGCATTGAGTGCCGTGATGAGCTGCCGTGGGACCTTGCCGCGGTTCTGGATGACCTGGCCCCGCGTTCGCTCGGCCGCACTGCCGCCGGTGACGAAATTGTCCCGCAGCTCGGTCTGCTCGAAGCCTAGCCAGTATTAGGTGGTTTCTTGAACTCGGTAAGCCTGCGGTAAGATATACGATTGTTTACGTAACGCGTTGCTGGGAGCCTGCATGCTCGCCTTTTTACAAACCAACACACCCATCGTGATCTTCAACCAGATTGTCGTCACGCTGCTCACGGTCTGCTTTCTGTACCAGGTGGTCTTCTTTGTCATCGGCGCTCTTCGTGGCGAGGTCGCGCCTCCCAAGGCCAAAAAACTCCACCGCTATGCCTTCTTTATCGCGGCGCATAACGAGGAGGCTGTGATCGCCAACCTCGTTCGCTCCATCAAGGACCAGGATTATCCGTCCGAGCTTATCGAGGTCTTTGTGGTCGCCGATGCCTGCACCGACAACACGGCGCAGCTCGCGCGCGAGGCGGGCGCTGTCGTTTATGAGCGCAATGACCTTGCCCGCAAGGGCAAGAGCTGGGTCATGGACTTTGGCTTCGACCGCATCCTTAACGAGTATCCCGATACGTTTGAAGGCTACTTTATCTTCGATGCCGATAACGTCATCGCCCGCGATTACGTCTCCAAGATGAACGATGCCTTTGATCAGGGCTTCCATGTGGTCACGAGCTATCGCAACTCCAAGAACTTCGGCAGCTCGTGGATCTCTGCGGCCAACGCCACGTGGTATCTGCGCGAGGCGCGCTTCCTCAACAACGCGCGCAACATCTGCAAGACGTCTTGCGCCGTCTCGGGTTCGGGCTACCTCATCTCCGCCAGTGTTATCGAGGGCATGCACGGCTGGCAGTTCCACACGCTGACCGAGGATATTCAGTTCACCACGTTCTGCGCCATTCACGGCATTCGCATTGGCTATGCACCGGCGGAGTTCTTTGACGAACAGCCCGTGACGTTTAAGGCTTCCTGGAAGCAGCGTATGCGCTGGACCAAGGGCTTCTACCAGGTGTTCTTTACCTATGGTAAGCACCTGGTCAAATCGACCTTTCGCTACCATCGCTTTGCCGCCTACGACATGTTTATGACGATCGCCCCGGGTATGCTGCTATCTCTGATCTCGATGCTCGCCAATGCGACGTTCCTCATCGTGGGCGGTCTTTCGCATGGCTTTTTGGCTACCGAAGTCGAGATGCAAGCCTGCGCCGCTTCGCTCATTATGACCTTCGCCATGATGTATCAGACGTTCTTTATCCTGGCGCTGCTCACGACCATCTTTGAGTACAAGCACATTCACTGCGCGCAAAAGTGGCGTCTGGTGACCAACCTGTTTACCTTCCCGATCTTTATGTTCAGCTATATCCCCATTACGGTGGCTGCTCTGTTCCTAAAGGTCGACTGGGTGCCGACGCAGCACGCCGTAAGCGTTACCCTCGACGAGGTTATGCAAGGCGCCAAATAACCACGATCAAAACCACCACAAAGGGGACAGGCACCTTTGTGGTGGTTTTTGCGTTTGAGCTGCTGCCCAAGGAGGTGTTAGATGGTCTATATTCCGTTTTGGATTTGCATCTTTGCCGGCGCGGCGATTGATGCCCGTGAGCGACGGTTTCCCAATCAGCTTGCCGGCGCGTGTGCGGTGGCGGCGTTTGCAGGCGTTTGGCTCGACAAGGGCGTTAACACGGCGCTTGACCATGCCGGTCTTGCTGCCATCGCCTACCTTGCCCTTATGCTTACTGAGTCGCTCTGGCGTCGTGTTCGCCACGCTCCCGGCATTGGTATGGGGGACGCCAAGGCGCTCTTTGCCCTTTGTACCTTCGATCCCTTGGGTGGTATCGTCGCGTTTGCGGCTGCGCTCCTGGCCCTTGCCGCCGCCTGTCTCATCGCAAAATCGCGCTCCCTGCCATTGCTGCCGTTTTTGGTGCCGATATTTGCCATAATCGAGGTTGTGGGTAGTACGCTGTAACCGTTTGCGCGCCCTTTTTAAGGAGCATGCCATGGCAACCATTCAACAGACAGCCGCCATCAAGGCACGTATGGATCGCATTCCCGCGGCGTTGTCGCCCGAGCTGGTCGGGCGTATCGCCGCCGACCGCGGCTCAGGTGTCGTTAATCCCTATCGATGTGGTGACGACCAGGTCATTCGACGCTTCGATCGAGCCGCAGATGTGGGCACGCTCATGCGTCCGGCATTTATGCGCGATACCGAAAAGATTTTGCATCTGCCCGCATACACCCGTTATGCAGGCAAAACGCAGGTCTTTAGTTTTCGCAGCAACGACGACCTGTCGCGTCGCGGCCTGCACGTGCAGCTTGTTTCGCGCATCGCGCGCGATATCGGACGTGCCCTGGGGCTCAACTGCGATCTGATCGAGGCGATTGGCTTAGGCCACGACTTGGGCCACACGCCCTTTGGCCATGCCGGTGAGCGATTCCTCAACGATATCTATCACGAGCGCACGGGTCGTTATTTTTTCCATAACGTGCAGTCGGTCCGCGTGCTCGACGCGCTGTACGGCCGCAACGTGTCGCTCCAGACGCTCGACGGCGTGCTATGCCACAACGGTGAGTACGAACAGCGTGTGTTTGAGCTTTCGGACATGAGCTCCTTTGACCAGTTCGACCTTACGGTTGAGGATTGCATTGCCACAGGTTACAGCGCAATTGAGCACCTGCGCCCCATGACGCTCGAGGGCTGCGTGGTTCGCATCTCGGATATCCTTGCCTACGTGGGGCGCGATCGCCAAGACGCCATTTCGGCGGGTCTGCTGTCACCCGACGCCTTTGACGATGACCTGGGCGGGGCATACAACAGCTGGATCCTTACGCATGCCTCCATCGATATCGTCGAGCACAGCTATGGTAAGCCACGCATCGAGATGAGCGAGGACCTGTTTGAGGAGATCCGCCGAGCCAAGCGCGAGAACTACGAGAAGATCTATAGCAAGGGCGGCATTGAAGGCGACTCCGAAGCGGAGCTGCGCGAGGCCTTCGAAAAGCTCTACGACCGTTGCCTGCAGGATATAAACGAAGGCGACGAGTCTTCGTATATCTTTAAGCACCACATTTCTCGCATTGAGCGGCAGCTTTTCTACTACGATCGCACCTATGCCTGGCAGGACGACAAGGATCAAGCGGTGGTGGATTACATCGCGAGCATGACGGACGGCTATTTCTGCGAGCTTACGAGCAAGCTGTTCCCGGGATTGAAGTTTCCGCACCGTACCTATATTAACGAACGGTAGTTCGTATTTATTCGGTATACTGTTGGTGGAAAACGTTTTTGATTGACGCACGGGATGGCTATGGACGACCTTTTTTCTGCTTCGACGCGCGAGCGCTCCTTTCAGAATGCGCCGCTTGCGGTGCGCATGCGGCCCAAATCGCTCGACGAGTATGTGGGCCAGCAAAAGGCCGTCGGTAAGGGTTCGTGGTTGCGTGCCGCGATTGAGCACGACGTGCTGTCGAGTGTGATTTTGTATGGGCCGGCCGGTACGGGCAAGACGACGCTGGCACATATTATCGCCAACCATACTAAGAGCGAGTTTGTCGAGGTCAGCGCTGTGACGGGCACCGTAAAGGATCTTCGTCGCGTGATCGACGAGGCTAAGACGCGCCTGAATACGTACGACCGCCGCACCATTCTTTTTATCGATGAGATTCATCGCTTTTCCAAGTCGCAGCAGGATGCCCTGCTGCATGCAGTTGAGAACCGTACCGTCATTATGATTGGCGCCACGACGGAGAATCCGTACTTCGAGGTCAACTCGGCATTGCTCTCGCGCGGTCGCGTGGTGGAACTTGAGCATCTTAAAGACGAGGATATCGCCACGCTTATTGAGCGTGCGCTCGAGGCGCCGCAGGGTTTGAACGGTAAGTTCTCGGCCGATGAGGATACGGTTAAGACCATTTGCACACTGGCAGCGGGTGACGCTCGATCGGCGCTCACGACGCTTGAGCTTGCGAGCGAGATTGCCGTCACGCGCCCCGATACCGAGGGAACGCCCGCGCCGGCGGCGGGGGAGCGCTATCCCATCACTGTTGACGACGTGAAGATTGCCAATCCGCGCCGTGGCTTTTCGTACGACAAAAACGGTGACATGCACTACGACATCATCAGTGCGTTTATTAAGTCTATGCGCGGCAGCGACCCCGATGCCACGATCTATTGGCTCGCGCGCATGATCGACGCGGGGGAGGACCCAAAGTTTATCGCTCGCCGCATTATGATTCAGGCTTCTGAGGACGTTGGCAACGCCGACCCGCAGGCGCTTTTGGTGGCACATGCCGCGTTTAAGTCTGCCGAGGTCATTGGCTATCCCGAGTGCCGCATTAACCTGGCTCAGGCTGCGCTCTATGTGTGCCTGGCGCCTAAGTCCAACGCGTGCGAGGCTTCCATTGATGCGGCGTTGGCCGATATTCATTCCAGTGGGCTGCGCGAGGTGCCGAGTTATCTGCGCGATCGTCATCGTCCGGGCAGCGACGAATACGGTGTGTATAAGTATCCGCATGATTATCCCGAAGGCTGGGTCGATCAGCGTTATTTGCCCGAGGGGCTGGAGCGCGGTGCGTTTTGGCAGCCTGCGGGCCGTGGCTGGGAAGAGTGGCGCGTAGAGCAAAGCGAGCGCGACCGTAGCGGCAGAGCGCCCAAGTAGGTCCTTGGGACCTCGCACATTCCCTTTGGGTATCTTTCCCCTTCTTTGGGGTACCATGAACAGCGTCTGTATTTCGATTCCTTCGGGAGGCTTGTATGAGTCCCATTCAAATCGCCCTGCTGCTGCTCGCCGTTGCCGGTGTGTGGGCTGTTATCGAGCTCGCGCTCACGCTGCGAAAGACCCGCACCGTCGTTGATTCGCTCGATAAGACCGTGAGCGACCTTAACAACACCATCGCCGAGGCACAGCCGGTGGTAGCAAAGCTCGATGGCGCTGTCGATGAGCTCACCCCCGCGTTGGCTCAGGTTGAGCCGCTCCTCAAGTCGAGCAAGACCGCCGTCGACGCCCTTACCTCCAATCTCGTAGAGGTCGAAGCTGTGGTTCGCGACATTTCCGAGGTTACGGGCAGCGTGGCCGAGGCCAGCAATGCCGTATCGAGCGTGACTGATTCTGCTGCTGGTGCCGTGCAGAAACTCTTTAACAAGGTGAAGGCTCCCGCGGCCGACGCCGAGCGCACGCTTTCCGCTGCCGCCGAAGCCGAGCAGCCGACCGAGCGTGTCCTGATTGACGAAGCCGGGGACGATGCCGCTGCTGGTGACGATGATGCACAGAAGCCTGCTGCTAAAGCAGCCCAGTATTACACCTACACGCCCGCCGAGACCTCCGAGGAGTCCTGCGATGAGTAGCGAAGCAACTTGCCCCATCACGCTGACTGTTGCCGGGGATCCGCGTCTGGCACGCCTCGTACGTATGACGGCCGCCAACGTTGGTGCGCTGTGCTCCATGTCCGTCGATCGCATCGAGGACATTCGTATGGCTGCCGAGGAAGCCTTTATCTTTGGTTGCACCGCGGTCGACTGCGACGACATCACCATCAAATTCGATGTCGATGAGACCCACGTTGGCATGACTATTACCTTTGGCGATCAGGCCACCGTTGATGAGGATGACCAGGCTGCCGTGTATGCCGAGCTCATTCTGGCGAGCGTGTGCGATTCCTACGAAAAGACTGCGGCGCCCCTGACGCTTTCCCTCGACCTCAAGGCGGATATCTAATATGACCGAACGTTCCCGGAGCGGTAAGACCGCTTGGGACAAGGAGAAAACCCGCGAGCTGTTTCGTCGCTACAAAGAGACCGGTGATCCGGACGCACGTGAGCAGCTCGTCATGTCCCATATGAACCTGGTAAGGTTTCTTGCCAACAAATTTAAGAACCGCGGCGAGCCGCTCGACGACCTCATGCAGGTCGGCTATCTGGGTTTGCTCAAGGCTATCGACCGCTTTGACCCCGAGCGCGGACTCGAGTTCACGACGTTTGCCACGCCTACCATCCTGGGCGAGATTAAGCGTCACTTCCGTGATAAGGGCTGGAGCGTGCGCGTGCCGCGCCGTTTGCAGGAGCTTTCTGCCAAGGTTAACCAAGCTACCGACAAGCTCACTAACGAGCTGCAGCGCTCGCCTAAGGTTGAAGAAATCGCTGAGTACCTGGGTGTGACCGTCGACGAGGTGCTGGAGGCCATGGAATCGTCTTCGGCCTATACCTCGGTGCCCATCGAGGCTCCTGGCGCGTCCGATTCCGATGATGCCCCCTCGATTCTCGACCGCTATGCCGATGACGACAACGAGCTCGATTTTACCGATGACCGCCTGGTGATCGAGGAAGCCATCCGCGATTTCTCGCCGCGTGAGCGTGAGGTTATCGAGCTGCGCTTTGTGAAGGGCATGACCCAGATCGAGATCGCTAAGAAGTTGGGTATCTCGCAGGTGCAGGTTTCGCGCCTGCTGCGCCGTACCCTTAAGAAGATACAGGACAAGATCGACCCCGACGGAGTGATGGTTCGTTCATGATTGAGCACCCCCAACAAACCGACCGCACGCTGCGCGATACTCGTATTCTGACGCTTCGCATTTGGGCTGTCGTCGGCTGCATTGTCATCGCCGCCGTCATCTTTAACCTTATGGGTATCTTGGCGCCGGTTATCGAGTTTCTCGCTGTCGGTTCCATCATCGCTTTTGTGATGTCGCCGATCACTAACTGGCTCGAGCATCACGGCGTCGGTCGTGGCATCGGTTCGCTCATCGCGCTGATCGTGGTTGTGGCAGTGCTCGTCGGCGTCGTCTGCATCCTGTCCCCTATTTTGCTCGGTCAGATTATGGAAGTCCTGAGCCGTCTGCCTGAGCAGCTTCGCGTTGCGGGCGGTGATCTCAACGAGATGATTTCGCACGCTAAGACGCTCAACAACACGCCGCTCAAGGAGTACTTGGACGATAATCTGTCCTCGCTGGTTACTGTGGCGTCCAAGTACGTATCGCAAATCGCCGCTGAGCTCGGTCGCGGCGTGTTCCCGCTGATCACCAACACGGCCTCGCAGCTGTTCGTAATCTTCCTGGGTTTGGTGCTTGCCTACTGGCTTGCCTGCGATTATCCCCGTATGCACCACGAGGTCTGTACCATCATCGGACAGGAAAAAGAGACCTCGTACCGCTTTATGGTCGCGATTCTTTCGCGCTCGGTCGGCGGTTATATGCGCGGCATGGTCGTGACGTCCATCTGCGGTGGCATCCTCGCCTTTATCGGCTTTACGCTCATTGGCCATCCCTACGCGGCACTCATGGCCATCTTTACCGGCATCATGCACTTGGTCCCGGTTGTCGGTCCCTGGGTAAGCGCGGCGATCGCCACGGTGCTCGGCTTTATGTTCAGCCCCATGCTGGCTCAAAACGTCACCGATAACGTCATTTCCCCCAAGGTCATGCAGAGTTCGGTGCAGGTGCATCCCATCATGAGCCTGACGGCCCTCGTTATTGGTTCGGCACTTATGGGTCCCATCGGCATGGTCATCGCCATTCCGCTGTGCGCGGCCCTCAAGGGCATTTTCGTCTACTACTTTGAGAACGAGACCGGTCGCCAGCTCGTGGCATACGACGGCGCTGTATTTAAGGGCACGCCATATCGCGATGCCGAGGGCAACCCGGTCGCCGCCTACGACGCGCTTGGAGACGATACGTTCATTTACGAGTCCGAGCTCATCGGCAACGAGACCGCGCCCGAGGCCCAGGCGATGCCCAAGCCCGAGCTCGAGAATCCCTGGATCAAGCTCTCGGGCCTGCAGCCCGATGCGACGAGCTTTTTCAAGAATCCCTTCGCCAAGGACGATGACTCCAACTCGGACGACGATACCAAAACCGGCATCGACGGCTCCATGGACGATTCGGATTCCAAATAGGCACCGCTAGCGTTTCTTGAAGTTGTAAATGACAAGAAACGCGAGCAAAGCGATTGATAAGGGGCCGGCTACATAGAAAAAGAGAACGTCAATTGCGCGTAGAGTGTAATAGGCTTTATCGCCGGACATTACTGCATACAATACGTAGCCAAATGCTGGTTGGTTTGCGTACCAGCAGGAGAAAGCCAAAAGCGCTAAAAGTGCTACAACCAGAAGTGCATTCAGGACAAATCGTTTGCTTTTCATCGATCGCTCCTTCCGGGTGAATCTTATATGTAATTATACAGTACCCTTTTTCAAAGCATCGCATACTCCTAAATAACGTGCACTTTCGCTGTAGGGTCGGCTTTATGTCGGCCCTCTTTTTTGCACTTGCGCGGCGGGATGGTAATATCGTTACGTTTGAACTGTTTCGATGTGAAACCGAGGAGATTCCCTCTATGAGTGCTGACTACCCGTCAATGACTACGGCCGAGATCCGCTCCAAGTTCCTCAACTTCTTTGAGGAGCGCGGTCTTAAGCTCTATCCTTCTTCGTCCCTTGTTCCCGACGACCCCTCGCTGCTGCTTGCCAACGCCGGCATGAACCAGTTTAAGGAGTACTACCAGGGCAAGAAGGCCATGAAGGAGATCGGCGCGATCTCCTGCCAGAAGTGTGTCCGCACCAACGACATCGACTGCATCGGCGAGGACGGCCGTCACCTCTCGTTCTTTGAGATGCTCGGCGACTTCTCCTTTGGCGGCGTCTCCAAGCAGCAGGCTTGCGCTTGGGCCTTCGAGCTTATCACCAAGGAGTTCAAGCTGCCGCTCGACCGCCTGTACTTCACCGTCTTTACCGAGGACGACGAGACCCACGACGTGTGGCGCTCCCTGGGCGTTGCCGAGGATCACATCTCGCGCCTTGGCGAGGACGACAACTTCTGGGCCGCTGGCCCCACCGGTCCCTGCGGTCCGTGCTCCGAGATCTACTTTGACATGGGCGAGGAGGTCGGCTGCGGTAGCCCCGACTGCAAGCCCGGCTGCGACTGTGACCGCTTCCTTGAGTTCTGGAACCTCGTGTTTACCCAGTACGACCGCCAGGAGGACGGCTCCATGCCGGAGCTGCCGCACCGCAACCTCGATACGGGCATGGGTCTGGAGCGCATGGCCGCCATCATGCAGCACAAGACCGCCAACTACGACGGCGATCTGATGCAGCACCTCATCAAGCTCGGTGAGAAGATCAGCGGCAAGACCTATGACGCCGACGATTACTCCGGCGCCAGCCGCTCGCTGCGCATCATCGCCGATCACTCCCGTGCCGTCGACTTTATGATCTCGGACGGCATCCTGCCCGGTAACGAGGGCCGCGAGTACGTCCTTCGACGCCTGCTCCGCCGCGCCGTGTTCCACGGTCGCCTGCTGGGCATCGAGGGCGCCTTCCTGACCAAGTTCATCGACGAGGTCAACGCTCAGATGGGCGAGGCCTATCCCGAGCTGCTCAAGAACGTCGCACTCGTCAAGGGTATCGTCGCCTCTGAGGAGGAGCGCTTCTCCACGACGCTCGACAACGGCCGCGTCTACCTGGACGAGGCCCTGGCAGCGCTTGCCGATGGCGCCGTGCTCCCGGGTGATGTCGCCTTTAAGCTGCACGACACCTTTGGTTTCCCCATCGACCTGACCGTCGAGATTGCCGGCACCGCCGGCCACGACGTCGACATGGACGGCTTTACCGCTTGCATGGAGGACCAGAAGGCCCGTGCTCGCGCCAATGCTAAGGGCGACGCCTGGGGCAGCTTCAACGATGTGTGGGTCGAGCTTTCGGACAAGGTCGCTGCGACCGAGTTCGACGGCTACGACAACGACGTCATTGAGGGCGCCAAGGTTGTGGCCATCGTGCGCAACGGCGAGTCCGTCGAGTCCGCTGCGGCGGGCGAGGATGTTGAGGTTGTGCTCGACCGCACCCCGTTCTATGCCGAGATGGGCGGCCAGCAGGGCGATGCCGGCGAGCTTTCCGCCGAGGGCGTTTCGCTGACCGTTTCCGATACCAAGAACCACAACGGCCTGTATGCCCACGTTGCGCACGTCGCCGAGGGCACGCTGACCGTCGGTGCTACCGTGACCGCCGCGCTCGACGCCGAGCGCCGTGGCTTCCTGCGCCGCAACCACACCGCCACCCACCTGCTTGACGCCGCGCTTAAGCACGTCCTGGGCGAGCATGTCTCTCAGGCCGGCTCGCTGGTGACGCCCGAGCACCTGCGCTTTGACTTCACGCACTTTGAGGCCCTGTCCTCCGAGCAGCTCAAGGCTGTTGAGGACCTGGTCAACCAGCAGATTTTTGCATCTAAGCCGGTCGTGACCCGCGTCATGGGCATCGACGAGGCCAAGGCCGCCGGCGCCGTCGCCCTGTTTGGCGAGAAGTATGGCGACGTCGTCCGCGTCGTTTCCGTGGGCGCCGAGGACCAGCCGTTCTCCCGCGAGCTCTGCGGTGGTACGCATGCTGCCAACACTGCCGAGATCGGCCTATTCAAGATTATCTCCGAGTCCTCCACGGGCTCGAACGTCCGCCGTATCGAGGCCGTTACCTCTAAGGGCGCCCTCGACTACATGGCCGACCGCCTGGCACTCGTTGACGCCGCTGCCGCTGCGCTCAAGTGCCGCGTTGACGAGGTTCCCGCTCGTGTGGAGAACCTGCAGGCCGAGCTGCGCGAGACGTCTAACAAGCTCAAGAAGGCGCTGACCGGTGGCTCCTCCGACGCTATCTCCAGCGCCATCGAGGGTGCCGTCGAGCTCGACGGCTATAAGCTCGTCGTCGCTGAGCTCCAGGGCCTTGAGGCCGCCGACCTGCGCAACGTTTGGGATACCGTGCACCAGAAGGTCGCCGGTCCCGTTGCCTGTGTTGTTGCCAGCGTGACCGAGAAGGGCACCTCGGCCCTGCTCGCCGCCGGCTCCGATGACGCCGTGAAGGCCGGTTTCCACGCCGGCAACGTGATCAAGCAGATCGAGGGTCTGGTCGATGGTCGCGGTGGCGGCCGTCCCAACATGGCCCAGGCCGGTGGCAAGAACGCTGCCGGTATCGCCGATGCCCTCGCGGCCGCCAAGACCGCGCTCGGCGCCTAAGTAGTCGCTGTGGTCGCGCTCGCGCTGGACATAGGGGAGACCAGGATCGGCATCGCCGTCTCGAGCCGTGATGGCAAGATGGCGATGCCCGTCAAGGTGCTTCCGGCCGCTGAGGTTACCGGTATGGCCAAGACGTTCCGTTACCTGGTCGAGGACTATGAGCCCGACATCTTGGTAAGCGGGCGTCCCCTGACCATGGCCGGCGAGCCTGGCCCCCAGGCCGAGCGCGTTGCCGCCATAGCGCAAAAGATCGCCGACGAGCTCGATCTTCCGCTGGAGTTTGAGGACGAGCGCCTGTCCTCGCAAGAGGCCAAGCGTATCCTGCGCGAGCAGGGACTCAACGAAAAGCAGATGAGGGGCAAGATCGACATGATCGCCGCCAGCCTGTTCTTGCAGACGTGGCTCGATCGCAAAAACGAGGAGGTTTCGCATGCCTAGCGCTTCCGATCCGCGCCAGCCGAATCGTACACGACAGTCTGTGTCGCGCCCTGCACCGTCCGGCCAACGTCCGGTGCAGCCGACCCAGCGCGCGGCCCAACCCGCCGCACGTCCGGCGCAGCCCTCCTCTCGCCCCGCGCAGCCCGCTCAGCGTCCGGGCCAGCAGCCTGTTCGTCGTCCTGCTCAGCAGTCCTCTGCCCATGCAGCCCAGCCTGCAGGCGGCGCCCGCTTTAAACAGCAGGCGCCCACCCAGCGCGCGCAGGTCCCTCAATCGCACGCGCATCACGTACGCGGCTCGCAGGGCGTGGCTCCGGCCTCGCGCTCGAGCTATAACACGCATGCTCGACGCGGTGCCCAAAAGAAAAGCTCGCCGGTGCCTATGATTATCGGCGTTGTGGTTGCGGTGATCGTTCTCGCTGCCATCGCCTTCTTCGTCGTACCGGCCGTCAAAGGCTTGTTTGGTGGGGGGGACGTGAGTGTCACCGCTGGCCAGCAGGTTACCGTTACGATTCCCGAGGGCGCCTCGGGCGACACGATCGCCTCGATTCTCTCCGAGAACCATATTGTCGAGAATCCCAAGGATTACTATGCGGCGGTCAAAAAGCTCAACGCGGACATGTCGCTTAAACCTGGCACGTACTCGTTCACGACGCTGATGGATGCGACTAAGGTCGTCCAGCAGCTCATGGAGGGCCCCAATGCCGGCTCCGATGCGCTGACAATCCCCGAGGGCCTGACGGTCGACCAGGTTGCCGACCGCGTGGCCCAGGCCTACGACAGTATCTCCAAAGAGGACTTCCTCAACCAGGCGAAGGCCAGCAATTATGTGAACGACTATGCGTTCCTGAAAGGCGCTGCGAACGATTCGCTCGAGGGCTTCCTGTTCCCTAAGACCTACTCGTTGGGCAAGGACCCAAGTGCCGATGATGTCATCCGAGCCATGCTCGATCAGTTCAACACCGAGTATAAATCGCTCGACTTTGCCGGTTGCGAGGCCAAGATCAAGGAGCGCTACGGCGTGGAGATGTCCGATTACGATATCATCAATCTCGCTTCCATCGTTGAGCGCGAGGGCCTCAACGCCGAGCAGCGCGCGCATGTCGCCTCGGTGTTTTACAACCGTCTTGCCGGCAAGCTCGACGGTCTGCGCTACCTCAATAGCGATGCGACCATGATGTATGTCACCGGCGGCGAGGTTACCGCCGACGACCTTCAGAGCGATAGTCCGTACAACACCTATAAGCATGAGGGGCTGCCGCCCACGCCCATCTGCTCTCCGTCGCTCGAGGCGCTCAAGGCCACCCTTGAGCCCACCGACTCCGATGACCTGTATTTCTACATTACGCAGGACGAGGAGTATTTCTCGCAGACCTACGAAGAGCACCAACAGTCTTGGAATTAAACATGAGGATTTTCAGCCCCAAACGATATGTTGCCTCGGTCGACCGCATCGACCTCGATACCCTGTGGGCCGATGGCAAGCGCGCCATTCTGCTCGATCGCGACAACACCCTGGTGCCGCGTGATACCGAGCAGGTACCCACTGCGGTCTCCGCTTGGCTCGAGGCCGCCCGTGCCAAGGGCTTTAAGCTGTGCATGGTGTCCAATAACTGGCATCGCGACCAGGTCATGGCGTCGGCGCGCGAGCTGGGGCTCGAGGCCATCAGCCATGCCATGAAGCCCGCCCCGTTTGCCCTGAAGGCGGGTCTTAAGCGCCTGGGGGCCACGGCTAACGAGGCCGTACTGATCGGCGATCAGCTTTACACGGACGTGTGGAGCGGTAACTTTGCCGGCGTTGACACTATTCTGGTTAAGCCGCAGGCAACCCAGGACCTGTTGTACACGCAGATCTTCCGTATCTTTGAGCGCCGGGCCCTGCGCGACCTTCCCTGCGAGGAATAGGTTTCGCCATGTCTCAGCACATCAAACACGGCTGCGACCATATCTTCTTTATCGGCTTTTTGGGTGCGGGCAAGTCGACGCTTGCGCGCAACGTGGGCACGATGTTCAAGCGTCGATTCATCGATACCGATCGTTTGGTTGTGCGTCGATGCGGCAAGTCGGTGACCGAGATATTTGAGACAGAGGGCGAGGATCGTTTTCGCGAACTCGAGACCTCGGCACTCCGTTCACTTCAAAGCGAGCGCAGCCTGCTGGTATCGTGCGGGGGTGGCATCGTCGAGACGCCGGTGAACATTGAGCTGATGCACGAGATGGGTACATGCGTGTACCTCGAAGGCGACTTCGAGGATTCGTTGCGCCAGATTCGCCGCTCCGATACCCGACCAGATTTCCGCTCGCCCGAGCATGCTGCGCGCCTGTTTGAACATCGCCGTCCGCTGTATCGCCAGGCCGCCGATATTACCCTTGATATCCGCAACAAGTCCTTCGAGGACGTTTCCTACCTTTGTGCCGAGATGCTTTTGGAGCGTGGGCTGCTATGATTCGCCGTCAACTTATCAATTTCCAAAACCGCAGTGTCGATGTCCGCGTCGGATTGGGCGCGTTCGAGGAGCTGTCGCGCATGTTTGCCTCGGCTGTGGGCAAACCCAAGCGGGCGATGGTGGTTTGGAACAGCGCCACACCCGAGCGTTTTGGCGAGGTTGTCGAGCATGCGCTGGTCGACGCCGGTTTTGCCGTGTCGCCGCTTGTCCTCGAGGTTTCGCCTGCCGGTGCTACGCTGGCCGATGCCGATACCGTTTTTGGCGCCCTGTCTGCCAACGGTGTTACCTGCGACGATCTGGTTGTCGCCGTTGGCGATGCCGCAACCTGCTCGGTTGTTTGCTGGTGTGCCAACCAGTGGTGTGGACGAACGGAGTGCGCGCTGCTGCCGACGACGTTCGACGCCATGCTCACGGTCGCGACGACCATGAAGCCGCTCGTCGCCTCGTCGGCGTATGCGCTTCCCGCTATCGCGTTCCGTCCCGAGCCGGGCTTGGTCGTGTGTGACCTCAACCTTGTTCGCGAGGCGGACCCCGAGGACCTCAAGCTCGGCTATGTGGTACTTGTTGGTACCATGCTTTCGAGCAGTAAGTCCCGCTGGAATCAGTTTACCGAGACCGTCCCCGAGATTCTCGCTGGCGAGGAAGTCGCGCTTGTCAATGCCGTTCAGTGGTCTCAGACTGCCCGCAAGGACGTACTGATGGCCACGAACCCGAGCGCCCGCCATGCGCTCGATTTTGGCAAGACGGGGGAGCGTACCCTGCGCGCCTGCTTTGGCGATGCCGCTTCGCAGGTCCCTGCCTACCAGCTGTTGTCCGAAGGTATGCGCTTTGAGGCGCGCCTAGCACATGATGCCTGCGACTTCGATATCGATTACGTCTTTGAGGTCGATGACTGCTTGGAGGACTTTGGCATCGAGGAGCTTGGCTTCGACCTGGAGCCCACCGCGTTTATTGAGGAGTTCCGCAAGCAGCAGTTCGCTCGCTCAAACCGCAGTATGCTGCCGCTGCCCGCGGCACTTGGCGCCATTCGTCTAACGAGCGTTGAGGACGAGGTTCTTGAGCGCCATGCTCATGCCTACTTGGCTTCTCGCAAAGAACTTCTCTAAGTTTTATTGACATCCATCGTCTTTCGTATCATGTTGAGGTGCGGGTTTTCAATCGGTTGCGGATCGCGTGCGAATCCGTCTTTCGATCGGGACCCGTCCCGCTTTTATGAGGACATCAAGAAAGGAATCTGCATGTCTGAGTTTGCTGCCGGTCCTGCCGGTCGTATCGAGCGTGTCCGTGCCCTGATGGCCGAGCGCGGCTACGACGCCATCGTCGTGCGCGACGAGGCCAATCTCCGTTGGCTCACGGGCGTGAAGGGCGTCTTCGACTACACCTTCGAGTTCCCGCATGCCGCGTTTATTACGGCCGACCAGTGCCTGTTCCACACCGACTCGCGCTATCTCAACAGCTTTGAGGAGAACACGCCCGCCGGCAGCCCTTGGGTCTACGACATGGACGAGGGCACCATCCCCGGCTGGGTCGCCGGCAAGATCGCGGCCAACAAGTGCCGTGTCTGCGCCGTCGAGGATGACATGCAGATTAACTTTTACCAGGGTATCCAGCGTGGTCTGGAGGACCGCTCCGTTGCCTGCATGCTGCCTCTGATGCATGACGACATCCGCAAGATGCGTGCCATCAAGGATGCCGAGGAGATCGAGCTCATGCGCCACGCGCAGTCGATCACCGATGCCGCCTTCCAGCACATGCTCGGCTTCATTAAGCCCGGTATGACCGAGAAGCAGGTTCGCAACGAGCTCGAGAACTTTATGTTCGCCAACGGCGCCGACAGCCTGGCCTTTGGCTCCATTGTCGCGAGCGGTCCCAACACCGCAAACCCGCATGCCGTCCCGAGCGACCGTGTGATCGAGAAGGGTGACTTTGTCCTCATGGATTACGGTGCGGGCTACTGCGACTACCGCTCCGACATGACGCGTACCGTCGTGATGGGCGAGCCCACCCAGGAGCAGCTCGACCTGTACGCGCTCGTGCGCCGCACCCACGAGGAGTGCGTCGCCGCCATCCATCCGGGCGTCGAGGGCAACGACATTTTCAAGCTTTCCAAGAAGATCATCGGCGATGCCGGCTATGGCGATTACTACAACCATGGTCTGGGCCACGGCGTGGGCATCGACATCCACGAGCTGCCTAACTTCAACCGCAGCAAGAATATCATCGAGGCCGGCTCGGTTATCACCATGGAGCCCGGCGTCTACCTGCCCGGCGTGGGCGGCGTGCGCCTGGAGGACTACGGCGTCGTCACCGAGAACGGCTACGAGCCCTTCACCAAGACCCCGCACGACCTGCATATTATCGATTGCTAAACCATCCATTTGGGTTTTTGGAGGCGGGGCGTCCGGAACGATTCGGGCGCCCCGCGTTCTCTTTTTATGCGCTCGCCGCAGCCGCCGTCTGCAAGTGTATAATTTCGCTCGTATGTAATTTGGACGCTTGTGCGTCTAGCCAATAACAAGAAAGGTCGCTATGCCTACTATCTCTACCGCCGACTTCAAGAACGGCCTCGGTCTCCGCATTAAGGACAAGGTCTACACCATCGTCGAGTTCCAGCACGTCAAGCCGGGCAAGGGCGGCGCTTTCGTGCGCTACAAGACCCGCGACATCAAGAGCGGCCGCGTCGTCGAGAACACCTGCAACGCCGGCACCAAGTTCGAGAGCGTCATGCTCACCACCCGTGAGTTCCAGTACCTCTACAACGACGGCGCCGACTACATCTTCATGGATAACGAGTCCTACGAGCAGGTTCCCGTTCCCGAGGATATGGTGGGCGAGAACGCCAAGTGGCTGCGCGAGAATGACACCTGCCAGCTGCTCTTCGCCGACGACGAGCTCATGGGCGTGACCCCGCCGATGTTCATCGAGACCACCATCGTCCAGACCGACCCGGGCTTCAAGGGCGATACCGTCCAGGGTTCCACCAAGCCGGCCACCATCGACACCGGCGCTGTCATCCAGGTCCCCATGTACCTCAACGAGGGCGAGGTCATTAAGGTTGACACCCGCGACGGCAAGTTCGTCTCCCGCGTCTAGCAACCAACTCTTCTAGGAGGACTCATGCCCCAGGAAATCAAGATTGACGGCATCGGCATTTCGCCCGATGTTCTGACCGCCATCGTCTCGCGCGCCGTCACGGATGTCGAGGGCATCGCCTCCGTGGGCGTCAAGGACCTTGCCACCAACCTTGTCTCTATGATGCTTTCGTCCAAGGCCCCGGCTTCCGAGCCGGCGGTCGAGGCCGAGGTCATCGGCGACAAGCTCGCGCTTACCGTGCGCGTCGTGGTGTTCTTTGGCTATCCGTTCAAGAAACTCGCCGAGGCCGTTCGCGCCGCCGTGGTTGCCGCCATCGACGCCCAGGTGGGCGTCGAGGTCGAGCGCGTTGACGTTTGCATCGACGGCCTCGTTTTCCCCAAGGAGTAACCTTTGAGCCTTAAGGTTTATCGCGGGCGTACGCTTGCCCGCAGTCAGGCGCTGCAGCTGCTGTTCCAGGCCGAGGCCACGGACAGCCCGCTCGAGCGCGTCCTCGAGGGCGATTTCCTGATCTCGAAGGGTCCCCTCGATCCCTACGCGCTGGAGCTGTGCCGCGGTGCCTACGAGCACATCGACCGCATCGACTGCGCCCTGCGCTCCGTCGCCAAGAACTGGGATCTTATGCGTATGCCCGGTGCCGACCGCAATCTGCTGCGTATCGCCGTCTATGAGATGCGCTTCCTCACCGACGAGGAGGTCTCGGACGCCATCGTGATCAACGAGGCAGTCGAGCTTGCCAAGGCCTATGGTACCGACCAGTCCGCGTCGTTTGTCAACGGCGTGCTAGGCAAGATCGCTCGTAGCGAGGAGCTGCCGGGCGAGGATCTCTATCAGGAGCTGCTGGCCGAGGACCGTGCCCGCGAGGAGGCCCAGGCTGCCGAGGCTGCCGCCAAGGTCGCCGCCGCTCAGGCTGCGGCCGGCGTTCTCGATGAGGACGCCGAGGTCGCCGAGGCCGAGACCGGTACCGTCGAGGAGTAGCCATGCCAGAGGGTTCCGTCCGCAACTTCGACGAGATCTCGGACCGTTTGGACCAGATTATCGCGACCGTTCGCTCTAAGGATACGTCCCTGGAGCGTTCGCTCGATCTGTTTGACGAGGCGATTGAGCTGGGCTCCCGTGCGGTCGATATGGTCGATAAGTTTGAGTTGACGCCTCGCGAGGCCGATAAGCTCGAGCAGGAATACGATGAGGATGCGGCAAACGAATCCCAGGATAGCCAGGCCGCGTCTCCGGATACGAATGGTTGATGGCATTCATGAAACGCGTGCGTCTCGATGACGAACTGATTTCACAGGGCATCTGCGCCGATCGCGCGGATGCCCTTCGCACTCTTATGGCCGGCTTGGTCTCGAGTGGCGGCGAGCGTTTGACCTCACCGGGCCTTAAGGTGACGCCGGGCCTGCCGTTGCACGTGAAGGGTCGTATTCCCTACGTTGGGCGCGGCGGGCTCAAGCTCGAGGGCGCGCTCGATGCGTTTTGTATCGATCTCACGGGCCTTGCCTGCCTCGATGTGGGATGCTCCACGGGCGGCTTTACCGATTGCCTGCTCAAGCGCGGCGCCGCCACAGTCGTTTCGGTCGATGTGGGTCGCGCTCAGTTTGATTGGTCGCTGCGCCAAGACGATCGCGTGACGCTCCATGAACGCACCAACGTGACGCAGCTGCCCGAGCTCGGCTACGGCGGCGCTATCGACCTGGCCGTGTGCGATGTGTCGTTTACGAGTATCGCAAATATCATCGACGCCGTGATGGCGTGCCTGAAGCCTTCGGGTTCGTTTTGCACGCTCGTAAAACCCCAGTTTGAGGCGCCGGCTGCGCTGGTGGGCGAGGGCGGTATCGTGACCGACCCAGCCGTCCGCCGTGATACGCTCGTGGCGGCGATTGGGCTCTTTGCCGCCAAGGGCCTGTTCCCGCGCGACGTGTGCGTGTCGCCCATCCATGGCGCCAAAGGAAACGTTGAGTTTTTCCTGTACGGCACGAGGTTTGCCCCCGGCGAACGCACCGACGATGAGCTGCATTCCCAGGTATCGGTTTTGAGCGAGAAAGCTGCAACGCTATGAAGGTCTTTCTGGTTCCCAATTTCTACAAGCAAGAGGCGGTTGAGAGCGGCCTGATGCTCGAGCTTTGGCTTTCGCGCCAGGGCTACGAGGTCGCATGGGCTGCCGACCAGCGTTCCAAGATCCAGAGCGCGCCCGATGTTGACGATGCCGACTTGGTTATTACGCTCGGCGGCGACGGCACGCTGCTGCGTGCCGCCCGCATTCTCAACTACCGCGAGATTCCCATTTTGGGTCTTTCCTATGGTCATTTGGGTTTTTTGACGGCCGCGAGCCCCGAGGAGCGCGACATTTTGCAAGTCGTGAGCGATGCCCTGTCCGGCGAGCTCCATGTGAGCCGCCGTGCCACCATCGCCGCCGATATCGTCTCGGTGCGCGAAGACGGCACGAAGGATGTCGTGCGCACGTTTGCCCTCAACGATATGGCGCTTACGCGCGGGCCCCTGTCCGATATGGTCGAATTTGACATCACGGTGTCCGGCCATCATATCGACCGCCTGCGCGGTGACGGCGTCGTCGTTTCGACGGCGACCGGCTCCACCGGCTACGCGCTTTCCGCCGGCGGCCCCATTGTCAGCCCCGATTACACGGGCATGGTCTGTGTGCCCATCGCTCCGCATACCATTCAGGCTCGCGCCTTTTTGACTTCGCCGAGCGATGTCGTGGAGATTTTTATGTCCGATGACCGCCCGAGCGTTCCGGCGATCGCCATCGATGGACAGTTTATTACCTGCGATGGCACGGTCGAGAGCGTGGCTGTGCGCCGTGGTCCCGGCGATGTGCTGCTGCTGGATTACGGCCCCGAGAGCTTCTATAACTCGGTGAGCCGCGTGTTCTACGGAGTGCGCCATGATCGATGAGCTGCAGGTTTCCAACATTGCACTCATTCGCGAGGCGACGTTGGTTCCGAGCACGGGTCTAACGGTTCTGACTGGAGAAACCGGCGCCGGTAAGACCGCGCTGCTCTCGGCACTCAAGCTCATTTTGGGCGAGCGCGCGGATTCGTCGACGGTGCGCGAGGGCGAGGCACTTGCCAGCGTCGAGGCGCGCCTGTTTGATGGCCCGCATGACACGGAGGGCGTCACCGTGCAGCGCAGCCTTTCTGCCGAGGGCCGCAGCCGCGTAAAAATTGACGGCCGCATCGCCAGCGTGCGCGAACTTTCGGAGCGCGTCGGCGTGATGATGGATCTTTGCGGTCAGCACGAGCACCAGCGCCTGCTCGACCCGGCGCATCATGTTGCCATGGTCGATGCCTGGGCAGGGCGCCCGGCACTCGAGGCGCTCGAGCACTACCGTGCTTGCTTTAAGGCATCGCGTGCGGCTGCCAAGGAGCTTCGCCGTGTGGAGGAAGCCTCACGCGCGCAGGGGAGTCGCGTCGAGGAGGCGCGCTTCGCCCTGGAGCGCATCGCCGAGGTCGACCCCAAGCCGGGTGAGTATGAGGAGCTCGAGGAGCTGCTGCCGCGCTCCGAGCATGCCGAGGTGTTGGTGGCCACGGCCAACGATGCCCATGCGATGCTTGCTGCCGAAGGGGGAGCACTCGATGCCGTGAACAGTGCCGTGGCGGAGCTCTCCCGTATGGCTGCCGTCGATCGCAAGCTGGGTGATATCGCCGATGCGCTTTCGGATGCCTGTATCTCGCTTGAGGATTGTGCCAACGAGCTGCGCACCTATCGCGATGGGGTCGCCTTCGATCCGCGCGAGCTGGCTCGTATGCGCGAGCGCTATTCCGATCTTAAGGCCCTACTGCGTCAGTGGGGGCCCACCATGGACGATGTCTTTGCCATGCGCGACCGCTCACAAGAGCTGTTGTCGCTGGTCGATGATGGTGATGAGCGGATCAAGAAGGCTCGCGAGGCGCTCGGGTGTGCCGAACGCGAGCTTTTTGCTGCTGCCAAGGCGCTTAAACGCGTGCGGAATACCGCAGCCCCTCGCTTTTGCCACGAGGTTGGCCGTCAGATGGCGCGCCTGGAGATGGGCGACGCCGAGCTCGTTTGGGAGTCGCGCGATCTTCCGCGTGCCGAATGGACGCTGGCGGGGCCTTCGAGCTATGAGCTTTTGTATCGCAGTGGTGCCGGATTGACGCCGCGCCCCCTGCGCCGCATTGCGTCGGGCGGCGAGCTGAGCCGCGTCATGCTGGCGAGCAAGGTCGTTCTCGGTAACGCGGACGGCGTGGATACGCTGGTGTTCGACGAGGTCGATGCCGGTGTCGGCGGCTCTACAGCACGTGCCCTCGCGAGCGTGCTGGCAGATCTCGCCGCTACGCATCAGGTGATTGTCGTAACTCACCTGGCGCAGGTCGCCGTCATGGCCGACAAACACTACGTGGTGAGCAAAGAGCCCGGCGACGTTCCCCAGACTCATCTGGATGAGGTGGCCGGGGACGCCCGCATCGCAGAGATCGCCCGCATGCTGAGCGGCGATCAATCGGAGGCAAGCCTGGCACACGCCAAGCAGATGCTGGAAGAGGCTCGAGGCTAGAACGAGCCGACAGTGTTGGCGGGGACAAAATATCAGCAATTGTTGCACCGCCACTTGCTTGTCTGGCCCGACCGTCAAAAACTATGCCGGTTTACTACGATGAATCGGCGTAGCTCGAGCACAGCTAAAATTGTAAAAAGAAAACCGCAGGTAGAACCCCTGCGGTTTTCTTTTAAAACACGATGTGGTCGCATATTCCGATTTCATCGTAGTAAACCGGCATAGTTTTATCGGAACGGTACATAACGTCCCCTGATAAAACCTACTCCACGACCTTATCCGGCTGGATGAGCTCCTCGTAGTAGCTGATATGCTCGCGGGCGTCTTCAATCTCGGGCAGCAGGAAGTTGTAGATAACCTCGATGATCATCGTGGCACTCATCTTGGAGAACGCAAAGTCGCCCGTGGTGAGCAGTGCCTCGTGGTTCACAGTATTAAAGGTGTAGTCGGCCAGGCGAGCAAGCGGGGACTTGCTGTCGCTGCTGATGACGACAACGGTGGCGCCACAGCCGCGAGCCGCTTTTGCCATGCGATTCAGTCGACGCGACTTGCCGGAGTTCGAGATCAGCACGATGACATCTCCGGGGCGCAGCGTAAGCGCAAAACCAATCGAGGTCTCGCTGATGGTGCTTGCCATACAGCGAAGGCCCAGCTGCGAAAACTTAAACGTCGCGTCGAGCGCGACGGCGTTGGTGTTGCCTACGGCTGCAAACTCGATAGCCCCTGCGTTCTTAAACGCGTGAACGACGGCTGTCAGCGTGTCGTGATCAATGCCATCGATAGTCGCATTGAGTTCGCTGACCTTGGCAGCGAGAATATTCTTGAGGCTCTGCTCCATATTGTCGAGCGAGACCTCGTCGGTGAGGCCTTCATTGCGCTGGCTTTCCAGATCGCGCGCTAGTGAAAACTGGAAACTGCGAAAACTGCCAAAACCCAGTTTGCGGCAGAAGCGCGAGACGGTTGCTTCGGAGGTTGCAGCGGCGCGCGAAAGCTGAGCGGCTGTCAGACGCGGGGCCTCGGACTGGTGCTCTAGGATATAGTCGACAATGCGCTGCTCGGACTCGCTGTACCCCCTGTGCATACTAATAAGGGAGAGTGCGCTCTTGCTGCTATCGGACATGGGATGGCTCCTGGCTGGCATGAAAATCGGACTTGTTTTGTAATGTCGTAGTATACGGGCATTTTCAATTACAAGATACACCTTGCCGTTTCAATAGTTGATGGTAAACTTTCATCGACCGTTTACGGTAATGAAAGAACCTTTCACCGGAGAAATGAGCTGTATTGCTTCTCATATAAGCGGTGGGTTGGTATCTTTCAGGTGTGGAAAAACGCGTATCTAAGCGCGTGTAGGGGAGCGCCCGCGGGCGCTGTACTCAAGAAGGAGGGACACATGGCTAAGTTTGACATCATCGCAGCCACCGGTTGCCCGACCGGCATCGCGCACACCTTCATGGCGAAGGAGGCGCTGGAGAAGGCAGCTGCCGAGCGCGGTCTGACCATTAAGGTCGAGACCCATGGCCAGGTCGGTGTCGAGAACGAGCTCACCAAGAGTGAGATCGCTGGTGCCAAGGCCGTCGTCGTCGCAGCCGACAAGGATGTCCAGGCGGAGCGTTTCGCCGGTAAGCCCATGGTTTCCGTTGGTGTTTCCAAGGCCCTGTCCGTCGAGGCTGCCGGCAAGCTGATTGACCGCGCTCTCGCCGCCAAGGGCGACGACACGGTTGCGGCTGCTGCCCGAGTGCAGGGGGGGGGTGGGGTGGGCGCTTGC
>UQHQ01000018.1 GCA_900540945.1 uncultured Collinsella sp. | reverse complement strand
CAGACACCCTGCGCAATCGGGCAGCGCGTGTGGAAACGGCAGCCGGTCGGCGGATCCAGCGGCGACGGCGGATCGCCGGCGAGGATGATGCGCTTGCGGGTCTTCTGGATATCCGGATCGGGCACCGGCACGGCAGACAGCAGCGACTGCGTGTACGGATGGTGGGGCTCGCTGTAGAGCGTCTTCCAGTCAGAAACCTCGACCATCTTACCCAAATACATAACGGCAACGCGATCGGAGATATGCTGCACAACAGACAGGTCGTGGGCAATAAACAGATACGCGGTACCAAACTTGTCCTGCAATTCCTTGAGCAGGTTCAAAACCTGAGCCTGAATGGATACATCCAGAGCGGAAACCGGCTCGTCGCAGATGATCAGCTTAGGCTTCAGAGCAAACGCGCGGGCAATGCCGACACGCTGACGCTGGCCGCCCGAGAACTCATGCGGATAGCGGTTGATGTGCTCGGGGTTCAGTCCAACGACGTCGAGAAGCTCACGGACGCGCTCAATGCGCTCCTCCTTGGTACCCACACCATGAATGGTCATGGGCTCGGAGACAATCTCACCGATGGTCATACGAGGGTTGAGCGAAGCATAAGGATCCTGGAAGATAAACTGCATCTCACGACGCATGTCCTTGATCTCATGCTTGCTCATCTCGGCAACATCTTTGCCCTGGAAGAACACCTTGCCGGCGGTCGGCTTGGTCAGACGCATGATAGTGCGGCCCGTGGTGGATTTACCGCAACCAGACTCGCCAACCAGACCAAAGGTCTCGCCAGGATAAATCTCAAAAGAGATGTCGTTTACAGCAGAGACGACGCGCTTGGAAAAACGCTTGGCGAACATGCCGGACTCTGCGGGAAACTCCTTGGAGAGGTGCTCGACCTTCAGCAGTGGAGTGCGCTCGTTATTGTCTGCCATTTACGCCTCGCCTCCCTTCTTGGAATCCTTGCGCGTACGGGACGTCTCAGGAGCGTTCTTGAGGAACTCGGGGTCACCGGAATAGTGGCACGCAGAATAGTGACCGGACTCGGTGACAACGCGCTCAGGGCGCTGCTTGCGGCACTTGTCCGTCACGTAGGGGCAACGAGGAGAGAAGACGCAGCCCTCAGGCAGGTTCATGAGCGAAGGCGGGTTGCCGTGAATCGGCGTCAGCGGCTTCTTCTCTTCGATTGCCTGCTCCGGGATGGAGCGGATAAGACCCCAGGTGTAGGGGTGGCGGCTCTCGTAGAAGATTTCCTCAGCAGTACCGAACTCAACGGGGCGGCCGGCGTACATAACCATGATCTTATCGGCCATATCGGCGACAACACCCAGGTCATGGGTAATCATGATGATGGCGTTGCCGTTCTTCTCCTGCATCTCCTGCATGAGCTCGATAATCTGAGCCTGGATGGTAACGTCCAGGGCAGTCGTGGGCTCGTCGGCAATCAGAATATCGGGATCGCAGGCAAGGGCCATGGCAATCATGACTCGCTGACGCATACCGCCAGAGAACTGGTGCGGATACTCATTGACGCGCTTCTCGGGCTCGGGGATACCCACGAGGTCCAAAAGCTCGGTGGCACGCTTGAGCGCCTCCTGCTTGGAGTAGCCACGGTGCAGACGAAGACCCTCGCCCACCTGCCTGCCGATCTTATAGACCGGGTTCAAGGAGGTCATAGGATCCTGGAAGATCATCGCGATATCGTTGCCGCGAATGTGCTGCATCTCTTCCTCGGTCATTTCGAGGATGGAGCGGCCGCGATAGCGAACGTCACCGCCCTCGATCTTTCCCGGAGGCATCGAGATGAGGCCCATGATGGTCATGGCGGTCACGGACTTACCGGAGCCGGACTCACCGACGACGCCCAGGGTTTCGCCGCGATCGAGCGTGTAGGAGACACCGTCGACAGCGCGAACAACGCCATCCTCGGTGTGGAAATACATCTTAAGGTCATCGACCTCGAGCAGATGCTGGCCCTCAGGAACCGGCTGGTCCTTCAGGTCCACATAGTTCTTGTTCTTCTTCATCCTTATGCGTCCTTCATCTTGACGTCGAGGGCGTCGCGCAGACCGTCACCCAGCAGGGTGAAGGCGAGCACCGTCGAGAGAATTGCCAGACCGGGCATGATCATCATCCAGGGAGCGGTCAGAAGATACTGCTGACCGTCCTGAATCATGGAGCCCCACGAAGGCGTAGGCGGAATAACGCCCATGCCGAGGAAGGACAGAGCGGACTCGGTCAGAATGGCGCCACCAATGTTCATGGTCGCGTAGACCACGATGGAGGCGACGGAGTTCGGGAAGATGTGACGCACGACGATACGAGCATCAGATGCACCCATCGCGCGCGCTGCATCAACATAGTCGTTTTCCTTGACCGTCAAGATTGCAGAGCGGAAGACGCGCGCAATCGAAGGCCAGCCAAGAATGCCGATGGCGATAAAGACGTTCTGAAGACCACGGCCGATAACGGCGATCATGGCGACAACGAACAGCACGTACGGGAACGCCAGGAAGATGTCCGCACAGCGCATGATGATCGTATCCCAAATGCCGCCGTAGAAACCGGCCAGGGCGCCCATGACCAGGCCGATCAATGTGGAGATGGCGGTGGCCATGATACCGACAGAAAGCGAAACGCGTGCACCGTAGATAACGCGGACGAGAATGTCGCGACCGAGGGCATCGGTGCCAAACGGGTGCTCGGCACACGGAGCCAGTAGCGATGTCTCGGCCATGGTGGTCGAATCGGAAGCCGTCGGCGAACCGAGCCAGGGCTTAGCCCACAGATCTGCGGTCAGGGCAACCACAACGACGATGATGATCCAGCAGACACCGATAACGGCGAGCTTGTTCTTACGAAGACGCTTAAAAGCGTCGCCCCACAGCGTGCGGGACTTGGCGGGAGCAGATGCGACCTTGGTGGCGGTAGCCTGCTCCTGAGACTGAGAATCAGTTTCCTGCATGAGACGTACCTCCCTTAGGCCTTATCCGACGGACCGCCAAGGCGGATGCGCGGGTCGAGGAATGCATAGCTAATGTCGACGAGCAGGTTGATCACCATGACGACGACAACGATGAGCGTAACGCCGCCCATAACGATGGGCCAGTCACGCATGCTAATGGCGCGATAGACCTCATAGCCGATACCGGGCCAGTTGAAGACCGTCTCGGTCAGGATGGCGCCCGAAAGCATGCCGCCAAAGTCGACACCAATATAGGTAACGACAGGGATGAGTGCATTCTTAAGCGCATGCTTGACGATGATCGCACGATTGGAGAGACCCTTGGCCTTTGCCGTACGGATGTAATCCTGGTTCATGACGTCAAGCAGCTGCGAGCGCATAATGCGCGCAGCATAAGCGGTCGAAACCGAAGCCAGCGTAATGGTCGGAAGCACATAGTGCATCCAATCCTGATACTGAGAGCTGGAACCGCCGGCACCCGAGATCGGCATGGAGATTGCACCGCCCGTGGCGTCCTTGAGGATGACGCCAAAGAACAGCTGCAGCAACATACCGAGCCAGAAGGCCGGGACCGCAACGAGGATCGACGTGGTGAGCGTTACCAAAATATCCCAGAAGGAATAACGCTTTACCGCCGAAATGATACCCGCACCGATACCCATAATTGCCTCGAGCACGATGGCGCACGCGGCAAGTTTGACCGTATACGGATACTTCTGGGCAAAGATTTCCGTAACCGGCAGCTTGCGCTGATACGAATTGCCCAGATCGCCATGAAGCAGGCCGTTCATGTAATACAAGTAACGGTCCACGAGCGACGTTTGAACGGGGTCGCCGTTCTCGTCAAGGATCGCGTTGCCGTCATCGTCCGTCTGGACCAGATGATAGCGAACGCGAAGCTGAAGCTCCACCTCGGGGGACAGAGCCTTGTCTCCACCGATCAGCTTGATCGGATCTCCCGGCACGATATTCTGGAGGGCGAACAGAATCAGCGTAACGCCCAAAAACACCGGGATGAACTGAAGCACACGTTTAACGATGTACTTACCCATACCACTCCCCTATCTAGGGATTAACCTAAATGGGATGCCGATCGCCAGACCGGCATCCCAAAATTACCATCAGCCAGTTTACCCCAGGTTAGGGAGAACTGTATGTTTCCCATGAGGTCTACGTAAATACTTGACCCTCACGGAAGCTGCAAACTCTTAGGCGAGCTCAGCGGTACCCAGATCGGCGTGCTTCTGCGGATCGACATAGAGGTGCTTAATGCGATCGGAGCCGGCGATGGTGTGCGTGTAGAACATAATCGGGATGACC
This sequence comes from uncultured Collinsella sp., assembly GCA_900540945.1. Classification (GTDB taxonomy): domain Bacteria; phylum Actinomycetota; class Coriobacteriia; order Coriobacteriales; family Coriobacteriaceae; genus Collinsella. The sequence continues at coordinate 37,728 of UQHQ01000018.1, read as the reverse complement.
GGGCAGTCGGCAGCGACCATTGCGTCGGCCTCCTGCATCTTAGCGACGCGCTCCTCGTCGTCAACAATAGTACGAGCCTCGTCGACCTTGGCGTCGAACTCGGGGTTGTTGTAACCGGAGCGGTTGTCGCCACCGAGGGAGTCGGAGTGGAACAGCGGATACAGGAAGTTGTCCATGATCGGGTAGTCGGCAATCCAACCCAGACGACCGAACTGATAGTTAAAGTTCTGATACTGCTCGAGCAGGGCAGACCACTCAGGGGTATCGGAGACAGCGGTAACGCCAACCTTGGCGAGGTCACCGATGATGGACTCCATGATCTCCTTGTGACCGCCGTCCTGGTTGTAGGACAGGGTCACGCTAATGCCACGATCCCCGTTAGCGCCAGCGGGAGCAACCTTGTCGAGGTACTCGTTAGCCTTGTCGACATCGTAGGCGCAGAACTCCCATGCGCCCTCCTTGTAGCCATCGATGCCCGGAGGAACAATGCCGTCGGCAGGAGTACGGGTACCCTTGAAGATGGTCTTGCAGATGGCCTCACGGTTGATGGCCAGGGAGATACCCCTACGCAGGTCGGCGTTGTTGAACGGCTCGGCCGTGGTGTTGCAGGTCAGATAGTACGTGGAAGGCTCGGCGCCGAGCAGCATGCGCTCGCCGTCTCCCATGGTGTAGCCGTCCTTGGACACACCGCGATCCTTCTTGGCGGCATCAATCTGAGCGACGGGAACGTCGCAGACATCGAGGTTACCCGCCTGGAACTCCTTGTAAGCGGTCTCCATGTCCTTGATGACCTGGAAGTGGATGCCATCGATCTTGGCCTTGTCGCCATAGTAATCGTCGAACTTCTTGACGTTGATCTCCTGGCCATCCTCCCACTTGCCGTCCATCATGAACGGGCCGTTACCGACCGGGGCAAGGTAGAAGCTCTTGACATCGGACTCGGCGCACTCGGGAACCGGGGCCAGAGCCGGGTGAGAGGCGACGAAGGGGAAGTCGGCGTAAGCGGAAGCCAGCTTGACGACGAGGGTCTCATCGTCGGGGCAGGTAACACCGCTGAGCTCGGTAGCGTTACCGGCAAGCAGATCGTCATAGCCCTCGACCATGGAGAGGTGATAGGAGACCTCGGAAGGGCCGTACTCGGTAGCGACAGCCGACTTGGTGTTGACCAGACGCTCCCAACCGAGCTTGAAGGACTTGGAGGTAACGTCGTCACCGTTGTGGAACTTGGCCTTCTTGATCTTGAAGGTAAACTCGGTGGCGTCGTCGTTGGACTCAAAGGACTCGCAAGCCAGCGGAACAATCTCGCCCTTCTCGGCGTCGTAAGAGGTCAGAGCATCAAAGAGCTGGTACTCGACCTGAGTGCCCTGGTCCTCCTGGACATTGTAGGGGTCGATGCAGACCGGGTTGTTGATGTAGAAGTTCAGCTTCGAACCGGACTCAGAACCGGAAGCGTCGCCGCCCTTCTTGCCGCATGCGGCAAGAAAAGCCATGGAGCTCGCAGCAAGGGTACCGCCGACAAAGGCGCGACGACCCATAACGGGCTGGTGGAACATAGAATCAGCCATGCCATCCTCCTTATGAGATAGGACAAAGAAATGTTCAGTCGGACACATGTCGAGACAATCCGATCCGAACCATCAAAACGCCGCCCGTTGCTATGGCTGGTTATGCACAACGAACCAACGTTTCTCAATACAGTAGCGCATTTTATGCACGATTTGGGGCTAATTCCGGTCAACGGTCGAGAATTTCTTTAGTTGGGCGAAGTATGTGGGGATATTTTGGCTCTGTTACAAATATGTAAACAAAAAGGGTCCCGCACTTGCGGAACCCTTTTCAAGTATTTATGTGGCTCGTGCTTAGTAGCCGACGATACCCTGCGGGAAGAAGAACATGCACAGGACGACACACACGGCAAAAACGACGGCCATAATTACCGTCAGGCGATCGAGGTTCTGCTCCATGACGCCCGTGGCAGAGCTGGAGTTATACAGCGAGCTAGCGATCATATCCGAAACGCCGGTGCCCTTACCAGAGTGCATCAGGACGAGAATCGTCAGCGCCACGGCAGAGACAGCCCAAACGACAAACAGAAGAATCTGAAACGGACCCATAGATAAGCTCCTTAATAGAACAATTCAAACTCCAGTACTGTACCACAACCCCCAGCACTCCCCCATCAGCCATTTGGTGACGAGGTAGAAATAGCGCAAAAAAAGAGGGTTGTCCGGTTGTGGACAACCCCCTTACTAGAAAACGGTATTTGTTTTCTATTAGGCCTCGGTGGCGAGTACGCGACCCGTCATCTCGGCGGAAGGCTCAATACCAGCCATGGTGAGCATGGTCGGAGCGATATCGGAAAGACGGCCGTCCTCGATACCGGTGAGCTGTGCCTTCTCATCAACGATGATGAACGGCACGCGGTTGGTGGTGTGAGCCGTGAACGGATGCTTGGAACCGTCGGAAGCAACGTCAAACATGTGATCGGCGTTGCCGTGATCGGCGGTAATCAGCGCAAAGCCACCCTTAGCGAGAATCGCCGGGACAACCTTGGACAGGGCATCGTCAACAGCCTCGACGGCCTTAACGGCAGCGTCGAAGACACCGGTGTGACCAACCATGTCGCAGTTTGCGAAGTTCACGATGTAGAAATCAGCGCGATCCTCGTTGATGGCGGCGACAAGCTTCTCGGTAACCTCGGGAGCGCTCATCTCAGGTTGCAGGTCGTAGGTAGCGACCTTGGGAGAAGCGACGAGCACGCGCTCCTCGCCCTCCTTGGGCTCCTCGATGCCGCCGTTGAGGAAGAACGTCACGTGGGCGTACTTCTCGGTCTCGGCGGTGTGCAGCTGCTTCAGGCCATTGGCGGCGATAACGTCGGCCAGAACGTTCTCGGGGAACGTCTTGGGGAAGGCGACCTCGACGTCAAACGTCGGGTCGTACTCGGTCATCGTCACAAAGTGCGAAAGCTTGATCTGCTCGCGCTCAAAGCCGTCGAACTCCTTGTCCGTGAACACGCGAGTCATCTGACGAGCGCGGTCGGGACGGAAGTTGAAGAAGATGGCCGCGTCGCCCTCGTGGATGCCCTCGTTGTGGGCAGCGAAGGGCTCGACGAACTCGTCGCCGCGCGGATCCTTCTCGTAGTAGGCCTTGATACCGGCAACAGGGTCGGTATCGGCATCGGATGCGTTGACCATGACATCGTAGGCGCGCTGGATGCGCTCCCAACGGTTGTCGCGGTCCATGGCCCAATAACGGCCCGAGACGGTGGCAACGCGAGCGTCGCAACCGGTCTCCTCGGAGATCTTAGCCAGGAAGGCGCAGAACTCACTCATGTAACCGGCACCGGACTGCGGGTCAACGTCGCGACCATCCATGAAGGCGTGGACGCGAACGGTCTTGACACCGTGCTCGGCAGCCATCTTGACCAGAGCCTCGACGTGGCTCATATGAGAATGAACACCGCCAGGGCTCATAAGGCCCATGAGGTGGAGAGTCTTGCCGTCAGCCTTGACGTCGTCCATAGCCTTGACGAAGACCTCGTTCTTGGCGATGGAGCCGTCCTTGATGGCGTTGTTGATGCGCGAAAGCTCCTGGAACACGATGCGACCGGCACCGATGTTGAGGTGACCCACCTCGGAGTTGCCCATCTGACCGTCGGGAAGGCCCACGTCCTCGCCCGAAGCACCGAGCGTGGTGTGAGGATACTTCTCGTACAGGCTATCAAGGAAGGGCGTCTTAGCAGCGGCGACGGCGTTCTCGCCATCGGCCGGAGCCAGGCCACAGCCGTCCATGATGATCAGGAGTGCAGGAAGATGACGTTGTGCCATATGTCCTACTCGCCTGCCTTGACGACCATAGAGGCGAAGTCGGCAGCCTTGAGCGAAGCGCCGCCCACGAGGGCGCCGTCGACGTCTGGCTTGGCGACGAGCTCGGCGATGTTGCCGGGCTTGGCAGAGCCACCATAGAGAACACGGATGCCGTTAGCGAGCTCCTCGCCGAACATCTCCTTGAGGGTCTCACGGATAGCGCCGCAGACCTCCTGAGCGTCCTCGGCGGTAGCGGTCTTGCCGGTGCCGATAGCCCAGATGGGCTCGTAGGCGACGACGACCTGCTTGGGGCAAGTGATCTCGAGACCCTCGAGACCTGCCTTGACCTGGTTGCAGACGAAGTCGACATAGGTGCCGGCCTCGCGAACCTCCTCGGGCTCACCGCAGCAGAAGACGGGAACGATGCCAGCGGCAACGAGGGCCTTGGCCTTCTTGTTCATATCCTCGTCGGTCTCGTGGAAATATCCACGACGCTCGGAGTGACCGATGATGCAGTAAGTGCAGCCAGCGGACTTGAGCATGTCGCAGGAGGACTCGCCGGTGTAGGCACCCTTTGCCTCCCAGTACACGTTCTGTGCACCGAGAGCGATGGGGGCAGCCTGCATGCGGGCGTGAACGGTGGTGATGTCGATGGTCGGCGGGCAGACGAGGACCTCAACGCCCTCGGGAACTTCGGGCAGAGCCTCGGCGAGCTCGTCAGCGAGCTTAGCGGCAGCGGCAACGTCGTTGTTCATTTTCCAGTTGCCGGCGATGAGTTTAGTGCGATTAGGCATCGAGAAGCGCCTCCACTCCGGGGAGAGCCTTGCCCTCGACGAGCTCCATGGAAGCGCCGCCACCGGTGGAGATCCAGCTCATCTTGTCGGCAAGATCGAACTTGTTGACGGCTGCGACGGAGTCGCCACCGCCGATGATGGAGGTGCCGCCGTTGGCCTTGAGCTCGGCAACAGCCTCGGCAACGGCCTTGGTGCCGTGCGCGAAGTTATCGAACTCGAAAACGCCCATGGGGCCGTTCCAGAAGACGGTCTTGGCGCCCTTGATGGCCTCGGCGTAAAGGGCCTCGGTCTTGGGGCCGATGTCCATGCCCATGCGATCCTCGGGGATGGCGTCGGAAGCGACGACCTCGCCCGTAGCGTCCTCGCCGAAGTGGTCGGCAACGAGGTTATCGATCGGGAGCAGGATCTTGACGCCCTTGTCCTCAGCCTTCTTGAGCATCTCTGCAGCGCGCTCGACCCAGTCCTCCTCTTTGAGGGAGGTACCGACGGTCTTGTAGCCCTTGGCCAGGAAGAAGGTGTAGGCCATGCCGCCACCGATGATCAGGGTGTCGGCGGAATCGATCAGATGATCGAGGACACCGATTTTGGAGGAAACCTTGGAACCGCCGACGATGGCGACGAAAGGACGCTCAGGATCAGCGAAGATGCTGGTCAGCGTGTCGACCTCCTTCTCAAGTAGGAAGCCTGCGACAGCGGGGAGATAGGCGGCCGGGCCCACGACGGAACCCTGTGCGCGGTGAGCGGTGCCGAAGGCGTCGAGAACGAAGATGTCGCCGTAGGAAGCGAGCTTCTTGGCGATCTCGGGATCGTTCTTCTTCTCGCGCTTATCGAAACGGACGTTCTCGAGAACGAGGACCTTGCCCGGCTCGACAGCCTCGACGGCCTTGGCGGCCTCCTCGCCGTAGGTGTCCTGGACGAAGCTGACGTCGAGACCGGAAAGCTCGGCGAGCTTGGCGGCAACCGGCTTGAGCGAAAGCTCGGGCTCGAAACCAGTGCCGGCAGGACGGCCAAGGTGGCTCATGAGGATGACGCGAGCGTTGTGCTCGACGAGATACTTGATGGTGGGAAGGGCAGCCTTGATGCGGGTGGTATCGCCCACGACGCCGTCCTTGATAGGCACATTGAAGTCAACGCGAACGAGAACGCGCTTGCCGTCGACATCGATGTCGCGGACGGTCTTCTTGGTAAAGGCCATGTTTGCTTCTACCTTTCGTACATGTGTGCACGTATGTGCGCACGGTTTCCAATAAAAAAGGACGCGACCCCAGAGCATAAGCCCTTAAAGGCCGCGCCCTTCTTTAGACGCTCAACGAGCTATTCGCTAAAAGCTAAATTAAGCAACGAACTTCTCGAAGTACTTGATGGTGCGGACCATCTGAGAGGTGTAGGAGTTCTCGTTGTCGTACCAAGAGGTGACCTGAACGAGGGTCTGGCCGTTGCCGAGATCAGAGCACATGGTCTGGGTGGCGTCGAAGATGGAGCCGTGGGTCTCGCCGACGATGTCGCGGGAGACGATCTGGTCCTCGTTGTAAGCGAAGGTATCGGGGATGGTCTCGGCGTAGGCCTTCATGGCAGCGTTGACCTCGTCGACGGTGACCTTCTTGTCAACGACGGCGTAGAGGTTGGTCAGCGAGCCGGTCGGCGTCGGGACGCGCTGGGCGGCACCGATGAGCTTGCCGTTGAGCTCGGGGAGAACCAGGCCGATGGCCTTGGCAGCGCCCGTGGTGTTCGGGACGATGTTCTCGGAGCAGGCGCGGGAGCGACGGAAGTTGCCCTTGCGCTGCGGGCCGTCGAGCGGCATCTGGTCGCCGGTGAAGGCGTGGATGGTGGTCATGATGCCGGAGACGATGGGAGCGAAGTCGTTCAGGCCCTTGGCCATCGGGGCGAGGCAGTTGGTGGTGCAGGAAGCAGCGGAGATGATGTTGTCCTCAGCGGTCAGCGTCTCATGGTTGACGTTGTACACGATGGTGGGCAGATCGCTGCCGGCCGGAGCGGAGATGACGACCTTCTTGGCGCCAGCGTTGATGTGGGCCTGAGCCTTAGCCTTGCTGGTGTAGAAGCCGGTGCACTCGAGAACGACGTCGACGTCGAGGTCGCCCCAAGGCAGGTTGTTGGCGTCGGCCTCCTTGTAGATCTTGATCTCCTTGCCGTCAACGGTGATGGAACCCTCGCCAGCGACGACCTCGTGATCGCGAGCATAGTTGCCCTGCGTGGAGTCGTACTTCAGCAGGTAAGCGAGCATATCGGGAGAGGTGAGGTCGTTGATAGCGACGATCTCGGAGCCCTCATGACCGAACATCTGACGGAAGGCCAGACGACCGATGCGACCGAAGCCGTTAATAGCAACCTTTACTGCCATTGTGTCTCCTTTCGTAAGGCCCCCGCAAGCTACAGCGCCTGCCGTTGAGGCCCACAAACTAACCACTCGCCTAATATACCTTTTTTTTGGCTTGAATTTCACGAGAATGCTCGAAATTGAAAATCAAATTTGCGTTAAAACGCTTTAACGTATAAAACAGCAGTTAAACCACCATAAAAGCTATTGCGTTAAACTACCCGCTTGCTTCAATGAGCTTTTCAAGGCGCAAAACACGGTGATACAAGGCCGACTTCGACAAAGGAGGGTCGGCCATTTCCCCCAAATCTCGCAGTGAGAGATCGGGGTAACGCTCGCGTAAGTCACAAAAAACTGCCAGAGCGTCCGGCAGCGTTTCGCGCAAACCGCGCCGATCAAGCTCATCGATGAGCGCAAGCTGATGTTGGGCGGCACCGGCACTTCTGGTCTGGTTGGCAAGCTCTGCGTTCACGCGACGATTCACGTCGTTCTTCACCAGCTTAACCGCGCGGGCCTCTTCAATCTCGGCAACGCTGCGCTTGGCGCCAATCAGCTGTAACAGACGTTTAATCTCCTCGGCACTCTTGATGTACACGGCATACGAGCCGCGACGCGCATTGACGCGGGCGTGAACTCCAATCTGCTCCAGAAGGTCGCAAAGTCCCTTTGCATACTCCTCGCCCTGAACCGCGATCTCCAAATGAAAATCGCCACGCGGGTCGGCAACAAAGCCTCCGGCAATCAGCGCACCGCGAATATAGGCGAGCCTGCAGCAAGGACGGGCGACGATGTGGCGCGGCACACCCGCGACGAGCCCTCCCCTACGGTCGAGAATGCCCAGCAGCACCAGAGCCTTATCCAAATCGGGCTGATCGGGCAAGGTGATGAGATAGTTTCGTACCTTGTGCAGAACCGACTTGCGAACCGTGAATTCGGTCTTGAGCTTAAGGATACGATGCGTCAGCGCAATCATCGTGCGCGCTACAGCACCCGTCTCGGTCGCGACCGTCAAGCGGTACCGTCCCGAGCCCGCCAGCGAAAGCGTGCCGCTCACACGCGTTAGCGCAGCAAGCGTCGACAAATCGCAGTATTCGCATTCTGGTTCGCAGCGCGCAAGCTCGTCACGCACCTCAGCGGTAAACGACATGTAAACCTATGCCTTCGTGTTGGCACGCGACAGGTCACGGTGGGAGATGCTCACATGATACTGAGCACCCTCCAGGTAGCGGGCCGTGGCCTCGGCAATGGCGACGCTACGGTGCTGTCCGCCTGTGCAGCCGATAGCAATGGAAAGCTGCGGCTTGCCCTCTGCGATATAACCCGGCATGACCGTATCGAGCAGCTGGGTCCAGGCCTTCCAGAACTCCTGGGTCTTGGGGTGGTCCAAGACAAAATCGGAGACCTTCTTATCGAGACCGGTCATGGTGCGCATCTCGGGATCGTAGAAAGGATTGGGCAAGAAGCGAACATCGATCATGATATCCGCCTCGACGGGCATGCCATGCTTAAAGCCAAACGAGAACACGTGGACATCCATAAGCTGCTGGTCGGACAGCTCGGAAAAAGCCATGCGCAGCTTGTTGCGCAAGGCAGAAGTGCGCAAGCGGCTCGTGTCGATAATCATATCGGCTCGATCGCGAACGCCCTGCAGCTGCAGACGTTCACGCTGAATAGCGTCGGCCGTGGTCTCCCCCGGCTTTGCAATGGGATGGCGACGACGGTTTTCGCTATACCGGCGAATCAGCACCTCGTCAGACGCCTCGAGAAACACAATGTCGCAGCTCATCTCGCGCTCTTCCAGTGCGGCAACAGCATCGAGCAGTTCATCGAACAAGCCCTGGCTACGCAGGTCGCAGGTAACGGCAAGGTGCCTGCCCACGCCCGTATTGATGCCAACGAGCTCAGCAAGCTGGGCAATCAGGCGTGGGGGCAGGTTGTCGATACAAAAATAGCCCATGTCCTCAAACACATGCATGGCTTGCGTTCGGCCCGAGCCGGACATTCCGGTGATGATGACGATATCGGGGATACGCTCCGAGCGCTCCGCCGCATCCATGGCATCTCCCTTTTGCATGTGTGCCTCCTAAAATAAGCGCGGGACCCGGCCAGCGGATCCCGCGCGATCAATTGCCTTTATTGAGTATACCGCCCCAAGCGGATACAAGGCCCGTCTTACGCCTCAAGCGCAGCCTTGAACCAACTTGTAATACTCGTGGGGTGCGTGATAGCGGTGCCGACGACAACGGCCCACGCGCCGGCGTCGATTGCAGCGCGAGCCTCCTCGGGCGTATGCACGCGACCCTCGCAAATGATGGGAAGGCCGGGAAATTCCTCGGTCGCCTGACGCAGGAGCGGCAGGTCGGGGCCATCGGCCATGGTGCAGTCGATGGCGGCGACACCGTGAGAGAGTGTGGTGGATACCAGGTCGAAGCCCATATCAACCGCACGGCGAATGTCCTCGATGGTGGCACAATCCGCCATCAGGAGCACACCCTCCTCATGCAGCGGGCTGAAAGTATCCTCGACCGTCTTACCATCGGGGCGCGGACGATCGGTGGCGTCGATCGCCACGATATCGGCACCGGCAGCAACGCAGGCGCGAGCGTGACGCAGCGTCGGCGTGATGTAAACGCCCTCGTGCCCATCCTTCCACAGGCCGATAACAGGAACCTCACAGCGGCCCTTAATGGCGGCAATGTCGGCAAGGCCCTGGCAGCGAATGGCGGCGGCGCCGCCAAGCTCGCAAGCACGGGACATTTGAGCCATGGTCTCGGGTGTACGAAGCGGCTCGCCCATATACGCCTGAACGCTCACGACGAGCTTACCCTTCAGGGACTGGATCAAAGGATCGACGGTCATGTTCGACTCAACCTTTCTCAAAACAGCCTTCTGAGACACTGCACCTTGACGTTCAAACCGTCGCTCGCGTACCGAAGTACGTTTCGCTCCTCTTTCACGTCAATCTGCGGCACCTCAGAAGGCGCACTTGGTAGTTATATTTACTTCAACGACGCAAGAAGGTGTTCGGCAGCACCGATGAGCGGCGCGTCGCCCTCCAGAGAGCCGATGAGAATCGGCGTGTCCTGAAGCGGGTCGAGCGCCTGGCTGGCATAGCCCTCGTGCACCGAGTCCTTCCACGTCTGTGAACGCCAATCGGGACCTTGGTGAATCACGCCGCCCGAAAGCACGATGACCTCAGGGTCCAGGATGTTAGCGAGCGAGCCCAGGCTGGCGCCCAGCGCAAAGCCGGCGTCATGAATGACCTCGGTCGCCTTTGTGTCGCCTGCGCGGCACAGGTCGTTCACGTCACGGCCGACCGAAGGACGGCTGGGGTCGACGCGGCCAAAACGCTCATCGTACATGCGCCCGATTGATGTTCCGGAAGCAACCGACTCCAGATGGCCGGAACGCCCGCAGGCGCAGGGAATGCCAGCGGCAGCCGAGCACTCGATGTGGCCCATATGGCCGGCAGCACCATGGAAGCCCTGCATCACGCGGCCGTTCTCGACATATGCGCCACCGATGCCCGTACCGATGCCCAAACACAAGACGGAGAACTTGCCCTTGCCGACGCCCCAGTGGGCCTCGCCCAGAGCATGAGCCTGCACGTCGCCTACAACGGCAACGGGAAGGCCGAGGTCCTCGCGCAGACGCGGCCCCAACTGAACGCCGGACCAGCCGGGCATAATCTCATTGGCATACGCGATGGCGCCCGTCTTGGGGTCGACGACACCGGCAGCGCCGATGCCAACTCCGAGGACCTCGACATCGGGATTTGCTTCAAGAGCTGCCTTGATAGACGCCTCGATGCGCTGGAAGACCGCTTCGCCACCCTCCTGGGCCTCGGTGGGAACCTCAGCCTCAAAAACGGGATGGGGCACACCGCCGTCAGCCGGGTACTCCATGATGGCAGTCGCGATCTTAGTTCCGCCGATATCGACAGAGCAGACGTACTTGTTCTCCATGTCGTTCTCCTTCGGAGACAAAACAACTACAGGAAATGCGCCGTCAGGCTAGCCGTCACAGCGCGGTAAAGGTTTTCCAGGTGCCCGAGATCGCCGAGAAACCGTGCGGCCATTGGCCTAATGGGTCATGGCCGCACGGTTGAACGGCGAGGTCGGGTGCCTGGGAAAGCCTTAAAGGAGACCGTTGTCCTGGAGGACCTTGCGAATCGCCTCGACGTTCTCACCGGTCATGGCCTTCACCGGGCGCGGCATGGTCGGGCTGTCGAAGATGCCCATGAGGTTCATAGCGGTCTTGAAGGCGCCGACGCCACCGGCATAGCCCTGGACGCCCGAGGTGACATCCCAGATGTGCGAAATCTCATTGAGGCGATCCTGCTCGGCCTTGACGGTAGCCCAGTCACCAGCCTGAGCGGCCTTCCACTGACGAACGTAGCCCTCGGGCTCAACGTTGGCGAGGCCCGGAACGGAACCGTCGGCGCCACCGAGATAGGCACCGTCGACGACGACCTCATGGCCGGTAAGGATGCTCATCGGATGGCCGTTCTTCTCGTTCTCCTGAATGAGGTAGCGGAACGAGATGTCATCGCCCGAGGAATCCTTGACGCCAGCCAGGACGCCCTCGGCGCCGAGCTTAGCAAGGAGCTTCCAGGGGAGCTTGGTGTGGACGCACACGGGGATGTCGTAGGCGAAGATGGGCAGGTCGAGTTCCTCGTGAAGGATGCGGAAGTGCTCCTCGACCTCGGTCATGCCCTGCAGGGCATAGAACGGGCAGGTGGCGACGAGCGCATCGGCGCCCAGCTCCTGAGCGACCTTGCCGTGCTCGATCATGCGCTCGGTCTCGGTGTCGATGATGCCGACCAGAACGGGAACGCGGTGGTCGACGATACGGACGGCCTCTGCGACAATCTGGCGACGGCGCTCGTCGGTGGAGAAGACGACCTCGCCCGAGGAGCCCAGGAAGAACAGGCCATCGACGCCGGCATCGATCATGCGGTTGATGCTGCGCTCAAAGGAGGCAACGTCGAGCTGGTGGTCTTCGGTATCGGGAACAACGACGGGAGGGATAACGCCGGTGAATTTCTGAGTTGCCACAAGAATCTCCTTAGTTGTCTGGCGGGCAGCCCTATGCCGCCCACTCTTGTTGGCGGTGTCCAGGCCGTCTAGGCCAAAGAACACGAATAGAACGTTTGGTTAAAGAAGTCGACGACTTCGTTTTCGAACGCATTGATGCGCTCGTGAGCGTATTTGGCATAGATGATATGCCTCCGGTCACACTCAAGACCGTTGAATACGGCAAACTGGCCCTTGGGATCACTCACGGTATCCATGAGCGATGTGCCCATGAGCACCGAGCCACGAACCCGAGGCGACAGCGTCTCGAGACCGCTGGGAAGCGGATTGGCAAGCGCCGTGCAGGCAAGGCCCCGCTCGTCCAGAGCAGAAACCGCCAGCGCGACACCGCCGCCAAGGCCCTCGCCCCATGCAAAGATGCGGTCGGGATCCATGCCATCAAGGTTGCGCGCAACCTTCGCCAACGCGCAGCCCCAACGGACACGCTCGACAAAAGCAGGCGAGGTAATCCCCTGCTGCAGATCGCTGGATCCAATAGTCTCATCGTCCAGCGCAAGCACGGCATATCCCATGGCGGCAAACCGCGTCATGTGATGCCATCCCCGCACGGGTCGGTCGATGTCATGGAACATCAGACACAGCGGAACAAGCTCGGATCTTCGGGCGCAACCAGAGGGCTCAATCAAACGGCCGTGCACGACATACCCGCCGAGCTCAAAGGAAACCTCGGAGTAGCGCGCGCACGGATTTGCGAAATCAATCGCCGTAACGGTCAGCCCGCAAACCTCAAGGTCCGAAGCGGCTGTCTCCAACTCGGAAACATCCACAGAAGCATCGCCACGCCAATCCCGGAAATCAGAGAGCCTTGACGAAACCGTCCCAGGAATCCCCGCAAGCTCGGGGACAATCAGCTCATTGACATTGCTCTCGCACTTAGACATGAGCCTCCCCTCCCTTGCAGAAAAACGGAATGATCAGATCGTCAAAATCCTGAATCTCCTCGTGGCCAAAGCCTTCAAAGAACTCATGGTGCTTTTCACAGGTCAGGTTGTTGTAGACTGCAAACTGCGTCGCCGGAGGACAGACGATATCGGCTGTGCCCGTGCCAAACAGCACGGGGCATTTGACTATGGGGGCAAAGTTCTTGGAATCGAAGTACGCCAGCTTGGCATAGGCTTCCTCGATACGAGTCGAGTCCTCGTCAAACCAGCGAGACCAATAGCGCAGACCCTCGTAGGCAATGTCGTCGGCATCCAAATCCCAGACCAGGCGGAAATCCGACAGGAAGGGATAGAGGATGGCGGCGCGATTGATAAGCTCGCTGTTAAGCGCACAGGTCGCAATGCCCAAACCGCCGCCCTGCGATGCGCCGTTCACAAACACACGGGCAAGATCGATGCCCTCGAGCTCACGAACAATACGGCAAAGAATGCGGATATCTTGGTGCAAACGGACATAGTAGAGGTTGGCCGGGTCGCCGTCGATACCGGCGACGATATGGCCCGCGACCGTCGTGCCCTCAAATCCACCAATGTCCTCGGAGGGACCTCCTTGGCCGGGGCAGTCGAGGGCGATGAGTGCCATGCCCATGCCCGCAAACGACGCCTGCTCAAACCAGCTGCGGCTTGCACCCGGATACCCATGGAACTGAAGTACCAATGGCACGGGCTCGTCCGAGACAGGTTTAAGGTACTTGGCATGCAGGCGTGCACCACACATGCCGGTATACCAGAGGTCGAAAAACCGACAGGTCGCGGAATCCGCAACCGAAGCCGCCTCAATCTCGTAGTCGAGCTCGACAGCGTCGGCCTCGGCCATGCGGTCCTTCCAAAAGAGATCGAAATCCGATGGACGGGGCATAGCGCCTCGATATTCACCAAATTGCTGTTGTAGCTCCTGAGCACTTGGCATGGCTCGTGAACCCAACCTTTCGAAATCGCAACGGAGGTGCGCCCGGCAAGGGAACCGGGCGCACGGGAGGGAAAGCGAGGCTACTCGCCGAGCTTGGGATGCAGCAGCGACGGCGCAGCGCCGAGCAGCATCTTGGTGTAGGGGTCCTGAGGGTGCTGGAAGACCTGCTTGGCCTCGCCCTGCTCGACGATCTTGCCGCCATTCATAACGATGATGTCGTCAGAGATATAGCGGACCGTCTGGATGTCATGGCTGATGAACACCATGGCCAGGCCGAGCTCCTTCTTAAGGTCGGTCAGCAGGTTCAGAATCTGCGCGCGGACCGAAACGTCCAGAGCCGAGGTGGGCTCGTCGGCGATGATGGCATCGGGGTTCAGCGACAGGGCACGGGCAATTGCGACGCGCTGGCGCTGGCCGCCCGAAAGCTGGCCGGGAAGAACCTCGGCGGCGGAGCTGGGCAGACCGGTGAGCTCCAAGAGCTCCTTGACGCGCTTCTCCTGCTCGGCCTCGGTACCCAGGTTGTGGACGCGCATGGGGTCGAGCAGTTGCTCGCGAACGACCATGCGGGGGTTGAGCGCCGTGGCTGGGTTCTGGAACACGACCGAGATGACGCGGCCCATGTGGCGACGGTCCTCGGCGGTACGCTTGGTAACGTCCTTGCCCTTAAAGTAGACCTTGCCACTCGTGGGGGCCTGCAGGCCGCACATGACGTTGGCGGTGGTGGACTTTCCGCAACCGGACTCGCCGACGATGCCGATGGTCTGTCCGGGCATGAGCTTAATCGTTACACCCTGGACGGCGTGAACCAGGTTGGGGTGCAGAATCGAGCCGGTACGGGTCCTAAAGGTGACGTGGACGTCATCAAGGAAGATGATCGGCTCGACGCCGTTGACTGCGGTCTCGCTCATCTACATCACCTCCGCGTGAGGGGTCAAACCATTTGCCTTGAGCACCTCATCGGGGAGCTCGGAATAGAAGTGCTCGGTGCCGGGCACGCGCTTGAAGACCGGACGGGTGTCCAAGCCAATGCGCGGATGGCTCGAGCGGGGTGCGAAGCGATCGCCCTTGGGGAAATCGCGCGGGCTCGGAACGGCGCCGGGCACCTGGTGCAGGCGGCCCGAACCGCTCTCGATGGACAGGACGGAACCCAGAAGGCCGCGAGTGTACTCGTGGATCGGGTTGGTGAGCAGCTCCTTGGTGGGCGCCTGCTCGATAACCTGGCCGGCGTACATAACCGTGATGTTATGAGCGACCTCGGCGACCAGTGCCAGGTCGTGCGAAACGAAAATCATGGCAAAGCCGAGCTTGGCCTGAAGGTCGTTAAGCAGCTTGATGACCTGCTTCTGGACGGTAACGTCCAGAGCGGTCGTGGGCTCGTCGCAGATGACCAGCTTGGGGTCGCGGGTAAGAGCCATAGCAATCAGAACGCGCTGACGCTGACCACCGGAAAGCTCATGCGGATAGCTTTCGAGCGTACGCTTGGGGTCGAGGCCCACGAGCTCCAGGAGCTCCTCGGCGCTACGGGTGCCGCCGCGCTTGGTGAGCTGCTTCATCTGAGCGGAAATGAGCATGGAGGGGTTGAGCGAGGACAGGGCGTCCTGATAGACCATGGCGATATCGGTACCGCGCAGGCCGAACCACTCTTTCTTGCTCATCTTGAGCAGGTCGCGGCCCTCCCAGAGAACCTCGCCGGAAAGATGCTCATCATCGTCGGTCAGGCCCATGATGGCCAGCGTGGTGATGGACTTACCGCAACCGGACTCGCCTACCAGGCCCATGGTCTGGCCGGGACGGACGTCAAAGTTGACGTGGTCGACGACGTTGATGTCACCGTGGTGCTCAAACTGGATGCAGAAATCGCGGACCGAAAGGATCGGTTCAACGGACTCATCGGGCACATGGCGGTCGTTACGCTTGAGCTCGACATCGCGCAGGGCGCCAAGACGGGCGGACAGGGACTGAGCCTGCTCCTTGTAGGCACGAACGGGGTCGGAGACCAGCAGGTCGGCCTCGCGGCGCTTGGAGGAATCGGTCGGATCCAGGGCGGCAGAGGGAGCAGCGGCCATGGCGTCGGTAATGCCCTCGGAGAGGATGTTGAGCGCCAGGCAGGTGATCATGATGGCCAGGCCCGGGAACAGTGCCTGCCACCAACGGCCAGCGAGCACGCCACCGCGAGCGTCGGCGAGGATGTTACCCCAGGTAGCGGTGGGCTCCTGAATACCAGCGCCGATGAAGGTCAGCGAGGCCTCGAAGATGATGGCGTCGGCGACCAGAGTAACGGTAAAGACCATGATCGGGGCGATGCAGTTACGCAGAACATGCTTAATCAAAATCCACGGAGCCTTGGCGCCGGAAACGATGACCGCGCGGACATAGTCCTCGCCGTACTCGGACACGATGTTGGCGCGCACGATACGAGCAATCTGCGGAGTGTACATAAAGCCGATGGCGAAGATGATCGACGGCACGGAGTTGCCCAGGATGGAGACGAAGACGGCAGCAAGGGCGATGCCCGGGATGGACATGATGATGTCCAGGATGCGCATGATCGCCTCGGAAACGGACTTGCGCGAAACCGCCGCGAGGGCGCCCACGACCGAGCCGCAGACCAGAGCCATGGCGGTAGCACCAAAGCCGATGATCAGCGAGTAACGGCCACCGTAAAGCATACGCGACAGGATGTCGCGGCCCTTATCGTCGGTACCGAAGATAAATCCATTGCCGGGAGCCTGGCGAGCAGTGAAAATCTCGACCGGGCTATAGGGGGCAAGAAGGGGCGCCAGAATCGCGGTCAGGGCGACCAGCACCAGCACGACGGCGGCGATCTTAGAAGACAGCGTCATCTTCTTCCAGCCACCGAGCTTGAGCCCCTTGGAGGCAGCTTTCTCGAGCTGCTCGGTTTGCTTCTCTCGAATCTTTACCATAATCTACACCGTCCTGATGCGCGGGTTGATGAGCAGGTAGAGCATGTCAACCACGATGTTGATGATGATGAAGGCAAGAGCAACGACGATGACGACGCCCTGAACCAGGTTCGCCTCGTTGCCCTGAACGCCCTGCAGGATCGCAGTACCCATGCCGGGGAGGTTGAAGATGACCTCGATGACGACAGCACCGCCCATGAGGTAGCCGATCTTAAGACCGAGGGTGGTGACCGGGGTGATCAGTGCGTTGCGCAAAACGTTGATGCCGACGACGACCTTCTCGGGAACGCCGGCGCCGCGAGCCATACGGACATAGTCCTTATCGAGCTCCTCAACCATGGCCGTACGCACGATACGAGTCATCTGACCTGTCAGCGGGAATGCCAGAGCGATGGCGGGCATGATCATGCGCGCCAAATAACCTGCCGGGTTGGTGGTGAAGTGAGGCAGAGCACCGGACGCCGGAAGCACCTTAAGGTAGGAAGAGAACAGCAGAATCAACAGAACGGCAAGCCAGAACGACGGGGTTGCCAAGCCGGCGATGGAGAAGACGCGGATCACTTGGTCCGGCCATCTATCGCGATACAGTGCCGCGATGACGCCGAGCAAAAACGAGACGACCGCGCCGATGGCAAGACCGATGAAGGTCAGCTGCATCGTGACGGGCAGGGCCGTGGAGATGCGCTTGGCAACGGAGTTGCGAGCAGCACCATAGGTGCCCATGTCACCATGGATCAGATCGCCCATATAGCGCACGTAGCGCACGGGCCAGGGGTCGTCCAGACCATACTTCTCATGGTACTCGGCAACCGCCTCGGGCGAGGCACCGTCACCCAACGCCGTATAGGCGGGGTCGGTCTTGGAGAACGACATAAGGAAGAACACCAGGACGGTGACGCCCAATGCCATAATCGGCAGCGCCACGAGACGCCTTCCAATCAAACGTAGAAAGTTGTTCACGTTCTCTCCCCTTTCTTTTGTCGGTAGGACCAACTGGTATATGAGTATGGATACTCATTACAAGACCCGAGCGACATCGAGGCCGCCCGGGTCTTTGTTTCAACTATGAGGACGTTGCCTTACGACCGACGTCCCACATATGACTCAAGCGAGTCTTAGGCCTTGACGGTCGCGACGCCCCTGAAGGACATGCTCGTCGTGCCGATGCCCTTGAAGCCATCGAGGGCCTCGCCGTTGGGCGCGGTGGACGGATCGTCCCAGGAAGCGGAGACGGTCTTGACGTGGACAACGGGGTACAGAACAGCGTTGTCGGCGATGATGTCGAAGCACTCGTTCCACTTCTTCTGCTGCTCGTCGCCCTCGGCGGCAAGAGCCTCGTCCATGAGACCGTGGAGCTTCTGCCACTCAGCGGAATCCTTCCACGGGCAACGGGTCTGCATCCAGACGTTGTCGCCATACCACCAGTTGAGCAGCAGGTCGGGGTCGGCGCCGAAGCAGGACGGATCGCCAGGAGCGAGAAGGATATCGTAGGCCTCGCCGCCGTCGATTGCAGCGTAGGTGGCCGGCGAGGTATCGGTCTGGATGGTCACATCGAAGCCGAGAGCGTCGAGGTCGTTCTTGACCTGGGCGGCCATGCCCTTGATCTGCTCGTTGTCGGTGGTGCGCAGGGTGATGGCGCCCGGGGTGATGCCAGACTCTTCGATGAGCTTCTTGGCCTTCTTGGCGTCAGTCTTGTACACCGTGGAAGCCTCATGATAGTTGGTGAAGCTCTTGGGCAGGTAGCAGCTGGCAGCGGTGGCAAGGCCGGCGAAGGTGTTGGTGATCATCTTCTCAGTGTCGAGCGCGTACATGACGGCCTGACGGACCTTGACGTTGTTCCAAGGCTCCTTGGCGACGTTGAACATGATGAAGCGGGTGCCAAAACCCTGGACGTTATCGATCTTGCAGCCGGCGCTCTCGAGCTGGTCGACGGCGTCAGCGGTGACGAGCTCCATAACGAGCGTGGAGCCCTCCTGCTGAGCGGTAACGCGAGCGGTGGGGTCGGTCAGGATGCTGTACTGGATCTTCTTATCCTCGGCAGCATACTCACCGTTGTACTCGGGGTTGGGAACCAGGGTGATCTCGGTATCGGAGATAGAATCGTACATCCAGGGGCCGGAGCCGATCGGCTGCTTAGCGCGATCCTCCTCGGCCTGGGTAGCCGGGGTAACGCGGATGATGGCCAGACGATCCTTGAGCAGGGAGAAGTTGGGGACCTTGGTCTTGACCGTTACAGTGCTGGCGTCCTTGGCCTCGATGGACTCGAAGGGCTGGAAGAACGGAGCATAGGTAGCAGAAGCAGCGCAAGCGGTGTAGGAGGCAACGACGTCGTCAGCAGTGACCTCGGTGCCATCGGAGAACTTGGCGCCCTTGCGGATGGTGACCTCGAAGGTAGTGTCGTCCACGGACTTGGGATCGTCGGTGGCGAGCTCGTTGAAGGTGCTGTAGTCGTGGTAATCGATGCCGTAAAGACCCTCGACGACGTGCCAGTTAGCGCCCAGGCCCACAGCGGAGCCGGTGCTGGCGGGGTCGAAGCTGGACGGAGCGTAAGCGGAACCAGCGGTGATCACGCCGCCGCCACGGTTGGCGGAATCGGTGGAACCGGAAGCGGAACCTTCGTCGCTAGAGCTGCCACCGCAGCCAGTGAGACCAAGCCCTGCGACAGCAGCGACGCTGCCGGTGAGGCCGAGGAACGAACGCCTGGACATACCCTTGTTGATGATGGCCATGTCTTCTCCTATCAATAGAGAATCTTACCCGGGGGCACCTAGACTTGCCCCCGCGCAACTTGCGGACGATATATACCTTACCTACCGACGGACCCAACTGAGGTGCCGCGCTCGGCGACCGATACATACATACGCTTGAACGGTATTTACTACCGTTCACCGAATTCATTGACAAACGATTCGCCAGACAGTATGTATCGACGAGGTGAGATATCAGTCTTCGTCAACCCGCAGGATAGCAGGGTTATTCACCATGGCTAGTCAAACGTTTTAGCGTTAATAAAACCCGAAATCGACAGGTAATCGCCGCGAAATAAATGATTGAAAATCGGCCAATCATGTATATCAGTTGTTTAGAAGCGCGTTTAGTTTTCGGAACGGTTGGCCGATGCCTGGGCGCGCTCGGCATTCCATGCAACAAGCGCCTCGTGGACCGCTTTGGCGACATCGGCCGGAACGCCTCGAACTTCCGCAATCTCCTGCTCGCTGGCCGCGCGCAGACGCTTCATCGAGCCAAAATGGCGCATGATGGCACGCTTTCTAGTGGGTCCCACGCCCGGAACGTCGTCAAGCACCGAAACCGTCATAGCTTTATCACGCAACTCGCGGTGGAACGTAATCGCAAATCGGTGGGATTCATCGCGAACCTGCTTGATCAGATAAAGCGAAGCGGAGCCGGTCGGCAGCACGACGGGAGTCTCGTCCCACGGCACGAAAACCTCCTCATCGGCCTTTGCCAAGCCACAAACTGGTATATCGAGGCCGAGCGCCTCAAGTTGCTTAATTGCAGCGGTCAATTGCGGCTTGCCGCCATCGACAACGAGCAAATCGGGGCGCGAGCCAAAGCGCTCGTCCGCCATGCGCTCGGGAGCATAGCGACGCCCCAGAACCTCGGACATCGATACGAAGTCGTTCGCCTCGTCCAATTCGGCCTGAATTTTAAAACGACGATACTGGCCCTTGTCGGCACGGCCGTTGGTAAATACCACCATCGAAGCGACGGTAAAGGTGCCGTGCAACGTCGAGATATCGAAGCACTCGATGCGCAACGGCGGCGCAGGCAGCGCCAGCGCGTTTTCGAGCTCCAGGAGCGCCTGATTGGTGCGATCGTCAGCATACCCCGTGCGCATCATGTAGCGCATGAGGGCATGACGCGCATTTTTGGAAGCCATATCGAGCAGGCGGTGCTTTTCGCCGCGCTGCGGCCTATGGAGATGGCAAGAGCGTTCGCGCTTGCCCGCAAGCCACTCCCCCAACGCTTCGGCATCCTCAAGCTCGACAGAGAGATTGATCTCGGCTGGAATATCAGCCGTCTCGTCGTAATAGCGCTTGAGAAAGCCCGATTGAAGCTCTTCCTCGTCGACATCCAGGCCTTTATCGAGGATAAACTCACAAGTTCGAACCGTTCGGCCCTCGCGAACGACAAAGACACAGGCGGCAGAGATAGTCTCTTCGCGATAGAAGCCGATGACGTCGATATCGACGCTCGATGGAAAAACGACCTGTTGGCGATCGTCCAGGCCCCTAATGACTTCCAGGCGACGCTTGACGCGCGCCGCACGCTCAAAATCGAGCGTCTCGGCTGCCTCCGTCATCTCGGACGTAAGCTCGTCAACGACATCCTTGCGATGGCCCGACAAGAAACGTTCGACACGTTTGACGTTCTTGGCATAGTCGGCAGGGGAAATCGCGCCGATGCATGCGCCCGGCCCGCGCCCGACATGGTAGTCAAAGCAGGGACGCCCGTTTTGCGCGCAAATCATATTGACGATGTCTTCTTCGCCCTTATGAGATTCGACGATGCGGCGGCAGCGGCGCCATTCCGCACAGGATGCCGAGCAAATAGGAATAACCTTGCGTAGCGTATCGATGGTCTCACGCGCCGCACGGCTATCGGTATAGGGGCCAAAATAGCGCGTTCCCGGTTTATGACGCTCTCGCGTGTATTTAATAGCCGGAAACAAGTCGCTCTTGGTAATGGCGATAAAGGGATAGCTTTTATCGTCTTTGAGATCGACGTTAAAGTACGGATGGTACTGGCCAATCAGATTGCGCTCGAGCACCAATGCCTCGTGCTCGGTCTCCACCACGATATAGTCGAAGCTCGCCACCAGCTGCATCATGAGCGGGATCTTTTGACGCTCGTCCTGCAGCGTCACGTATTGACGCATACGGGCACGCAGGTTTTTTGCCTTGCCCACATAGATGACATCACCCTTGGCATCTTTCCAAAGGTAGCAGCCGGGTTGCGTGGGAACGCGCGAAACCTGCTCGGCAAGTGTTGGAATGTTGTCGTGACCTGCCACGCGCACCTACTTGCGACGAAGCAGCGCCGAGACCTCGGGCATCTTAAAGACGAAGGCAAGACCAAAAGTTACAGCGAGCGAGACGACGCCTGCAACACAAACGTAGCCCAGGGTAATGAGGATCGAGCTGCCAAGCGCTCCGACAAAGTGCTCAAGTGCCCACATGACGCCGGCGCCCGCGGCAGCGCCCAAGCCACCGAACAGTAGGCCGAAGAAACCGCCATGCAGGATAGACTTGACCTGAAGGCCATGCAGACGACGGCGCAGCCACCACAGTGAGCATCCGACCAAGACCACGTAGTCAACGACGTACGAAAGCGCAATTGCCGGCATACCGTAGCCCAGCACCACGCCAAACAGCAGCACCGAACCGGCCTGGCCGATAGCGGAGTACAGGCAATAGCGGCTATAAGGTTTCATATCGAGCAGGGCCGAGAAGCTCTTCTGCATCAGCACGACCACGCCGTAGAGCGGCAGGGAAAGTGCCAGATAGATAAGGAACTCCGACACCAGCGCCACACCGGATTCATCGAACTTGCCGGCGCAGTAGATCATGTTAAGCGGACGGGCGAAGACGATCAGATACATCGCAAACGGAATCAGGAAGAAGAGCATCTGGGCGACACCGCGCGAAATGCCCGTGCGGACGCTGTCGTAATCCTTCTCCTGCGCATCGTGAGAGAGTTCGGTATAGAGTGCCGTCGAAAGCGAGGCGGCGATCAGCGCATAGGGCAATGTGTACCACAGGCGCGCATATGCGATGACAGAAGGGCCGGTCTCGGGCTGCACCACCAGCGCGGCGGCATTGGTAATGGAGGTCGAGACAAACATGCACACCGTGGCGAGCAGCGTCGGGATACCAAGCGCGATCGTCTGTCGCAGCGCGGGATCCTTAAAGTCGATATGGATATGAGGATGCACGCCATGCTTGCCAAGCGCGGGAATCTGGCAGGCCATCTGGACAAAGACGCCGAGGGTCGTACCAGCTGCGATCAAGATAATACCGGCCTGCTCGCCAAATTGTGCAGACACGGGAGCAAAGCCCATAAAGCTGGCGATGACGATGACATTGTTGAGAACCGGGGCAAACGTCGACCAGAAGTAGTCGCGGTGTGCGTTGAGAACGCCCGAGAACACCGAGCCCAAGCCATAAAACAGAATTTGAATAGCAAAGAAGCGGAACATGAATGCGGCGGTATCCATGCTCCCGCCGTCACCCGAAAGGAAAGACTGCGTCCAAATAAAGCCCGGAGCGAACACGGTGCCCAAGACCGAAATGCCGCCCAGCAGCAAGAGCAGGATGCCAAGCAGGTTGCCCACATATTCATTTGAGGCTTCGCGCCCCTGCTCGCGGCGGACGCCCATGTACACCGGCAAAAAGGCGGTAACCAACATACCGCCCATCACGAGCTCGTAGAGCATGTTGGGCAGGTTGTTGGCGACCTGATAGGAAGACGAGAGCAGCGACATGCCGATAGCGGCAGCCATGGCCCACGTGCGGATAAAACCGGTGACACGCGACACAATGGTCAGCACGGTCATAAGCCCAGCAGATCGACCCACCGTGGAATAGTCGGACGAGCCCATATCGTCTACGTCATCCTGAGATTCTATGTGCGACTCGGGCTGCGGCTCAATCTCATCCTCAGAGGAAAGAGGGACATCCGCCGCAAAGGAATCATCGACTAAGATCGCATTGTCGCCAGACGCGGCATAATTCCCAAACACCGTATCGACTTCCTGCGCGGCAGCACCTCGACCAGAAAACGACAAGGGATCCCAATCGTCTTCATCGTCGACCGTCACGCCTTCGACGAGACCAACTGAACCGAGCGGTGACCATTCATCATCAGAAAGCAACGGTTCGCCGTCATCGGGAGCATCCTGCGTTGCAGGGCTAACGGCGGCCGCGCCCTGATGCGAACTTTTCCCTTGTGCGGCCATCAAAAACACCGCAGTCTCATCGGGACGCGGGGCATGAGGCGTATCCAAAGTGCTGGACGTCCGATCCACGCCTGCACGAGCAGCGGCCAAAAACACTGCCGTCTCGTCGGGTCGAGTCGAGGAAAGAGGCGAACGAGAAGGCGCCGGACCGGCGCCGGCGGCACGCAAATACACCGCTGTCTCACCCGGATCGGCGGCAGCCGACCAGGCTTTACGAATCTCATGTTCGACCGAAACCAACTCAGGCGAAGACGCCGAGGGGGTCGGCCCCTTTGCAAAATGAGCCCCGCGCTTTGATTCTTCCTGCGGCATCGCTCAGTCCTCTCTCGTAATCGGGATGACCGTGGCCCCGCAAAATGCAACTAAGTCGTCGGGTGCAACCTCAAGCTGGTAGCCGCGCTTGCCTCCCGAGATAAAAATGGTATCCCAAAGGATACATGTCTCATCAATCAGCGTCCGATAGCGCTTTTTCATACCGACAGGACTACAGCCACCGCGCACATAGCCAGTCGCGGCAAGCAAATCCTTCACGTGCATCATGGCGAGAGATTTCTCCCCTGCGGCGCGCGCGGCAGCTTTCAGGTCAAGTTCATCGGCAACGGGAATGCAGCACACAACGTGATCGTTTGACGGCGTGACACAGACCAGAGTTTTGAATCCCTGGCCGGGCTCCTCACCAAGCTGTTCGGAAATCGCAACGCCAAGGCCTGCTGATTCATCGCCATCGTCTTCGTACGTATGGAGAACATAGGGGATGCCGGCGCTTTCCAGCTCACGCATGGCGTTGGTCTTTGGCGTCTTCACGGCCTTCGGCATGGCATATCCTTTCCCTCATATAAGAACGCAATTTTTAATTATATGTCCATTTGCGCGGCATACGCTATCTCGACAAAGAGAGCGCCACCGAATCGCAAGGAATCGGCGGCGCTCATGTTTCAAAAACACCTATGTATTAGGCATCGAGTTGCGCTTGACGCTCCTTATCGCGTTTGAGCAACGGCGCCAAGAACTTGCCGGTATAGCTCTGCGGGCATGCCGCAACCTGCTCTGGCGTACCCGAGACCACGACAGTTCCGCCACCGTTGCCACCCTCGGGACCCATATCGATCAGACGGTCGGCGACCTTGATGACATCGAGGTTGTGCTCGATCACCAACACCGTATTGCCCGCATCGACTAGACGCTGCAACACATCAAGTAACTGGCGAACGTCCTCAAAATGAAGACCGGTCGTAGGCTCGTCCAAAATATAGAACGTCTTACCCGTCTGACGGCGATGAAGCTCCTTGGCGAGCTTTACGCGCTGCGCCTCACCACCCGAGAGCGTCGTGGCGGGCTGGCCCAAGCTCACATAACCTAGGCCGACGTCATACAGGGTTTGAAGCTTTCGCTTGATCTGCGGAATATTCCCAAAGAAAGCCAGTGCCTCGGCCACGCTCATGTCAAGTACGTCCGAGATAGTCTTGCCACGATAGGTAACCTCGAGCGTCTCGCGGTTATAGCGCTTGCCGCCACAAGCCTCGCAGGGAACATAAATATCGGGAAGAAAGTGCATCTCAATCTTGATCTGGCCGTCGCCCTTGCACGCCTCGCAGCGTCCGCCGCTCACATTAAAGGAGAAGCGTCCCGGCGAGTAGCCACGCGCCTTCGACTCCGGCGTGCTCGCAAAAAGCGCACGCAGGTCGTCCCACAAACCAATATAGGTAGCGGGATTCGACCGCGGCGTACGGCCGATTGGCGACTGATCAATATCGATCACCTTATCGATGCACTCGATACCGTCGATTTTTTTGAACGGGCCCACGGGACGCGTAGAGCGATGGATAGCGTTGGTGAGGGCAGGCGCAATCGTATCGGTGACCAAGGAACTCTTTCCCGATCCCGATACGCCGGTTACGACGGTAAGCGTGCCAAACTCAATCTTGGCGGTAACGTTTTTGAGGTTGTTGGCACATGCTCCCGTAATCTTAAGACAGCCACGTCCGGGGTTGCGGCGTTCATTGGGAACTCGAATCATTCGCTTGCCGGTCAGATAGGCACCCGTCATTGATTCGGGGCACGCCATGATGTCAGCGGGCGTTCCCGCGGCGACCACGTGCCCGCCGTTGACGCCCGCGCCTGGCCCCATATCGATCACATAGTCGGCAGCGCGAATCGTGTCCTCATCATGTTCAACGACGATAACGGTGTTGCCGATATCGCGCAGGCGCTCGAGTGTCTTAATCAGCCGCTCGTTGTCGCGCTGGTGAAGACCAATCGAAGGCTCGTCCAGAATATAGAGAACGCCCATGAGGCCCGCACCGATCTGCGTAGCCAGGCGAATGCGCTGCGCCTCACCGCCGGAAAGCGTCGCCGAAGCACGATCGAGCGTCAGATAATCAAGGCCGACATCAACCAGAAAACGCAAGCGTTCCAGGATTTCCTTGACGATACGACCGCCGATGAATTGTTGACGCTCGGTGAGCTCAAGGTCCTCAAAAAACTCGAGCGACTCGCGGCACGACAGGCAGCAAATCTCATAAATGGACTTGCCGCCCACGGTGACGGCGAGCATCTCGGGGCGCAGGCGAGCACCATGGCAGCTCGAACACGGCTCCTCGCGAATGTACTTCTCCAGGCGCGCCTTAGTGTTCTCGTTGGTCGTCTCGGTATAGCGCTCGTACAGGATATTGCGCACGCCCGAAAACTTGGTGTCCCACTGGCTGCGACGACCGTCGAGCTTTTGATAGTCCACCGAAATCTTCTTGTCGCCCATGCCATCCAAAAATGCACGGCGCACTCGCGGAGGTAGGTCTTCCCACGGTGTATCCGCGCTCACCTTAAAGTGCTTACAGACCGCGGCGAAGATCTGGGGATAGTAGTTCGAATTGCCGAACAGGCTTCCAAAGACCCCATCGGCAATCGACTTCGACGGGTCCTCAATCAGCGCCTCGGCATCGACCGTTTTCTTAAAGCCCAGACCATCGCACTCGGGACACGCACCATAGGGCGCGTTGAACGAAAAGTCGCGGGGTTGTAGGTCGTCGATGGAATGCCCGTGCTCCGGGCACGCCAGTGCCAGCGAATACTCCAGCAGCTCGCCCTCGGTTCCCTCGGGAGCGTCGCGGTCGGGCAGCATGTACACGTTCACGTTACCGTGCGCCAGTGCCGTCGCCTGCTCAACAGACTCGGCAATACGGCCCAGAGAGTTTTCCCGAATCACGATGCGGTCGACTACGACCTCGATATCGTGCTTGAACTTTTTGTCCAGATCGATGGGGCCGTCGAGCGAGCGTACTTCGCCGTCGACACGCACGCGGCTAAAGCCCTCAGCCCGAAGATCCTCGAACAATTTTGCGTACTCGCCTTTGCGCCCGCGCACCACCGGTGCCAGCACAAACGCACGACGACCCTCTCCCGCTGCCAGGACCTTATCGGCGACCTGGTCGGTGGTCTGGCGCTCGATAACGCGACCGCACTCGGGACAGTGCGGCGTGCCCACGCGTGCAAAAAGCAAGCGAAGGTAGTCATAAATCTCAGTTACAGTACCCACCGTCGAGCGCGGATTCTTGGACGTCGTCTTCTGATCGATCGAGACGGCCGGCGAAAGGCCGTCGATCGAGTCCAGATCGGGCTTGTCCATCTGGCCTAAAAACTGGCGCGCATAACTCGACAGGCTCTCCACGTAGCGGCGCTGACCCTCGGCATAGATCGTGTCAAACGCCAGCGAGCTCTTGCCCGAGCCCGAAAGACCGGTAATGACCACGAGCTCGTCGCGCGGGATGGAAACATCGACATTGCGCAGGTTGTGTTCGCGCGCACCACGGATAACGATAGAAGAATCAGACATGGAAGCTCCTTGCCTCCTATAACCTCAAATCACACTGTCGATGAGTTTAGCGCACTCAACGCGCACAGATGTTCGTAATACAAGATTCGCAGACCTTTTGCTTTGCGTGTCGGGTGCTTTGTTTCTCGAAATGCCGTGGAAAGGTTAGAGTAATCTAAAACTGAACTTAATTTGCTGTAACAGAGGAACGTCCATGACCGAAGATATCCCCCTTGAAATCACTTCGAGTGGCATGGCCAATCTGCCCATATTCATCGCCGTCCTTATCGTGGCCGCCGTCGTCGTGCGCGTGTATTTTTCAATCAAACACAACGAAAAACCGCCCATTGCCCGCGTCTTTTGGTGCGCGATGCTCCTCATCCCGCTCGGCATGGTAGCTGCATGGATTACGAATCAATTGCTCGTAAATGAGGACTGTTCCCTATGGGTCCTTTCTTATTCGGCGCTCGGTGCTGCCGCCGTCATACTTCTTGTCGAGCCCTTGGTTTCGGGACTTATCGACCGAACCGATCTTGCGACGGGAACGGTTGCCTGTATTTGCCGCGACATCCTTGTCGTCGCCGCTGTTTCAGCGCTCTCGTTCGTTTCACTCGAAATTGCCTGCAACGAAACGTTCTATCGCATTCCCGCCAACTCATTCGGGTTTTCCGTTGGGCTGCTCGCGACGGTTCTGCTCTCCCTTTATTTGCTGGGACAGCGTCATGGAGGCGTCATGGCCCTCGTGCCCGTCGTCTGTTGCACCCTTGGCATTGCCGAGCACTTCGTCATAACGTTTAAAGGCGAGGCCATCCTGCCGAGCGACATTTTGGCATTGGGCACCGCAATGGAAGTAAGTGAGGGATATGAGTTCACCTTCACTGCAGGAATCGTAACCTCACTCGCCCTGCTGGAGATTTCCCTGGGGCTTCTTTCGCTTATCCGACCGCGAAAGCTCCGTACGCCCGCCCATGTCTTCCCCGCAATCGCCGCTAACCTCTGCGCTTTTCTGCTAGTGACCGTTGTGGGGCTCTTGGGCTTTTCCAACATCGACTTGGAGCAGTCGCTGGATTTTGGATTTGACCGTTGGCAGCCCATCACCACGTATGCGTCTCAGGGTTTTATCACTTCGTTCACCGAAATGGTCAACGAGTTGCCCATTGAAAAGCCCGAAGACTATACGCCCGATGAGGCGCAGAGCATCGAGCAGGAGCTCGCCGCCGCCTACGACAGCACGTATGGCTCGAGCGAGCAGCGCGCGGCGGCCGTTGCCCAGTTCAATGAAATCAAGCCGACGATTGTTGCCGTCATGAACGAGAGTTTTAGCGACCTTTCGTGCTTCGAGCAGCTCCAGGCGGCCGGGTACACCGGTCCCGCATTCTACAACTCGCTTCCCGACACACTTGTTCGCGGCACCATGCTCGCTTCGGTCACCGGTGGCGGAACGGCGAACTCCGAATTCGAATTTTTGACCGGAGCGACAACGGCCTTTGTCGGATTAGGCAAAATCCCCTATCAGCTGTATCAGATGAATGGCGTCAACAGCCTGGCAAAGGACCTTAAAGAGCTTGGGTATACCACTACCGCTATGCACCCGCAAACCCCGTCAACTACCATCGAGATAAAATCTATCAGCAGCTGGGTTTTGGAGACTTTCTTTCAATCGGCGATTTCGAAGGTGCGCCCTATTACCATGCCGGCGTATGCGACTACGCCACCTACGACAAGATACTCGACCTGCTCAAAACCGACGAAGCCCCGCAGTTCATCTTTGACGTCACGATGCAAAATCACGGCGGCTACGACTATGGCACCGTTCCCGCCGAAGAGCTGACAAACTATTGGGTCGAGGGAGCCAGCGAGGGCGCCAATAGCGCGCTCAATACCTATCTCACCTGCATCAATGCATCCGACCGGGACCTCGAGTACTTTATCAACGAGCTCCGCAATATCGGCAGACCGGTTGTTCTTGTCTTTTTTGGCGACCATCAGCCGAGCGCCGCAACGACTCTCAACGACGAGCTGTACCCTCAGGAAGATACGGCAAGCCACGCTTTCCGTATCTATCAGTCGACCTATTTCGTCTGGGCTAACTATGAAATCGCCTGCAATACCGAGCTCAACGTCTACGACACCGTCGGGGCAAACGAGATTGCAGCTATTACCCTTAATAAGATCGGCGCCCCGCTCACTGACTATCAAAAGGCCCTGCTTGCAACAAGGTCAGATGTGCCCACCATCAATGTTGCCGGCTATCTTGGTGCCGACGGGCTGCGCTACGACTTGGAATCTGAAGACAGCCCATACGCCTCGACGATCGACAAGCTGCAGCGCATGCAATACCTCGAGTTCGCCAGCAAAGTTCAGTAAGCCCGCCCATTCGCTTGGACCCATCGTATTGCAAGCACGCTCGGCCCAAATGCATCGCAAATGACTCCCGCTCGCAAACGAGGGTACAATGACGCTCGTGTCACATCGCGGGGCCCCGGCCCCAACATATACAAAGGAGTCATACATGGGTTGCGAGCACGCACAAGCAGCCGGCGGACAATCAACGCCGTCGCAATTTGAAGAGAATACGCTGTCGGAGGTCAAGCGCGTTATCGCTGTGCTTTCCGGCAAGGGAGGCGTCGGCAAGTCGTTTGTGACGGGCGCCATCGCAACCGAGCTCGCCCGCCGCGGCAACAAGGTTGGCATTCTCGACGCCGACATCACCGGCCCCTCCATCCCCAAAATGTTCGGCATGAGCGGACGCCATGTCCATGCCCTCGGCAACCTCATGCTGCCCGAGATCTCCGAGCACGGCGTCAAGGTCATGAGCTCCAACCTGCTGCTTCAAAACGAGACCGACCCCGTCCTCTGGCGTGGTCCGGTCATCGCCGGCGCCATCAGGCAATTCTGGAGCGAAACCTCTTGGGGCCCCATCGACTATCTGCTGGTCGATATGCCTCCGGGAACGGGGGATGTCGCACTCACCGTCTTCCAGTCACTGCCCGTCGATGGCATCGTCATCGTCACGAGCCCGCAAGACTTAGTCTCGATGATTGTCGCCAAGGCGGTCAACATGGCCGAGAAGATGAACGTTCCGATTCTGGGCATTGTCGAGAACATGAGCTATATCGAATGCCCCGACTGCGGCAAGAAGATCGAGGTCTTCGGCAAGAGCAAGCTTCCCGAGGTCGCCGAGACCTATCATCTCGACATCCTTGGTCAGCTGCCCATCGATCCCGCGCTCGCCGAAGCCTGCGACAAGGGAGAAGTCGAAACCGCGCTGCCCGCCGGCATGCTGCCCCAAGCCGTCTCCGCCGTTGAGGCCATCGCCCCGCACAAGACAGACGAGGCCTAAGTGAACGCAAGCGCCTTCTATGACGTCTTGGTGATCGGCGGCGGGGCCTCGGGCCTCGCCCGCCATTACGGCGGCGCGTGTCGACAAAAGCGTCTGCGTCGTCGAGCGCGACGTCGCCTGCGGCCTCAAGCTGCTCGCAACCGGAAACGGCCGCTGCAACCTCTCAAACGAATCCATCGACATTCGGCGATATAACCGCCCCGCCTTTGTCGAATCCATCATGGGCCCCCAGCCCGAGCAAGATCTCGAGAGTTTTTTCTCCTCGCTGGGCATCATGACGATCCGTGAGGAAGGCCGCCTATACCCGCGCTCCCTTCGCGCCGAGTCGGTTCGCGATGCACTCCTCAATGCATGCGAGCGTTTGGGCATCACCCTACTCTGCGGGACTAACGTCATTGCGGCTCATAAGGCTTCCGAAGGCTGGACGCTTCAGATCGACCGTCCCGCTCATGTACTCAAACCCAAAAAGCACGGCGACCGAAAGACGGAGCTCCGTTCGCTTCGAAAGGCGTTAGCCGATACTCCTCGCACGAGCGATGCCCTGCAGGCAAGGGCCGTGGTTATCGCTACGGGCGGCAACCCCACCGGCATCGCCGAGGTGTTTAGCCTTCCCTTGACGCCCCTGCGCCCCGTCCTGTGCCCCGTATCGGCATCAGTCGTCGGCGACCGGACGGCACTCGGAACTCTGGATGGTCTGCGCGTCCGAGCCCGCTTAACGCTCTCGCGCAGCCACGAAGAGCTCTGGCGAGAAGATGGCGAAGTGCTGTTCCGTGCCTTCGGCATCTCAGGCGTCGCCGCCTTCAATCTCTCTCGCCGTATCAACCAGGGCGACACTGTTCTGATCGACTTCTTTCCAGATTTCTCCAAAGATGAGCTGCTCGATACGCTCGAGCAGCGTGTCAACGTGCTCGGCGATTTTTCGCCCCGAAACTCCCACTGGCTTGACGGCATGCTCGCCCCGCAGCTCTCACACGTCGTCTGTACGGCATTCGAGCGGTGCCATCCCGGCTCGCGCGATGTCATCCACCTGGTCTCAATCCTCAAGCACTTTAAACTGTCCGTCGAAGGGACGGCAGAGGAGCGCTCAGCACAGGTCACGCGTGGCGGCATATCTATCGAGTGCGTCTCGACACCCAATCTTTACGTGAACAGCACCACAAGCGCCCCGCTTTACGTCTGCGGAGAAGCGCTCGACATCGACGCCGATTGCGGAGGCTTTAACCTTGCGTGGGCCTGGATCTCGGGTATTCGCGCTGCAAGCAGCCTGTAGCCGCGCAGTCTATAATCAAAACGCATTCGGGCCGTCTGGGACACCGGGCGGCCTCTTTCTTGCATCTAAGGAGACCTCGATGATCGAAATCACCCAAGTCCACGCGTCACTCGATGAGGCCGGCGACGAAACTGCCTGCCTTGCTATTGGTAGACGCGCCGTCAAGCGAGCTCTGCGATGCGAGGATTCCCAGATTAAAGCCATTGAGCTCCATCGCAAGTCAATCGACGCCCGTAAAAAGCGAGATGTCCATTTTATTTTGAGCTTTCGAGTTGAGCTGACAAGCTCCCGACTCGAGCAGGAGGTGGTCGACCGCGTCGCCGAGCGCGACCGCTCGCGCATCCGCATGGTAGACGGCGAGACTCCTTCATTCCCCAACCCTGTCCCGAATGCACCCAAGGGGCGTCCCGTCGTTGTCGGCGCCGGTTGCGCCGGGCTCTTCGCCGCCCTCACCCTTGCCGAAGCGGGCCTTAAACCCCTGCTCATCGAGCGCGGCGACCCCGCACTTCGCCGCTCGGAAGCGATTGATCTCTTTCTTAAGGAGCGTATCCTCGACCCCGAAAGCAATATCCAATTTGGCCTGGGCGGCGCAGGGACCTTCTCGGACGGCAAGCTCAACACGGGAACCAAGAATCCTGCCCATCGACTGATTCTTGAAACCTTCGTCGAAGCGGGCTCACCTCGCGACATCCTGTGGGACGCCAAGCCGCACATTGGCTCCGACATCCTCCCCACCGTCGTCACCAACATTTCTCAGCGCATCGAGCAGCTCGGTGGAACCGTCCGTTATCGAACAAAGCTCGTCAATATTCGAACCGATGGTTCTGGTGCCATCACCGGCATCGATGTCCAACCGCCCCAAGAAACCACAAGCGAGACAATCGCCACAAAGCACCTCATTCTCGCCTGCGGCCATTCCGCCCGCGACGTATTCGAGCTTCTCAAAGAACATAACGTTGCCCTCGCGCAAAAGACCTTTGCCATGGGTGTGCGCATCGAGCATCCACAGCGCGACATCGACCGTGCCCAATATGGCCCTTCGGCGGGGCACCCGGCACTCGGAGCAGCCCCCTACAAGCTTGTTGCCCATCTCCCCAACGGCCGCAGCGTGTTCTCGTTTTGCATGTGCCCCGGCGGACAGGTTGTCGCGGCTTCTTCCGAGCAGGGCCATCTGTGCGTCAACGGCGCCAGCCTCAATGCCCGCGACGGGCGCAACGCGAATGCCGCCCTACTCGTTAACGTCACACCTGACGACCTTCCCAGCGATGATCCGCTCGCAGGCATTGAGCTCCAGCGCGCCTGTGAGCGAGCCGCTTATCGCCTGGGTGGCTCCAACTGGAACGCGCCGGCACAGCTCGTCGGAGATTTCCTTGCGGGGCGCGCCAGCACGGCACCCGGAAAGGTAAAGCCCACCTATCCGCTCGGTGTGACCTGGACGGCAATTGACGAAGCCCTGCCGCAGCATATCGTCGAGTCGCTCCGCCTGGGACTTCCCCTACTCGGAAAAAAGCTACGTGGCTACGACCGCCCCGATGCCGTTCTTACCGGCGTGGAGACGCGTTCGAGCTCACCGGTCACTGTCACCCGAGACCGAGCGTGCCATGCCGTGTCGACCCCGGGTCTCTACCCTTGCGGCGAGGGTGCCGGATATGCCGGCGGCATCATGAGCGCGGCCACCGACGGCATCCGTTGCGCCGAGGCGCTGATAGCAGACCTCTAGCGCACGAACTCTCGCGTCTGAACGACACAGGCCCCGAGCTCCACAGGGAACTCGGGGCCTGTTCGCTACTTCCTGAATCTTGCACCCTGGCGTTTTCTGCCCGAAGCAAAGGTAGAGCCCTTGCGAGCCTGCGAACGCAAACGCTCGATCGTTTCGTCCTCAGATGCGCCCTCAAGCATCGCCCGAATCTGAACGACGGCATCGCGCAGACGCGCCGCCTCCTCAAAGTCCATGGCGGCGGAAGCGTTGCGCATGTCTTCCTCCATGGTCTCGACGATCCGCACGAGCTCGTCATGCGGTAGCCCTTCCAGCTGTTCGGCAAGCGTCTGCTCGGGTGCCACCGTCTCCGGCGCGGCGCCCTCGCCGTTTTCGTCGGGTGTATAGAACGCACCGTGACCCAGCGAATCGCCTCTCGAGCGCCCCTTCGAGCCCACAGTCTTTTCGGCCTCGGCAATAAAGCTCGAAATGTCGTTAATGGCCTTGCGGACCGTCTTGGGCACAATGCCATGCTCTTCGTTATATGCCATCTGAATCTCGCGACGGCGCTGCGTCTCCTCGATGGCTTCTTTCATCGAATCGGTCACAACGTCTGCATACATGATGACCTCGCCGCCGGCATTACGGGCCGCACGACCAATCGTCTGAATCAACGAACGGCGGTTGCGCAAGAAGCCTTCCTTGTCAGCGTCGAGAATTGCCACCAGCGAGACCTCAGGAAGGTCCAGACCCTCGCGGAGCAGGTTGATGCCGACGAGAACATCAATCTTTCCCTCGCGCAGCGTTCGCAGGATCTCGACACGGTCCATCGTCGCTGTATCGGAGTGCATGTAATTGACCTTAATGCCGGCATCAAGCAGATGGTCGGTCAGGTCCTCGGCCATGCGCTTGGTGAGCGTGGTCACCAGCACGCGCTCCTTGCGGGCAACGCGCTCGCGAATCTCGTCCTCAAGATCGTCAATCTGTCCACGAACCGGACGCACATCGATCTTGGGGTCGAGCAGACCGGTCGGACGAATAATCTGCTCAACGTCGTTCTGGCTAACCCGCAGCTCATAGTCGCCCGGCGTAGCCGAGACGTAGATGAACTGGGGAATCCTCGCCTCAAACTCATCGAAACGAAGCGGGCGGTTATCGAGTGCCGAAGGCAGACGAAAACCGTGCTCCACCAGCGTCACCTTACGCGAGCGGTCACCTTCGTGCATGCCGCGGATCTGCGGCACCGTCACATGGCTCTCATCGATGATGCAGAGCATGTCCTTAGGAAAGTAATCGATCAGGGTAAACGGTGGCTCGCCCGGTTTTCGACCGTCCAGATGACGCGAGTAGTTCTCGATGCCGTTGCAAAAGCCCATCGTCTCGAGCATCTCAAGATCATAATCGGTGCGCTGCTGCAGACGCTGTGCCTCGAGCAGCTTATCAGTCGCCTTGAGCTCGGCCACACGCTTCTCGCACTCTTCACTGATTGATTTCAGAGCCGCTTTGACCTTAGGCTTCTCAGTCACGTAGTGCGAGGCCGGCCACACGGGAATGGCCTCGTACTCACGTAGCATCTCGCCGGTGACCTCGTCGATCTCGGCAATCAGCTCAACCTCGTCGCCAAAGAACTCAAACCGCAACGGATGCTCGGCATAGGGTGGATACACGTCGACGACATCGCCGCGCACGCGGAAGGTGCCACGTGCCAAATCATAGTCATTGCGATCGTACTGGATATCGATAAGCGCATGGATAAAGTCATCGCGCTCGAGCGGCACCTTCTTGTCGACGTTCGGAGCTAGGCCCGCATAGTCCTCGGGAGAACCGATGCCATAGATACACGAGACCGATGCGACGACGATCACATCGCGTCGAGATAGCAGCGATGCGGTCGCCTGATGCCGCAACATCTCGACTTCTTCGTTAATCGAGGAATCCTTCTCGATATACGTATCGCTTTGCGGCACATACGCTTCGGGTTGATAGTAGTCGTAGTACGACACAAAATAGACCACGGCGTTGTCAGGGAAGAATTCCTTGAGCTCGCTCGCGAGCTGAGCGGCAAGCGTTTTGTTGGGAGCCATGACCAGCGTCGGCTTCCCCAGGGCCTCAATAGTCTTAGCCATCGTGAAGGTCTTGCCCGAACCAGTCACGCCCAGCAAAACCTGATAGCGATCTCCGTCCCTCACACCCCGCACAAGCGACTCAATGGCCTTAGGCTGGGAACCAGCGGGCTCGTATGGAGACACGACCTTAAACGGCACCTCAGAGCCCTCAACGCCAAAACGTTTGAGCTCTCCTCCAACACGCTCAACTTCAAATTCCGCCATGGATACTCCTAACTCATATATCTGCAGTATACGCAGGCGGCAGGCATAGTCCTATACGAACCGATCGGGATAGAGGGTCTTGTAGCGAACCCAGGCATTATTGACACGAATCAGATACGCCTGCGTCTCGGGAAAGGTGATTGCATTATGAAGCGACGTGCTCTGCTGCGCCCATCCGTCGACATTGCCCATGCCGGCGTTATAGGCGGCAATGGCACTGTCAGTCGACCCGTTAAAATACGTTAGAAGATACGAAAGATACGCACAGCCAAACTCGATGTTCGTAGCGGGATCGTTAAGGTTGTCAGCCGAATACTCGCTACCATCGACAAGACCCTTGGCAATCATATCCTGGGCAGTCTCGGGCATCAGCTGCATCAATCCCTGAGCGCCTTGATTCGACTCAGCCTCGGGATCCCAATTCGATTCCGACTTTATGACAGCACACACCAGATACGGATCGAGATTGTGCGAAATGCTCGATTGCTTTATGTACGCCTCGTAGTCAATCGGATACAAAGGCTTAAAGAAGGCAGCAGGTGCATACGAGTAGACGAGCGAAATAATGCCGAAGACGAACATAACGGCAAGTGGCGCCACGCGATACCACGTAAAGAAACGTGTCTTAGGCATCGGGCTCCTCCTTATCCACTACGTCCCCAAAGCCATGGCGCGCAAGCCATGCGTCCAGTTGTTCAAAGAGCGAGTTATCGCCTGCCGCATTATCGATTACCGTCGTAGCGAGATTGCAAAGCGAAGCCTCATCAGGTTGGCATGCAGAGCGCGCATCAAAATCAGAGGACTCCATACCACGATGAATGGCACGCTCGCGACGAACTGCTAAAGGAGCGCTGATAACCAGAATTTCATCAGCCAGGCCAAAGGCATCCTCAAAACCAGTCGGGGCAGAAACCTCAACAACCGCAAAGGGGTAACGGGGGGACGAAACCGTACAGCAAACAGGATCGAGAATCCTCAGTGACAGCTGTTCGATGAGAACCGGATGAACGATGCCATTGAGCCGCGCAACTGTATCAGGAGAGGCGAAAGCTCGAGCGGCGAGGACATTGCGGCGAATGCCGCCCTCCCCGTCCAGAATGTCCCAACCGAATTCTTCCGCGAGGGCATTGACGATATCGGAGCCTGGCACATACAGAGATTTGGCAAGCTCATCCAGATCGATAAGCATGGCGCCATGAGATTTGAGATAGCGGCAGGCAGTCGACTTACCCGAAGCAATATTGCCCAAGACAAAAACGGTAAACATCAAGTCCTCCCTAACGCCAATGGGAGTTATTATCGCGCAAATACAAAAGAAGGACTCAAAATACAGCCAAACAGTAAGACAAGCTAAACGAAGGCGAGTTCTTTATTACAGCTCTCTATCAAACGCAAAAAAGGGGGAGGCAGCGAGGCCTCCCCCTTCTTCAAGTCGATGCGACGGCTCGGTGCCGTCCACCGGTCAGCGGCGCCCTGGCCTCCCACGGGCTGACCCC
>UQHQ01000017.1 GCA_900540945.1 uncultured Collinsella sp. | reverse complement strand
GACGATTGAGTTTCCTGCCGGTACGCACGATGGCGACGAGGTCCGTATTGGCGGTATGGGTCACGCCGGCACCAACGGTGCCTCGGGTGGCGATTTGGTCGGTCGCGCCCATGTTGAGGCAGAGCGTCTGGAAGGCAAGGCTCGTACCGGTTTTTACCTGATGGGCATCGTGGCGCCATTTTTGGTGCTGTCGGCCATCTCGGGTGTGTTCTCGGCCTTTGCCGTGATGTGTTTTATTCCGTTTGCCATGGGCCTGTTCATGGTGCTTTCGGATGGGGTACTTCACCGTAGCCTGCTGTGGTGGAAGCGCGGCGCGATGCAGTTTGCCAATGGTTTCGCCAACGGATTTATGTTTGCGCTCGTGTCGGTTTGGTTTGCGAGCTGCTCGCAGCGTGCCATGCTTTCGCCTTACGGAATGCAATAACATCTAGCCCTCTGTTTGCGGCCGGCCCAGCTTGGGTATAGGACGCACTGTGACAATAATGAAAGTCGGAAGGATTCGGTCGTGTCGGAAAATAGGGATTACTACGAGGTACTTGGCGTCGACAAGGATGCCGACGCGCGGACGATTAAGCGCGCGTTTCTAAAGAAGGCCCGTACCGTACACCCGGACGTTTCGGACGACCCCGAGGCCGAGGCCAAGTTCAAAGAGCTCAACGAGGCATATTCCGTTCTTTCCGACGAGCAGAAGCGTGCTAACTACGACCGTTACGGCACTGCCGACGGCCCTGGTGGTTCGGGCTACGTCGACATTAACGATATCTTTGGCGGCATGGGCATGGACGACCTCTTCTCGTCGTTCTTTGGCGGCGGTGCCGGCGGTGGCGCCCGAAATCGCCGTGAGCGTCGTCGCGGCCGCGATATGGCCATCTCCCTTTCGGTGACCCTTGAGGAGGCGGCACTCGGGTGCAAAAAGACGATCAGCTATGACCGCCTTGCTCCCTGCGAGGATTGCAACGGCACCGGTAGGGCCGAGGGCGCACAGGAAAAGCAGTGCAGCCGCTGCCACGGCACGGGCTATGTCACGACGGTCCAGCGCTCGTTCCTGGGCCAGGTTCAGTCCTCTTCGCCCTGTCCCGACTGCCACGGCGAAGGCACGGTCATCGACCATCCCTGCGAGACCTGTGATGGCCAGGGCCGCACGCCTTCTCACGAAAAGATTGACATCGATATTCCCGCCGGTGTATCGACCGGTCGCCAGCTGCGCGTGAGTGGCTTTGGCGAGGCCGGCCTTCGCGGCGAGCCGTCGGGCGACCTGATCGTCAACGTGCGTGTCGCCGACCACGAGCGTTTTAAGCGCAACGGCGACGACCTGTATCTCGTGAGCGATATCTCGATTGCGCAGGCTGCGCTCGGCTGCGAGATCGAGGTCGAGGGCATTATGCCTGACGAGGTCGTCAAGGTGTGCGTCCCTGCCGGTGCGCAGTACGGCGACACCGTGAGCGTTGGCAACTACGGTATGCCCCGTATCGGCGGTGGCGGCTCGCGTGGCCGTCTGATCGTTCAGCTGCGCGTGCTCGTCCCCACGAACCTTTCCAATAAGCAGCGCGAGCTGCTTCGCGCTTTTGCCGACGAGATGGGCGATGACGTCGCTTCCGGTAAGAAATCGGTAACCGATCGCATCAAGAGCGCTCTCGACGACATCCTCGATTAAGGAGCCCGCGTGCTCACACCTCATATCTCTGTCGTCAACCTCGGCTGCCGTGTCAACCGGGTTGAGTCCGACCGTATCACTGCCGATCTTATGCGCCTGGGCTTTGCGATGGTGGAGCCTCAGGATGCTGAGCTGATCGTCATTAACACCTGTGCCGTTACGGGCGAGGCCGAGGCCAAGACCCGTAAGGCCGTTCGCCATGCGCTGGCCTATCCAAATGAGCCTTATGTGGTCGTGACCGGATGCGTGGTCAATCTGCATCCCGAGGAGCTGCTGGAGCTTTCGGACCGCGTGATCGCCGAGCCGTCCAAGATCGATGTCGCCGAACGCGTCTGTGAGGTGCTGGGCGTTGAGTCCGATGACGTTCCCGCCTGCAGCGACGGCGAGGTTGTCGACGCACTCGGTCGCTCGCGTCTGGGCGTGAAGATCCAGGACGGCTGCAACCATCGTTGCACCTATTGCATTGTGTGGAAGGCTCGCGGCCCCGAGCGCTCCGTGCCGGTCGAGTCTGTGCTCGAGCAAGTTCGCGAGGCTCAGGAGGCCGGCGTGCCCGAGGTGGTGCTGACGGGTGTGAACCTGGGCGCCTACGATGGCAAGAGCGCGACTGATGAACACGTTGAGATCGATGAGCTGCTCGAGGCGATCATGGAGCGCACGTCTATTCCGCATGTGCGCATTTCCTCGGTCGAGCCCATGGATATCTCCGAGCCCCTGCTTAAGGTCATGGCGCGCTATCCGAAGCGCATCGCCCCGTTTTTGCACCTGCCCGTGCAGTCCGGCTGCACCAGGACACTGCATCGCATGGGCCGTCCCTATAGCGCCGAGGCCTTCGAGGAGACGGCGCGCATGATTCGCACCAACTTGCCTCAGGCGTCCCTTTCGTGCGATGTCATCGTCGGTTTTCCCGGCGAGACGGACGAGGAGTTTGAGGAGTCGCTGGCGCTGTGCCGTCGCGTGGGCTTCTCGCGTATGCACGTGTTCCGCTACAGCAAGCGTCCCGGTACCCTTGCTGCTGATATGCCCGACCAGGTACTGCCCGAGGTTATGGCCGAGCGCAGCCGCCGCATGCGAGCCGCGGCGCAGGAGCTCGCCATTGCCGACGCTCGCCGCCGCGTGGGAACCGTCGAGCGCGCCGTGCTCGAGTATGGCGACAACTTGACGCTCGGTTCGTTCCATCATGCCCGTCTTGACGATACCCGTGGACTCGCAGCCCCGTGCCTGCTCGATGTTGCTATCATCGGAGTCGATGATTCCGGCTTGGTCCATGCACGCAGGGAGGTCCATGGAAGCCTCGAAGATTAGACTTACCGTTCCCGAGGGAATTGATCCTTCGCGCGTTTTGGGTGCCGGCGACGGCGTCCTGCGTGCGCTGGAGAGCTTGGTTCGTGCCCGCGTGGTCGCCCGTGGCGACAGTATCGCCGCGAGCGGTGACCCGGACGAGGTCGAGCTCGTGGCACGCTTTTTCGAGCATGCTTTTCGCGAGGCGGCCGCCGGACGCACGCTGTCTTCCGACGATGTCTCTCGCTGCCTGGCCGTCTTGCGCGACGGTGAGCACGAGGCTACGTCGCTTCGCGATGATGTGCTGCTTTCGTATCGCGGTCGTGCCATTCGCCCCAAGACGCTCGGCCAAAAGCGTTATGTGGATGCCATCCGCTCGCATACCATCACGTTTGGCCTGGGTCCCGCCGGTACCGGTAAGACCTATCTGGCCATGGCGCTCGCCGTTGCCGCGCTCAAGCGTCACGAGGTGGGCCGTCTGATCTTGACGCGTCCGGTTGTCGAGGCGGGGGAGAACCTGGGCTTTTTGCCCGGTACCCTTGAGGAAAAGATCGATCCCTACATGCGTCCGCTCTACGACGCCCTTTTTGACATGATGGATCGCGAGCGCACCGATGAGCTTATGGAGCGCGGCGTGATCGAGATCGCCCCGCTTGCCTACATGCGCGGCCGCACGCTGAGCGATGCCTTCGTGGTGCTCGACGAGGCCCAAAATACCACGCCCGAGCAGATGAAGATGTTCCTGACGCGCCTGGGCTTTAACTCCAAGTTTGTGATTACCGGCGACCTGAGTCAGCGCGACCTGGTGGGTCGCGGCGGTCTTGCCGACGTCGAGCAGATTTTGGGTCGTGTCGACGATGTCGCATTTTCTCACCTCGAGCGTGCCGACGTGGTGCGTCATGCCTTGGTGGGGCGTATCGTCGAGGCATACGATGCTTATGATGATGTACGCGAGAAGCGCGTGCACGACCGAAAGGAGTCCCGTTGAGTGTATTGATCAGCAACGATGCCGAGCTCGATACGCTGCTCGACGCGCAGGAGGTAGAGCACATCTGCGAGGTCGTGCTTGCCGCCGAGGGCGTTGAACGTGAAGTCGAGATTTCTCTTTCGTATGTCGATGAGGACGAGATGCACGAGCTCAACCACGAGTGGCGCGGTATCGACCGTACCACCGATGTCCTCTCGTTTGAATGCGACTCGGCCTTTGACGAGGATATTCCCGCCGACGAGACGCTCGAGCTCGGCGATATCATCTTGGCTCCGCAGGTCATTGCCCGTCAGGCCCCCGGCTTTGGCAATAGCCCTGCCGACGAGTGTCGCCTGATGCTCGTGCATGGCATGCTGCACCTGCTGGGCTATGACCATATCGAGGACGACGAGGCTGAGGCCATGGAGGCCCGCGAGGATGCCATCCTGCGCGATCTGGCGCTCGAGCGCGGCGAGGACCCCAAGCTGGTCCACGTCGGCCCCATCACCAACCACGCCCACGACTAGGAGCCGTCTATGATTCCCGGATCGAACAAGGACCATCCGTCCTTCTTAAAGTCGTTCTCCTACGCCATGGAGGGCTTCGTCACCGCCGTCAAGACCGAGCGCAACATTAAGGTTATGCTCGCGGCGGGCGTTTGTACCGTCGTTGCCGGCTGCATTGTCGGCCTCGACATTGCCGAGTGGGCCATAGTTATCATCTGCTGTGGCTTGGTGATTCACGGCGAGCTGTGCAATACCGCTATGGAGGCGATCGTCGACCTGGCGACCCAGGAACTTCATCCGCTGGCAAAGCGTGCGAAGGATATCGCCGCCGCCTCCGTGTACGTACTTTCCATCACCGCCGCGATTGTTGGCTTGCTGGTATTTGCCCACGCGCTCGACTTTATTTAGAAAGGGATTTTCATGTCCGACAATATGCAGCCTATCGATGAAACTCTGGACGACGAGTCCCTGGATGCGGTGGATGCCGAAGCGAACGATGCCTATGAGGATGTCGAGGAGTTCGATCCGTTTGAGGGCATGAGCGACGAGGAACTCGACGCCCTGTGCGACGAGGGCGACAGCTTCGCGGGCTTTGGCGACGTTGAGCCCGGTTTCCGCAGCGGCTTCGTGGCGCTGGTCGGCCGCCCCAACGCCGGCAAGTCCACGCTGCTCAACGCCTGCTATGGCAAAAAGGTCGCCATCACCTCGCCGGTGGCCCAGACGACCCGCCGCCGCATGCGTGCCGTCGTCAACCGTCCCGGCTACCAGCTGGTCTTTGTCGATACCCCGGGTATCCACAAGCCCAAGGACGGTCTGGGGTCCGAGCTCAACAAGAGCGCGCTGTTCGAGCTGAACGATGTCGATGTCGTCGCGTTTTTGATTGATGCCACCAAGCCGATCGGCAGGGGAGACGCCTGGGTTGCCGAACGCGTCAAAAACGCCCGTTCCAAGAAGGTCCTGGTGCTCACCAAGGCCGATGAGGCCGACCCCGCACAGGTCATGGAGCAGCTTAAGGCAGCCCACGAGCTCATGGAATATGACGATGAGATCGTGACGTCGTCGGTTAAGAACTTCAACGTCGATGCCTTTATCGAGACCGTTGCGCACTTTTTGCCCGAGGGCCCGCGTTGGTTCCCCGAGGACATGGGTACCGACGCTTCCGACGAGACGCTCGTTGCCGAGTTTGTGCGCGAGAAGGTCTTGCGTCGCACCCGTGATGAGATTCCGCACTCCGTTGGCGTTATCTGCGATGCGCTCGAGCAGACCAAGAAGGTGCTGCGCGTG
The DNA here is from genome assembly GCA_900540945.1 of uncultured Collinsella sp. Taxonomy (GTDB): domain Bacteria; phylum Actinomycetota; class Coriobacteriia; order Coriobacteriales; family Coriobacteriaceae; genus Collinsella. The sequence goes on along the minus strand of UQHQ01000017.1, from coordinate 37,639 downwards.
CACGCCACCATTTACGTCGAGCGCGAGGGCCAAAAGGGCATCATCATTGGCAAGGGCGGCGAAATGATCAAACATATCGGTATCGACGCCCGTCGCGATCTTGAGCGCATCTTTGGCACGCAGGTCTTTTTGGAGCTGGACGTGAAGGTCAAGGCCGGCTGGCGTGACGATGAGGCCCAGATTCGCCGCTTTGGCTACAATGCCGAGGACTAAGGGCGCGCGGCGCGCATGGCAGGCTCCCGGACATATCGCACGAAGGTGCTCGTCCTCGACAAGACGAAGCTCAAAGAGACGGACCTGATCCTGACGATGCTTGACGAGCGGGGTCGGCAGGTTCGCGCCGTGGCAAAGGGCGCCCGCAAACCCGGTGGGCGCCTGGCGGCGCGCTGCGAGCTATTCTGTACCGTCGATATGCTGCTCGCGCATGGACGGTCGCTTGACGTGGTTTCCCAGGCCGAGCTTATGGAGGCGCCGCTCGGCGCTGCGCCCGATTACGAGGCGACCTGCGCCGCGAGCGCGATCGCCGAGGTCGCGCGTGTGTGCTCGTTCGAGGACGCCGAGGACCCGTTTACCTTTGCCATAACGCAGCGAGCGCTTGCCCTGGTGGGCAGCGGGCTCGACACGGCGCATATGGATCTACTTGTGGCGGCATATGTCTTTAAGCTGCTGTCGCACGTTGGCTATCGACCCGATTTTTCGGCCTGCGTGCTGTGCGGAGACCCCATGCTGTCGTATTTTTCGCCCCGGGCGGGCGGGCTCATGTGCGGGTCGTGCGCGTCGAGCGTTCCGGGTGCCGAGCTGGTGTCGACCGGTGAGGTCGCGTGGCTGCGCGCCCTCATGTCCATGACCTTCGATGCACTCATGGCCGAGAGGATCGATCCCCATACCGCTGCCTTTTTATTGGGGCTTTCGCATGTTTGGGCTGCGACGCACACCGATCAGCGCCTCCGTGCGATGGAATTCATGTTGGGTCGGTGATGACGCGCAGGCGCGGGCTGCTTGTGGTAACATACCGACCTGTTGGTACCTCGATCTTGGATGCTCGCTCCACCGGCGGCTTCCCAGTCCGAGGCGAATAGCGTCGCCCGAGGGCGACAAGAAACGAAAGGTGAAACAATGACTGTTTCCAAAGAGCGCAAGGCGGAGCTGACTGCCCAGTTCGGTAACACCCCGGTCGACACCGGCAACCCCAAGGTTCAGGTCGCCATCCTGTCCGAGCGCATCAAGGAGCTGACCGAGCACATGAAGTCCCACCAGAAGGACTTCCACACTCGTCGTGGCCTGCTCATGCTCGTCGGCCGTCGTCGTCGTCTTCTCTCCTACATCAAGAAGAACGACATCGTCGAGTACCGTGAGCTCATCAAGGCTCTGGGCATCCGCGACAACATCCAGTAAGGATTTGTACATGCTAAGAGCGTCCTGCGCAGCGGGGCGCTCTTTTTGTGTAAGGGCGTGAACAATCACGCTCTGAAGCGTGGCGGGGGCAGGGGGCCCGTGTCACATGAGAAGCCCGCAGGCAAGGGGCCTGTGGGGTAAAGGAGAACAATGACACTCGTATCCAAGACCTTTGAGCTGTACGGCAAGACCTACACCTTTGAGTCGGGCGAGCTTGCCAAGCAGGCCACCGGCGCGTGCCTGGTCAAGCAGGGCGACACCACGATGCTCGACACCGTGGTCGTCTCTAAGGAGCGCAAGAACTACGACTTCTTCCCGCTGACCGTCGACTTCAACGAGAAGATGTACGCCGCCGGCCGCATCCCGGGTGGCTACCTCAAGCGTGAGGGCCGTCCCAGCGAGAAGGCCACGCTCACCGCGCGCATGATCGACCGCCCGATTCGCCCGAGCTTCCCGGACGGCTTCCGCAACGAGGTACACATCGTCGCTACCTCGCTCGTCGCCGACCAGGTCAACCCCTTCGACGTCATCAACGTCATGGGTGCTTCCCTGGCCATGACGCTCGGCGGCGTTCCCTTCGAGGGCCCGCTTGCCTGCGTGCGCATCGGCCGTAACGTGGAGACCGGCGAGTTTATCGTCAACCCCACCTACGAGGAGCGCGAGAACTCGGATCTGGACCTGGAGCTGGGCGGATCCGCCGACTTCATCTCGATGGTCGAGGCCGGTGCCGAGGAGATCTCCGAGGACGACATGCTCGCCGCCATGAAGTTTGGCCAGGAGGCCCTTGCTGCCTTCTGCCAGGCCCAGGACGAGTTTGTCGCCGAGTGGGAGCAGGTCAACGGCCCCATCGTCAAGAAGGAGTATCCGCTTGACCAGCCCGTCGAGGAGGTCCAGGAGCGCATCTTCGCCCACTACGACGAGATGGCAGCTGCCCTTCGCGACGCCGACAAGCTCTCTCGTATCGGTAAGGTCGAGGCTCTGAAGGAGTCCATCCGCGCCGAGTTTACCGAGGAGGAGCAGGCCGCTTGGGAGCGCGAAATCCCCGTGGCGCTCAAGAAGCTCGAGAAGAAGGCCATGCGCACCATGGTCGTCGAGACTGGTGAGCGCGTCGACGGCCGTGCCGCCGATGAGATTCGCCCCATCATGGTGAAGGATAATTATCTGCCGCTCGTTCACGGCTCCGGCCTGTTCCAGCGTGGCCAGACCCAGGTGCTCTCTGTCCTGTCGCTTGGCATGCTCAACGAGGGCCAGCGTCTTGATACCATCGAGCCCACCGAGGGCAAGCGCTACATGCACCACTACAACTTCCCGCCGTTCTGCACCGGCGAGACCGGCCGCATGGGCAGCCCCAAGCGCCGCGAGATCGGCCACGGCAACCTTGCCGAGCGCGCCCTGCTCCCGGTGCTCCCCGACGAGAACGAGTTCCCCTACGCCATCCGCGTGGTCTCCGAGGTCATGGAGTCCAACGGCTCCTCTTCGATGGCTTCGACCTGCGGCTCCACGCTCGCCCTTATGGACGGCGGCGTGCCCATTAAGCGCCCGGTCTCCGGTATCGCCATGGGTCTGATCCAGGAGGAGGGAAAGACCGTGGTCCTGTCCGACATCCAGGGTCTCGAGGACTTCCTGGGCGACATGGACTTTAAGGTCACCGGCACCACCGAGGGCATCACTGCTCTGCAGATGGACAACAAGGCCACCGGCCTTACCTTCGACATCCTGGCCCGCGCCCTGCAGCAGGCCAAGGAGGGTCGCGCCTTCATCCTGCAGAAGATGCTCGATGTGATCCCTGAGCCGCGCCACACCACGCGCAGCACTGCTCCGCGCATCGTTTCCATCCAGGTTCCGACCGACAAGATCCGCGACGTCATCGGTTCCGGCGGTAAGGTCATCCGCGGCATTCAGGACGAGACCGGCGCTTCGGTCGACATCCAGGAGGACGGCACCGTCTTTGTCGGCGGCACCGGCGAGTCCGTCGACCAGGCCGTCGAGCGCATCAAGCTCATCATCAAGGTTCCCGAGCCGGGCGAGGAGTACACCGGTCGCGTGGTCTCCATCCAGCCCTTCGGCGCCTTCGTCAACCTGTTGCCTGGCAAGGACGGCCTGCTGCACATCTCCCGCGTCGCCAAGGGCCGCGTGGAGAAGGTCGAGGACGTTCTCAACGTGGGCGACGAGGTCAAGGTCGTCGTCATCGAGGTCGACGATCGCGGCAAGATCTCGCTTGATCGTCTCGACAAGCCCGAGGCCCCGGCTCGCGCTGAGGGTTCCTCCGAGGGCGACGGCGAGCACTTCCAGCGCCGTGAGCGTTCGCGTCGCGAGCGCTCCGAGCGCAGTGACCGTCCGCGCCGTCCCGGCGACAACGGAGGCCGCAAGCCCCGCCGTCACCACGACGCCGAGTAACAGCTAAACATAAGCAGCTCAACAAGGGCGACTCCGGACAGGGGTCGCCCTTTTGCTTGCGCCCGGGAGGGCCGCATATGAAGTTTCCTGCTCTACAGTCCTGCGCAAGACGGAAAGCACATTAAGTGCTTTCCTTTGCGTGCGGAACTCGCGATAAACTTCATATGCGTCCCTCCCGGGCGCAAGCAAAAGGGCTGGTTAGTGCCGCTCGCTATTGAGTTAGACAGTCTATTCAGTAGTCAGATTTCAGATCTGTAGATAGACGTAGCAGCATTTCCTCAGATAAAACCTACTTAAATAAACCTGTCCTTTATTGGCAGGTCTGGGCTCAGCGGCCCCGGCACGGGCTAAGTTTATCGCGAGTTCCGCACGAACAGGAGGCCACTTAATGTGGCCTCCGTCGTGAGCAGGACTGTAGAGCAGGAAACTTAGCCCGTGCCGGGGCCGCTGAGCCCAGACCGGCGGGATACACAGGTTCAGATGGGGCTTTGATGCATGGGTGGTCTGTTGGTGGGCAAATGGGTATCATACTGTGGTTACTGCATCGACTCTATGGTGCATGTTTGTACGTTCCCGGCGGTCGGTTTGCCAGAAGCGCCCCGTCGGTTGTTCCAGACCCGTTTCGAAGAAAGGAAACCACACGAACCTATGGCAGCTAAAAAATCATCTCCCTTGAAGATCATTCCGCTCGGCGGCCTTGACGGCATCGGCAAGAACATGACGGTCTTCGAGTGCGGCGACGACATGGTGCTCGTCGACGCCGGCCTCATGTTCCCCGACGACTCCCAGCCCGGTATCGACCTGGTGCTTCCCGACTACACCTATGTCCTGGAGAACGAGGAGAAGCTCCGCGGCATCGTCGTCACCCACGGCCACGAGGACCACACCGGTTCGCTTCCGTACCTGCTGCAGGACCTCAACAACAAGGTGCCCATCTTCTCGAGCAAGCTGACGCTCGGTTTTATCGAGGGTAAGCTCTCCGAGTTCCGCATTCGCGCGCCCAAGTTCCGTGAGGTCAAGGGCGGCAGCCACGTCAATCTCGGTGGCATCTCGCTCGACTTCTTCTCCATGACGCACTCCATTCCGGGTGCTTTGGGCGTGTTTATTCGCACCAACCAGGGCACCGTTATGCACACGGGCGACTTCAAGCTCGACCAGACGCCCATCGATGGCGTCACGCCCGACTATGCCGCCATCAGCCGCTTTGCCAAGCAGGGCATCGACCTGCTGCTTTCCGACTCCACCAACGCCACGGTTCCTGGCTTTACCAAGTCCGAGGCCGAGGTCGGCCCCAACCTGCTGCACGCCATCAAGAACGCGCCGGGCCGCGTGTTCGTCGCGTCGTTCTCGAGCCACATCCATCGCCTGCAGCAGATCTGCGATGCCGCCCGCAAGTGTGGCCGCAAGGTCGTCGTGACCGGACGTTCCATGCTCACCAACACCCGCGTGGCGCGTGAGCTTGGCTATCTCAACATCGACGATGCCGATATCATCGATGCCTTCGACATTGATAACCTGCCCGACGATAAGATCGTCGTCATGTGCACCGGTTCTCAGGGCGAGCCGCTGTCGGCCCTGTCCCGCATGGCCAACGGCGAGCACAAGACGCTCTCCATCCACGAGGGCGATACCGTCATCCTCTCGGCAACTCCCGTTCCCGGCAACGAGAAGGCCGTGCAGCAGGTCGTCAACAGCCTGGCCAAGCTTGGCTGCGACGTGTGGGATAAGAATCGCGCACTCGTCCACGTCTCGGGCCACGGCAGCCAGGAGGAGCTCAAGCTCCTGATGGCCATGGCCAAGCCCACCTACTTTATGCCGGTTCACGGCGAGGCCGTTCACCTGCGCGCCCATGCCCAGCTAGCCCGCAAGATGGGCCTTAAGGACGATCACATCTTTATCCTCGATAACGGTGACACGCTCGAGATGCGGGGCGGTATCGTCAAACGCGGTGCGCCCGTCGAGTCCGGCGTCGTTTATGTCGACGGTCTGCGCATCGGCGACACCGACCCCATCGTCCTTCGCGATCGCCAAAAGCTCGCCAACGACGGTATGGTCACGGCTGTTGCCATCGTCTCGCTCAAGCACAAGAAGATCGAGGCTATCGAGTTCTCGGGCCGCGGCGTTTCGTTTGCCATCGACGACCAGTTCTCCGAGGATGCCTCCGCAGCCATCATGAAGACGATCGAGAAGGGCAAGTTTAGCTTTACCAGTAGCGGCTCCGATGCCATTCGCAAGGCCGTGCGCGATTCGCTCTCCAACTTTATCTGGAGCCGCACGCGCACCCGTCCGATGATCATCCCAGTCGTCATGGAGGTTTAGTTTGGCGCGCGGATCTGCACAAAACGCCAAAGGCAACAAATCCAACAACCAACCGGCATCTGCTAAGGGTGCCGGTTCCCATCTGCGTGCCAATAAGGGCCACGAGTCCGAGTTCGATGAGTTCGAACCCCTGGTCGAGCCTTCGGCCAATCGCGATATCGCCGGCGTTATCATTGCCGTTTTGGCGATTGCGTCCTTCATTGCCGTGATTTCTCCGGCAACGGCACCCGTGACAGCTGCGGTTGCCGGTTTCTATCACCTCGGCTTTGGCCTGGGCGCCTACGTGCTGCCGATCGTCATCTTGCTGTTTGCCGCCACGCTCTTTTTGGGTGAGGACTCGCCGCTCAACATTCGCTCGGTCGCGGGTGGTGCCGTGGTCTTTGTGGCCATTGTTTCTATCCTATCGTTGATGGTTCCGGGTACGACCGACTCGTGCGACCTCATGTTTACGCCGCAGAACCTTTCCGCCTCGGGCGGCTACATTGGCGCCTTTATCGCAAGTGCCTTGCAAAACGCCCTGGGTAAACCTATCGCTATGGTTGTCTTGCTGGGCCTTGTCGTCGTTGGCCTGGTCATCATTGGCTTTTCGGTGGGTGGCGTTTTGCGCTCCGCACGTGATCGCGCTGCCGATTTTGCCGAGCGCCGTCGTGCCGATGTCAACGCGAGCCCGTGGGGCGATGAAGAGGCCCTGTCGGTTCCCGGCGTTGCCCGTCCGCACCTGAGCATTCTGCGCCAGAAGGGGGCTGACGCCGCGGTGACCACGTTCATGGGTGGCGATGCCGACCCGGTTTTGGATGACGACGAGGACGATGACCCGTTTGTCGACGTGTCCGAGGCCGTGGAGGCCGAGCGCGCCAAGACCACGCTGCTGCCGCGTCGCCATGCCAAGAAGGGCAAGGCCGCGCCCAAGCTCAACACGAGCGAGCCTGACCCGTCTTGGTCCGATAGCGAAATTGAACTCACTGAGGGCGATGACGATTACGACGAGGCTCCGCTCGAGACCGCCAAGACCACCTTGCTGCCGCGTCGCCGCGCCAACGCAGGACAGGTCACCGGACAGTTTTCGATGGAAGACGACCCGGACAAGGCTGACGAGTCAGAGCCGCCATTTGCCGTGAATCCCGTTTCGGCAGCTCCGCAGATCCCTGACTTCCTAAAGCATCCCAAGGTTTCCGATGCCTCCGCCCCCACGGCTTCCGCTGCTCCTGTTGCAGCCGGCGATGGGGGAGCGGACGGTACCAATGCCGATGCCGAGGGCGACCAAGAGGACGGCCTCAAGCTTCCGCCGCTCGAAATCCTGCGTGCCAACCCGCAGTCGGCGTCCTCCGCGTCTTCTGACAAGGAGCTGGAACAGACTGCCGAGTCGTTGCAGTCCACCTTGCTTGAGTTTGGCCGTAGCGCCCGCGTCGTCGGCTGGATTGCCGGCCCCACGGTCACGACTTTTAAGCTGCAGCCCGGTGAGGGCGAGCGCGTGAGCAAGATCTCGAGTCTCGAGGACGATATCGCGCTTTCGCTTGCCGCCCAGTCGGTGCGCATCTTTGCGCCGATTCCCGGCACCTCGCTCGTTGGTATCGAGATTCCCAATCGCAAGCGTCAGAACGTCAACCTAGGCGACGTACTTCCCTATGTGAAGGGCGGTCCGCTCGAGCTTGCCATCGGTCGCGATGCCGAGGGCACGCCGGTTGTCGCCGACCTCGCCAAGATGCCCCATCTGCTGATCGCCGGTACCACGGGTTCCGGTAAGTCGGTCATGATCAACTCCATCATCACGACCCTGCTCATGCGCGCGCTTCCCGAGGACGTTCGCTTGATCATGGTCGACCCCAAGCGCGTCGAGCTCGCAGGCTATAACGGCCTGCCGCACCTTTACGTGCCCGTAGTGACCGAGCCCAAGCAGGCCGCGAGTGCCTTGCAGTGGGCGGTGTCCGAGATGGAGCGCCGCCTGAAGGTCTTCGAGCGCCTTAACGTGCGCAAGATCTCGACCTATAACGAAAAGCAGGCCGCCGGCGAGTTTGAGCATTACGATAACCCGCCGCAAAAGATGCCCTATCTGGTCATCATCATCGACGAGCTTTCGGACCTGATGATGGTAGCCGGCAAGGATGTCGAGGCCTCGATCGTCCGTATCGCCCAGCTGGGCCGTGCTGCCGGTATTCACCTTATCGTGGCTACGCAGCGCCCCAGCTCCAACGTGGTGACGGGCCTTATTAAGGCCAACATCACCAACCGTATCGCCTTTAACGTGGCTACGGGCATCGATTCCCGCGTCATTATCGACCAGATGGGCGCCGAAAAGCTTACTGGTTTGGGCGACATGCTGTTCTCAAAAGTCGACTGGGGCAAGCCCCGCCGTATCCAGGGCTGTTTTGTCTCGGACGACGAGATCAACGAGATCGTCGAGTTCGTTAAGTCGCAAAGCGAGCCCGACTACCACGAGGAGATTCTGTCTGCCGTGGCGCCTGCTTCCATGTCCATGGCTGGTGGCGGCATTGTTCGCACGGGCGTTGCCGAACCGCAAGATGACGATCCGCTTATCTGGGAGGCCGCCCATATTGTGGTGGAATCGCAGCTGGGCTCCACATCTGGCCTGCAACGCCGCCTCAAGGTTGGCTATGCGCGCGCCGGGCGTATTATGGACATGCTGGAAGAAAAGGGTGTCGTCGGTCCGCCCGACGGTTCCAAGCCACGCGAGGTCCTGCTGGACGAGGAGGGGCTCGCTGCGCTGGAGTCTGTCGACGCCGAGATGGCACGTGAAGATCGTGAGTTTGGAGGATTCTGATGGCTGCACGCTTTGGTGACATGCTGCTCGAGCAGCGTCGCCGGATGGGCCTTTCCATCCAGCAGGTCGCCAACACCATCAAAATCAGGCCGCAGATCATCGAGTTTTTCGAGACCGGTAACTTTGCATCGATGCCCCCGCGCGGCTATGCGCAGGGCATGATTTCGAGCTACGCTCGCTTTTTGGGCCTCAATCCGCGCGAGGTCGTTAATGCCTATTTTGACGACCTTATGGCATATGAACGCGAGACCTCGCAGCAGGGCGGTCGTTTTCAGGATGCTGCCGGCTACGTTAACTCGCGTTCGTCGGTCGATAACGGACGCTTTCTGATGGTTCAGGGTGGTCGCTCGACGCGGTACGGCCAGCGTCCTCCGCAGGCGGGTTATATCACTGAGACGGGCTCCAGCGAGGATATTCGTTCTCAGCGAGATCGATTTCGCAGTACGCCTATGCCGGATGACCGTGCGCTTCCCGCCGCTCGCGGGTTGAGTCGCGATCCTCGCGCCGGTTACGGCGACGGAGGCTACTCCGGTCGTGGTTATCGCGGAGTTTCTGCCGGGCGTTCCCGCGGTGGTTACGCCGACGCCGATACCACGCAGGTGACGCCGCGCCTTCGTTCGCAATCGCAGCCTTACGGCCAGCGCTCTTCGGCGCCTCGCTCTGACCAGCGTGGCTATCAGAACCGTGGCGAGCTTGCGCCGCGTTCGGGCCAGCGTGGCTCGCAGCGCCAGGGCGCCTATCGTGGTCGTCCCGATAGCGGTCGCGGCCGTATGCCGCAGGGGAATGGCCGTGGCGGCTCCAATCGCGGACGCGGCGGTGGACGTGCTCCTCAGAACAATGGACTCGATCCGCGCATCATCTACGCCGGCATCGGTGCCGTGGCGCTTTTGTTGATTCTGCTCATCGTGGTCCTCCTGCGTGGCTGTGGCTCTTCTGCACCCGAGTCGACGCCCGAGACGCCCGCGGCCACCAAGACGACGACCAAGAAGTCTTCCAAGAAGACCGAATCTGTTGACGAGGATGAAGGCACCGACGAGGCGACGGATTCTGCCGATTCCGATGCCGCCAAGGCGAACGCGAAAAAGAAAGAGGACGAGGTCATCAAGGTCAAGGTCTCCGTTGCCAAGGGCAAGACCGCCTGGATCGAGGTCAAGGTCGACGGTAAATCGGTCTTCGGCGCCCAGGCAACCGGTCCCTTTGAGCAGGAGTACACGCCCGAGTCCTCGATCGAGATCACCACGTCCAAGCCCTCCGATGTTACGGTTACCAAGAACGGTGAAAAGGTTCGCTACGACACCAAGACATCGGGTGTGGCGCGCGTGACCATTACCGTTCCCAAGAAGGAGACCGAAGAGTCCGAGGATGGCGAGAGTACCGACGGCAATGATGCTGCCGACGGCACCGACGCCCAGTCTAGCGACGGCACCGACCCTCAGTCTACCGACGGTACCGACACGGCATCCGACGGCCAGACTGCAAACGATTCAGACGACTATTCGTACGACAGCTACTAAGGCTCCCCGTACCGAAAGGAAGAACCATGGCTAAAGATTCCAGCTTCGACGTTGTGTCCGAGGTCAATATGCAGGAGGTCGATAACGCTTTCCAGCAGACCACCCGCGAGATCTCTCAGCGCTATGACCTCAAGGACTCCGGTGCCACCATCGAGCTTTCGAAGGGCGACAAGCTCTTTACGATCAATGCCCCGGCCGATTTTGTCTCCAAGCAGATCATTGACGTGCTGAGCTCCAAGCTCATCAAGCGCGGCATCGACCTCAAGGCTGTCTCTTGGGACGCGCCGCAGGCGGCTTCGGGCGGTACCGTGCGCGTGCTCGGCCATATCGTCGAGGGCATCGACCAGACGACCGCCAAGAAGATCAATAAGGACATCAAGGATCAAAAGCTCAAGGTCAAGGTGACCATCGATGCCGATAAACTGCGCGTTACCTCGGCCTCTAAGGACGCGCTTCAGACGGTGATCCAGTTCCTGCGCGACCAGGACTACGGTCAGCCGCTGCAGTTTACCAACTACCGCTAATTTACTCGAAAGGACCGCTCTCCAACATGGATACTCCGTTGGGTTCCGTACTCTATATCACGCTTGGCTGCGCCAAGAACGAGGTCGATACCGACCGCATGCGTTCGCTGCTGACCGCTGCGGGCTACGAGGAGGCATTCGATCCGCAGGATGCCGATATCGCTATCGTCAACACGTGCTCGTTTCTTGCCTCGGCGACGTCCGAGAGCATCGAGACCACGCTCGAGCTCGCTAACGAGGTGCAGGACGGCGTTCGCGCCTGCCCCATCGTCATGTGCGGTTGCGTGCCGTCTCGTTACGGCGATGACCTGCCCGACGAGCTTCCCGAGGTCGCTGCCTTCGTGAAGGCCGATGAGGAAGACGGTATCGTCTCTGTCATCGATGGCGTACTGGGCGTTGAGCGCGAGATCGCGGCCTATATCCCGCAGGTCAAGCGTACCGTTGAGGGTGCCGTTGCCTACGTCAAGATTTCCGATGGCTGCAATCGTTTTTGCAGCTTCTGCATGATTCCCTACATTCGCGGTCGCTATCATTCGCGCAATGCCGAGAGCATTATCTCCGAGGTTCGCGACCTGGTTGACGGCGGTGTGCGCGAGATCGTGCTGATCGGCCAGGACACGGGCATTTGGGGCACCGACTTTGCCGATGATGACGTTGCCGAGGGCTCGCCGCGCAATCTGGCGCAGTTGCTGCGTGCCGTCGCCGAGGCTGTGCGCCCGCACAACGTCTGGGTCCGCGTACTCTATCTGCAGCCCGAGGGCATGACTGACGAACTCATCGAGACGATTCGCGATACGCCCGAGGTGCTGCCCTATATCGATATTCCCGTGCAGCACTGTGATGCGCGCATCCTCAAGGCCATGCGTCGCTCCGGTTCGCGCCAGGAGCTCGAGGATCTGTTCCGCGACCTTCGCGAGCGCATCCCCGGTATTGTGATTCGCTCCACGGCCATGGTCGGCTTCCCGACCGAGACCGACGACGAGTTTCGCGATCTTATCGACTTTATGGACACCGTCGGCTTTGACTACACGAGCGTTTTCGCCTACTCGCGTGAGGAGGGCAGCCTGGCCGCCAAGATGGAGGGCCAGGTCGATGAGGAGGTCAAGCTCGAGCGTGCCCAGGAGGCCATGGATCTGGCCGAGTCGCTCGGTTTTGCCGCCACGGCGGCCCATGTGGGCGAGCGCGCACAGGTGATCGTCGATGGCATCGAAGAGACTGAGGACGGCGCCGAGCTGATCGGTCACGCCTGGTTCCAGGCGCCCGATTCCGATGGCGCGGTGCATCTGGACGCCAGCGAGGCGTCCGTGGGCGATATTCTGACCGTCGAGTTTACCGATAGCTTCTGCTATGAGCTTATCGGTCATGTTGTGGAGTAGGAGAGCGTTGTGGCAAACGAGAGCAATAAGGAACTGACGAGTGTTTGGACGCCCGCCAACATCGTGACGTGCGTTCGCATCGTCTTTATCCCGGTGTTCATGATCGTCTCGGCCCTGTCTCACGCATGCGTTGCCGGTACGGACTGGAGCACCTTCGACGGCCCGCTCGCCGCCGCTGCCTTCATTTTGTATGTGATCCTGTCGTGCACCGATAAGGTCGACGGCTATCTGGCGCGCTCGCGCAACGAGATCACCGATTTCGGCAAGTTCTTGGACCCCATCGCCGACAAGCTGCTGGTGTTCTCGGCCCTGCTGCTGTTCCTGGATTTTGGCGCGGTGACCGTGTGGTCCGTGTTCATTATCCTGTTTCGTGAGCTGTTGGTGAGCGCCCTTCGTATGGTCGCAAGTGCTGCCGGTGTGGTCGTTGCCGCCGATAAGCTCGGCAAGTATAAGACGGCGACCACGATGGTCTCTATCTGCGGCTATCTGTGCGTCTTTGCGATGGCCGGTCTTCAGCTGGGGCCGGTGTCGCTGCTGCTCGGTGTCTATTCGGTGTCGCGCTTCCTGTACGTCATCGCCGTGATTTTGACCATTGTCTCGGGTGCCCAGTACTTCTGGAACTGCCGTAAGATCGTCTTTTCGGTCTAGGTCCTGGTGGGTATGACGGAGTCTTATTTGCAGATCGCCGCAAACAACGAGGACTTGGCGCGCGATCTTGTCGAGCACGCGAGTGCCCGTGGTGTGACGGTGTCGACGGCGGAGTCGCTGACGGCGGGCATGATCGCCTCGACGATTGCCGATATCCCGGGTGCCTCGGCGGTGCTTCGTGGCGGTGCGGTGACCTACTGCGATGAGATCAAACATCGCGTGCTTGGCGTCGAGCAGGAAACGCTCGATCGGTTTAGCGCCGTGTCGCACCAGACGGCGCGTGAGATGGCCGCGGGCTCGCTGGACCTTTATCAGAGCGATATAGCCGTAAGCGCAACGGGCTACGCTGGGCCCGGTGGTGGCACCGAGCAAGACCCCGCCGGTACGTTCTATATTGGGTGGGCGTATCGCACGGCCGATGGGGGAGCGCCGGTTGTCGAGTCTGCGCGCTGTCATTATGAGGGCGATCGGTCGTGCGTTCGTGCCCATGCGGTCGCGGAGGCTTTGGGACGCATTGTCCGCGTGCTCAATTCTATGGAATAGACGTGGTTTAAGGGGCCTTAGGGCCCCTTAATTGTGGAGATAGGGACCTTTGACCGGAATTACGTTTGCGCTGGTACATGGCATAAATTTGCTCGCGCACTCGTATTTGTGATTGGCGGGGTCAAGCGTTTGGTCGGTGATTGGTCGGCGTTTGGTCGGGTTTTGGAATGTTCAGGTGCATATGATGATTCAGAACGGTTGACCACGAACAGCCGTTCGTTTATTATCGTTTCAGGTTGTTAAGAGGAGGGCTATTCATGGCCAAGAATTCAGGTCCCGTACGTACCGTTCATGCACGCACGACGGGTAAAGAGCGCGATGAGATGATCGCCACCACCAAGGCCGAGATCGAGAAGAAGTTCGGCCAGGGCTCTATCATGAGGTATGGCGACGGCGGTCCGGAGCTCGAGGTCGAGGCTATTCCGACGGGCTCTCTGGCGCTCGATGCCGCCTTGGGTATCGGCGGCGTGCCGCGCGGCCGTATCGTCGAGATTTATGGTCCCGAGTCCTCCGGTAAGACGACGCTTTCGCTCGAGATTCTTGCAGAAGCACAGGCCATGGGCGGCGTCGTTGCATTTATCGATGCCGAGCACGCGCTTGATCCCACCTATGCCGCGCGCATCGGTGTTGATATCGATGAGGTCCTCATTTCCCAGCCCGATACGGGCGAGCAGGCGCTCGAGATCGTCGATATGCTTGTGCGCTCAGGTGCCATCGACGCCATCGTCGTCGACTCTGTTGCCGCCTTGACTCCACGTGCCGAGATCGAGGGCGAGATCGGTGACACGACGGTGGGTCTGCAGGCTCGCTTGATGAGCCAGGCACTCCGCAAGCTCGCCGGCTCGCTTGCCAAGTCCAACACGACCTGCATCTTCATTAACCAGCTGCGCGAGAAGATCGGCGTCATGTTCGGCAACCCCGAGACCACCACGGGCGGCCGCGCGCTCAAGTTCTTCTCTTCCGTGCGAATCGATATTCGCAAAATCGATACCATCAAGCTCAAGGACGAGGTTATCGGCAATCGCGTTCGTGCCAAGGTCGTTAAGAACAAGGTGGCGGCTCCGTTCCGTTCGGCCGAGTTTGACATCATGTACGGCACCGGCATCTCCAAAGAGGGCTCGATTCTGGATATGGCCGTCGAGTGCGGCATCTGCAAAAAGATGGGGTCCTGGTTTGCCTATGGCGAGGACAAGCTCGGCAATGGTCGCGAGGCCGCCAAGACGTTCCTGCGCGAGCACCCCGATTGCGCCGACGAGATCGAGCACAAGGTTCGCCTTGCCTGCGGTCTTGAGTATGACGACGATGCCCCCTCTGAGGTTGAGTTGACCGATCAGCCCGCCCCCGAGGAGTTTGATGAGCTGTACGCCATCGATGGCTCCGCAATGCTCGACGATGACGACGAGTAGCGGATGCCGACATGTCGTATACGGTGACCGAGGCTACGGTCGTCTTTCCTGATAAGAAGGCGGCCTCTTCGTTCTCGAGTGGTTATGCGTCTAAAAAGCCCTGCGCGCATATCGATTGCGATCTCGAGGGCGGTTTCGAACGTTCCATTTGGATTCCCGTGCGCGTGGCGCGCCTGTACGTTAAGAACCGCCCCGATCTTCCCTGTGATTGGGATGACTTTCGCGAGGCGGTGCAGCTTATCGAACGCAAATGTGCACTCACCATGGTGACCGAGATGCTTTCGCGCCGCGATCATGCCACGGGCGAGGTGCGCGATAAGTTGGCGCGCTATGGCTTTCGACAGCCCGCGATCGATTTTGCGGTTGCTCGAGCGACCGAGTATCGGTTTTTGGACGAGAACCGTTTTTGCTCGTACTTTATCGAAGAGCGCAAACGTCGCGGCTGGGGACAGCGCAAGATCGAGGTTGAGCTCAAGCGTCGTCATGTCGTGCTTGACGATATCCCCGGGTATCCCGAGGCATATTTTGCCGTGGATGACGACTTGGCCCGCGCTTCGGCCTTGCTCGCTAAACGTCGCGTCCCCGAGGTCCGTGCATTCGAAAAGCTCGTCAGATTTTTGATGGGTAAAGGCTTCTCGTATCACATCGCCGCCGATGCCGTTAAGGCGCGCCTCGATGCCTTAAGCGAGGAATGCGCCGTATAAGCGTTCGCCCGTTACGCCCCTGCCGTTCTCCGCTCGATTGGCGCCGTGCCGGGTGCGTTTATTTGACAGTTGTTGCGGTTCAACGTAGGATATTTACTGTCATTTGCTCTGTGATATGTGCTCATCTGTGATGAGTTTGTTTATATGTTTATCTGTATCCGACCCGCATAAGCTGCGCCCATATTACTCAAATGTCGCGAGCCGTTCGTAAGGACGGTTCGCTTTGCTGTGTAACGAATCCATAAAAAGGAGTGAGCATGCCTATCATTGCAGCGCTCGTTGGCCTCGTTTTGGGTGCCATCGCCGCCATTGCCTACATGCGCACCGCCAAGCAGGGTAGTCTTCACGAGGCCGACGAAAAGATTCAGTCGGCACACGCGCAGGCAGAGTCCCTGATCGGTGATGCAAAGCGTCAGGCCGAGACCCTCAAAAAAGAGGCTCTGCTCGAGGCCAAGGAAGAGATCATCAAGAACAAGCAGGCCGCCGAGGCCGAGGACAAGCAGCGTAAGAGCGAGATTCGCACGCTCGAAAACCGCGTGATGCAGCGCGAGGAATCGCTCGATCGTCGCAACGATGCGCTCGATAAACGCGAGCACCAGCTGTCCAGCCAGGCCGGTCAGGTCGAGAAGCGCTCTCGCGAGCTTGAGGAGCTCTGCGCCAAGCAGACTTCCGAGCTCGAGCGTATTGCCGACCTTACGCGCGAGGATGCTCACAAGGAGCTGCTCGACAAGGTCCGCGGCGAGGTTACCCACGAGGCGGCCACCATCATCCGCGAGTCCGAGCAGCAGGTCCGCGCCGAGTGCCATAAGACCGCCCAGGAGATTCTCTCCCTGGCGATTCAGCGTTGCGCCGCCGACCATACCGCCGAGGTCACCGTCACTTCCGTTCATATTCCCTCCGATGACCTCAAGGGTCGCATTATCGGTCGCGAGGGTCGCAACATCCGCACCTTCGAGCAGGTGTCCGGCGTCAACCTCGTGATTGATGATACTCCCGAGACCGTTGTACTCTCGAGCTTCGATCCAGTCCGTCGTGAGACCGCCCGCGTGGCGCTCGAGAACCTCATTGCCGACGGTCGTATTCACCCCGCCCGCATCGAGGAGATGTATCACAAGGCCGCCGATTTGGTTCAGCAGCGTGTGCGCGAGGCCGGCGAGCAGGCCGCCTTCGATACCGGTATCCACGACCTGCATCCCGAGATCGTCAAGACCCTGGGTGCTCTTCGCTACCGCACTTCGTTTGGCCAGAACGTTCTGCAGCACTCGCTTGAGGTCTCCGACCTGTGCGGCGTTATGGCCTCCGAGCTTGGTCTGGATGTTGTGACCGCCAAGCGCGCCGGTCTTCTGCACGACCTGGGCAAGGCCATCGACCATGATGTTGAGGGTCCGCATGCTGTCATTGGCGCCGAGCTTGCCCGCCGTTATGGCGAGAAGCCCGTTATCGTCCACGCGATCGAAGCCCATCATGCCGATGTCGACCCCAACACGGTGCTCGACGTTCTGGTCCAGGCTGCCGATGCCGTTTCTGCTTCTCGTCCCGGTGCCCGCCGCGAGTCGGCCGAGAACTACATCAAGCGTCTTGAGAAGCTCGAGGAGATTGCCAACTCTCACGACGGCGTCGAGCGTACCTATGCCATGCAGGCCGGTCGCGAGGTTCATGTCATGGTTCAGCCTGACAAGATCTCCGATGCCCAGTCCACGGTGCTTGCGCACGATATCGCCCATCAGATCGAGGAAGAGATGGAGTATCCCGGTCAGGTTCGCGTTGTCGTGATTCGCGAGAGCCGTGCCGTCGATATCGCTAAATAACATGAACGACGCGAACGAGCTCATCTCATTTATCGCGTCGATGTCGGGGGAGGGCAACCTTCGCGTCGAGGAAAACCTTGGCGAGGGGTATGTCCGCCTCCGAGTTTCGGAGGCCGAGCGCCGTCAGGCCAAGCATGACATTCAGCATGTAGAGGACATTGTCATCGAGATGCTGCGTAATGCTCGCGATGCCGGAGCCGATAAGGTCTATCTTGCCACGACCAAGGAGGAGGGTGTTCGCACCCTCCTCTTCCTGGATAACGGTTCTGGTGTGCCGCAGGATATGCAGGAGCGTATCTTCGATGCTCGTGTCACTTCCAAGCTCGAGAGCATGAAAATGGACCGTTGGGGTGTTCACGGTCGTGGTATGGCGCTGTTCTCTATCAAGCAGAACACGGATGAGGCGCGCGTTGTTTCATCGGGCGTCGATTTGGGCTCTTCGTTTAAGGTGCGCGTTGCCACCGAACGCTTGGGTGAGCGCGCCGACCAGTCGAGCTGGCCTCAGGCGGTTAAAGACGAAGACGGCCGCTATGTATGTGCTCGCGGCCCCCACAACATCATTCGCGCGGCCTGTGAGTTTGCCCTTGAGGAGCTGCGTTGCTGCGATGTGTATCTGGGCTCTCCGTCCGAGATCGCTGCGACCCTGTACGCTCAGGCTTCGAGTCGTCTCGATACGTCGCGCCTGCTCTTTATCGATGACGAGTGCGAGCTTCCAGTTATCGATCGCTTGGGCCTTGCCTCGGATGCCGAGGACTTTATCCGGATCTGCTCCGGTCTGGGCCTTGAGATGTCCGAGCGCACTGCCCACCGAATTCTGTCGGGTCAGATTAAGCCCGTTCGCGGCGTGACTGCGCGTCTGCTGCGCGAGCGCGACTCCACCTCTCATGCGCCGGCTCCCATCGATCTTGCCAAGGACCGTCGAGGCCTTCGTATCGCCAAGGATGATATGGCGCAGTTTTCGCGTGCGGTCGAGCGTGACTTTAACGACCTCGCTGCCCGGTATTACCTCAATCTGTGCGGCGACCCTAAGATTCGCGTTTCGCGTGATCGCATCACGGTGACGTTCGATCTTGCCAAAGAGGAATAAAATCTTTACCGAGTCCGCTCGGTACGATACAGTTATTGCAGTTAAAACGTACTTTTAAACGCAGGAGTTTCTTCATGGATTGCCTGAAGGTATCAAGCAAATCATCGCCCGCGTCCGTTGCCGGCGCCATTGCCGGCATGGTCAAAGATGGCGTCCCCGTCAACATTCAATGCGTCGGTGCCGGTGCCGTCAACCAGGCCATCAAGGCCGTTGCCATTGCGCGCGGCTTTCTGATTCCGACCGGCTTTGATGTCTCCTGCGCGCCGGTGTTTTCCGACATTCTTATTAACGGAGAGTCGCGCACGGCAATTCGTCTCTCTATCTACGTTCACCAGATTAATCGGGCTGCTATGGATAACGTTGTCATGGATGACGTTAAGCCCGTTGCGTAAGCGAGCCATCTGCACGCTTGTACTACCTATGCGCCCCGTCGATACCATCGTTAGGATGTAAGCTCATGGATCAGCGTTCCGTACGCGATATTCTTGCCGGTAAAACCTACTTTATCCGCACATTCGGCTGCCAGATGAACCAGCACGACTCCGAGCGCGTGAGTGGCTTGCTCGATTCGTATGGCTGTCTTATGGCGCTCGATCCCGAGCATGCCGATATTGTCGTGTTCATGACGTGCTGTGTGCGCGAGGCTGCCGATACGCGCCTGTATGGTCAGTGCAATTCCTGCAAGAGCCTTCCTCCTTCGCCTTCGGGTAAGCGTGTTGTCGCCGTGGGCGGCTGCATCGCCCAGCGTGATGGTGAGGGCTTGCTCACCAACGTCGATAACGTCAACGTCATTTTTGGCACCCATTCTATTGCTCACGTGGCCGAGCTTATCGCCGAGGCGTTTTTGGATGGCAAGCGCCATATCCGCACGAATGAGCATGAGGATACCGACGCCATGAGTATGCCGTGGCATCGCGAGACGCAGTATCACGCATGGGTGCCCATTATGACGGGCTGCAACAACTTCTGTACGTACTGCATCGTGCCCTACGTCCGTGGTCGTGAGAAGAGCCGTCCCTTCGAGGAGATTGTCGATGAGGTGACCGGGCTCGTGCGCCAGGGCGTGCGCGAGATTACGCTGCTGGGCCAAAACGTTAACTCCTACGGTCGCGATCTCTTTGGTAAGCCTCGTTTTGCCGATCTGCTGCGCGCCGTGGGCGATACGGGCGTAGAGCGTATCTTCTTTACCTCTTCTCATCCTAAGGATCTGCTGCCCGAGACCATTGATGCTATGGCCGAGACGCCTGCCGTCATGCCGCAGCTTCACCTGGCCGTTCAGTCGGGCTCCACGCGCATTCTTAAAGAGATGAATCGTCGTTATACGCGCGAGGATTATTTGGGCCTGGTCGATCGTATTCGTAAGCGTATGCCCGATATTGCGCTTTCGACCGATATCATCGTGGGTTTCCCGGGCGAGACCGAGGAAGACTTTGAGCAGACGCTGTCGCTTGCCGAGACTGTGCGCTATGCCCAAGCCTACACGTTTATTTACTCCAAGCGCGCCGGTACCCCGGCAGCTGAGATTTATGATCCCACCCCGCATGAGGTTATCCTTGAGCGCTTTAACCGTCTGGTCAAGGTTATCGAGACGACGGCACACGAGTATAACCAGGGCGAACTTCACACCGTGGTGCCTGCACTTATTGAGGGTACGAGCAAGAAGAACGACGCTGTCCTTCTGGGCAAGAGCCCTAAGAACCAGACGGTGCATGCGCCGATTCCTGCTGGCTATAGCATCGATCAGCTTATCGGCAAGATCGTCGATGTTGATATTGATGTCGCCAAGACGTGGTATCTGTCTGGCTCCGTCGTGGGCGAGCCTCGCTAATGATTTCCCCCGGTGCAAGCCTTTCTGCCGTAGCGATTGTCGGTCCGACGGCGGTCGGCAAAAGCGATGTTGCCGACCGCCTGGCCGCTCGTCTTTCGTCCGAAGTGTTGTCGTGTGACGCGATGCAAATCTATCGCGGCATGGACATCGGTACGGCCAAAATGATGCCTGAGGAGTGCTCGGCACCTCTGCGCCTTATCGATATCGTGGATCCCGGCGTCGCGTATTCTGCTGCGCTCTACCAGTCGGACGCCCGAGCACATGTCGAGCGTTTGCTTGGCGAGCAGCGTCTTCCGGTCTTTTGCGGCGGTACGGGCTTGTATCTCAAGGCCGCTCTCGATGAAATGGATTTTCCTTCGGGAGAACTCGAGGACGAACGCCGCGTGGGCTATCAGGAGCTTGCCGAGCGCATTGGCGAGGAAGCATTGCATGCCCTGCTTGCCGAGCGCGACCCCGAATCAGCTGCCGTGATTCATCCCCATAACGTGCGTCGTGTGATTCGTGCGCTCGAGATGCACGATGATGGCGTGTCATATGCCCAGCAGAAGTCGAAATTCAGTGTTCCGCGTGAGCGTTATCATGCCTTGTGGTTTGGTCTGACGCGTAGTCGTGAAGTGCTCTATGAGCGCATTAACCTGCGTGTCGACCTTATGTTTGAGCAGGGACTGGTTGATGAGGTCCGTGGCCTTATGGACCAGGGCCTGGGCGATGCGCTCACGTCGATGCAGGCAATTGGTTACAAAGAGATTATTGATGCCTTGCGTGGCGCTATTACCATGGATGAGGCCCGTGAGCTTATCAAGATGCGTTCACGTCGCTATGCCAAGCGCCAGCTTTCCTGGTTTAAGCGTGACGATCGCATCGTGTGGTTCGATATGGATGAGTTTACGATCGATGAGGTCGTTAATGATATTTACCGTCGCATCGAGGCTGCCTAATGGCTCGTTTCCCTTTGGTCCCCACGGCGCCTGAACCTGAGCGCGCCATCTTGGTTGGTGTCGAGTGGCGCGATAACGCCTGGCCGCTCGACCGTTCGCTCGACGAGCTCGAGCGTCTAGCCCACACTGCTGGGGCCCAATGCGTGGCACGCTTGTCTCAGCGCCTGGTCAAACCCTATCCCAAATCGTTTATCGGTTCTGGCAAGGTCGAGGAGCTGTGCGGCTTGGTGCATCGCATGGATGCGGATGTTGTTATCTTCGACGACGACCTGACGCCCTCACAGCAGTCCTATCTTGAGAAAGCCGTGGGCGAACCGGTCAAGATTATTGACCGTACGGCGTTGATTTTGGATATCTTTGGCCTGCATGCCCAGACGCGTGAGGGCCGCTTACAGGTTCAGCTGGCACAGTTGCAGTATCTGCTGCCTCGTCTGCGAGGTATGTGGAGCCATCTTGCCAAGGAACAGACGCGTGGCGGCATTGGATCGCGTTTTGGCCAGGGCGAAAGCCAGCTCGAGGTCGACCGTCGCCTGATTCGCAATAAGATCGCTGCGCTTCGACGCGAACTGAAACAGGTTGAACAACGTCGCGATGTGCAATCGAAAAGCCGTATTGAATCGCCGGCGTTTCGCGTGGCGTTGGCTGGCTACACCAATGCCGGCAAGTCGACGTTGCTTAATCGTTTGACGGGATCCACGGTACTTTCGCAGGATAAGCTGTTTGCCACGCTCGATCCTACAACGCGCTCGTACCGTTTGCCCGGTGGCCGTGGCATGACGATCACCGATACCGTCGGCTTTATTCAAAAGCTGCCCCATGGCCTGGTCGACGCGTTTAAATCTACGCTTTCCGAGGTGCTCGGCGCCGATTTGATTCTTAAAGTTGTAGACGCTTCCGATGAGGATTACGAGCGTCAGCTCGAGGCGGTTGATCGTGTCCTTGACGAGATTGGTGCCGGTGAGCGCCTGACGCTTACTGTGTTCAATAAAATTGATCTGCTCGATAGCGTCGACCGCTTGAGCTTCCGCCGACGCTATCCCGAGGCGGTGCTGTTCTCGGCTCAGACGGGTGAGGGTCTTGATGACTTAGTCGACCGCATCGCTCGTGAAGCGGCCGCTACAGACGTGTTGCTCTCGGCCGATATCCCGTATCGAGAGGGCGCTTTAATCACGCTCGTGCACGAACAGGGAACCCTTCTGCACGAGGAATATCTTGAGGGCGGCGTTCGTATTGTGGCAAAGCTGCCGGCCCGTATCGCACCACGTCTTGAGCGTTACCGAACGGAATAAATCAGCTCCAGTACGCCCAATATAACGGGCTGATGAAGCAGATAGAACGGTAGTGCATGGCGTCCGAGGCTTGCGAGCACGGGGATGGGATTCTCATAGGCCCATACTGGTGCCTCGCAGTTTGATTCCTGTGCCGTTCGAGCGGCAAAGAAGCCTGCGAGGTACATAAAATAGAATGGGATGAGCGGATAGTAATCACCGGAGACAAAGTCTGGATCTGGGAAACCCAGCCAAGCTAGATAGGGGATAGGGTAGACCGCTTTAGGAATGCTCCAGGTACAGGCAAAGAGTATGAGGCAAATCGTTATACCCCATACTGCAGGTACCCTATCGAGAACCGGGCGCGCGAGTGCAACAATGGCTGTGCATGCCGCCATGCAGAAAATGATGCCGAAGTTTACCGAGTCATCGACTGAGACGAGCGTCGTTGCAATCCATACGACCAAAGCGGCAACGGCATATTTGGCGGCACGCTTGATGTTGTTGCGCGAGAGAGTGCACATCCAGCCGGCAATAAACAAAAATACCCAACTGATGCTGGCGCGCCAGATGTCTTGGAAGATGGTCTGGGTAAACCAGGGCATCTTCCAACCATATAGGTAGGCAAGGTCGTAGCAGGCATGAAATCCCGCCATCGACAGCATGGTAAATCCGCGAATGGTATCAAAGACCGTGATGCGTTTTTGCATTACGAAAACCGGCGCATCAAACCGACGACCTTGCCCAGAATCGTGGGATTTGTCGCGTAGATAGGCTCCATGGTGTCGTTTTCGGGCTGCAGGCGAACGCGCCCCTGCTCCTTATAGAACGTTTTGACTGTTGCGGAACCATCGATCATGGCCACGACAATCTCGCCATTCATGGCACTCTTCTGCTCACGAACGATGATGTAGTCGCCGTTATAGATACCGACGTTAATCATCGAATTGCCGTGGACCTCGAGGATAAAGGACCCCTGGTCCGTTGCAATCTCGGTTGGGATGGTAAAGGTGTCCTCGATATTCTGCTCGGCAAGAATAGGAATCCCTGCAGCGACACGGCCTACGAGAGGCAGCGATACGGTTCCGCGGGGCGCCGTGGGCTCATCGGACTTTGAGATGGATACGGAAGATCCGTCCTCGTCAAAGAGCTCGAGGGCGCGAGGCTTGGTGGCGTCACGCTTGAGCAAGCCGCGCGCTTCGAGTGCGGAGAGATGCGCATGTACGGTGCTAGGGGAGGAAAGGCCCACAGCCGAAGCCATCTCGCGCACACTGGGCGGATAGCCCTTTTCCTGCTGATATTCCTTGATGAAGTCGTAAATTTGCTGCTGACGCTTGGTAATTTTGCGAGCCATCAGGGATTCCTCTCTACCCACACCAAACAAATGTTCTATTTTTGCTTGACAGGAACAACTGTTCGAAGATAATAATAACCGAACACTCGTTCCCGCGCTAGACTTTTTTGTCCCCGCGGCTTGATAAAACAGTTCTCGTCAAAACAAACGAGAGGAGAACAGAATGAACGCAGCGGATATGGTCCAGGGAAACCTTGCCCTTAAGCTCGAGGCGCCTGCCTCGCCTGCCTTCACGGTCGTGAAGGGTGGACGCTCTCATTTTCAGGCCGTGGCCACTAAACCTGTTCGCACCCAGCGTGCAGCCGCTGCTTCGGCTCCTGTTGGCCTGAAGGCTTCGACGATTGTTGCTGTTGCTGTAGCATTCACCATGTTCTTTGTGCTCGCCACGTCAGTTTTTTCTGCTCGTCAAGCAGCGTATGCCGATTCCGTAGCCAACGTCACCCTCGAGACGGTTCGTGTGCAGTCCGGCGATTCCCTGTGGTCGCTTGCCCAGGAGCATCCCATCGATGGCCTTTCCACGCAGGAGACTTCCGACATGATTCGTAGTGTCAATCACCTCGATCGCGGCTCCCTTGATGCCGGTGCAGTTCTGAAAGTTCCGGCTCGTTCGTAAGATTTCCGCTCGGTCGCATGGTACCCTTGTTATCGTTTAGGAGGAGGTACCATGCGCTGTCCCAAATGCGGCAAGGCACATACCCGCGTTGTCGATTCCCGTATGCAGGAGTCGAACAACACTATCAAGCGTCGTCGCGAATGCTGTTCGTGCAATTATCGTTTTACGACGTTCGAGCGCTGCGAAGATCCCATCGAGGTTATCAAATCCGACGGGTCAAAGCAGCGGTTCGATCGCAACAAGCTGCTGGTCGGCCTGATGCGTGCCACGATTAAGCGCGATATCGATACGAAAAAGCTCAACGAGATCATCGATGATATCGAGGTGGAGCTGCGTTCCCGTACGCTGACGGCTGTTACGTCCCACGAACTGGGCGATATGGTGCTCAAGCGCCTGGCCAAGATCGACAAGGTGGCCTACATTCGTTTTGCCTCGGTCTATCGCGATTTCAAAGACGTCGACGAGTTTTTGCAAGAGCTCGACAAGCTAAGGTGATTTCATGTCCAACATTACCGTTAACATTAAGCGTCTCGATTCCACGGTCGAGCTTCCCAAATACGCACATCCCACGGATGCCGGCCTTGACCTCCGTGCCAACGAAGACTGCACCCTCAAGCCCTTTGAGCGCCGATTGGTCTCCACTGGCTTGGCCATTGCGCTGCCCGATGGCTACGCCGGCTTTGTCCAGCCCCGCAGCGGCCTAGCCATTAAGCAAGGCCTGTCTATAGTCAACACGCCCGGCCTCATCGACGCCCACTATCGAGGCGAGCTTAAGGTCATCCTCATCAACCTGGATCCCACCAACAATATCCAGATCAACAAAGGCGACCGCATTGCCCAACTCGTCATCCAAGAAGTCCCCACGGTCAATCTCGTAGAAGTAGAAGAACTAGACGAAACTGATCGAGGAGCCGGCGGTTTCGGTTCTAGCGGCGTCGCCTAGCTCTTTACTTTGTTGAACGGAGCATCGTAATGTTCGCTCGCCCCTTGGAGGCCCCTATATATTATCCCGTGCTCAAACATTCTCGCTTCGCTGCGAAACTGCGCGCGGGACGATATATAGGGGCCTCCAAGGGGCGAGCTATGCCTACGTGCTCGCAACCAACCATGGTTTCCAATCAAAACCGTTTGCTGTATCTAAAAGCTGTATCCAACTAGTAACCCGATGCGACAAAGAGACAACCCCTTTGTCGCATCGGGTTACTTGGATTACTTGTATTTGAGTTCACCTTCGCTGCTTTACTTGAGTAACCGATATATCTGCTGGAATGTACTTGTAGCTGTGGCGCAGGCCGCCCACACATATCGTTCCACGCGCAGTTTCGCAGCGAGCGAAGCGAAGCGAGAATGTTTGAGCATGGAATGATATGTGTGGGCGGCCTGCGCCACAGCGGACTTTAAGATGCTAGCGGATATGCGCTGGTTTTTCGCCCCAGTAGAAGCGGCAGAAGGCTCGTTTGCGCTTTTGGGGCTTGCCTGCAAGTTCCATGGTTGCGATGGCGATATCCTCGGCTGCGCGTGGACGGCGCAGCACTTCGCCGTTAATGAGTAGTGCCTTGAGCGATTCGGGATGATCGTGGAGATGGCGCAGTGTCACGATGAGCTCGCGTGCGGTCGTGACATGCATGCTGGCGCCCATGCCGGTGAGCATGGTGGTGTTGGCCTTTTCCTGGCCATATGACTTGCCCAGCAGAATCATAGGCAGGTGTGCGCACAGGCATTCGGTAACAGTGAGTCCGCCAGATTTGAGGATTGCCAGGTCACAGCCGTGCATAAGCGCTGCCATGTCATCGACGTAGTCAAGAACCGTGACGTCCTCGAGTTTCATGGCATCGAAAAGCGTTTTGAGACGGGTGGCATATTCGGCATCCTTGCCCGGCAAAAAGACAAAGTGCATGTCCTCGAAGCTGCGCAGGAAGGGGAGGGTGCGGTCCATCTCCGCGCGAAAGCGAACGTACGGTTGAGGCAAACTGGCGCCGGCCATCACCAGCACAACGAGCTTGTCTGTGGGGAGATTGAACTTCTCGAGTTCTTCCTCGCGGTTGTAGTCCGTATCAAACCCGGCGCGAATGGGGATGCCCGTAATGCGGATCTTGGTCTCGGGAACCTTACGGGGACGGAGTGTCTCGGCCATAAACTCGTTTGCCACACAGAATAGGTCGGTGTCCTTATGGGGCCACCAGCCCTCGACCTCGTAATCGGTCGGTACGCAAATGACGGGATAGTCGATGCCCGTAATGACGCGCGCGCCGACGGCGACGTTGGCTGCCGTGATATGTGTGGCTACCACGGCAATGGGCCTGCGAGTTCGAACGTATTCGTTAAATGCGGGGAACATGATGCGCGACCATGCCGTGCCACCGCCCCAAAGCAGGTGTCCGGTAAGGGTATAACGCCAGGTCAAGTCATAAATTGGGCGCGTGGCGCCGGTAAACGAGGCGGTCGTTTTGTTGCCGTCGAATTTTATGCGTCCAAAATCAAGGATATCGAGCACTTCAATCTCAACATCCTCGGGGATGCCATTGGTGCCGCGGATGTGGTCGAATGCCTGCGCAATCGCATTTGCGGCGGCCTTGTGGCCCGAGCCGACCGAGCCGTGCACGATAGTCACGAGAGGTTTTTGCTGAGCCAAGAGCGTGGTTTGTCCCGATTGGGGAGTGCTGTGCGTGAGCAGGGGAGCGTCATCGCTCGTCTGCGTCTGATCCATCGATATCTCCCCTTCATCTTTGTTTCACAGAGAATCATTGTAGTGCATGAGTGTCACGTTCGCATAAATTTGGGTATGAGCGCAAAGAACGCCAATCTTTCGACAGGAGGTCTCTTCATGACTACTCATCAGCCGATCGATGTTGCTATTATCGGCGGCGGCCCCGCGGGCTATGCCGCAGCCATTTATGCGGCGCGTGCCAATCTCACGACGACTGTGATCGAACAGGGCATGTCGGGAGGACAGATCGCCACAACCAATGAGGTCGAGAACTATCCGGGCATTCCGCTCTTGAGCGGTGCCGAGCTTGGCGAGCGTTTTCAGCAACATGCAGAGGGCCTGGGAGCGCAGGTTACATGGAGCATGGTGACGGGTATCGATTACGATGCGGATGCGGCGCTGTTTACGGTGCATCATGATACGGGCGATACGTTGGCCTCGAGTGTTATCGCTTGCATGGGTGCCACGCCGCGATTTGCGGGTTTTGTTGGCGAGGATACGTATCGCGGTCGCGGCGTTTCGTATTGCGCGACGTGCGACGGCATGTTCTTTCGCGGCAAGCAGGTTTTTGTCATCGGCGGCGGCAATGCTGCCTGCGAGGAAGCCCTGTTCTTGTCGGAAATCGCCAGCAACGTGACCATCGTCTTGCGCCGCGATCAGTTCCGTGCCCCCGATGGCGTGGTTCAAAAGGTGCTCGCAAAAGATACTATTTCAGTTAGGTACCAAACTAGTATTGTGGAACTATCAGGCGAGACCATGCCCACGACTATCACGTTTAAGGACAACGCTACCGGTGGCACCTATTCCGAGTCCTTCGATCCTGGTTCGTTTGGCATATTTGTCTTTGCTGGCACGCAGCCCCATACCGAGCTTGTAGAGCATCTGGTGGATCTGGCGCCCGACGGCGGTATTGTGACCGACGAATCGATGGCCACCCGCACGCCTGGCTTATTTGCTGCCGGCGATATCCGTTCCAAGCGTTTACGCCAAGTTGTGACCGCCGTTTCGGACGGAGCCAAAGCGGCTACCAGCGCATACGCATTTCTACGCTGATAAGTACGATAATATATCTTATGTAAGGTTGTTCTATCACTAAAACATCCCGCACAACGAGCTTGAGGCAATGTTGTCGCGGGATGTTTTGTTGTGCAAAACACGAGCCAGTTATTCTGCGGCCGGACCTGAGTTAAAATCGACGGTTATACCGTTCATTGTTGTGGTATGCAAAACTAGATAATCTAGAATACAATATTGAAAACGAACGGAGGCACCGTATGAATCACGTTAAACATGTCATTCCTATGTCCGATACGTCGGTTAGCATTAGCCCAGAGGATATTCAGCCCACGGTGCTACCTGACGCATTTATCCAGTCTGATATAGTCCGTAAACTCAATACACTCAGCTTGCCGCGCTACAACCAGTTGCCGAATGTAACGCTCTACCGTGACCAGGTCATTGAGTACATCGAGCTGTGGATGGAGCCGCTTTCAATTTGTGTGGAGCACCCCGTCATTACGCCATCGATGATCAATAACTACGTAAAGGTCGGCCTCGTTCCTGCTCCGGTAAAAAAGCAATATGGCCGCGAGCAGATTGCGCGTCTCATCTCCATTTGTATCTTTAAGCAGGTGCTGCCCATCGCTGCGGTTCAGGCGCTCTTCAACATTCAGCGCCTGAGCTACGATGCACCGACCGCCTTTGATTATGTGATTGATCAGCTCGAGGCATCGATTCGTGCGGCTTTTTCAATCGAGCAGGTTCCTGTTCCCGATACGGCTCATCAGGTCACGCGCGAGTCGCTGCTCGTACGCAGTGCGGTATCGTCTTTTGTATCGAAGGCGTATCTAATGAGCTACCTCAAGTTCAATGGGTTTAATAGCTAGCCGACGTACAAGACGGGCGGGACAAAGAGCCATCAGACACTTTGTCCCGCCCGTGTTTTTGTTTAGTTGGATTTTATCGGCCCGAAGCAACGCCCATGCCGTAGCCGATAATGAGCCCGTGCATCTCGGCATAGTATGAATCCAGTCCGTTGCAAGGCATGATGATGGTCTTGGAGCCGGGCCAATGCTCCACAATGCGACTGGCAAGTGTCTGGGCGCCCGCCTCATTCTCGACATGGTCGATAACGACCTCGCCGCCGGTAAAGCCCTCGGCCTCCATGGTATCGACAATCTTGCCAAGCATCTTCTTTTCGCCACGGGTGTGACCAACGAGCTTGATCTCCCCCTCCTCGCTTGCTGTGCCTAAAACTCGGATGTTGAGTTTATTGGCGATAACCCCAGCTGCCTTGGGAATACGTCCGGCCTTGGCGAGATTTTCGTAATTGCACAGGCTAAAGAGAATCTTGCTGTTCAGTTCCAGCTCATCAAAATAGCTGCAGGCTTCCTCAAAAGAGACGTTGGGATTGCTTGCGAGATAGCGGTCGAACAGCAGGAAGATCAGGTCCATTTTGCCGCCGGCTGCGCGAGAATTGACCAGATGAATCTTTCGGTTCGGATCCTCGGCAAGAACCAAATCGCGTGCCGTGGCGGCGGCATTGTAGCTTCCCGAGACGCCCTCGGAGATAGGCATGCAAATTGTCTTGTCGGCAAGCCTAAAGAGTTCGGTCCACTCGCCTACGCTCGGACAGGCGCTCGAAGAAGCGCTCGACTCCGCCTGCACGGCGCAATTGAGTTCGCGAACATCGAGCGTGAGGTCATCGACGAACTCGCGCTCCCCCACTCGAATTTTAAGGGGTGCATATGCAAAGGTGGTATGGGGCGCGGTCGGTTGCCAATCACGGAGGTTGCAGCTCGAATCGGAGATAAGTGCCCAGCTCATAGAGGGTCCTTTCTAGATGTTTCTCATTTATTATAGCCATCTTGCTTACCTTTGAAACGTGCATCTAGTATTGAAAACTAGCTCATTGGGATCATGTATGGAGCACGGTCACAAATAAATGAACCTCGCAGCCCAAAGGCCACGAGGTTCACATTCGTTTGCTATACAGAGTGACTTAGTAGCGCACGAAAATATAGTTGTTGTTCATGCCGGCTGCGACGGAGCTGATGATGACGCCCGTCTTGTAGTCGGAAGCATGGATCATCTGACCATTACCGATATAGATGCCAGTATGGTAGGAGTTAACCACGACATCGCCGGGTTGCGGGTCGGACACGCGGGTCCAACCCATGAAGGTGCCGGTGGTGCCCAGACGGCAGTAGCGACCCGTGAGACAGTAGCTTACAAAACCGGAGCAGTCAAAGCTGTCCGGTCCAATGCCGCCCCAGGAATAAGCGCAACCAAGCTTGCTGTAGGCGCGCGAAACAACGGAACCACCGTCAACAGACTGGCTCGGCGCAGAAGGGGCCGGAGCCGGAGCGGGCGTCGAGGGCTGCGGCGTAGGAGCAGGAGCGGGCGTCGAAGGCTGCGGCGTGGGAGCAGGTGTGGGCGCGGGGGTATTCTCGGTCGTACCGGCGGTATCGTTGCTTACCGTGGCCTTTTCGGCTGTGCTGGCATTTATGCCGGCCTGCAGAGCCGCATTGGCCTCGGCCTCGGCGGCAAGCTCGGCCTGCAGCTGAGAATCTAGGGAGTTCACGATGCTCTGGGCTTCTGCCTGCTGGGCGTTGAGCTCGTCGACTTTCTTTTGCGTGGCGGCGACGTTCTTCTCCTGCTCGGCCTGCTTATCGGTGAGCTGCTGCTTAAGGTCCTTGACATCCTGAATGGTCTGGGCCTGCTTGTCGGAAACCTTGCCGTAATAGAACAGACGATTGAGCATGTCGCCCAGATCGTCGACGCCCGTCAGAACCTGAAGGAGACTCAGACCGCCGGTCTTGTACTCACCGGCAACGTAGCTCGAAAGCTTTGCCTGGCCCTCGGCAATCTCTTGCTGCTTTTGCGTGATCTCGCCTGCAGTCTGATCAAGCTCCTGCGTCTGTGCGGAGAGTTCTTCATGAATTTGCTGGGTCTGCGTGCCGATCTGCTCGAGTTTGGTACGAGCAGCGGCAAGGTCGGATGCGGTATCAGCATAGGCCGGAGCCGCGAGGCCCAGGCCCAAAACACAAGCGAGGGTTGCCGTAGCAGCGCAGCGTGCCATGTTTTTGTGCGTATTTGCTGTGCGCATGGAGCTTCCTTTCCGGTATCTAAGGGTAGCGGCTAGTCCACCGTTACCAGGCTAAAGAGCTCGACGTCCTCGTTGGAAGGCGTGAGCTTCTTGCGCGGGTTAAGAAACGCAAGCTCGAGGATACAACCGTAACCCACAAGCTTTGCGCCCATATCTCGCACCAGTTTACCTGTTGCCTCGACGGTTCCGCCCGTCGCGACCAAGTCGTCCAGAATCAACACGGTATCTTTAGAGGTAATGGCATCGGCGTGGATCTCGATAGAGTCGGTGCCATATTCGAGCTCGTAGCTCTCGCTCACCGTCTTGCGAGGCAGCTTGCCCGGCTTGCGTGCGGGCACAAAGCCAGCGCCCAGGGCGACGGCCACGGGCACGCCGACCATAAAGCCGCGAGCCTCGGGACCCACGACCTTGGTGATACCCTTACCGGCAAAATGCTCGGCCAGGGCATCTACCATGGCCTTTAGCGCTTCGGGATTACCAAAGAGCGGCGTGATGTCCTTAAAGACGACTCCGGGCTCGGGATAGTCGGGGATGTCGACGATGTGAGATTCGAAGTCGTACATGGCATGACCTTTCAGGGGAGGCTGGTTTGTAGCAGCGTCTATTTGGCCGCGCTGGCGGTGCCGGCGCGTGAGGGGGCGACAACTTTGAGCGGCTGCACGAGGGATTCCTCACGCACGGGGACCGCGGAGGTAGATGCCTCTTCGCTTTTGGCCTTGGTTGACTCGGAGCGTGCGATCTCCTCGTCGAGGGCATCGATATCGGCATCCTCCACCACGGCGTTGAGTGACTCAAATACGCGGTTCTTGAGCAGAGCGGTATGGACGCCCTCGGTGAGGTCATGCAGTTTCTTAAATGCGCGCTCGAGCTTGGCATCGCGCTCGTCGTCGGAAGTATCCATACCGAGCATGCTTACGAGCACCTGCTCAAACATCGAGGACTCGCGGTTTGCGGACGATACGTACTGGCGCAGGTTGCGCGGCTCGATATGGAAGCGCGAAAGCTCGGAGCAATAGCGGATGATCGGGAAATCGCGGCCATCGACAAGCTCGCGATTCTGCGGACTCTTGATGATGCGAATGAGGTCGTTTTCGGCCAGGGAGCGGATAAACGAGATCTCAACACCGAGCATATCGGGGATGGTCTCGATAGGATGCAGCTTTTGCTTGGTCTCCTTGGGCTCCGTCTTGAGCGGAACGTCGGACAGCAGGCCCACCTCGTAAGCGAGCGTAGACAGGTCCGTGGCGTTTTCCAGGCGCTGCTTGATCACATTGAGCGGCATGTAGCGAGTTTTCTGCAGATGCAGAATGACCTCCAGGCGGTCAACGTCCTCCTTGGAGTACTGACGATAGCCCTTAGGCGTGCGATGAGGGGTGATGAGCCCCTCATCTTCGAGAAATCTAATTTTTGAGTTCGAAAGATCGGGGTATGCGCCTCGAAGTAAATTGACGACCTGGCCGATACTCAGATAATTGCGTTCGGCCATGCCCTACTCACCGGTTTCGATGCGCTCCGGCGTGCTCTCGTGATAGATGAGCGTAAACGTACCGATCTGGACTGAAGAGCCATCGTGCAGCGGTGCGCCGTTGACGATGGCGCCGTCAACCCACGTACCGTTGAGCGAGCCCAGGTCCTCGATGCGGGCACCCAGACCCTCGCGAATAATGCGCGCGTGGCTACGCGACACGGTCATGTCGTTGAGGAAGATGCCGTTGGCGGGATCGCGGCCGATGGTGGTCACATTATCCTCGAGCTCAAAGGCTGCACCGGTTTGAGGGCCTTTGACGATAGATAAGACGGGTGCGGTGATGTGCACGTTGGCCATGAGGTCGGGAACGGTGACATCACTCGAAGGAACGCGGAAAACGCAGGTGGCGTCTGAGGCCTTATCGTTCTGAGGCATATTGTTAACCATGTTGTCCATGACAACCCCTAACTTAACGCGGACATGCCGCAAAGAATGAACTGTACGTAATCATACCCCAATGGCTTAGTCCTCGATTTCGGGGTTAAGAAAGTCGATGTCTTCGTCCTCGGGATGCGCGACAGCCTGTTTAATGGCCGCTCCACCCTTAATGGAATAGATGACAGCGGTGAGCATGGAGAAGATGACGCCGCCATACACGAAGAAGATGCCGAGCGGTACCGGGCTGCCGTTGAGGCCCGGGAAGGCCGTGAGCGTGGCGGGTAGCAGATGCCAGCCGTCCACAGTGGGAAAGCCCAACAGCATGAGCGAGAAGCCGGTCATGAGCAGCGCCGTGGCAATCTTGCCGGGAAAGACGACGTCGATGGGGCGGCGGTGATAGTGGCGCACGATGAGCGTGCCGATACCAAGGTAGATATCGCGACCAATGATGAGCACGCAGACCCAGATGGGAAGCTCGCCGCGGACCACCAGGCCCAGTACGCCGGTAAATAGCAGCGCACGGTCGCAGATGGGATCCATAATCTTGCCGAGCCACGAGACCGTTTTGGTCATGCGGGCAATCTGGCCGTCCATCCAGTCGGTGGAGGCCGCGATGGCATAGATGACGATGGCGACGACACGGTTGTTGTCCGTCACAAACAGGTACAGGAAGACCAGCGTGAGGATCAGGCGCGTGAAGGTAATGAAATTGGAGATCGTGAAGATCTTATTCGACGGGTAATCGGAAGTGCCGATAAGCTCCTTTTTGATCTTCTTTTTGATGCCCACAGGACTCCCCCGCTGGTAAACGACAAAACTTTCGATACTATACCCGTTCTAGCGATGTCTATCCAGCGCGAGCATAGAGAGTCCAGACATGTGGAGGACGGTTGGTCGTTGATTCTTTGTTGCTTAAAGCAATTGATTATTAAACAAAAAAGGTCAGACACTAGGTGCCTGACCTGCAAACTTCTGGTCGGGACGACTGGATTCGAACCAGCGACCCCTTGACCCCCAGCGTGCAGGAATCATGTTTTAACTGTTGATAATTTATTATAACACGCTCAACTAGCGTAAAGTCGCGCGTTTTTACGCTAGTAAATTTTACCAGCTCAGCGCGGTTTGTCCAGATAGCATATTATCGGCTTTGCAGAGCGCGGTGCAGCCGGTGATTTAATCAACGGGGGTAGGAGCCCCGAATCGCCGCCGTACCGGGTTCCCGCAGGTGGGCCCGCCTGTTTCTAATCAACTGCGGATTTAGGAGCAGACATGCAAAACGAGAAATGCAGCAATAAAACCTTGCGCGTATGCGGAAACGGCGGCGTGAGGAAGAACGGGGGCAAATGGCAGGCCGTCGTGACGGTGGCCGACGAGGCGACCGGGAAGAAGGTCCAGAGGACCAAGAACACCGGCGTTCCCTGCCTGGAGCGGGGCACGAGGGGAAGGGCGGCGGCGATGCGCGTCCTCGCGGAATTCAGGTCGGAGGTCGAGCTGGAGCTCGCCTCGGCCGAGAAGACGAGGGCCGCTATCGGCGCCGAGAAGCGGGACGACTACGCCGCGCTGCCGCTATCCGAGGCGCTCGAGAAGTTCATCGCCTCCTGCCTAGAGATGAACAGGATCACCCCGACGACCCGCGACGACTACCACTACAGCGCCCTGCACATAGAGCGCGACGATCTCGGCCTCGTCCCAGTGAACGAGGTGACGACCGACGACGTCAACGCGTGGTCGAGGCGCAGGATCGCCCTGGGCACGGCGCCCGACACGCTCAACAAGTCCTTCAAGCTCGGCAAGCGGCTCTACGCCATGCTCCTCAAGCGGAGCAACGACACGATCGGGAGGAACCCGTTCGACGGCGCCCTCGCGCCCAGGGTCATCGCCAGGCCCAGGAACGCGCTGCGCTCCGACCTCGTGCCGAAGCTCAACTCGGTGACCTCGATGATGTCGGACTCGACCTTCAGGCGGGCGGTCGTGCTCGCCCTGCACACCGGGATGCGCATCGGCGAGGTCTGCGGCCTGCGCTGGTGCGACGTCGACTTCGAGTCGGGGCTCATCACGGTCAGGCACTCCGTGGCCTACGTCAAGGACAGGGGCTCCTTCATCAAGGACACCAAGAACCACGACCTGAGGACGATCCCCATCGACCCGGTGGGCCTGCTCCCCTTTCTGAAAGAGATCCACGAGATCGATTCGCAGAGGCTCCGGGAGGCGTCGACCCTCGGCCTGCGCGACCTCGCGGACAGCTACGTCGTGTCGCGGGCGGACGGCTCCTTCGCCACCACCAGCTACATCCGCAGGGCGTTCAAGACGTTCTCGGAGACCAACGGCCTTATGGGCACCAACGATGAGCTGATCACCTTCCACGGCCTGCGCCACACCTTCGCGACGCAGTGGATCCGCCACGGTGGCGACATCAAGGCGCTGCAGTCGATTCTCGGGCACAAGGACGCCATGGTCACGCTCAACGTCTACGCCGACATCGAGCCGATGTCCAAGATCCAGAACATGCTGCGCGTGTCGCCGAGCCTGTGGCGCGGCTACCTCGGCCTGAGGGTGGACCCCGGCCCCATGTTCCAGCAGAAGATCCGCGAGGCGATCGAGACGCTCGAGGCGTTCGGCTACGGCATCACCGAGCCCGACGACCGCAACGTCCTCATCCGCGACGTCCAGACCATCAGCCGCCTCTACCCCACCGAGTACGCGGCAGTGCTGGGGGCCATCCCGACCGAGGCGACCGTGGTCGAGTAGAGGCTGAGACATTCGCTTTCCCAAATCCGTAGTGCAAGTACGGGAATGTGGAATCGCGTTAGATATATTCTACTCGGTCATCTCGGTGGCGCAAATCTTGGCACGGGTTTCCGCGAAGGCGGACGCCCGTGCCCTTCTTTTTATGTTTACGCAAAGAGTCAGCGGGAATGCAGGTGAGGCCTCGCGGTTCAGGCCTGGGATTATCAGCCGCGCCGCCCGATTTCGAATAAAGGTCTGCTGATGCATACGGCTTTCGGGGGCCCCGACGGCACCTCTCTCAAAAATGGGAGTATGGCCCGAGGCCGCACCTGTGCCCCAACTCCGCCACGAGGGCATCGTTGTCGGTCACCGAGACGATGGCGTCGCCGTCGTAGGGCGCCTCGATGTAGACGCGGTCGAGCGAGTTGGCCGTCCCCGCCCAGAGCGTCCTGGTGCGCCGGACGCCCCGCACGTGGGCGTAGGGTATCACCGAACGCGTCCCAGCGTACACGACGACGAGGCGGTCGTCGTAGAGCTCGAGGCGGTTGCTGCGGACGGGAAGGGCGGCCAGGGCCACGAGGGCCGGGACGGGCACCAGCGCGAGCCAGCCCCATAGGAGCGCGGGACTTGAGCTCAGGAAACACGCGATACACGCCGCGGATAAACCGCCCGCCACAATCACCATGGCCGCTATGAACCACGGGTCTGTCCTGCCGGGGAACACCCGCTCCGGCCGCTCGCCCTTCTCACCCATTACGGCCTCCCTCCCGACGCCCTCCCTGGCGGCGCGTGGGGCCGGAGAGTGCCTTGAACCCGTCGCCGACCATCTTGCTCCCCGTTCCATGGGCCTTCTGTAGTGGTATGTACCCCCGACTGTTCGACGGATGTCGTACGATTAAACGTTTGTCGAACCTTTTAAGACGGGTGCGGCAAGATCGAGCAGATTGTCCGTGCGAGAGGCTTCCCGCCGCAGCGCCCGGTCTCGGGTTCGATGCATCGACATCCGTCTCAGGTGGTATCTCCGCTGCGCGGCATTGCAGGGTGCAAAGCCGAGATGCCACGGAGTACGCCGAGGCTTTGCTCGCGTGGGCTGAAACATATTCCCAATCCGGGAATGCATATATATAAGTGCGATCGTTTTGCCGTAGATGGGAAACCCGTCGGCCGGGCGGGACCGGAGAGCCGGGCGGCGAATGCGAAAGGCCGGATGCAGCCGATGCCCTGAATGAGGTCCCAACACATGGGAGGGACAGCTGAATCCATCTCCTTGGTCGCTCCCTAGGGCGTGGATTTCCCAGCCCTCGCCCCAGAGGTCATCTTGGAGACGATTCGCAAGTCTCCGAGCGGTAGGTACCCGATGGAGCAGAGGGCCGCGCTGGCGAGGCTGCTACACCTCGACGATATGGACGATGACGAGCTCCGCCAATTCGCCGCCCACGCCAGGACTTGATTTTATAGAATTCAGGGATGGTTGCCGTCACGTCCGCCGTTTAAGAAGGTGCCGCTTTGAAATATCTCGTCGAGGATTGCGATAACCCGGCAGATCCCGTCCAGGAATACGCCGAGGCCAGGCAAATCGTCCGACAAGTACTCGGCTCCCACCCATCGGTGAGACAAGCTGCCACATGGCCATGGAAGCCTCATTTATTTGCGAAGAACATCGGCTAGCCGCAGGATTGAAATCATCGAC
>UQHQ01000016.1 GCA_900540945.1 uncultured Collinsella sp. | reverse complement strand
TCACGAGCGGGGGCTCCTGTCTTTTTAGTGCCCTCGGATTGGGTCATAGTGTCTGTCGGTGCCATAGCATCGGCGTTGCTGTGGCTGTCGGAAATGATCCGTTGGGGACGGAGGAAAACGGATCATTTTTATCCTGGTGCATTGGTGCAAGTGGGCAGGTTTCCTTTGCACCAGTTTCTGTCGAGTCGGTGCTCCTTGCGGGTTGCCCGTATAATGGTTTGCGTATGAACCGCAACCAAGGAGTTCCAGTTTATGGACCAGAGCCTTTTTAAATTCGACCTGATCGCCGAGGATCCGACGACGCACGCGCGTGCCGGCGTACTGCACACCCCGCACGGTGACATCGAGACGCCGATCTTTATGCCCGTGGGCACCAAGGCAAACGTCAAGGGCATTCCTACCGAGACCGTCAAACAGCTCGGCGCCCAGATCGTGCTTGCCAACACCTATCACCTGTCCATGCGTCCCGGCGAGGACACCATTGCCGAGCTGGGCGGCCTGCACAAGTTTATGAACTGGCACGGCCCCATTCTTACCGATTCGGGCGGCTTCCAGGTGTTCAGCCACAACGACGCCGTCAAGCTCACCGACGAGGGCGTGCGCTTTATCGTCAACGACTACGACGGCCGCCACGTGTTCTGGACGCCCGAGGACAACATGGAAATCGCCATGAAGCTCGGGTCCGATATCTGCATGCAGCTGGACCAGTGCCCGGGCTATCCCGCCACGCGCGCCTACGTTGAGCGCGCCGTTGAGCTGTCGAGTATGTGGGCCGAGCGCTGCTATAAGGCGCATACCCGCGATGACCAGGCGCTCTTTGGCATCGTCCAGGGCGGCATGCACCTGGACCTGCGTCTGCGCTCGCTGCGCCATCTGGAGGAGTGCGGCGACTTCCCGGGTTACGGCATCGGCGGCTATTCGGTGGGCGAAGACCACGAGACCATGTTCGAGACGCTGGCACCGCTGGTTTCCGAGTACATGCCTAAGCACAAGCCGCGCTACCTCATGGGCGTCGGCAACCCTACCACGCTCGTGCGCGGCGTTGGCGTGGGCATCGACATGTTCGACTGCGTGCTGCCGACGCGCACCGGCCGCATGGGTACGGCGTTCTCCAGTGAAGGTCGCCTTAACTTCCGCAACGCGCGCTTTGCGCACGACGA
The DNA here is from genome assembly GCA_900540945.1 of uncultured Collinsella sp. Lineage (GTDB taxonomy): Bacteria > Actinomycetota > Coriobacteriia > Coriobacteriales > Coriobacteriaceae > Collinsella. The sequence continues at coordinate 42,940 of UQHQ01000016.1, read as the reverse complement.
CGGCCCCATCGACCCCACCTGCACCTGCCCGGTGTGCACGGGCGGTTACAGCCGCGCGCTCATTCGCCACATGGTCACGCAGAAGGAGATGCTCGGTGGCATTCTGCTGTCGATGCACAACATCTACTACCTGCTCAACCTTATGCAGCGTGCCCGCCAGGCCATTATCGAGGGCCGTTACGGCGCGTTTGTGAGCGACTGGATGAACAGTCCTGCGGCGGTGGATTACTAAGAGCCGCGACCGCTGACCGATGCCTTGCAAGCACTTGATGCATCGTGGGTACCATACCGAATAGTTGATGTTCGGGCGGGTGTTTGACGCATGGCGTCGACCCCGCCCGTTTCTATTTTCGATAGGAGTGCCCATGATTAAGAATGAGAACGTCGAGGGCGAGCCGGCTTACGACGAGACGTACCGGCGCGGTCCCGTGGTCATGCGCGGCCCCATGATTCCCAAGGACAACACCTACGCCAACCTGCTGGCACCCGAGGACTCGACCGACTGGTTGCACACCGACCCCTGGCGCGTGCTGCGCATTCAGGCAGAGTTCGTCGATGGCTTTGGCGCGCTTGCCGAGCTTGGTCCTGCGGTGACCATCTTCGGCAGTGCCCGCACGCCCAAGACAGATCCGCTCTACAAGGCGGCTCGCACGGTCGGTCGCAAAATCGCCCAACGCGGCGTGGCGGTTATCACCGGCGGTGGCCCCGGCGTCATGGAGGCGGCCAACAGGGGAGCGGCGAGCGTGAACGGCAAGTCGGTCGGCTTGGGTATCGAGCTTCCGCACGAACACGGGCTCAACAAATACGTGAACCTCGGCATGGATTTTCGTTACTTCTTTGTGCGCAAGACCATGTTCGTCAAATACAGCTCGGGCGCCATCGTGTTTCCCGGCGGCTTTGGCACGCTCGACGAGATGTTCGAGGTGCTCACGCTGGTGCAGACGCACAAGGTCAAGCGTATGCCGCTCGTTTTGGTGGGCACCGAGTACTGGCAGGGCCTGTTCGACTGGCTCAACGGCCCGGTGATGGACGCCGGTATGATTAGCCCGCTCGATCCGGAGCTGGTGCACATTACCGACGACCTCAACGAGGCCGTCGATATCGCCCTGAGCGGGCTGATGTAGGGCGAGCGCGCCTGTCGTTGTAGTGATGAGAAGGCAGACTGATGCTATTTAACATCAGTCTGCCTTCTAAACAGGGTATACTGATGCAAAAGACGAGAGCGAGGAGGTCGCGTATGTCTACTGCAACGGTTAAGCCTACGACGGTTCGCATCGAAGAGGGGCTCAAGGAACAGGCGACTGAGTTCTTGGATACAGTTGGCCTGAGTCTCAATTCGTATCTCAACCTTGCTGTTCGGCAGCTGGTAAATCAGCGAAAGATTCCGTTTGAGATTGTGGGTCGGCCCGAAGTTCCCAACGAGGCGACGAGGCGCGCCATGGTGATTGCCGAGGCTCATGAGTTGGGGATTCTGCCAGACGACAGCCCGTCATTCAATAACGCTGATGAGCTTATATCGTTCCTCGATGAGGACTAGCGATGTTTGAGATTAAAGTCGAGGCTCAGTTTAAGGCGGATTACAAACGGACGACGCGCATCCATCCGCAGCTAAAAACCGAGTTTAAGGCGGCAGTCGCAGAGCTTGCAGCTCGCGGCTCGCTTCCCGCGGAATATGGCGCCCATGAGCTTTCAAACCCGGGCGGCAATTACAACGGCCACATCGATTTCCATCTATCCGATGGCTTGGTCGATGTGACCGTTCTCTACTTGCCGCATAAGACTAATCCTGTGATCCGACTGGTCAGAATGGGCTCGCATGAGGAACTGTTCCGGGGCCCGCAGGGCTGATTGCCGATTTCTAAGTTGCGGTGGAATAGGGATTGATTTGCGGCTGATAAGCCAAAAAACAGTCCCTATTCCACCGCAAGTGGTGGGGATGTCCTGCCTGTTGACGTGGCATCTGGCTTTCCCTTGTGGTTGATTTCGTCTAAGAGCTCCGCTGCGATCTCGCTGTTTTTGAACCTGATGCTGCAGTCTTCTTTCTTGGGGAAAGCTAGTAGCGGGATCGTTCCGTACCAGATAGTTTCTTCGTCAATTATCGCTGCACACAAACGTCCTTCTGCTCTAATGGCATGCTCGACGTTCATTTTTGCCAAAGTCTCGCTTGCATCTTCGCGCGGAGTCGAGGCAATGAAAAACTCAAGAGCAATCCCTCGGGCAGTGGCACCTTTGATTGCATCGCCGAGCTTTGCGAGGCAGGCGGCGGATGCGTAGGGCGCGGCAATGAAGATGCTCTTAGCGGCGCCAACGATGTCTTCAACCAGAGTCTCTACGGCATTAGCCGGTTCTATGAGAATGTTTTGATCGGACTGCTCGCTGCCTCCGGTCACGTAGACTTCGTACCCGAGCTTGGCGTAGGTCTTGAGTCTCTTCTGGTACATGCGGGCGAGCATGGGTATAGATAAATCAACGTAGTCGAATATCTCAACCCGTCGCTTGCCCTCGTGGCTTCTATGGAGCCTGCCCGCCTGCTGCGTGATGCTGCCGTCCCACGATATCGGCGTGGCAATGAGTAGAGTGTCAAGGTAGGACAGATCGAAGCCCTCGCCCAAAAGGCTTTCGGTGGCGACGATGATTCGATGTTCATGCTCGAAGCGGGGAAGACTGCTCAGTATCGTTTTTCTTTCTTTGGCGTCGATTTCCCCGGTCAGGAGAACGGGTTCGTGTCCTTGGTTTTTGAGCATCCCGAACAGCTCCTCGGCATGCTTTTTCCTTTTAGTCAGCACGAGCGGATGCCGGCCGTTTGACGCAGCTTCAATAGCGTCGTTGACAATCAATTCGTTTCTAGCTGCATGCGTGCACAGCAGGTCGAGAATCTGATTGAAGCTTGCACCTGGCTCGTAGGCGGGTAGTCGAATTCCAGTAAAACGAGGCCGTACGATGCGCTGGATGCCCTGCTGAATCGCTTGCGCTTTTGGATCGATAACATAACGGAGCGGGCCGCAGAGCATGGAGAGCGCCCGCGTAAGGCCGTCGGATCGTTCGGGCGTCGCAGAAAGGCCGTATACGTATTTGGCCGGGGCGGACTTGAGAATAAGCTCGAGCTGTGGTGCGGCGGCATGGTGGCATTCGTCGCAGATAATGAGGCCGTAATTACGAACAAGGCCCTTAACTATCGGCTCTCCGGTTTGACGGTCTTTGCCAGATAACGACTGGAACGAAGCGATGTCGACGAGGCCGCTTACGGCCATTTTGCCTCCTCCTATTTGTCCGATGACCGGAGGCTGCCTTTTGCTGATTCGTCCTTTTGGGGTTCGGACGGGCTCCCTGTTGTCCGTAATGTCGATAAATCGCTCGAGCTGGGATTTCCATTGGGTTATGAGTGCGGTTTTGGGAACGATGACGAGCGTTGGAAGACCAATGGATGCAATAAGATAAGCTCCGACGACTGTTTTACCGAAGCCTGTCGGCGCGGACATGATTCCGTCTTCGTATATGAGCATCTGATCAGCGGCGATTTGCTGCTCAGGGCGAAGGACTCCTTTAAATGCCATAACAATCGGATTGCCCGATTTGCGCTCGTCTGAATAGTGGGCGGTAACGCCGGTCTCTTGAACTAGCTGCTCAAGTTGAGTTTTGCAGCCCCGGGGAATTGCAACATGACCATCTCTCAGTTCGCTAAGGTCTATGAGTCGCGGTTTGCCGAATACTGATTGATGCATGGACTGCGCGCGATAGAATGCCGGATTGGCAAATGTCGCAAGTCCGCGGATTTCCATTTGAGCTGCTGGACTCAGAGACTTCTCGGGGATGTACAGCATATCGGCTTGAATAACGGGCAGCGATGAGGGAAAGTCCCGCGATGTGAGTGGTAGTCGCTTTCGTGGTCTTTGGGCATACCGTTTGCCCTTGTTTGCCACCGTAGTTGTTGCTGGTCCGTGTGGGTTGTTTCCAGGGGCCTCAATCAGATCTTGCACCGTCGAGCGCGGAATCAGCTGGACTTGTGATAGATAGAGCCATTGGTCGGGAAAGGGCTTGAATTGTTCGTCTACAAATACACTGTTTCCTTCACGTTGCGCCTTGCCTTGAAAGGGGAGTGCGATGAGGTTTCCGAAGCCTCCATCGGGAATAGTGGCCTGAGCGGGTAGCATTCGATCAAAGGCCTCGAACGTGATTGTCTTATTATGCGCCGCAGCTTCGGTTATGAGGCAACTTCCAAACTCTCGGGCAGCCTTTGCGCTGATTGGCTCGAGGAAGAAAAACCAGATGTGGGCGCCGTTGCCGGACCTTGAGCGCTCAACGGCGGCGTTAATGCCCCGTCGTATTGCAACAAGCCGTACGGCATTTGTTGCCTCTTTCCAGTCCGCTTTGTCAAAATCGATGACGAGAACTTTCGTGTTGCAGTTCCTATCGAGAACATATTGCCCGAGGACATCGCGGAACCGGTCATCGTTGCCTTTAAAGTGAGCAATGATTGCGGCATCGCTTAATTCCGGGAAGACGCGATTGCTGCATTCTACACATTTAACTCTTTGATGGGCTGCTTTGGGGCAAATTCCTGGCTCCCACTCATTAGCACAAGCAGGCGTATAGCCAATGCCCCCGTCCTTTCTGCGATATCCATGAGCGTAAACATCTTTGCGCCCGGTAAAGAGACTGCGAAAGAGCTCGAGTTTATCGCGTGCTGGGCTCGCGCTGGTGACGATGCCCTCGATTTGTGCTCGTTCATCGAACAAAGCGCCAGCTTCTTCCCACTCTTCTAGCGTTGCGTAGCGTACGTCTGAACCGTTGTTGCAAATGACGATTTGTCGGTGTTGGTCCGATATATGTGTGATCGTCTGATCGTATTTAAATTGTGCGGTCCCAAAGAGGGCGTATTGATGCATGGCGTTGCCCATTTGAATGCCGTCCTTGTATTGGAGTTGTTGAGACGAGGGTACGGCATTACGGCTTTTTGGGATATGTAATTTCGATTCAAGTTTGCTAATGGCAAGGGATTATTCTGCGAGCGGCTTTCGGTCGATGCCAAGGCGCGCGACGGCCCTTGATAATCAGGGTTTGCGGTCATATGGGTAGCCGGAGGCGTAAAGAGCGGACCTCATTCAGACCCGGTGGGCAAAAAATGGCAAATATGAGTACTGTTGCTCGGTTAGTCTCATATCATTTGAGAAGTATCTAAGACCAATTGACTGAGTTTTAGTATATTCACCCCCCCCTAAACACGACGATTCGGGGCTTTATGGAGCTTGAAATCGGTGGGAGCGGGCAATTTCAGCGAAATTTTGCTGTTACTAAATTTATGACAGTACTCATATTTGCCATTTTTTGCCCACCGGGTACCGCTAGGGGCTAGTCGAAGCTCCCCTAAACAGCTGGGAATGCGCCGATCGTCAGCATATCTTGTATATGGATGGCTCAGCAAAAGAAGTTGCGGTGAAATAGGGATTGATTTGTGGCCATACGCCAAAAACAGTCCCTATTCCACCGCAAGTGGTAAAGGTGCCCCTAGTGGATGGGCTGGTAGCGGGGGCAGTAGCTGATGGCGATGGCGTCGACGCCTACGTGGGTTGCGATGGTGCAGCCGATGGGGCCGGTGCCGGCGTCTACGTAGTCCTGGCCTGCGAGCGCTTGGTTGACGAGCTCCTGCTCCTCGGCGGCGCCGGTTGTGAGCACGCGCACGCTTGAACCCGGGTGTTCTGCCAAAAATGCGAGGCAAACGGCCATGGTGTTGGCGACGATGCGCTTGGCGCCGCGGCCCTTTTTGATGGCCTTGATCTCGCCCGATTTCCACTCCGGCGAAACGGCCAGGCGGATGTTGAGCATCTGCGTCAGCTGGCCAGCGAGCTTGGGCGCGCGGCCGTTCTTGACCAGGTTCTCGAGCGTTCGGGGAATCAGCAGCAGGTGGGCGTCGGGCAGCGTCGCGCGGATCTGCGCCTCGGTCTCGTCCAGGCTGCGGCCGTCCTCGCGCATGGCGAGCGCGTACTCCACCAGCAGGCCCTCGGCGCCCGAGCCGGTGCGCGAATCGATGCAGCGCACGTCGAGCTCGTGGGTATCGGCAACCTGGCACGCGTTGGCGTAGCAGGCAGACCACTCACTGCACAGCGAGATAAAGATGGCGCTGTCGTGGCCGTCGGCGCGCACGCGATCGAAGAGCTCCTTGAACTCACCGGCGCTCGGCTGCGAGGTGTGCGGTAGCTGCTCGGAGCCTGCCATGCGGGCGACGTACTCCTCGGCGGTGATCTGCACCTGGTCGAGCAGGTCCTCGCCTTCGATAATCACATGCAGCGGAATCACGTAAATGCCGAGCTCTTGGGCGCGGGTGGGGGAGATGTCCGACGTGGAGTCGGTTATGATGGCAAAAGACATAATTGCACCTTTCGTTGGGGCATTTGCGCGCCGCCTTCTGAGAGCAAAGTGCGACAAGTATAGTAGAGTCGTTCCACATTGCCAGCTTTAATTGTTGAATAGTCAACAGTTTGAAGTGTCGGTGTGGAAATCGCCAACTGGGGAAGAAGGATATCGATGGCGGCATTACAGCTATGCGAGCGGCCGGTCGTGCTGTTTGATTTCGATGGCACGGTGGCCGATACAGGCCGGGCGGTGATGACCTCGACGCGCAAGACGCTTGCTGCGCGCGGGTTTTCGGAAGCGCAGATGGGTGACTTGCGCCGTATGATCGGGCCGCCCCTGTGGAAGAGCTTCCACGACTTTTACGGCTTCTCGCGCGAGGAGTCGCTTGTGGTGGCCGACGAGTACCGTGCCTTTTTTGATGAGCTGGGACCGGGGGAGTACCCTGTGTTTGATGGGATTCCCGAGCTGCTCGATGGCCTTGTCGCACAAGGGCATCGCATGGCCGTGGCGACGTCGCGCATGGAGGCCAAGTGCATCGACATGGTGCGTGAGCTCGGGCTTTCTCAGTTTGAGGCGGTGGTTGGCATGAATCCGCCGCAGGGTCGCGAGACCAAGGCCGATTCGGTCCGCGATGCCCTGGCGGCGCTCGGCGCGACGGCCGACGATGCCGTGATGATCGGCGATCGCTTTAACGATGTGGAGGGCGCGCACGCGATGGGCGTGCCGTGCATTGGCATCTATTCGGGCGCGGCGGCGCCGGGAGAGCACGAGGCTGCGGGCGCCGATGCGGTGGTGCACTCGGTGGCCGAGCTTGCTAAACTTTTCGCTATCTAATGACGTGATGTGAGGGGCGGGCGTGCCCGCTGCTTATTGGTAAGGAGGTCGTCCATGAATCAGGTGGAGCAGAGCGTTGCCGAGTATGTCGACGAGGTCTGGGAAGATGTCGTCGCCGATATCGAGCAGCTGGTGAGCTATCCGTCTGTGGCCGTTGCTGCCGATGCAGAGCCCGGTGCGCCGTTTGGCCGCCCGGTCCGTGATGCGCTCGATTGCGCGCTCGGTATTGCGCAAAAGCTCGGCTACCAGACGAGCGATGACGAGGGCTATGTGGGCATTGCCGATATCCCGGGCCGCGGCGATAAGCAGCTTGCGACTATCTGCCATGTGGACGTGGTGCCCGCCGGCCCCGGTTGGAACACCGACCCGTTTGCGATGGAGCGTCGCGAGGGCTGGCTGCTCGGCCGTGGCGTGATTGACGACAAGGGCCCGGCGGTGCTGTCGCTCTACGCTGGTGCTTATCTGCTCAGGAACGGCATTGCGCCGCGCTATACCTTCCGCGCGCTGCTGGGCTGCGATGAGGAAGTGGGCATGTCCGACGTTCATCATTATCTGGAGAACCACGCGAACCCCGACTTTCTGTTTACGCCCGATGCCGAGTTCCCGGTTTGCAATGCCGAGAAGGGCCAGTTTGGGGCGACATTTGTGAGCCCCAAGATTGAAGGCGGGCGCATCGTATCGTGGAGCGGCGCCGAGGCGAGCAACGCCATTCCGTCGCAGTCTATCTGCGAGCTCGCGATTGCTGCCGATGAGCTGCCGGCACCGGTCGAGAACGCCGACCGCCTGGAGATTACGGCGCTCGATAACGGCCATACGCAGATTTTTGCCCACGGCATTGGCGGTCATGCCTCGATGCCCGAGGGAACGATCAATGCCGTCGGCCTCATCGTGGCGTATCTGCGCCAGGCCGAGGACGCGTTTGGTGCCCGTGACGAGCGCCTGTTGACGCCTGCCGAGCACGAGTTTGTCAAGTTTCTGGCATTTGTCCATGCGGACGCCTATGGCCGCGGCCTGGGTATCGACGCGACGAGCCCCGCGTTTGGCCCGCTCACCTGTAACCCCGGTGTCATCCGTGTGGTGGATGGCCATATTGAGCAGGTCATCGACGTGCGCTTCCCCGATAGCACCAGTGCCGATACCATCTGCGAGCAACTCGAACCGCTCGTGGGGCGCTTTGGCGTGACGTACCGTGTGGGTCGTGCAAAGGTGCCGTTCTCGGTGTCTGCCGACGATCCGGCCGTGAAGGCGCTTATCGATACCTATAACGAGTTTACGGGCAAGCATGCCGAGCCCTTTGCCATGGGCGGCGGCACGTACGCGCGCAACTTTGCCCGCGCCGTCTCGTTTGGCCCCGAGGAGACCGGCCTGGAGCTGCCCGCATGGGGCGGCCAGATGCATGGCCCCAACGAGTGCGCCAACGAGGAACAGCTCAAGCAGGCACTCAAGATTTATATCGTGGCAATCCTGCGTTTGAACGAACTCGAACTGTAGGGCTTCCCCAGGCACCCGACCTTACCCCTCAAACCGTCGCTTGCGTACCAAAGTACGCGGCGCTCCTCTTTCGGGGCAATCTCGGGCACCTGGGAAACCCCTATATCCTGCTTGGATACAGACCTATATTGCGAGCCCGGTGCTTCGGCCCGGGCTTTTTTGCGCCACTTGGGGACGCTCCTCTGGTGTAAAAGGCGGGTCATGCTTGGGGGCGGGTTTGTTATTCGTTTGTAAAGCCGAGTCTCGCTTGCGGTAAGGGTCTATCAGATGACCGTAAGAAACCGCAGCTGGCGCGGGCGCTGCCCGGTCGGGGCCGTATCTTTCCAAACAGCAAAGCGGGCGGGGTGCCCGCGAGTCGCATGTATGAAAGGAAGATCATGCTCGATCAGGCTTATTCTCGTCGTCAGTTCCTCGGCCTCGCTGGTGGTCTTGCCAGTATCGTCGGTCTCGGTCTCGTTGGTTGCGGCGGCGCAGGCGCATCCGACGCCGCCGACAAGGGCAGCGCCGCTGCCGCTGCCGAGTCCGTCGCCGGCGAGGTGACCTACGACGGCGCCTCCTCGTTCCAAGCTCTCGTCGAGGCCGCTGCCGAGAAGTTCATGGACGCCAACCCCGATGTCTCCGTCTCCGGCTCGGGCAACGGTTCGGGCAAGGGCCTGACCGCTGTCGCCGCCGGCACCGTCACCATCGGTAACTCCGACGTCTTCGCCGAGACCAAGCTCGAGGCCGACCAGGTCAAGAACCTCGTCGACCACGAGGTCGCCGTTGTGGGCATGGGTCCCGTCGTCTCCAAGAACGTGACGGTCGACGACCTGTCCCTCGAGCAGCTCAAGGGCATCTTCTCCGGCCAGATTACCAACTGGAACGAGGTCGGCGGTGACGACGCCACCATCGTCGTCCTCAACCGCAAGGCCGGCTCCGGTACCCGCGCCACCTTCGAGGCCGCCGTCTTTGGTGACGAGGCCGTCGACTTTAAGGGCGACGCCGAGCTCGACAAGTCCGGCGACGTCCAGACTCAGATGGGCAGCACCGATAACGCCATCTCCTACCTCGACTTCTCGCACTTCGATGACTCCAAGTTCAACGCCATCAAGGTCGAGGGCGTCGAGCCCAAGAGCGCAAACGTCACCGACGACTCCTTCAAGATCTGGGCTACCGAGCACATGTACTGCTCCAAGGACGCCGACGAGGCCACCACGGCCTTCCTGGAGTTCATGCTTTCCGACGACGTCCAGGGCAAGCTCGTCGAGGAGCAGGGCTTTATCCCCGTCTCTGCCATGAAGGTCGTCAAGGACGCCAGCGGCAAGGTCTCTGCTAAATAAGTAATCGCCCCCGGAAAGGTTTGCAATGGCAAAACAGCTGCCAAAGCGCGACCTTGAGAACGTGGGCCTGGGCGTCACGGGCGCGTGCGTAGCGCTCGTGACGCTTGTCGTTGCCGCGCTTATCTTCATGGTCGCCCAAAAGGGCCTCTCGGCTTTTCTCAAGGATGGCGTTTCGGTTGTCGAGTTCTTCGCCGGCACCAAGTGGGACCTGGCCAACACAGCCGAAAACGGTCTGCCCTATACCGGCGCCCTGCCCCTGATCGTCACCTCGTTTGCGGTCATGGTGCTCTCCACGCTCATCGCGCTGCCCATCGCCATCGGCTCCGCCATCTTTGCGGTCGAGATCCAACCCAAATTTGGTTCCAAGGTCTTTCAGCCGCTTATTGAGCTTTTGACCGGCATTCCCTCGGTCGTCTTTGGACTGATTGGCTTTCACGTGGTCGTCGGACTTATGAAGTCCGTTTTCCACGTGAGTACGGGCCTGGGCATCCTGCCCGGCGCCATCGTGCTAGCCGTCATGATCCTGCCGACCATGACCACCCTTTCGGTCGATGGCCTGCGCGCCGTGCCCGATAGCTACCGTCAGGGCTCGCTCGCGCTGGGCTACACCCGCTGGCAGACCATCTGGCACGTGGTGCTCAAATCCGCCATGCCGTCGCTCATGACCGCGGTCATCCTTGGCATGACCCGCGCCTTTGGCGAAACGCTCGCCGTGCGCATGGTTATCGGCGGTATCGAGGCCATGCCGACGTCGCTCCTGTCGCCGGCGTCCACCATCACCACCACGCTCACCACGTCCATGGCGGTCTATGCCGAGGGCTCGGCCCAGGACGATGTTCTGTGGGCGCTCGGTCTGCTGCTGATGGGCATGAGCCTCATCTTCATCCTGATCATCCACCTTATCGGCCGCAAGGGGGCGAAGGCTCGTGGCTAGCACGCGCATCCATATCGACGAGGCGAGACTCGGGCGTGTCCAAAAGCAGGACCGCATCGCCACGGGCGTGCTGACGGCAATCGTCGCCATCGTCATGCTCATCGTCGTCTCCATGGTGGCCTATATTCTGTTCGAGGGCATCTCGACGCTGTTTCAGCCAGGATTTCTCACGCAGCCCGCGCGCGCCAACGGAACCCAGGGCGGCGTGCTCTACCAACTGTTCGACTCGTTCTATCTGTTGCTGATCACCCTAGTCATCTCGGTGCCCATCAGCTTGGGTGGCGCGGTCTTCCTGGTCGAGTACTCACCCGACGGACCCATCCGCGACATCGCCTCCACCGCCATCGAGACGCTGTCCTCGCTGCCGTCCATCGTCGTCGGCATGTTCGGCTTTCTGGCGTTCTCGGTGCAGCTGGGCTGGAAGTACTCCATCATCTCCGGCGCCGTCGCGCTCACCATGTTCAATATCCCCATCCTGGTGCGCGTGATCCAGCAGGCGCTCGAGGACGTGCCGCAGGCCCAGCGCGATGCGTGCCTGGCCATGGGCCTCACCCGCTGGGAGGCCACGCTGCACATCCTGATCCCCGAGGCCATGCCCGCTATCGTGACCGGCATCGTGCTTTCGGCCGGCCGCGTGTTTGGCGAGGCCGCGGCACTGCTCTTTACCTCAGGCATGAGCTCGCCGGTGCGTCTGAACTTCTTGAGCTTTAACCTGTCGAGCCCCACCTGCGCCTGGAACGTGTTCCGCCCCGGTGAGTCGCTCGCCGTGCACATCTACAAGATCTATGGCGAGGGCAGCCCCGAGGCCCAGCAGATCGTTTGGGGCACCGCGGCGCTGCTGATGATTTGCGTGCTGCTGTTTAACGTAGTCGCCCGTATCGTGGGCAAACAACTGGCAAGGAAGATGACGGCCGAATGAGCGAGATAAATGCAACGCCCGCAACTGAGGCGGCATCGTCCGAGACCCAGGACTTTTTGTCGAGCGTGGGGGAGAGCGAGAAGCGCGTGCGCGTGAGCGGCAAGGCCGTGAGCGACGAGGTCGTGCTCTCCACCAAGGACGTCAACGTGTACTATGGCGACCACCATGCACTGCGCAATACGTCGCTCGACTTTCACAAGGGCGAGATCACGGCGCTCATCGGGCCTTCGGGCTGCGGTAAGTCGACCTTCTTGCGTAGCCTCAACCTCATGAATCGCGAGATTCGCGGCTGCCGCGTGGAGGGCGAGATCAACTATCGCGGGCGCAACGTGAACACCAAGACCGAAAACACCTACGAGCTGCGCCGTTCCATTGGCATGGTGTTCCAGCAGCCCAACCCGTTCCGCAAGTCCATTCGCGACAACATCACGTTTGCGCCCAAGCGCCACGGCATCACCGACCGTGACGAGCTCGACCGCATGGTCGAGGAAAGCTTACGCGGCGCGGCGCTGTGGGACGAGGTCAAAGACAAGCTCGATAAGAGCGCCTATGCGCTTTCGGGCGGTCAGCAGCAGCGTCTGTGCATCGCGCGCACGCTGGCGCTCAACCCCGACGTGATTCTGTTCGACGAGCCCTGCTCGGCGCTCGACCCCATCTCGACGCTGGCGATCGAGGACCTCATGTCATCGATCGTGGCCGACCGCGCCATCGTTATCGTGACGCACAACATGGAGCAGGCGTCGCGCGTGTCCAACCGCACGGCGTTCTTCTACATGGGCGATATGGTCGAGTACGACGAGACTGACGAGATTTTCCAACGGCCCAAGGATAAGCGGCTGAATGATTACCTCACCGGCATGTTCTCCTAGTCCGGGACATGCTTGAGGCCCGCGGCGGCCACGGTTGCCACGGGACTGATTGGAGAGGCGGGTCATCTCTTTTGGGAGATGGCCCGCCTTTTGCTCTGCGACCGAAACGACCACCACAAAGGGGACAGGCGCCTTCGTGGTGGTTTGGGGTGGGGCTCGCTGCTATCATGGACAACGTTGAATTTCTACGAAGGAGCAGGGCATATGGCGATTCTTTTGGGATGCGATTCCGTCAGCCTAGAGTTTCCCACCAAGCATATTTTCGATAGCGTGACGCTCGGCGTGGGCGAGGGCGACCGCATTGGTATTGTCGGTAAAAACGGCGACGGCAAGTCGACGCTGCTGAGCGTGCTCGCCGGCACGCTGGAGCCCGATGACGGACGCGTGACGCACCGCCGCGGCACGACGATCGGTCTGCTCGGCCAAAAGGACAACCTGGTCGATACTGATACCGTGCATCATGCCGTTGTGGGCGACGCCCCCGAGTACGAGTGGGCGTCGAGCCTCCGCACGCGCCAGATTCTCGCCGGTCTTATTAGCGATGTGCCCTGGGAGGGCACGGTGGGCGAGCTTTCGGGCGGTCAGCGCCGTCGCGTGGACCTCGCGCGCTTGCTGATCGGCGATTACGACGTGCTCATGCTCGACGAGCCCACCAACCACCTGGATATGCGCACCATCAACTGGCTCGCGCGTCACTTAAAGGCCCGCTGGCAGCGCGGCCAGGGCGCGATGCTCGTGGTCACGCACGACCGCTGGTTCTTGGACGAGGTCTGCACCAGCATGTGGGAGGTCCACGACGGCCAGGTCGATCCCTTCGAGGGCGGCTATTCGGCATACATCCTGCAGCGCGTAGAGCGCGACCGTATGGCCGCCGTCACCGAGGAGCGCCGTCGCAACATGGCGCGCAAGGAGCTCGCGTGGCTGAGCCGCGGCGCCCAGGCGCGCTCCACCAAGCCCAAGTTTCGCGTGGATGCCGCCCGCGAGCTCATCGCCGACGTGCCGCCCGTGCGTGACGAGTTGGAGCTCAAGCGCCTGGCCGTGAGCCGCTTGGGCAAGCAGGTTATCGATGTGGTCGACGTGGATGCCGGCTATGCCGATACCGACGGCGCGCCCAAGCAGGTGCTCACCGATGTGACCTGGCTCATTGGTGCGGGCGACCGCTATGGTCTTTTGGGCGAGAACGGCGCCGGTAAGTCGACGCTGCTCGACGTGATCCAGGGCAAGATTGAACCCACACACGGCCGCGTGAAGATTGGCCAGACAGTGCACTTTGGCGTGCTGTCGCAGCAGCTCGAGGAGCTCGAGCCCTACATGGGCGACACGATCCGCGAGGTGCTCAGCAACTATAAGAAGTACTACGTCATCGACGGCAAGGAGACTTCACCCGAGAAGCTCTGCGAGCGTCTGGGCTTTACGACGCAGCAGCTCTGGAGTCGTATCGGCGATCTTTCGGGCGGTCAGCGCCGTCGCCTGTCGCTGCTGCTGACAATCCTGGACGAGCCCAACGTGCTCATCCTGGACGAGCCCGGCAACGACCTGGATACCGACATGCTGGCGATTGTCGAGGACCTGCTCGACGGCTGGCCGGGCACGTTGATTCTGGTGACGCACGACCGCTTCTTGATGGAGCGCGTGACCGACCAGCAGTGGGCGCTGCTTGACGGCCACCTGACGCATATGCCCGGCGGCGTCGACCAGTACCTGCGTCTGTGCAACGCTACCGCCGAGGGCGAGCCCGTGGGCGCACCGAGCGCCAAGACCGGCACGTTCGACACCGGTGCTGCGGCGGCTGCGGCCGAAAAACCCAAGTCGAGCGGCCAGCCCAATGGCCTTTCCAACGCCGAGCGCCAGAAGCTCCGCCGCGAGGTGAGCTCGCTCGAGCGCAAGATGGAGACGCAGCGCGCCCGCGTGGAGGAGGCCGAGGCCGCGATGGCCCAGGTTGACCCCACCAACTACACGGCGCTCGGCGAGCAGCAGGCAAAGATTGACGAGGCTCACGCCGCCATGGACGAGCTGGAGATGGCGTGGCTCGAGGCGAGCGAAAAGCTCGAGGGCGAGGAGTAGGCGAGAATGATCAAAGCCGCGTTTTTCGATATCGACGGCACGCTGCTGAGCTTTAAGACCCACCGGATTCCGGCGTCGGCGCAGCAGGTGCTCGACAGCTTTCACGAGCAGGGGATTGCGTGCGTGATCGCCACGGGCCGTCCGACCTACCAGATGCCGGACTGGCTGTTCGACCTGGGCTGGGATGCGTACATTACGCTTTCGGGCCAGCACTGCTTTGATGCCGAGGGGGTTTACCGCAGCTGCCCGATCGATTCGGACGACGTCGCGGTGATTGTGGACCAGGTGGCGCAGGGGCGCTACGACTCGCTGTGCATGCAGGGCGAGGACTCGTTTGTGAACCGCCTGTCCGAGCGCGTGGTGACGGCTGGCAGCAACGCGGGAATCGTCTACCACGAGGAGCCGTTTGAGCACGCCTTTGATGCACCGGTCTACCAGTTTTGCGCCTTCGTTGATCCGGCCGACGAGCATATCGTGACCGATGCCGTGTCGCATTCGCTCACCACGCGCTGGTGCGATCTGTTCTGCGACATTATTCCGGCCAACGGCGGCAAGGACCTGGGCGTGGCGGCGACGCTGGAGCGCCTGGGCATCGACGCGAGCGAGGCGATTGCCTTTGGCGACGGCGAGAACGACCTGTCGATGTTCTCGGCCGTGGGCACAAGTGTGGCCATGGGCAACGCGCAGGACACGGTGAAAGCTGCGGCGACCTATGTGACGACAGCCGTGGACGACGATGGCATCTGCAACGCCGCGAAGCACTTTGGATTGATGTAACTGCGGGGCGGCACCCGGCGCCTGGGGACACTCCTTGCGGGGCGTCCCCATTTTGTTTTCGTCCCGCACGTTTTGTGAAACACGGCTAACTTTTAGACAAAGTAGTAAGACATGGGCAACTTTTGCGGTAAAGTTAGCCGTGGAAAGTATCCAAAGGCTAACTAGCAATCATCGCGAAAGGCGGCCCATGGCCCTACGTGAATCCGGAGAAGACTATCTCGAATCAATCTACGTTCTGTCGGAACGTCAGGTCATCGTGCGCTCGATCGACGTTGCGGAGTACCTCGGTGTAACCAAGGCGAGCGTTTCCAAGGCCATGGCGACGCTGGAAAGCAACGGCTATGTCGAAATGGGCAAACGAGATGTTCATCTGACAGAGCGCGGTCTGGAGGTCGCGCGCCAAATGTGGGAGCGCCACTGCTTTTTCGTGGGGCTTTTGGAGGATGCAGGCGTATCGGCCGAGGTGGCGTCGCAAGAGGGCTGCCACATGGAGCACTGCCTGAGCGAGGAAAGCTTTGAGAAGCTAAGATCGATGCTGGGGCGGGACGGTGCTTCGGCGCCAACAATGACCGACTAGCACTCCCGCAGCGGCGCGCCTCCCGCGCCGGAACGGTGCGGGACAGCGACCGAGACGAGTGGTCCCACCAACTAAGTCCAACTCAGACAAGGAACCCCACCAGCAAGCGATGCCCAAGAACCGCCAGCTGTGTCAACGCAGGTCGGGGCCGGGCTTGGTTTTGAAAACACTCCGCAGCGCGAGGCCCGTCTTTCCGTTGCTCCGCAGGAGCAGGAAAGACGGGCCTCATGCGCGAGGACGTTTTCAAAACCAAGCCCGGTCCCGGCCGGACAGCCCACGAACGCTACAGGTTCTTGACACCCATCGCGCGCATGGCGTTCAGGATGGCGATGATCGCCACGCCTACGTCGCCGAACACAGCAAGCCACATGTTGGCAATGCCGAGTGCTGCCAGCACTAGAATCAGCAGCTTAATGCCCAGCGCAAAGATGATGTTCTGCCAAACAATCGTCATGGTCTTGCGCGCCACGCGGATCGCGCGGGAGATGTTGGAAGGCTTGTCGTCCATCAGCACCACGTCGGCGGCCTCAATTGCGGCGTCGGAACCCATGGCGCCCATGGCAATGCCAACGTCTGCACGGGTGAGCACGGGCGCATCGTTGATGCCGTCGCCTACAAAGGCGAGCTTGCCCTTGCCCGATTCTGCTGCAAGCAGCGCCTCGACACGCTCGACCTTATCACCCGGTAACAGCTGCGCGTGGAACTCGTCGAGACCGAGTTGCTTGGCTACAGACGCCGCAACCTCCTCACGGTCGCCCGTGAGCATGACGGTGCGCTTGACGCCGGCGGCGTGCAGGTCGCGAATCGTTTGCTCGGCATCGGTCTTTATGGTGTCGGCAATTACGATGTGGCCGGCGTACGTATCATCGACCAGCACGTGGAGGATGGTGCCGACGATCTCGCAATTGGGCGCTTCGATACCGGCCACAGCAAGCATCTTGGCATTGCCGACGATGACGCGCTTGCCGTCGATAATCGCCGTCACGCCATGGCCCGCGTCATTGGTGGAGTCGCTTACGCGTTTGGGATCGAGCTCGCCCTGGAAGGCGGTGCGTACCGACTGCGCGATGGGATGGTCGGAGAATGACTCGGCAAGGGCCGCGACTTCGAGCAGCGACTGCTCGGTATAGCCTGCCTCGGGGTGTACCGCCACGACCGAAAACGTGCCGTTGGTGAGCGTGCCGGTCTTGTCAAAGACGACGGTGTCCACATCCGCGAGCGTCTCGAGGTAGTTAGAGCCCTTGATGAGGACGCCCAGCTTGGATGCGCCACCGATGCCGCCAAAAAAGCTGAGCGGCACGCTGATCACGAGCGCGCATGGGCAACTGACGACGAGGAAGGTCAGGCCGCGCAGGATCCAGTCGGACCAGGCGCCGGTGACCAAGCCACCGCCGAGCGCGAGTACCGCGGCCGCGCCGGTGACAGCGGGCGTGTAGACGCGGGCGAAGCGCGTGATGAAGTTCTCGGTGCGTGCCTTCTTCTCACTAGCGTTTTCTACGAGCTCCAGGACGCGCGCGACGGTGGACTCGCCAAAGGGCTTGGTGGTGCGCACGTGGAGGAGACCCGTCATGTTGATGCAGCCGCTGATGATATCGTCTCCAGTTTTGGCCGGGCGGGGGACCGACTCTCCGGTAAGGGCGGCGGTATCGAGCTGTGTCTCGCCCTCGACGATGACGCCGTCGATAGGCACGCGCTCACCGGGCTTGACCACGATCACGGTGCCGACGGCGATGTCATCGGGGAAGACCTGCTCGAGTGTGCCGTCGGGCTGCTCGACGTTAGCGTAGTCGGGCGCGATGTCCATCATGGCACTGATCGACTTGCGGCTCTTGCCCACGGCGTACGCCTGAAACAGCTCGCCGACCTGGTAGAACAGCATGACGGCGGCGCCTTCGGCCATGTGCGGGTCGGTATCGGGGAAGAGCACCATGGCAAACGCGCCGATGGTCGCGACGGCCATGAGGAAGCTCTCGTCGAAGGCCTTGCCGCGGCGGATGTTGTTGTATGCCTTTTGGAGCACGTCGTAGCCGGCAATTAGGAACGGCACCAGGAACAGCACGAAGCTGGCGTAGATGTCACCCGGGGTGCCGAATGCGGCGGTAAGGGTACCGAGCTCGTCGAGGGCGTACACCACCGCAAAAATGCCTAGCGCTACCAGGATACGGTTGCGCTTATGCTCAAGGGACTCTTTCTTCTTGCGCTTCTTCTTTTTCTTTGTGGAATCGACGGCTGCCATGATTCAAACCTCCCATTTGAATGTATGAACACTCGCTCATATAATTTCGCGAGCAAAGGCCGCGGCAAGCGCGGCCTTGCGGGTTGGCGTTAACCTGGGCTAGAGAATGATCTCGCAGTCCGGCTCGGCGTCGGCCGTAAACTCTACAACGCGGTCGAGCACCTCGTCGAACTCGGCGTCATCGGCCTCGAGCGTCAGCTTCTGGGTCATAAAGTTGACGGACACGGATTTGACGCCCTCGAGCTTGGCCAGCTCGTCCTGAAGCTCGCGCGCGCAGTTGGCGCAGTCGATCTCGTCGAGCTTGAACTGCTTTTTCATGGTGGGTTCCTTTCCCTGTTTTTGCGGCTTGGGTGCAGACCGCGCTGGTACTGTGGTTGGTCGCTATTCGCAGATGTGGCTCATGCCTTGGTTGAGCATGGTGTAGACATGGTCGTCGGCGAGCGAGTAGAGGATATTGCGGCCGTCGCGTCGGAATTTGACCAGGTGTGACTGCTTGAGGGTGCGCAACTGGTGCGACACCGCGGACTGCGAGGTCGCGGTCGCTTCGGCGATGTCTGCCACGCAGAGCTCGCGACCCATGAGGGCGTAAAGGATCTTGATGCGCGTGGTGTCGCTGAAAACCTTGAACAGGTCAGCAAGGTCATACAGCAGCTCCTCGTCGGGAAGGTCCTCGGGCGAGCAGGTGGTGGGGACGTCGGGCACGATGGTGGTGTCGATGCCGGACTTTATTTCATCAGCGTGTTCGCTCATTGCAATATCCTTTCATATGAACATGCGCTCATATAACTTACTTCCGAGTATATGAGCGCATGTTCATGTGTCAATATAATTCGTGAAATTTTTTTGCTATCGAATGGTCCTAGAGGCGGCTAAGGGCATCGGTGGGCGCGAATAAGGTCGCCGGTGCCAACGTGGGTGCCCTAGCGACGTGCAAAAACGGGCCGATATCCACTTGGATATCGGCCCGCATTGCGTCGCTTGAGAGAGGCGCCTCGGCGTGTCGCTTTTGCGTGGGGCGCTATCGTCTGGCGAGTATTACTCGCGAATGGCGCCCCTGCTTGGCAATCTACTTGGCAAACAGGTTCTTGAGGTTGAACTCGGCCTGGACGGTACGGAGCATGAGGTCGGTGTCGTCGAGGCCCAGGTGCTGCTCGTTGGCGTCGGCGGCGAGGGTGCCACGGCGGCGCGCCCAGTTCTCGAGCGCAGCGGGCGCGGACTCGCGGGGGAGCGAGCGCACGTCGGCGTCCAGACTGCGGCAGATCTGGCGCGAGTCGATGACGATGATCTTACCCGCGCGGCGTGCCTCGGCGTAACCGTCCAGATGAATCTTGAACCAGCTGTCCTCAAAGGCGGCGTTGTGCGCCATGTACGGGTACTTCTTCATAAGCTTGAGCAGCTGCTTTTGCAGCTCCTTGTTCTCGCGGAAGGGCGTTTTGCCGTCGATGTCGTCCCAGGTGATGTGGTGGATATTCGACAACGGCACGTCCTCGCCGCGATAGATGTCGGGCAGACCGCAGTAGTGCGCCTCGGCGTCGTGCGGGACGGCGTCGCTGGTGAGCTCCATGATCTCCCAACCCACGTTGATGATATAGCCGCGCTCAGGTGCACGCCCGGTGGTCTCGATGTCGATGCCCAGCACGGTGCCCTGGATGGGCTTGCGGGCGTAGGCCACGCCGAGTGCGTCGCGGTCGCCGCGGATCTCGCGCATGACGGACGCGGCGGTACGCTTTTGCATCTTGCCGATGGCGGCGCAGGTATCGGCGTCGGACAGGCCGCGCGAAAGCGTCGCGGGCGTTACGTTACGCAGGCGCGCCTCGCCAATCTGGTCGCACAGGTCGCGGTTGCGGTCGGCTAGGTCGCGCACGGTGGCAAAGTCGAAGCCGGGGTCGTCCTCGGCGGTAAAGTACTCAGTCTCGAGCACCTTGAGGGCCTCTTCGCCTTTCTGACGCTCGGATTCCATGGCGCCGTGGTCGCCGTAGATAAACATGGGGATAAACGGCTGGCGCTCGTATTCGAGTGCTTGCGAAACGTTCATATGCTGCTCCTTGGACGGGCCGCGTCGCGCGGCTCGGGTTTGTCGAGTTATGGCGAGATGATAGTTTACCATGGGCAACTATTGGCATCACGCCTAGGACAATTACAATACCCTAGTTGACCGCTAGGACTTTTACAATGCTGCCGAAAGACACGAAAGGTTCCATCCGTCATGGATTTGCTGATTGATATTCTGCTCGACGCCGGCAAGGACACGCTCTCGCTGGTGCCGTTCTTGTTGGTGACATATCTGGTCCTCGAGACGCTCGAGCATGTGGCAGGCGATCGCGTCAACGGTACCATCAAGCGTGCCGGCGCCGCTGGCCCCGTGGTTGGCTCGTTGCTGGGCATGGTGCCGCAGTGCGGCTTTTCGGCCATGGCGGCAACGCTGTACGCCGGTCGCGTCGTGACGCTGGGCACCCTGGTGGCGGTGTTTCTCTCGACTTCCGACGAGATGCTGCCACTGCTGCTTGCCGAGCAGGTTCCCGTGCAGACTATGGCGATGCTTTTGGCTTCGAAAGCGCTGATCGCGCTGGTCACGGGCTTTATCGTGGATGCTGCCATTCGCGGCCTGCGCCGCAACGCCCGTGCTCATGCGGCGATTCGCCGTACCGTGTTGGGGACCACTGTCAATCCGGCGCACGTTAACTGCGCGCATGACGACCACAGCGGCGGTGACATCATCGACGAGGTGGCCGAGGCGGGCGTGAGCGCCGACCACATCCATGAGCTGTGCGAGCGCGACCATTGCGGTTGTGATGAAGACGAGGACGAGCACGAACATGGACATGGACATGACCACGATCACGGTCATGAGGGCGAGCATGAACACCATCACGGCCACGGTCATTCCCACTCCCATGAAGGTACGCCCGTCCTGTCGATTATCCGCAGCGCCATCTCGCATACCGTGCAGGTATCGGTATTCATTTTCCTGGTGACACTGATTCTGGTCGCCGTGCTCGAGACCTTTGGTGAGTCCGCAATCGAGCAGTTCCTGCGCGGCAACGAGACGCTCGCCGTTCTGGGTTCGGCGCTTGTCGGCCTGATCCCCAACTGCTCGGCGAGCGTGGTCATTACGCAGCTGTATCTGGAAGGCGCGCTGCAACTGGCACCGATGCTCGCCGGCACGCTCATTTCCGCCGGCGTGGGCTACCTGGTCCTGTTCCGCACCAACCGCAGCGCTCGCGAAAATGCCGTGTTCCTGGTCATGATGTACGTCATCGGCGCCGGCTGGGGACTCGTCCTATCCGCCTTCGGCCTCTAAGTAGGCCTAACAAAACGGGCTTCAAAATAGCCATGCCCGGCGCCTGCACAATGCGGCGACGCATGGCATTTTGAAGCCCGTTTTTTTGTTGAGCCACGGATCCTGAGCGCTCACACCGGTCAGAACAAAAAGGCAAATTTCCGGGCATAGCCTAAAAATCTGCCTTGGTTAGCGCAGCAGCTCGGTGAGGTTGCGCTTAAAGCGGGCGCGGTCTTCGCTGGTGAAGGCTGCTGGCCCGCGGGTGCGACCGCCAGCGCGGCGCACCTTCTTTTCCTCGTGACGAATAAACAGCTGCATGTCGATGGTCGCCTTGTCGTACACGCGCCCACGCACGCCGATGGCGGAGGCATCGCGGCCGAGCACCATGCTCGCCAGGCCAATGTCCTGCGTCACGACCACGTCGCCCGCCTGCAAACGTTCGACAATGGCAAAGTCGGCACTATCGGCGCCCACGCTCACATCGAGCGTGGTGACCCAAAAGCCGCGTCGTGCGTGCTCGGCATCGCGCGGATCGTCGCGGCGAATGTGCCGCTCCAGGTTCTGCGTGCTGTTGCCGGCAATCACCACGGCGACGCCCGCTCGCCGCGCACAGTCGATCGACTCGCGCGTAACCGGGCAGGCGTCGGCATCAATAAACAGCGTCCGCGGCATCTAGTGCACCAGCTTGCCAAAGCGGATAGCGCGAATAATCAGCGTCACGCCAAACACCAGGAGCGCGGCGCCGCTAAAGATGACGAGCATCTTTGCCGACCACAGTGGATAGATAAACACGAACATGCCGGCGATGATGGAGAGCGCACCGCTCAGGATGGCGAGGGCGCGGTTGGACGAAAGCTCGGACTCCAGAATGGACATAACACCTTCGACGATCCAGCCAAAACCGGCCACGACCACCACGAGCGTGGTGAGCGTCGCGGTCGAGAAGGCCTGGTTGCGCAGGATTATGACGCCGCCCAGAATGATGAGCAGGTTGGAGATGATGCTCGTCACGCGCCAACCGGCGGGCAGCAGCGGCTCAAAAATGGCGGTGAACAGCCTGACGCCAGCTGTGATCACAAAGTAGAAGCCCAGGACGGTCGTCAGGAAGACGAGGGACTTGGCGGGTGCAAACAGCAGCGCGATGCCGGCAAGCAGCGCGATGACGCCCGTGACGGCGTAGATCCAGCGCACGGCCTTGATTGCCTTGCCTGCCATGCTTTTCTCGTCAAATCCAAACAGATTCGACTGCTGGTCGTCGTTCTTAAAGATGCCCATGAGGTCTCCTTTCCGCGCGGCGTTTGCCGTCATTGTTGTTTTTGCGGCGTATGCCGCAGTTGCTACAACAAGTATCGCCTAAAGGCACCGGCGTATGGGTCGGGGAGGGCGAAGCGTAACCCAAAGGTCCCGATTTGTTCTCGTTGTTCCCCATGTCGCGTTTTTCTATTCAACAGGTGTAGAACATTGCGGCTCTGTTCGTTATTGCCTGCGTTTTAGGTTAGATTTTCCTAAGAACAATTGCCTTGTATTGGGGGTCTCTATGAACGAAGCTGTTCCCGCGGCGCCGTCGAGCGTGGAGTCGATGGCAAAGCAAGGTTGCGAAAAGCTCGGTCTGGAATCGTTTGACGCGCTGGTTCGTCGCGCCCGCACATGCCGCCGTTTTGACGAGTCCATGCGCGTGCCGCGCGAGTTTTTGCTTGAGCTGGCAGAGCTGGCGCACCTGGCTCCCTGCGGCGCCAACGCTCAGCGCCTACGCTTTCATGTGGTGAGCGACGCCGAGGAGTGTTCGAGCTTATTTGAAAAGCTCACATGGGCTGGTGCGCTCAAGGATTGGTCGGGTCCTGTCGAGGGCGAGCGCCCGACCGGCTATATCGCGATCCTTGCAGAGCGTCCCGCTCCGGGCAAGCCTGCCGCGCCAATCACCGAGGCAGACGCTGGTATCGCCGCGCAGACGATGATGCTCGCCGCCCGCAGCGCTACGCCCGAGGTGGCGGCGTGCATGTTCAAGGCTTTTCCGCCTCGTGCGATTGATGTCATGGGACTTGACGGCGACAAGTACGAGGTCAAGCTGATCATGGTCTTTGGCGTTCCCGCCGAGACACAGGTGATCGATGCAATTGATTCCAACCCCGACGGCTCTGTTAATTACTGGCGTGACGAGGCACAGGTACACCACGTACCCAAGCGTCCACTCGCCGACGTACTGGTGTAGTTGAGCGTCGCCGCGGCGTGATCCGGCGGTAAACCACCACAAAGGTGCCCGTCCCCTTTGTGGTGGTACGAGGGGAGGGCATGTGGCCGATCTGTATTTGGTGCGGCATGGGCAGACCGAGCTCAATGTGCAGAACATTTTGCAGGGCTGGCACGATTCGCCGCTTACGGCGCGCGGGCGCGAGCAGGCACTGGCGACGCGCGCGGCGTTTGAGGCGCGCGGCATCTCCTTTGACCATGCGTATTCGTCTCCATTGGGTCGGGCACGCCACACGGCCGGGCTGATTGTTGGCGAGGACCTTCCCATAAAGCCGGTCGACGATCTGCGCGAGTGGCATCTGGGCTCGCTGGAGGGCGCATCAAATCGCGAGATGCCGCCGAGGCCTTGGGGCGATTATCCGGTTGCCTTTGGTGGCGAGTCTGAAGGCGAGCTTCGGGCGCGCATGGTTGCAGCGCTGTCCCGTATTATGGCTCGACCGCAGCACGATTGTGTGCTTGCAGTCTCTCATGGCTCTGCCTGCTAGGAGTTTCTTAGATGCGTGGCCGGCGGGGGAGGACAGCCCGACAACGGTGCCGTGCTTCATTTTGGCTATTGCGACGGGGCGTTTTCGCTCCTTGACTGGTAACGAACGAAAGGACCCTTATGAATAAAGACCTGTATCTGGTCCGTCATGGACAGACGATATTTAACCTCAAGCGCATTATTCAGGGCTGGAGTGATTCGCCGCTCACGCAGTTGGGCTGCGAGCAGGCGGCGCGCGCTGGCATGTTCTTGCGAGCGCGTGGCATCGAGCCCGACCACGCCTACACCTCGACGCTGCATCGCACCGAGCAGACTATCGCCAACCTGTGGCCGGGCCTTGCCTACGAGCGTCTGGACGGTCTGTGCGAGTGGTTCTTTGGCGATTTTGAGGCCGAGCGCGTGATGCTCATGCCCGAGCGTCCGTGGCGTGACTTCTACCGCCAATTTGGCGGCGAGGGGCAGATGCAGGTGCGCGAGCGCATGGTGGCGACGTTGACCGATCTTATGCGACGTTCGGACCACGAGTGCGTGCTCGCGGTGAGCCACGCCTCGTCCATCAAGGAATTTTTGGACCACGTGAGGGGAGCGGCGGCCGACGAGCGCGAGCGCGTTCCGGGCAACTGCTCGGTGCTGCATTTTGCGTTTGACGATGCGACGGATACGTTTGAACTGGTCGAAGTCTTTACGCAAGAAGATTATGCGCGCGAGCTGGGTCTTGAGCCGCTCGTGGCGGCAGCGGGTCCGCAGCGCGGGTAGCGCGGGCGTGGCGATGCAGATTGCCGACATCATTGCTCGATGCGAAAGGGGCGGGGATGCATGCGCATGTATCCCCGCCCCTTGTTTGTCGAGCTGCCGAGTCTTTGTGCCGGGCGTTTAGGCCCTGTTAGAACCGTGCGATCTGGTGGGTCAGCAAACCCGTCGGAACCTGCGGTGCGCCGCCGGCAACCTGCGCGGCGGGGAATAACGCGGCAACGGTAAAGTTGAACGGCTCTTTGCCCGTGTAGGCGCCGGCTGCGCGGGCTTCGTCTGCCAGGAGCTGCGCCGCCCCTGCTAGCGCGGCAGCATAGGTGGGGTCGTCTGCCGGCGTCGGCTCCGGTGCCTGGTCGAGCATGGCTCGGATGGCGGCAACGGCGTCCTCGCGCTTGACCTCCCACGCGCGGTGCGTAATGCCGGCGGGGTCGGTGACGGCATAGAGCGACGCGCCCTCTTTGGCGGCACCGAGGATGATATCCATAACGGGCGAGGCCTCGTAGGCGAGCGACACGGGGCGCGGCTGCACCTTAAGCTCGGCGATTGCACGGGCGGCTGCGGCCGCATCTGCGGGGGTCGCGCCGTCGCCCGTCAGTACGCCGACCGGGCAAATTGCCACAACGCCCGTCACGCGCCCTGGCTCTCCGGAGCATTCGTACACGTAATACGCCGCGCCCGGATCTTTGAGCATGAGCCCGTCGGCAATGGCGCCGCGCAGGGCGTCGTTGCCGCTTAGGATGTCGCCCATCTGCGGCAGCGCCTCGAGCACGCGGTCCTGAGCTGGGCGGATGCAGGGAAACGGAAGTGCTTTCATGGGCGGTCCTAACGCGTGAGTTGGTTTGTTCGCGGCTTATTATGCCCCAACTTGGACGCTTGCGTCCCAGAGCGTGTTGTCGACAAGCGCGATGAGCACGTTCTGGCAGCGAACGATATCGGCATGGGCCCCGGCTCGTTGGGCTTATGCGTGAGCACCAACGAGCCGGGGCCGTAGCTCATACAATTGCGGTTACCTGTCTTGCCGGCAATGACGGCGGTGTCGGTGTAGCCGGTAAAGAAGCCGACGGTCGTGTCCGCGTCTGTCACGTCATCGGCGGCGCGCTTGAGCGCAGCTAGAAGGGGAGAGTTCGGGTCGCGCTCGATGGCGGGGCGATCGCCCGTCACGGCGAAACTGCCATGGCAACCGGGAACCGCGGCCTCGGCGGTGGCAGCGGCCTGCTCGATCATGTTGATCGCGGCGGCCGTATCGGTCGGTGGCGTCAGGCGCATGTCGACCCAGACCTTGGCGTGGCCGGGCACGACAAAGGGGCGATAGCCGCCCTCGTCATCATCAACCATATGAAACCTCAGAATCAGTTTGCTTTGCAAACCGATTGTAAGTCACCTGCAGATTCGCGACGTGCACGTAGCAGCATTTACCGTTCGCAGGCCGAGCCATCGCGTTTGCCGTCCGGGCGGGTTTACAAACGACGCAGTGGGTACGTACTCTCCATGGACGACATGCTGTGCGACATATCTGCCTTTCGGTATCACCGGATACCACCACAGGTCTTGGCGATAATGCCGGACCTGCCCGATTCTGCGGACGATCCGCGCAGGGAGCGCCTTTGTGAACATCCACTCGTCAAGCATTTCCTGCGCACTCCGTTACATGTGTTGGCGCAGGGCGGCTGCGGACGTAAGGGCGGTCGCATTGTCAGACATGTTTGGAACGGGGAGAGGCCGTTTGGCTCCGTGCAGCAGACGGAGTTTGGCCTTGATGTCGCGTCCCCGCTCTTTACCCTGCTGACCCTGGCTTCCTCGGTTCCAAACGAGCGTCTGATCATGTGCATGTTTGAGATGTGCGGCACCTTTGCCGTGTGCAAGATTGCACCTCAAGTAAAGTTGGCGCTTGAGCAGGCATATGGGAGCCGGTGGGGTGACGCACGGTCGGGCTGGGAAAACGTAAAGGATGCCTCGGGGAATCCAACGGACTTGTGGAAACGACCTCCCTTGATCGAGCTCTCTGACCTTACGGAGTTCGCCAATAAGATCCAGGGACTCCGCGGTGCTAAATCATTCACACGTGCCGCGAAATGCATTACGGGGGTTGTGGCATCGCCGCTTGAGGTCCAAGCTTCGATGCTGTTTGGCCTTTCGAGGCTGCGCGGCGGCGAAGGGCTGCGCCTTACCAATAATGTTGAGATTCGCATGACGCGCAGCGCCCGCCTGATTTCGGGGCTTGATAGGCGCTACGCCGATATCTTGCTGTCAAATAAGGATGGCAGCCGGGAGTGCCTGGTTGAATGTCAAGGTAAAGCCATTCACGGATCCATAGAATCCAAGATCTCGGACTCCGATCGAACGACGGCCCTTCAGACGATGGGATATCCCGTCGTTCTGATGACCTATGGTCAGCTGGTTGACTCCGATGCCTTCCGCGTGGTGATGGAGCTTATCATGTCCTATCTCGATATGCCGCTGAAAGACAAGACGCCGCGGCAGCAGGAGCTCGAACGGCGGCTTCGTGAGGAGATTTTTATCGATTGGGCGGGAATGTAGCCGCGCGGGTGGAAAACGGTAGCGGAAGCTAAGGTTTTAGTTGCGAATAGCCTTCAATTGCTCCTTGGAATTGGCTTGAAAAGTGCTACCCAGAACAAGTTATTTCGGAAAATGGACAGTCAACTTTAATTTGGCATATAGAGATCGATTTTTACCTACTAAAACCCCTGATAAAGCTGTTTGTAAAAGCAGTTGTGCTTAGCGACTAGGGCATAACTGTCGATTATCCGAAACAACTTGTTCTGGGTAGCACTTTTCAAGCCGGCGGGAGCACACAATTCGCCCCCCGTTCCATGAAAACGGGGGGCGAATGGACTTCGTGGTCTGTCTGGCAGGCTTGGCGCCGACGCTACTTGATCACGCGCACGCGATACATCGACGGAATCCGCTTGAGCGCCTCGATGGTGCTGCTGTTCAGGTGCTCGTCGGTGTCGAACATGGTGTAGGCGTTCTCGCCAGCGGACTCGTTGGTCATACGCTGCACGTTGGCGTTGTCCTTGGCGAGAATGGCCGTGATCTGGCCGATCATGTTGGGCACGTTGGCGTGCAGGCAGGCGATGCGGCTCGCGGCGCGCGCCTTGCCCATGCTGCAGGCGGGGTAGTTGACGCTGTGCGCGATATTGCCGTTTTCCAGGTAATCCTTGAGCTCGCTGATCGCCATGTCGGCGCAGTTGGCCTCGGCCTCGCCGGTGCCGGCGCCCGAGTGCGTGGTGATAAACGTATTGGGCATCTTGACGGTCTTGGGCGTGGCAAAGTCGCAGCTAAACCAGCTAAGCTTGCCCTCGCGCAGGGCGGCGTCGACGGCGTCCTCGTCAATGATGGTCTCGCGCGCGTAGTTGATGAGCACGGCGTCGGGTGCCAGCAGGTTGATTTGCTCGGTACTGATCATGCCGATGGTGTCGGCCTTGCTGGGTACGTGCACGGTGAGGTAGTCGCAGCCGCGGCACAGATCCTCGAGCGTGCCCACGCGCTGCACCTCGCGGCTCAGCACCCATGCGTGCTCGACGGAAATGAACGGATCGTAGCCGTAGACGTCCATGCCCAGGTCGACGCAGGCGTTGGCGACCTTGGATCCCACGTTGCCCAGACCGATGACGCCGATGCGCTTGCCCTTGAGCTCGCGGCCCACAAAGGCCTTCTTGGCCTTCTCGGCATCGACCTGAATCTCGGGGTCGTCGGCGTTGTCGCGCACCCAGTTCATCGACTGCACCACGCCGCGGCTCGAGAGCACCAGCATGCCCAGGACGAGCTCCTTGACGGCGTTGCTGTTGGCGCCGGGGGAGTTAAAGACGACGACGCCCTTCTTGGCGTACTCCTCGACGGGGATGTTATTGACGCCGGCGCCGCAGCGGGCGATGGCGCGGATACCCTCGGGCAGCTCGTAGCCGTGCAGGTCGGTGCAGCGCATCAGGATGGCGTCGGCCTCCTCGGCGGTGTCCACAAATTCGTAGCCCTCGCCAAACTCGACTTTGCCGTCTTTAGTGATGTCGTCGATGGTCTTAATCTTACGCATGGAAAAACTCCTTAGCAGGTTTGGTTTAAACAGGTGGTTTGAAGTGGCTGGTCGGCCCGCGCGTTGCGGGCTAGTTAGATCGCGGACTCAAACTATGCTGTGCTTCGAAGTCCTTCATGTACGAGGCCAGGGCCTGCACGTCTTCCATGGTTACGGCGTTGTAGACGCTGGCGCGCATGCCGCCCACCAGGCGATGGCCCCTGACGTTTTGAATCTGGTGTTCGGCCGCGCCTGCGACAAAGGTCGCATCGAGCTCGGCGTCGCCGGTGCGGAAGGTGACGTTGGCGATGGAGCGACTGTCGGCTTGCGTGGTGCCATGGAAAAGCTCGCTGTGCTCGAGCAGGTCGTAGAGCAGGTTGGCCTTGGCCCAGTTGCGCTCGGCCATGGCGGCAAGTCCACCGGTCTGCTCCACCCAATGGAACACCTTGCCGCACACGTAGATGCCAAAGGTGTTGGGCGTGTTGAGCATGGAACCCTTGGCGGCCTGGGTCTTAAGGTCCAGGTACTGCGGCGTCTGCGCAAAGGCGGGGCCATCTGCGATGAGGTCGTCGCGCACGATGACCGCGGTCACGCCCGCGGCGCCAGCGTTTTTCTGCGCGCCGGCGTAAATGAGCCCGTAGCGCTCGACGTCGAGCGGCTGCGACAGAAAGCAGCTCGAGACATCGGCGACCAGCGGCACATCGCCGCAAGTGGGCAGCTCGTGGTACATGGTGCCAAAGATGGTGTTGTTCTGGCAGATGTAGACGTAGTCGAGCCCGTCGCCCGCGGCCTCGGCGGCAATGCGCGCGTTGACGTCGGACATGGTGGGAATGCGGTCGAAGTTGGTGTCCTCGGAGCTCGCGAGCAGCATGACCTCGCCGTACTTGGCGGCCTCCTTGTACGCCTTGTTGGCAAAGTTGCCGGTCACGACGTAGCCGGCGCGGCCGCGGCGCATGAGGTTCATGGGGATGCCCGCAAACTGCAGCGTGGCGCCGCCCTGCAAAAACAGGACACGGTAGTTGTCGGGGATGCTCAGCAGGCGGCGCAGGGTTGCCTCGGCGTCGTCGATGATCTGCTGGTACATGCTAGATCGATGGCTCATCTCGAGCACGGACATGCCGCAACCGCGGTAGTCCATCATCTCGTCGGCGATCTCGGCGAGCACGCTTGTGGGCAGCGCGGCCGGGCCAGCTGAGAAGTTGTGCACACGTGCCATCTTCTAGTTCCCCTCGTAGTCGTTTGAACGTTCGGGATACTTTAGCACAGTGGAGCGCCAGGCGCGACCGCATCACGGTAAAACTCGAGTGCGCCGCTATGATTTACAGGATGGTTACATGGGGGAGGGCGGTCGTTAGGTCTATATCACCGGGATATACCGTGACAAATACTCCTTGAGTGCCGGGTCGCATACATAAAGAAACGTTCCCAGCATGCCACGCGTCATGAGGACATAGTAGGCGTTGACGATGATCTTTCGTAGGTCGTCGTCGCTTGCCTTTTTCTTTGCGACGGTATCTTTGAAGTTTGCCTTGTTAACGCAGACGCCCCCTTTGTCGTTGTCGTAGTAAATGTCTGGCCCCAGAATTACGAAGCCGTAGTTGAGGTCGTAGCCCTGTACCGTGTGGATGCATCCGACCTCGTTGACGGCGTTGGGGGAGTTAACCCAATCCTTTTGACTCGAGTTCCAACGTTTAGGGATGCCCTCAATGACGATGTCGAACGCGTCTTTGTGTTTCTTCGTTTCCCACTTCCACGCAAAACCTGCCGTCATGCGGGATAGACCAACTTCTTCTTCCTTGGCTTGCTGTAGGGAACAGAAATCCTCAAATTGGTTGACGATTCCAAACTGGTATCTGGGGGTATCGCTGTTCGGATCCCCGGTTCGCGAATCGTAAGGCTCCGATGAAAAGAGATTCTTGAATTTCATGCCGGCATGCATATACGCTTTGTTATCGAGTAGATCATATACAAAGTCGAGATACTCATCGCCGCCGCGTACTCGCATTTGCGTGCTTAGGCTGAACTCTTCAGTTTCAATGCCCTCTTCTTCGAGTTGGTTAAGTCGCCGCTCAAGACCGTCTCGATTGAGGCCGGATGCCCTGACTTGCTGCTTGGGGTCATAAAACAGATATGCCTTGTCGCAGCATTTGAATATCCAGTCAACTTGGTTGCTTGTGTGCGGAAGGTCAAGACGATCACAAGTGCTATAGAAGGCCTTGATGCCGGAGCCCATGCTTAGATAATTACCCAGTCGATGTGCTTCATCGACAAGTAGGATGTCATAACGATCATTTTTGGTTACGTCACTGGGGCTCAAGATATCGCCAGGCTTTAACCCTGGAAGGAAGTGCGTGAGTTTCCTGAGGGTCTTTTTCAGGGAATCCATGGGGGGTGACAAAACCGACTCGCAGGCCGGAAAGGTTGGGCTCATTTTTGATTTTGAACATGAGACTGATGGCGAGGATTGTTTTACCTGTTCCCGGCGCGCCATTCACGACGGTTATACGTTCTCTTTTTGAGCCGCCATGTTTTACGTCTTCATGCTCCTGTTCGAGACGTTTAAAAATCGTCTCGATCGTTTCGTATTGGTCGGGCGTAAGCGTCTTGAAAGGCGAGAACTTGAACAGATCGGAGTTCTCGAGCTCTTCAATCGGATGAATCGCGTAGTTTTCTTCGCGAAGCTTTGTCCAGAGGTCTCGGAACCTCTGGCGATACTGAGGCCGCTCAAAATAATCGAATTGGGCATAGCCGTTGTTGGCATTGGTGACCTGGTATTTTTCGTCGGCACAGAACAGCTCAATAAGTCGATTCTCGAACTCGAACGTTGCGGATTGGTTGAAGGTGGGATTGTCGATCAGAAGGGTCCGGTCGAAGTCCTTGTCCACGTTTGCAGCGTGTTGTTTCATACGGCGCTGGTAATTGGTTGTTTGGCCGATGTATGCCGTCTTGTTTCTGCTGTTGGTAAGAATGTAAAGGACAGGCCAACTCTCGTCATGATGGGCTCCAGGCTTTGGCGTGCCAAAGTCCTGAAGCGATTCGCTTGTCTCAAAGGGCTGGGGTAGGGGAAGCGTGTATTGCCGAAGGGCGAACTCATTACTCATGATGGTTCGCCTTTCTGTATTCGTTAGATGATGCGTCGACGGGGTAGCGCTCGCCATTGCGCTTGAGCTTAGACGAAAGCGCCGCTGGCAGGTCGATTTCATTTAAATCTGCGAAACGCAGAAGGAAAAGGAGCGTGTCGGCGACTTCGTCTTCGATAGCTTGGCGTTGCTCGGTGTCTTCGAACATTTCTGCAATGCGCTCGTCGCTCACAAAACGAAAGAGCTGAAGGAGCTCGGAGGACTCAGTTGCCATGCCGATGGCAAGCTCTTTTGGCGTGTGATATTTGCGCCAGTCGCGTGCATCACAAAAGTCCCTGACTTGTTCCGTCATGGCATCGAGCTTATCCATCGTCCGCAACCTCCCTGATGTTCATTGTTTTATTATGGCCGTATCTGGTATTTATTGCACATCATTTGGGGTGTGCGGTTTGTTCGATCGCGATTGTCCGGTAGGAGGTTTCACCATGAAGATCGACGTTGATGTAGACCAGCTGCGCGAGAGCTTGCTCGACCGCGCGGGGAGTGCGGCTGGCGTGGGCTTTCCGGCCGCCATGCTCGACGTAGTGGATATCGAGGACGAGTCGCCCCAAGAGCTCCTAGCCCGAGCTGAACGCGAAGGCCTCGACCTCCGTGTCTTCGCCACAGGCGACGATACTGACGACGGCTGGTAGCCATAGCCACCCCTCAACCCTATCCCCACCCATAACTTGCGGTGAAATAGGGACTGTTTAGGCTGCTAGAAGGCCTATTCAGTCCCTATTTCACCGCAAGTTATGGGTGGGGATGGCTACGACGCCAGTGTGGCGATGACGGCTTCGTCGCCGGCGTATATGAGGGTGTTGCCGTCGGGGATGATCGTTTGGCCGTCGCGCTTGAGCATCACCACGATAAACGGGTGCTTGCCTTGTGGCACGTCGCGCAGACGCAGTCCTGCCAGGCGACCGTGGGGCGTTACGGTGACCTCGCGCAATGTTACCTCGGCACGCTCTTCAAACGTCGGCGCGGCCATCACCAGAAGGTCTCCTTCCTCAATTACGGTATCGCCGTTGGGTAGCACCGGGTGCGCACCGTCGCGCAGCACCAGGACCACGAGCATGTCGGCGACGCTGCCAATATCGGCGAGCGAGCGCCCGGCAAACGGATGGCCCGCGCCTACCTTGAGCTTAACGAACGACATGCCGTCCTCGTCGCGGTAATCGTTAAACGTGCGGCGCACGTCGCCTTCCGCGTCGATCATGTCGAGCTTTTTCGCCACTGCCGGTAGCAGCGAGCCCTGCACTACAATGCTCGACACGGCAATCACAAAGACCAGGTCAAATAGGTCGTGCCCACCGGGAACACCGACCACCACGGCAAAGAGGCTAAACACGACCGAAGCCGCGCCGCGCAGACCCGCCCAGCTTACGAGCGCGACTTGGCGAGGATTGGTCTTAAAGGGCGCCAACAGCAGGCCGACGGCGATGGGGCGGCTCACGAAGAGCATAAACGCCATGAGCGCCAGGCCCGGCAACAGCATTTGCGGCAGGCGCGCGGGCGTGACGAGCAGGCCCAGCAAAAAGAAGATGGTCATCTCGGCCATTTCGGTGAGGGTATCAAAGAAGTGGGCCATCTCGACCTTGCCGGTGATGTCGCTTGCACCCAGCACAATGCCTGCCAGGTATACGGCCAAAAAGCCGTTGCCGCCCAGGTAGCTCGGCAGCGCGTAGGCAACAATCGCCACGGCGAACAAAAAGATGGTCTGCGCGCCCTCGGCCGTTGCGTGCGCGCGTTCAATCAGGCGGCTGGATGTCCAGCCGATGGCAAGGCCCAGTCCCACGCCCAGGGTGATCTGCTTGGCCAACAGCACGGGAATGTCGATGTCGCCGCCCGCCGCGAGGGTCGCGAGCACCGCGGTAAGCATGTAGGCGACGGGGTCGTTGGAGCCCGATTCGACCTCGAGCAGCGAGTCAGTCGCGCCCTTTAGCGAAAGGTTGTGCTCGCGCAGCACGCTAAAGACGCTCGCCGCATCGGTCGACGCCACGACCGAGCCCAGCAGCAGGCCGCCGATCCAGTCGAAGCCTAGTGCAAAATGCGCAAAGGCGCCCGTGATGCCGGCGGTGGCGATAACGCCGAGCGTGCTCAGCAGTACCGCGGGCGCGGCGACGGGCTTGGCGCGGTCGATGTTGGTGTTAAAGCCGCCGTAGAACATGATGAACAGCAGCGCCGTACTGCAGACGGTTTCGGTAAGCGCGTAGTCGCTAAAGTCGATGTGCGCCGGCCCGTTGACGCCCAGCAGCATGCCGAGCGCGATAAAGATGAGCAGGGTAGGGAAGGGGAGCTTTTTGCCGACGGGTTTGATGGTCAGACACAAAATGATGACGAGGCCGATAAAGAGAAGTATCTGGTTCATGGGTAGTGTCCGCTCCTGGGTGGTTGGCGTGGCACGGTCAGTTGTCTGCGGTTATTTGTACCCAAAGATGGTGGGTTTATGGGGCCGAGCCGCGGGCGTTCGCATTATCGACACGAGGCGGGGGGCGCGGGCGGTGCTGGTTGGGGCGTTGGTGCTGGTGGCGCGGTGTTTTCGGGGCGTGCGGGCGGCCGCTTGTGACCGTTGGCAGCGGTGGCACTTTCCAGCTTTATTGCAACGGAGTACAATGGATAACGTTTAAGTTCAACTTGAAGTTTTAGTCGTGGCATCGGGCTTCGGCCGTAATGCAGGGAAAGGCGTTCCATGGCGATCTATGTGACATCTGATGCTCACGGGCACGTGCGCGCGCTGGACGAGGCCCTTTCCAAGATCTCGCTGACGTCCGACGACACGCTGTACGTGCTAGGCGACATGATCGACCGCGGTCCCGATCCGGTCGGTGTCATCAACTTGGTGCGGTCGCTGCCCAACGCTCGCGTGCTTAAGGGCAACCACGAGCAGATCATGCTCGACGCGATCATTGGCCAGGACCCGCTCGATGCCGAGACCTGGGATATCAATGGCGGTTGGACCACGCGTCAGCAGCTCAACGAAATGGAATTTGAGGCATACGAGGGGCTGGTGCGCTGGGCTGCCGCCCTGCCGCTCTACGCGGTGGTCGAGACTGCCGAGCGACCGTATCTGCTGGTGCACGCCGGCGTTCAGACCGAGGCGGCGCGTGCGTTTTTGCTTGAGCATGGTGTCGATTGCGGCGACGGCAGGGGAGCGGTCGATGCCGATAGCGAGCTGCTGCAGCAAATGCTCGCCGTGCAGTCGTCCGATGACTTGCTGTGGATTCGTCACGGCTACTGGGATGCCCCGACGGGGCTGCTTTCTGCCGAGGGCAAGGGCCCGGTCGTGGTGAGCGGCCACACGCCCACGGTGTCGCTGGGGCGTTATTGCGAGGTTGGCGGCCTGGGAGGGCTCGATGAGGAGTCGGGCCGCGGGCGGATGGTGCGCTTGGGTGGCGAGGATACCGCCGGCGTGCCCGATCGCATCGATATCGACTGTGCGGCGGCCACCGGTTCCGAGTTCGGCCGCGTGGGCATCCTGCGCCTGGACGACGGGGCGGAGTTTTATGCGAACATTCTTCCTGGCGAATAACTTTGTTCCGCCGTTCTACCGAACGGCGGCCACGTTGACGCTGCGCAGCCCCGAAGCACCCCATCTTGTCGCTCAAACCGTCGCTCGCGTACGGAAGTACGCGTCGCTCCTCTTTCGCGCCAACCTGAGGCACTTCGAGACTGCTCGCTGTCGGTGCCAAAACATCGACGTTTCTTTTCTTCAAATTGATTCGAATTAGGCGCCGTACGGGTTGCGGTCGCGTTCTATGCGTTGGCGAATGTGGGCGTATTCGACAATCAACAGCACCAGCAGTAGGGCCATGATAGCCAGGTAGCTCACGACGGCACCCATCAGGCCCAGCAGGTTGATTAGGATCACTGGGAGCACTACGCTCACGGCAAAGCAGATCAGGTAGATCTTGGTGACGTCTCCAACGTGGCGCAGCACCGTGATAATGGCGTAGATAAAATCGATGGCCGCGGTTACGCCGCCAGCGACAACCATCAGCAGCGCCAATGTGCGGTAGCGCTCAAAGTTGAGGCCGTACATAAAGCTCATGAGGGGAATGCCGGGGCCGGCCATAAATGCGGCGCATACGCCGGTGATGGCCACGATCAGCGCCATAACGGCAATAATAATCAAGTCAAAACGGCGGCGTTTGCGCGGGTTCGCCCAAATGCTCGACAGACGCAAAAGCTGCGGTTTATAGACAAATCCAATGCTCAGCAAAATAGCCTGCGCCGGAAAGAACAGGGCATTAAAGTACAGCTGATATTTGTAGGCCAGCGTGCCTTCCATCACAAACTTGGGCATGCTCTCGATGAGGTTGAACAGGAACAGTGCGCCAAAGAGCGGGGCGCACTGGACAAACAGGTGGCCGACCTCGCGCAGACTCACGCGACGCGATTTTTCGGTTTCGAGCAGGGCCAGCGGCGCGGTGACCAGCACGAGCGAGACGATGGCGGTGACACCCATGGCCATGGCCGCGATGGGCATGCTGCGCGTAAGGAACAGCGCCACGCTAAAGACCGCGATGACGCCGACGGAGCGCAGCGTTTGGCTCATGCCGGCCAGGTAGAGTTTATCGGCCTGCTGCAGGCGGCCCTCGTACACGTCCGCCACGCCGTCGATCACCTTATACAGGTAGACGCCCAGGCCGATCGTTGCCATCTGCGCGTCGTAGCCGCGGGCACTGCTGTATGCAAGGCCGCAGGCCAGCGCGAATGCTCCGCAAAGCCAGCGGTTGAGCTGGTAGGAGGCAAAGGACGCCTTCTCGTCGATGTCCGAGACCTGGAAATTGCGCACGCCGTAGTTGCACGCGATCATGATGAGTGTGCCGGTGACAAAGGCGATGGAGAACTTACCGGCTTCCTCGGCGCCCACAAGCTGCGTGGACACGATGGTGAGCAGCGGAAACGCGAAGCCCCACACGGCGGTGCCCAGGGTATTCCAGAGATAGTCGCGGCGGGTGGCGTGTTCCTCGTATTCGGCTTCCTGCGTGGAGAAGCCGCCGCCGTAGACAGCGCCGAGCAGGCGGTTCCACCAGGCGTTCACCATGCGGCGGACGGGGCCGGGCTCGCGATCGCACTCGCGCCGGCGACGTGTGGCTTGGCCGCTATTGGGCCCGCCGGCGTTGCGCTGGCTCAGCTCCTGGATGCGTGCGAGCTCCTCGGCCGTGTGGGAGGCAGGGAAGAGGCCGTTCTCGATGCGTCCGCCTTGGGCCTTTGCAGTGTCGCTGCTCGCTACGGCGGGGTCGGCGACGCCATTGCGGCGGGCGATGGCGCGGCGAATATTATCGAGAGGCGAGATGCTCAAGGCGGAGTCCTTTCTATTGCTGCGCTCTAGTATAGACACGACGGCGTTTGCTCGTGTTTTTGAACAGGTTGTTCAATATTGTAGGCGGTGCCATTCAGTAGTTGGCACTTAGGGACGCTCCTTATGTGCCGACACTTTGGGAGCGTCCCTAAGTGCCGGCATCTGGGGACACTCCTTGGTTATTGCCTGTTCAAGAGCGTCCCCAATGGCTAGGCCGCTTGCCTGTGATTTTTGACCGTTGGGCGGGCGCTTCGCCGTTGCCGCAAAAACGTTTTTGCATATCGGGTACAACGGGCTTTACGTGAGTAAAGTGCGCGCCGCGTCCACGTGTCGCGTTTTTAAAGGAGGCCCCATGCCTGGTATTACCCCTGCAGAAGTTCTGTCCAACTTTGGTATTACGCTGGTCGAAGATCCCGCCGAGAATCAGCCCCGCCTGCTGGTCGATCTACCCGCCGCGGAGCTCGTCGAGTACGCTATCCGCCGCGAAGAAGGTCGCATGGCATCCAACGGCGCGCTGGTGATCGAGACGGGGGAGCGCACCGGCCGTTCCCCCAATGACCGCTTTATCGTCGACACCCCCGATGTTCACGACAAGATCGCCTGGGGCGCCGTCAACCGCCCTCTTTCGATCGAGAGCTACGAGACCATCAAGGCCGGTATTGTCGACTACCTCAACGAGCGCGACGTGTTCGTCACCCGCGGCATGGCCGGCACCGACCGCAACCATACGCGTCGCCTGCTCGTCGCCTGCGAGCGTGCCAGCCAGGCGCTGTTCATTAAGCAAATGCTCGCCCGTCCGCTCGCCCGCGAAATCGCGCGCACCGGCGAGCCGGACTTCTGCGTGCTCGCCGCGCCGGGCTACCAGTGCGATCCCGCCATTAAGGGCCTCAACTCCAGCGCCGCCGTGGTCATTAACTTCCAGGAGCGCGTGATTCTGGTTGCCGGCACCGGTTACTCCGGCGAAATCAAAAAGTCCATCTTCAGCGTCATGAATTACCTACTGCCCGTCGAGGACGACGTGCTACCCATGCACTGCTCGGCCAGCATGGATCCCGTCACGCACGAGACGGCCGTGTTCTTTGGCCTTTCCGGCACGGGCAAGACCACGCTTTCGGCCAACCCCACGCGCCTGCTGATCGGCGACGACGAGCACGGCTGGTCCGACATGGGCATCTTCAACATCGAGGGAGGCTGCTATGCCAAGTGCGAGGGCCTGGACGCGTTCCATGAGCCCGAGATCTTCAACGCCGTCCGCTTTGGCGCCATCTGCGAAAACGTGGTGCTCGATGAGAATCGCAAGCCTAACTATGATGATGTCTCGATCACGCACAACACGCGCGTGGCCTATCCCGTCGAGCATATCCCCAACGCGTGGACCAAGGGTATGGGCACCACCCCGAGCGTCGTGCTGTTTTTGACCTGCGATGCCTTTGGCGTGCTGCCGCCTATCTCGCGCCTGACGGCCGATGCCGCCATGTATCACTTTGTGACGGGCTTCACCGCCAAGATCCCCGGCACCGAGGTCGGCGTCACCGAGCCCACGCCCACGTTCTCCTCGCTGTTTGGCGAGCCGTTTATGCCGCTCGATCCCATGGTCTATGCCAAGATGCTCGGCGAGCGTATCGCCGACGGACGCACCCGCGTCTATCTGGTCAACACCGGCTGGATTGGTGGCGGTTATGGCGTGGGCCATCGAATCGAGCTTGCATACACGCGCGCCCTGGTGGCCCGCGCCCTCGACGGTACCATCGAGGACAGCGAGTTCGTGCACGACGATATCTTTAACGTCGACATTCCCACCACGTGCCACGGTGTGCCCGACGGCATCCTGGTGCCGCGCCAGTACTGGCAGAGTACCGCGCGCTACGACGAGGCTGCGCACAACCTGGCGGTGATGTTTGAGGAGAACTTCGAGAAGAAGTACTCGCACCTGCCCGAGTCCGTCAAAGCCGCCGGCCCGCACGCCCAGGTGTCCGCCGAGGCCCGTCATCGCGGCCGCGGGTTGCTGGGACTCCGCCGCTAGCGCCGCCTTAGACCCAAAACCACCACGAAGGGGACAGGCACCTTTGTGGTGGTTTTGCTCGCGCGGATGACTCAGGTTACAATACGCCTGACATATCGTCCCCTTCTCCGGATGGGGACAGCGCAAGCGCTCTTGTGGCGGCACCGTAGGACTTTGAAGGTGGCCGTCGTAAGGGCGCTTTTTGTTTGGGTGCCCTCGCTCGGGCGCGAATCGTGAAGGGAGCACGTATGAAGAGCTTTATTGCCGAGGATTCATTTTGGGAGCTGTTTCCTCAGGCGGCGGTCGGTGTTGTGGTCGTGGAGGGTATGAAGCCCGCGGCCCAGATACCTCAAGAGGATGTGGACGCGATAGCGGCGCTGCTCGACCGTGCCAATATCGATGCGGAGCGTCATCTGACCAGCGATACAATCAGCGAGAACGCACCGGTCAAGGCATGGCGCGAGGCCTATCGTCTGTTCAAGACCAAAAAGGGCGCGCGCTGTTCAATCGAGAACCTGCTCAAGCGCGTGCTCAAGGGCAAGCCGGTGGGCCACATTACGCCCGCGGTGGATATCTATAACACGGTGTCGCTGTCCTATGCACTGCCCGTGGGAGGCGAGGATCTGCATGCGATTGAGGGGGACCTTCGCTTGAAGGTGACCGACGGCGGGGATGCGTTCCTGCCGCTTGGCGAGGAAGCGGACGACCCGACGCTGCCCGGCGAGCTCGCCTACATTGACGATGCGGGCGCCGTGTGCCGCTGCTGGAACTGGCGCGACGGCGTTCGAACGGCTCTATCCGACGATTCGGCCGACGCGTTTTTGGCGATTGAGTGCGTAGAGCCCGAGCGTATGGGGGACTGTCAGGCCGCCATCGATCGCTTAGCCGAGCTGCTTGAGCGCTATCTGGGGGCGACGGTTGTCGTTAAGACGCTTGTGACCCGCGACAATCCCCGCGTGGAGCTGTAGCAACTTCTGCAAATCATACTCGCCGGTCAAAACCACCACAAAGGTGCCTGTCCCCTTTGTGGTGGTTTTTATGTTGATGAGTTAACAAATAGGGCGCGCAGTGCTGGCGGCCGCTGGGTACGGTTAAGATGTTTACCCGTTAGCATTATGCAAGCGAAAGGCGGTCGTCTCCCATGCAGCAGAGCGACGAGACACGTTTCGAGGACTTTGTCGGACTGATCAGCGGACTCTACAAGGAGATCCAGCGCATTAAGACATCTGAGGGCGCAAGGCTGGGCCTTAAGGGCTCCGACATCATGTGCCTGTACTATCTTGAGCGCAGCAAGGACGGCCTGACTGGTGCCGACCTCGCCCGCATGGCTGGCGTGACCCGCGCTGCCGTCTCGCGCACGCTGGCGCATCTGGAGGAGGGCGGCTACGTCGAAGTCGACGATTCGGGCGATGCCGCCGTTAAGTATCGCGCCCCGGTTCGCCTGACCACGTTGGGCGGCGAGAGCATGAACGAGGCCGATTGTATTATTCGTGAAGTGCTCGACACCACCGGCAAGGCCATGGGCGTGGAGCAGCGTGAGCAGATGTATGCGTCGCTGCGTACGATTCTCAACACCTTGCGCGAGCTGTAGGGCCGCCTGGGCATTTGCTTCCCATTAACAACTGCATCGTCCCGTTTAAGCGCGTATACCGTGCCGGGGCATTGCTGTCAAAATTCCCTGCGCGAGGTCCGCGCAAGAAAGGATTCGCTATGTCCGTCCGCATTATTACCGATTCC
This sequence comes from uncultured Collinsella sp., assembly GCA_900540945.1. Classification (GTDB taxonomy): domain Bacteria; phylum Actinomycetota; class Coriobacteriia; order Coriobacteriales; family Coriobacteriaceae; genus Collinsella. The sequence goes on along the minus strand of UQHQ01000016.1, from coordinate 1,612 downwards.
GCAAGCGATATGTCGCCGGCCGAGCATCCGGCACTGGCCGTTTTGCCGCTGTCCGTCACCTTTGGAACCGATGTGTTCATGGATGGCATCGACATCGATCACCAGCGCTTTTACGAGATGCTCGTGGAGCGCGATGAGCTGCCCAAGACCGGTCAGGTCAACCCGTACGCGTTTTCGCAGGCTATCGCCGAGGTTCGCGAAGCCGGCGATGAGGCTGTGATTATTACCGTGGGCGCTAAGCTCTCGGGCACCAATCAGAGCGCCCGTACCGCGCTAGCCGAGGCGCCGGGCGGCGATGTGTACGTGGTTGATAGCAACAACGTCACCCTGGGTGAACGCATCCTGGTTGAGTATGCGCTGCGCTTGGTGGACGAGGGCCGTAGCGCGGCCCAGATCGCGGCGGCGGTCGAGGCCGTGCGCGACCGCGTGGTGGTTATCGGCCTGCTCGAGACGCTGGAGTACCTGGTGCGCGGCGGTCGCCTGTCTGCTGCTGCCGGCGCCGTGGGTACGCTGCTCAACGTAAAGCCTGTGGTAGCTGTCGAGGACGGCCTGATCGTGCAGCTGGGCAAGGCACGCGGTTCCAAGAACGGCCGCAACCTGCTGAACCAAAAGGTCGAAAAGGCGGGCGGTATCGACTTTTCCATGCCGCTGGCGCTCGGCTATACGGGCCTTTCGGATGCGGTGCTCAAGAAGTATATCGAGGACAGCGCGGCACTGTGGGCTGGCCACACCGAGGGCGAGCTGCCCGTTCACACCATCGGTGCCACCATCGGTACCCACGTAGGCCCCGGTGCCGTAGCCGTAGCCTTCTTCCAGCCCGCCAACTAACCAACCTGCCAACAAATGATCCCTTGGGGACGGAGGAAAACGGATCATCGACCGCACGGAGGCCGCGAATGATCCGTTTTCCTCCGTCCCCAAGGGATCATTTCTTTATGCTGTTAATGCGGAGAAGGGAGCGAGCGATGGCGTCTGAGGGCTTTTTTGAGCAGGTGTATGAGGTGGTCGAGCAGATCCCCGAGGGGATGGTCGCCACGTACGGTCAGGTGGCGCTGCTCGCCGGTCGCGCGCGAAGTGCACGCTATGTGGGGTATGCGCTGCATAGCAACCCACGCCCTGGTCAAATTCCCTGTCATCGCGTGGTGTTTGCCGACGGCCGTATCTGTGAGGGCTTTGCCTTTGGCGGCCCCGATGCTCAGCGCGAGCTCTTAATGGGGGAGGGCGTGGCGTTTACCGATTCCATGCACGTCGACTTGGCCGCCTGTCGCTGGCCAGCTGGACTCTAACAGTTCTGCCGTGGCCAAAACCACCACGAAGGTGCCTGTCCCCTTTGTGGTGGTTTTCCGTTGTAGGTTTACCTGGGCTAACTTATGGAGAAGGTGTGGCGGCGCATATTGACGCAAGAAAGTAAACCACGGTGAACTATATTGTATTCAGCAACGGAGCAGGCATTAGGCGATGAAAAAGCCTGCCCTGTTGAGTTTGATTCGCATTCCTCCCCTCTGTGCGATTCAACGGTGTACTTCGGGAACGGGCCCGCTGGCAACTGACTGCCGGCGGGCCCGTTCCTGTTTATCGGGGGAGTGCGGTGGCCGGAGCCGAACCGGTCGGG
>UQHQ01000015.1 GCA_900540945.1 uncultured Collinsella sp. | reverse complement strand
AGCGGTCGGCGGGGCCATTGTGGCTCTTGACAGCGGATTGGGTCATATGAGCGAAAACCCGCCAGAGCGAGCAAGGTGCCTTGAAACAAGGCGGCATTGACCTTCTGGTCATGCCGCCGAAGTTGAAAGGCAGATTGCCGCTCTGGCGGGTTTGCAGCGTCGAGTCGTTACGCGGTTTGGTAAAACCGCGTAACTAAATCAACTTAAAGCCCTTGCGCTTGCCCACGGAGAGGGTGTCGCCCAGCTTGAGGGCGCTGGGGTCGATGTTGTAGCTCTTGGGAGCCACGGCCTTGCCGTTGATCTTGACGCCGCCGCCGTCGATGTCGCGACGGGCCTGGCCGGCGCTGGCCGAAAGGCCCAGGTCCTTGAGCAGGCCGGCGAGGTAGATCTGGCCCTCGTCGTTAACAGTCAGCTCAATGTGCTTCTCGGGGAAGTCGGCGAGCTGGCCCTCCTTGAACACGCGGTCGAACTCGGCCTGAGCCTCGTCGCCTGCACCGGCGCCGTGGTAGGTGTCGCACAGGTCGCGGCCCAGAGCGCGCTTGAGCTCATAGGGATCGGCGGAGCCGTCGGCCAGGGCAGCGTCGATCTTGTCGACCTCGGCCGGGGTGAGCGAGCTCGCCAGGCGGTAGTACTTGCCGATCATCTCGTCGGGGATGGACATGGTCTTGCCGAACATATCCTTGGGCGCGTCGGTCAGGCCGATGTAGTTACCGTAGGACTTGGACATCTTACGGACGCCATCGGTGCCCTCGAGCAGCGGCATGGTGAGCGCGATCTGTGGCTCCATGCCCATCTTCTCCATGAGCTCACGGCCGGCAAGCAGGTTGAAGAGCTGGTCGGTGCCGCCCATCTCCACGTCGGCCTTGATCTGCACGGAGTCGAAAGCCTGCATCACGGGATACAGGAACTCATGCAGGGCGATCGGCGTCTGAGACTGGTAGCGCTTGGTAAAGTCGTCGCGCTCGAGAATACGGGCGACGGTGAACTTGGAGCACACCTGCAGCAGACCGGCCAGATCCATCGACAAGATCCAGTCACCGTTGTGCACGATGGTGGTCTTCTCGGGATCCAGGATCTTCATGGCCTGGCTCACGTAGGTCTCGGCATTGGCCTCGATCTGCTCCTGCGAAAGCTGCGGACGGGTGGAATTCTTGCCCGAAGGGTCGCCAATCAACGCGGTACCGTTGCCGATGATGAGGGTGACGTTGTGGCCCAGGTCCTGGAACTGACGCATCTTGCGCAGCGGCACGGCGTGGCCCAAGTGCAGGTCGGGGCTGGTGGGGTCGACGCCGAGCTTGATGTTGAGGGGCTCGCCCTTCTCAAGCTTCTTGCGAAGGTCGGCCTCGGGAACGATCTGCGCGGCGCCCGAGGTGATGATACGCATTTGCTCGTCAACAGACAGCATTGGGTATCCTCCTTTTGCTATAGCACCCTCGCCGAAAACGGCGGTGCTGGAAGTCCATAAACTCTCTTATGATAACAAACTGACGCGACGCAGCATCTACGACAGGAAAATCCTCGTCCTGCCGCATGCGTCGATGGCAACTGGCAGACGCGTACCGTCACGCTCGACCAGATATCGCACCTGCCGACGACGCAAGCAGTCGCGGCAACGGACCTGCCCCGTCGCATCGGTGGCACAGACGCCCTCGGCGGTCAGCAGGCAGTGCTCGCACACCATAAGCTCGGGACAGTCGGCGTCGAACGGACCCAAGACGCCGGGTTCAGCAGCCAGCTCGGCAATACGCTCCCTGTCATTGCTGAGCAACTCGGCAGGCAAGTATACCCACCTCGCGCCAAGCCCGCGCAGCCAGGCAAGCGTGGCCCGATTGGCGCAGAACACCGGCGCCGCCACGTCAAACGTCGTGCCCAGCTCGCGGGCCATCGCCACCTGCCCCAGGTTGCGGCAAACAATACGCCCGGCACGTTGCATAAGCGCTCGAGTCCGCTCGGCGTCGCCTGCGCGGCACACTTCGTCGAGCACCACCGTCGCATCGGACAGATCCCGCTCATCGCGCGGATCCAAATCCATCAGCTCCCAGGCAAAGACCATACGAGCAAAAGCCTCATGCTTTGCCGGCTCCGCCGGTCCCGCCAACTCCGTCGGTACATCGCCATCTGCCAGAACGCCCTCAAACGGCAGCACCTCAACGGACTGCTCAGCAGGCGCGACCGCATCTGCCTCGACCCGTATGCGCTCCAACACCGTTGCCGTCTGCCCCAGCACGCCGGCACTGCGAATCAGATAGACCTCGCAGCCCGCGTCCACCTTGCGTTTGCAATGCACGATGATGCGCTCTCCCGCAGCGGCATCCACGGGGCAAGGCACCTGTGGCCAGCGCTTGGGCACATCGGGACGCGCGTCGGCACCCGGGTAAAATCGGATCTCGAGCGTATCGCCCGCCGCCACGGCGGCATCAAGCTCAACCGTCACCTCTTCGTGACCCACCGCCACCAAGTGGCCCACGCGCACGCCCTGGTTGATCGCGCGCTCAAAGCTCATGAGCTCGGCGCCCGAACGACCCCGCAGATACGCATCGGTAAAGCCGCGGTTGAACGACCTTCCCAGCTCGCGCTCAAGCGCCGGCACCGCATCGGCATCCCATGTGCCGTCGCGCAGCATATTGAGCGCCCGACGCCACACCCTCACCACGTTAAAGACGTAGTCGGGATTCTTCATGCGCCCCTCGATCTTGAGCGATGCCACGCCGGCGGCAACAAGCTCGGGCAGATGCGCGATGCCCAGATAGTCACGCGGACAAAGCAGACGATCCCCTTCGACAGCAACAACACTCTGCCCCGCCTCGTCCACCAAGTCATAGGATAGACGGCACGGTTGAGTGCAATCACCGCGCATCGCAGAGCGGCCACGTCGAAGGGCAGAGAACCCGCACGCACCCGAGTATCCAATGCAAATAGCGCCGTGACAGAACACCTCGATGGGCACGCCAGTAGCGCAAAGCGTCTCAATCTCTACCACGCTCAGCTCGCGCGCAGTCGTCACGCGCTCAACGCCCAACTCCTTGGCAGCCAACTGCACGGCACCCTCGCTATGAGCGCCCGCCTGAGTGGACAGGTGAATCTCGACCCCCGAAATCGCCGCACGTAGCGCGCAAGCCAGCCCGGCATCGGCCACAATCAACGCATCGGCACCCAACGCGTGCGCATGCGCCCCCAACGCCACGGCGTCGGCAAGCTCATCATCGAACACGAATACGTTGAGCGTCACGTACACACGCACGCCATGGGCATGGGCCACGGCACAACCGCGCGCGAACTCATCATCGTTAAAGCCATGCGCGCTCACTCGAGCGTTGAATCCGTCCAGCCCCGCATAGATGGCATCGGCACCCGCCGCAATCGCCGCGAGCATCTGGTCGAGCCCGCCAGCAGGCGCCAGCAGTTCGGGCAGCGCCACTTCAGCCGCCGCCAACTCGCTTTCGCATTGTTCGCTCGATTCCGTCGCCCAAATCGCCATCGGCAAACTCCTTACCAAGGTATGCAATCACTCTGTTAATTGCCGTCAACCAGCATACACGAGGCCTCGCGCGGCCCGATTGGTTTATCGTGTAATAACTTATGTCCATCCTGCCCGACGCATACCCGCCGCCTGGCACGACATACTTGGAGGTCAATATATGGGTCCTCGCCAACGACAGGGACACGGTCGCTCTAAGACGCACGCCCTGCCCGTCATCCTGCTCTCGCTTTTGGGCTTTTTGCTCATCGCGGGCGTAGCATTTGGCATCGGCATGATCGGCAACGTCAACCGCTGGCTGTCCGACCTGCCCGACTACACCGACGCCAACGCCTATCTGGTCAGCGAGCCTACCGAAATTGTTGACTGCAACGGCAACAAGATCGCCAGCTTCTATACGCAAAACCGCAAGTCCATCACCAAGGACCAAGTGTCCCCGTACGTGCTGCAGGGCACCGTTGACGTTGAGGACGAGCGCTTCTACGAGCATGGCGGCATCGACCTCTGGGGCATTGCACGCGCATCGGTGGCAACCCTCACCGGCGGCCACGAGGGCGCATCGACCATCACCCAGCAGCTGGTTCGCAACACCATCTTGCAGGAGGAACAATTCGACTCGACCATCGAGCGTAAGGTGCGCGAGGCCTATATCGCCATCAAGATGGAGGATATGTACTCCAAAGACGAGATCCTCATGATGTACCTCAACACCATCTACTACGGCCATGGAGCATATGGCATCGAGGCCGCCGCTGAGACCTATCTGTCCAAAACCGCCGCCGACCTCACCCTGAGCGAGGCCGCGCTGCTCATCGGCCTTCCCAACTCGCCCTCGCAGTACGACCCCACGGTTAATCCCGACTTGGCGCTGTCCCGCCGCAACAAGGTTCTGGACAACATGCTGCGTCTGGGCCACATCACGCAGGAAGAGCACGATGCCGCGCAGGCTGAGCCCATCACGCTTAACGTGACCGAGATTTCGGGCAGTGGCGTCGATGTGTACTCTCAGCCCTACTTTGTCGCCTACGTTAAGCAGCTGCTTGAGCAGGAGTTCTCCACCGACGTGCTCTTTAAGGGCGGTCTGACCGTCAAGACCACCATCGACCCCACCATGCAGCAGGTGGCCGAGGAGGCCGTGCGCTCGCAGCTCGACACGCTTTCGCTCGACGGCCTGGACATGGGCATGGTCGTCGTTGACCCCAAGACCGGCTACATCAAGTGCATGGTGGGCGGCTACGACTACAACGCCGACGAGAATCACGTGAACCACGCTACGGCAAAGCGCCCCGTGGGCTCCACGTTTAAGGCCTTTACGCTGGCAACTGCCATCCAAAACGGTATGAACCCCAACGTCACCCTCAACTGCAACTCGCCGCTCAAGGCCAAGGGCACCACGACCGAGGTGCAAAACTACGGCAACCAGAGCTATGGCAACATCACGCTTAAGCAGGCAACGGCATACTCATCCAACACCGGCTACATTCAGGTGGCCGAAGCCATCGGCAATGACAAGATCATGTCGCTCGTCAAAAAGCTCGGCATCGATCCCGCCAAGGACAATATCGAGGACGTTCCCGTCATGACGCTCGGCACCGGGTCCATCTCACCGCTCGAGATGGCATCGGCCTACGCAACGTTTGCCAACGGTGGCTACTACCGTCAGCCCATCGCCATTACCGAGATCGACTCGCGTACCGGCTCGGTTCTGTACCAGCACACCGACAATCCCACGCAGGTGCTCACCGAAGGCGAGGCTGCCGCGGTTACCGACGTTCTATCCGGCGTCATGCAGGGTAGCGGCACGGGTGCCGCCGGCGCGCTGAGCGTCAACCAGCCCTATGCCGGCAAGACGGGCACCACTGACAACACCACCAACCTGTGGTTCTGCGGCTTCACGCCGCAGCTGGCATGCGCCCTGTGGACCGGTTATTCCGCAGGCGAGATTCCCATCCAAAAGTACGGTTCGGACCTGCTGGGCGACAGCACCAACCTGCCCGTCTTTAAGAAGTTCATGAACACCGTTCTTGCGGGCACCGAGCGCGAGGAATTCCCGACCGGAACGGCTCCCACGTACAAGAACAATAACGTCTGGAAGTTCTACGGCACAAACAACAAAAAGAAAGACGAAGAGGATAAAGACGAGGGAAAAGAAGAGGAAGAGACCACGACCACCACAACCACAACGACAACCACGACCACTGAAACCCCGGGTGGCAACACCACCGGCGATAGCGGCACGACAGGTGGCGACGGTGGCACGGGTGGCGATAGCGGCACGACAGGTGGCGACGGTGGCACGGGTGGCGATAGCGGCACGACAGGTGGCGACGGTGGCACGGGTGGCGATGGCGGCACGGGTGGCGACGGTGGCACGCCGACGCCTACACCCGACCCTACGCCCACGCCCGACCCCTCTACGGGCCAGTAGACGCAAAGCGGCATCTGACACCAAGGCGCCCGAGCAGCACGTACGCTGCTCGGGCGCTTCTTTATTTCAGCAGATGCCACAAGATGCCACGACGGTCCCGGCTGCAAGACCGATAGGGCAACGGGTGCCGGCATGCAAAAGGGCGCTGACTTTCGTCAACGCCCTCGGCAATTACCTATAGCAACAATCGGCACAGCAGCAGTGCCACGCATCCCCTACTTGTGAGAGTTACTCAGCTTGTTGATGAGCGCCTCAAGACGCTCTCCGTCCTCGGCCGTCTGCGCAATGACCAAGATCGTGTCGTTGCCGGCAAGCGAGCCAAGCACGTCGGGCAGCTCCGCGGCATCGACAGCCGCGGCAATACCAGAAGCCGTACCGGGCTGCGCCTTGATCATAACCAGATTATCGGTGCGCAGTACGCCGGTAACCAACTCGGAAACCATGCGCTGCAGATGCAGGTCCTCGGCAAGGACATAGATGCCCTCGGGGAGCTTACGCAGTCCCATGTCCGCGATATCGCGCGAAACGGTCGCCTGCGTGCAATCGAAACCCATGGCGCGAAGCTCGTCTACCAAAACGCGCTGCGTACGTACGTCCTTATTGCGAACAATATCTCTGATGGCATCCTGGCGCCCATTGCGTTTTTTGGCCATACAAAACCTCACTCCAAAAGATGGCGGAGACAATCACTTAGTAATTGAATAGTTTAGCGCTATTTGAGGGTTTTAGTGAATAAGAACGCATTTCGAAACAATTCCATGCAATTTATTTCGAAAATCACGCTACTAGACAGTCCGGACGCCCGAACGATTGAAAAAAGCCGCCAGATGCGTATACAACGCACATCGCATAGGCTTGGCACTAGCTATCGAACCATAGAGCAGACCTAGGCCCCGATGATTGCCTTTAAGAGCCGCAACCATCTGACGGGTACGCTGTGCTTCGAGCATATCATGCAAACGGGCCGAACGCTCTATTGAAGATACACCATGGGGGCTCAGACACAAATTTTCGATGCAGGCAACCAGGCCGGCGTAGTAATACCGCTGGCAGACCAGCTTCAACTGATCGCCACCGCCCGCGACGGCAAGCGAGTCGGCAAGCCTGTCGAGCGCCCCGATATCATCAGAAAGCTTGGCAAACATCGTGGGGTCAAACGTCTCCGTAATCGACGGCGCCACTGCATGAAAACGGGCACGGCCACATCCCGAAACGCGCTTTGCCCGCGAAAGCGCGAACGTCAAAAAAGACACCGTGCGAAACGCATCGCCGTGCGCAAGGCACGCCTCAAAGAGGGCGCGATCATACAGCACGCCAGAGGTCTGTCGGATTAAACCACAGGAAACCAATTGGGTCAGGCAAGCCGCCCGGTCCTCATCTTCAGAAACGGATGCCGCGTCCAAAACTCGGGAATGACGTTCGCGGTGAACATCGTAGCGATCGAGCGAAACAGAGGGAAACACGATGTCAGCAGAAGCGTCGCAGGAGCTTTCGACCATCTGCGAAAGGGGCTGCGGCGCAAACCACTCATTGGCATTCATCGCAATGATCTGGGAGCCGCGCGAAGCCGCAAAGCCGGCATGCAGGCAGGCACCAGGCGCTGGGTCCTCAACATCAATCAAATCAATATGAATGTCTCTGTCGGCAGCAACTTCGAGCGAATGGCGCACACCAGCTACCACGCCGCGGCAAACGACGACAATTTGCAAATCGTAGAGGTCTTGGTTCTGGACGCTCTCGAGAGCGCGCATCGCATAGCTGGGCGAACCCTCAACAATCAGGATCACCGAAAGTCGCGGATGCGAACCACGTCGAACCAAGTGTTCCGTCCTCTCGACAGCTAGTAACAAACTGTCGTTCATGGTACACCCCGTCATTTAATGCGGATGGTCGCCCTTCGCGATGCACGTCAAGAACAGATGTTGCACACGCCCCGCTCACAGACACTGCACACAAAGATCGCCGTCAGGCAGCCACTTCCCTAATCGAGCACCACAAGCTCGGTGGGGTCGTAGTCCACGCCCATAAAGGTAAGACCGCATGCGGGCGCCGTAGGACCGGCAGCGGAGCGATCGCAGGCATCAATTACCTCGCGCATCCACTCGGGATCGCGGCGATGCATGCCGATCTCGACAAGAGTGCCCACAATGGTTCGCACCATCGAATGCAAAAACGCATTGCCCTCGATGGTAAACGTGAGGATGTCCTCGCCAAAGGCGATCTCATGACCAAACTCGGCACGCATTACGCAGCGGTGCGTAGGTTTGCCCACGGCAGAGGCGACCTTGCAAAAGCTCTTAAAGTCCTGCTCGCCCAAAAGCGCAGGGCAGGCGGCCGCCATCGCATCGACGTCGAGGGGATAGCGATGCCACCACACGGCACCGCGTGACAGCACGGGCCGCGCATCACGGTCGGCAATGCGATAGGTGTAAGTGCGAGAGCGCGCGTCAAAACGTGCAGAAAAGCCCTTACGAGCCTTGTAGGCCTCGTTTATGGCGATATCTTTGCCCAGGAGGGCATCCATAGCCCTCAGCCACCTACGGCGCGTCAAAGCGAGCTCAGCGTCCGTTACAGGCACGCTGATGTATTGGGCCACCGCATGAACTCCGGCATCGGTACGCCCCGCGCACGTCAGATCGATTGGGCGGCGCAGCAACGTCTCGATTGCACGGCGCAGCTCGCCTGCAACCGTCGTCTGGCCCGGCTGCTCGGCAAATCCGCTATAGGAGGAGCCATCGTAGGCCACGCGAAATACAAGGGTGGCGTCGAGCTCGGGGGTCGAATTGAAATCAGACGGCGCAGTCATGGGCGCTCCCAACAAACTAGCAACGGTATTGCGACAAAAAAAGAGGGGTACGCGAACGTACCCCTCGAATATAGCCTATGCAGACAGAATGTCTACTCAGCGGTCTCCTCAGCAGGAGCCTCCTCGACGGCCTCGACCTTCTTGGGAGCAGCGGCCTTCTTGGGGGCCGGAGCAGCCTTCTTGGCCTTAGGCGTGCAAGGCTCGGTGACGAGCTCCATGATAACGATAGGAGCGTTATCGCCCTTACGGTTACCGAGCTTCATAATGCGGGTGTAACCGCCGTTGCGGTCCTGCCACATGCCCTGAGCAGCCTTGTCGAAGATCTCGGCAACGAGCTGCTTATCGCCGAGCTTGGCGATAGCCAGACGACGAGAGTGCAGGTCGCCCTTCTTGGCCCAGGTGATGATCGGGTCGACGACCGAACGCAGCGCCTTAGCGCGGGTCTCGGTGGTCTTGATGCGGTCGTTCTCGAAGAGGGCCTTAGCAAGGCTCTTCTTCATGGCCTTGGTGTGGCTCGCATCGGTGCCGAGCTTCAGGCCCTTCTTAACGTTGTGACGCATGGTCTAGTTTCTCCTCAAATATGCGAAGCATTAAGCCTTCAGGCTCAGGCCCATGGACTCAAGCTTGTCCTTCACTTCCTCAATCGACTTAACACCGAAGTTACGGATGTTGAGCAGATCGTTCTCCGAGAACTCAACGAGCTGACGGACCGAGTGAATGCTGGCGCGCTTAAGGCAGTTGTAGGAACGGACGGAAAGGTCCAGATCCTCGATCTGCTTGTCCAGCTCGGCGTTGTCGTTGGTGACCTCGGGAGCGAAGATCGAAGCCTCCTCCTCGACCTCGGGGGTCTCGGCAAGGTTCATAAAGGCGGCCATATGCTGGTTGATGATATTGGCAGCCTGGACCACGGCGTCGCGCGGAGCGATGGAACCGTTGGTCTCGATCTCGAGGACAAGGCGGTCGTAGTCGGTATGCTGGCCGACACGGCAAGCCTCAACGAGCTTGGCGCAACGTGACACCGGCGAGTACAGCGAGTCGACGTTGATCACACCGATGGGATCGTTGTCACGCTTGTTAGCCTCGCCAGAGACATAGCCGCGGCCATAGCCGATGCGCATGCTCATGGTGAGATGGCCACCCTCGGTGAGCGTAGCAATGTGCTGCTCGGGGTTGACCAGCTCAAACTCGGACGGAATAAAGAAGTCCGCACCGGTGACCTCGCAGGGGCCGTCAACCGAGATGGTGGCGGTCGCCTCGTCGGTCGTGCCGAGAGCCCTGAAGACAAGACCCTTGACATTCAGGACGATGTCGGTGACATCCTCGACCATGTTAGGGATGGTCATGAACTCGTGCTGCGCACCATCGATCTGAATGGCCTCGACGGCGGCACCCTCGAGCGAGGACAGAAGAACACGACGAAGCGAGTTACCCAGCGTATCGCCGTAGCCACGCTCGAGCGGCTCGACGGAGACACGAGCAGAGGTCTCGTTGATCTCTTCGACCTGAACCTGAGGCCTAATGAATTCTGACATGTATTACCTCCAGCCTCAGCAGCCCGGATGGACTACTTAGAGTAGAGCTCGACGATGAGCTGCTCGTTGATATCACCGCTGATCTGCTCACGCGTCGGCAGAGCGAGCACGTTACCAGACAGCTTCTCGATATCGACCTCGAGCCAGCCAGGGACCTCAAAGCGCTCGGAGGAAATCAGGGCCTCCTTGATGGGGAGGAGGTCACGGAACTTCTCGCCGACAGCGACGACGTCGCCGGCCTTAACGCGGTAGGACGGGATGTCCACGCGCTTGCCGTTCACGGTGAAGTGACCGTGACGGACGGACTGACGAGCCTCTTTGCGGGTGCGGGCGAAGCCAAGACGGAAGACGACGTTGTCGAGGCGAGACTCAAGGATGATCATGAGGTTCTCACCGGTGACGCCGTTCATCTTACGGGCCTTGTTGAAGTAGCCGTGGAACTGCTTCTCCAGAACGCCATAGATGAACTTGACCTTCTGCTTCTCACGCAGCTGCATGCCGTACTCAGATTCCTTGCGACGGCGCTTGGGCTGACGGATAGATTCCTTCTTGCTGCTGTAACCGAGCTCAGCGGGATCGATCCCGAGCTGACGGCAGCGCTTAAGAACAGGAGTCCTGTCGATTGCCATATTGATACGATCCTTTCAGTTACACGCGGCGACGCTTCTTGGGGCGGCAGCCGTTGTGCGGAATGGGGGTCTTGTCCTGGATGCTCGAGACCTCGAGGCCAGCAGCCTGGAGGGAGCGGATGGCGGTCTCACGACCGGAGCCAGGGCCCTTGACGAAGACGGAAACCTTCTTCATACCGTGCTCCATGGCCTGCTTGGCAGCAGCCTCGGCAGCCATCTGGGCAGCGAACGGCGTGGACTTACGGGAGCCCTTGAAGCCCACCTGGCCAGCCGACTTCCAGGAAATGACGTTGCCCTGGGGATCGGTGATCGAAACGATCGTGTTGTTGAACGTAGAACGAATGTGAGCCTGGCCCACGGAAATGTTCTTACGGTCCGCGCGCTTCAGACGGGCAGCGCGAACGTTCTTCTTAGCAGTAGCCATCTATCTAGCGCTCCTTATTTCTTCTTCTTAGCACCGATCTGACGCTTCGGGCCCTTGCGGGTACGAGCGTTAGTGTGGGTGCGCTGGCCGCGGACCGGGAGGCCCTTGCGGTGACGAAGGCCGCGGTTGCAGCCGATGTCCATAAGGCGCTTGACGTTCTGGTTGCGCTCACGGCGGAGGTCGCCCTCAACCATGATCTGATTCTTATCGATATAATCGCGGATGGCGTTAACCTCATCCTCGGTGAGGTCCTTAACGCGCGTGTCCACGTTAACGTTGCACTCGACGCAGATCTTCGTCGCAGTGGTGCGGCCGATGCCGTAAATGTAGGTCAGACCGATCTCAACGCGCTTCTCACGCGGGAGGTCGACACCATTAATACGGGCCAACGTAGTCTCCTCTCTTAACCCTGACGCTGCTTATGACGGGGGTTCTCGCAAATGACGAGGACCTTGCCATGGCGCCTAATGATTTTGCACTTATCGCACATCTTCTTGACCGAAGGACGTACCTTCATCGTTCTTCCTTTCGGTAGCGCTCAAACTACTTCCCTACTATCTACTCGCCCAGCCGCAGGCGTTTAAAACTATGGCTGGTCTTCACACGCAAGCCGACCGTAGGTTGAGCTAAGCCTGCAGTCGGAAAAGAGCGTGTATGCGTGTCGCTATTTATAGCGATAGGTGATGCGACCGCGGGTCAGGTCGTACGGGGAAAGCTCCACGACAACCCTGTCACCGGGGAGAATGCGGATGTAATTCATTCGGATCTTGCCAGAAATGTTGCACAGAACCGAATGACCGTTCTCGAGCTCAACCTTAAACATGGCATTGGGCAGCGGCTCCTTAACCGTACCCTCGAGCTCAATTGCGTCTTCCTTCTTCACAAGCAATCATCTTTCTCTAGAAAACGACAGCGATTGAGTATTCTACAATACGTATCCACGCATCGTAATATCTTCGTAATGGCTCCACATCTACGTGGAACTTGTTACATTTCTCCGCCTTGCAAGGAACACCAAGCACCTTGGGCATCGGTGGTAAGAATCACCGGACCGTCATTGGTAATGGCGACGGTGTTCTCGTAGTGCGCGGCGGGCAGGTGGTCGTTGGTCGTAACGATCCAACCATCGGAGCCTGTGCTCACATGATTGGAGCCCATCGTAACCATCGGCTCGATGGCGATGACCATACCAGCCTGAAGGCGAACGCCTCTCCCCTTCTTTCCATAATTTGGAACGTTGGGGTCCTCGTGCATCACACGACCGATACCATGCCCCACGTAATCGCGAAGCACGCCGTAACCGTGAGACTCGGCAAGGGACTGAACGGCATAGCCGACGTCCCCGATATGGTTACCGGGAACAGCCTGCTCAATAGCAGCCTTTAGGCAATCGCGCGTAACCTCGCACAGGGCCTTGGCCTCGGGCGTGGGCGTGCCGACGAAAAACGTCCAGGCGTTATCGCCAACCCAACCGTCAACGACAGCTCCCGTATCGATGGAGATGATATCGCCATCGCGCAGGATCATGTCGGGGTTGGGAATACCGTGAACCACGGCATCGTTGATCGATGCGCAAATGGTTCCGGGGAACCCGCCGTAACCCTTAAAGGCAGGGGTGCCGCCATGCATGCGGATAATCTGCTCGGCAAGCTGATCGAGCTCGAAGGTCAACACGCCGGGGCGAACCATGGCCCCAACGTGGCGGAGCGCCATCTTAGATAGCGCTCCAGCCTTCTTCATCTGCTCAATTTGCGTTGCAGACTTAATCTTGATCATAGACCGAGAGCCTCTTTGACATCCCCGTACACGGTCTCGCGAGCCTGGTCACCGTTGACCGACTTAAGCAGACCCTGGCCACGATAGTAGTCGACGAGCGGGCTCGTGGACTTCTCGTAGACGTCGAGGCGGTTCTTGATGGTCTCGGGCTTGTCGTCGTCGCGCTGATACATCTCGCCGCCGCACTTGGGGCAGGTGGCATCGGCAGCGGTGCCGGTGTAACCGCAGGCGCGGCAGGTGCGACGCGAAGACAGACGATCGATGATGACCTCGGGGGCCACATCGACCAAGAGGGCGCAGTCGATCTCGCGACCCATGGCGGAGAGCTCGGAATCGAGCGTCACAGCCTGGGCGGTGTTGCGCGGGAAGCCATCAAGGATGAAGCCCTGCTGGGCGTCATCGGCGGCAAGGCGCTCCTTGACAAGGTCGATCACGAGCTGGTCGGGAACGAGCTCGCCAGCGTCCATGTACTTCTTAGCCTGAATACCAAGCTCGGTGCCACCCTTGACGGCAGCACGCAGCAGGTCGCCCGTGGAAATGTGAGCGACGCCAAACTCGACGACGAGCTCCTGTGCGACGGTTCCCTTACCGGCACCCGGAGCTCCGAGCAATACGAGGTTCATGAGCAATCCTCCTCTAGCCTATTTAAAGAATCCATCGTAATCATACATCTTGATCTGGCCTTCGAGCTTATCGACCGTGTCGAGCACGACGCCGACCATGATGAGGATGGACGTGCCGCCAAATGCCTGGATCAGATGGTTACCCGTGAAGGAGAAGATGATCGAAGGCACGATGGCGATGAGCGCCAAAAAGACAGCGCTGGGAAGCGTAATCTTGTTGAGCGCGTTCTTGATGTAGGCCGCGGTAGCCCTACCCGGACGGACGCCCGGAATAAAGCCGCCCTGCTTCTTAAGGTTGTCGGCCGTGTCATCGGGGTTGAACACCATGGAGGTGTAGAAGTACGCGAAGAACACGATGAGGACAACGTTAAGCACCCAGTTGAGCCAACCGGTCGAAAGCGCAGAGGCAACTGCCTGAATCCAGCCGATGCCGGGGAAGAACACGGCAATCTGAGCCGGGAAGTACAGCAGCGCCGAAGCGAAGATGATCGGCACGACGCCCGCGGTGTTGACCTTGATGGGCAGGTAGGTGGTCTGACCACCCATCATGCGACGGCCCACGACGCGCTTAGCGTAGGAGACCGGGATGCGGCGCTGGCCGCGCTCAAGGAAAACAATCAGCGGGATAACCAGCAGGATGATGGCGCAGATGATCACCATGGTGATGATGCCACCGGCATTGCCCTCGGTGCTGGAGAAGATCGCCTGCGGCAGACCGGCCATGATGTTCGCAAAGATGATCAGCGACATGCCATTGCCGATACCGCGCTGGGTGATGAGCTCACCAATCCACATGATCAGCATCGCGCCCGCGGTGAGCGTGCCGACGATCATGAGGTCGAAGATGATCTCGGGAGCGCCGGCGCCATTAAAGCTGATGCCGAAGCTCTTAAAGAGGAAGAGGTAACCCACGGAGTTGAGGATTGCCAGAGCCAGGGTGAGGTAACGCGAATACTGCGTGATCTTGGTCTGACCGACCTCGCCCTCGCGGGCAAGCTCATGCAGGGAAGGCACAACGGCCTGGAGCATCTGGAGGATGATCGAGCTGGTGATGTAAGGCATGATGCCCAGGGAGAACACCGACACATAGCTCAACGCGCCACCAGAGAAAAGATTCAGGAGGGCCATAGCACCTGCGGCGACCGAATTGTTATCGGTCGAGAAAAGGCCCAGCATCCCCTGGAAGGGAATGCCGGGCACAGGAACGTGCGCACCAACGCGGTACACGACGAGCATAGCTATGGTAAAAAGAATCTTTTCGCGCAGTTCTTTGATGCGGAAAGCATTCTTAAGACCATTTAGCACGGCAGCTCGACCTTTCCGCCGGCGGCCTCGATCTTGGCCTGCGCAGAAGCGCTGACCTTGTCGACCTTGACCGTGAACTTCTTGGTGAGCTCACCATTGCCGAGCACCTTGACGGGCTCGAACTCGCTCTTGGTGATGCGAGCGGCCTTAAGAGCGGCACCGTCGATCACAGCGCCGTCCTCGAACTTGCGCTCGAGACGCTCAACGTTAACAGCGGTGTACTCGATACGACGGGGGTTGCGGAAGCCCGGAAGCTTGGGCAGGCGCATAGCCAGCGGAGTCTGGCCACCCTCGAAGCCGGCACCCTTGGTGCCACCAGAGCGGGAACCCTGGCCCTTCTGACCGCGGCCAGAAGTGGTGCCGTGACCCGAAGAATTGCCACGGCCGACGCGCTTGCGGTTCTTGGTGGAACCGGGCGCGGGAGTAAGATCGTGAAGCTGCATTTGCTACTCCTCTACAATCTCGACAAGGTGCTTGACCTTGAAGATCATGCCGCGGACGGACTCGTTGTCAGCAATCTCGCGAACCTCGCGGATCCTGTGGAGACCGAGGGCACGGACAGTACGGACCTGGTCCTGCTTGCAACCATTGGTGCTGCGGACCTGCTTGATCTTGATGGTGTCAGCCATGCTTAGTTCTCCTTACCGACGAACATCTCGGAGACCGTCAGGCCACGGCGAGCCGCGACGTCCTCAGGGCTGGAGAGCTCCTTGAGGCCCTCGACGGCAGCCTTGATGATGTTGAGGCCGTTGTCGGTACCGAGGGACTTGGACAGGACGTTCTTGATGCCAGCAAGCTCGAAGAGGGGACGCACAGCGCCGCCGGCGATAACGCCGGTACCCTCGACAGCGGGCTTGATGATGATGCGGCCGGCACCAAAGTGACCGAGAACCTCGTGCGGAATGGTGCCCTGCTCGGTCACCGGCACGTGGAACATGTTCTTCTTGGCATCGAGAGACGCCTTGGAGATGGCCATGGGCACCTCAGCGGACTTGCCCATGCCAACGCCGACGTTGCCCTTGCCGTCGCCAACGACGACGAGAGCGACGAGGCTCATGCGACGACCACCCTTGACGGTCTTCGACACGCGGTTGATGTAAACGACGCGCTCCTCGAACTCGGAGGCCTCGCGCTGCTGCTTCTGATTACGAGCCATGTGCTACATACCTCCTAGAACTCGAGACCGGCGGCACGAGCACCGTCGGCGAGGGCCTTGACGCGGCCATGGTAGATACGGCCACCACGATCGAAAGCGACCTTGGTGATGCCGGCCTCGATGGCACGCTTGCCAACGAGCTGACCGACCTTCTCCGCAGCCTCCTTGTTCGAGGTGTGGGTGCCCTTGAACTCGGCCTCGAGGGTCGAGGCAGAGACGAGCGTCAGGCTGGAGCCCTTGCTGTCGTCGATGATCTGGGCATAGATGTTGGCGTTAGTACGGGTCACGCGAAGACGCGGACGCTCGGCGGTACCCGAGACCTTGCCGCGAACACGACGCTGACGACGCTTGAGGCCTTCCAGCTTCGCCTTATGCTTGTTCATACGTAAACTCCTAAAAAGGTTGATCTTGCCAGCACCTAACGGGGTGCTGGTCTTATGCGAGTGAGTCGGTTACGACTACTTGGCGGCCTTACCCAGCTTGCGGCGGATGTGCTCGCCAACATAGTGGATACCCTTGCCCTTGTAAGGCTCGGGAGGACGATGGCCGCGGATCTCGGCGGCGATCTGACCGACCTGCTGCTTGTTGATACCCTTGACGTTCACGTGGGTGTTGTCGGGAACCTCGAAGGTGATGCCCTCGGGAGCCTCGACGATCACGGGGTGCGAGAAGCCCAGGGAGAACTCGAGGTTCTTGCCCTTCTGCTGCACGCGGTAACCGACGCCGGCGAGCTCAAGCTTCTTCTCGAAGCCCTCGGAAACGCCAACAACCATGTTGTGGATGAGGGCGCGGGTGAGGCCGTGGCGGGCACGGGTCTCACGCTCGTCGTCGGGACGGGAAACGGTGAGGACGTTGTCCTCGACGTTGATGGTGAGCTTCTCAAAAACATCGAGCTCGAGCTGGCCCTTGGGGCCCTTGACGACAACGTTGTTGCCGTTGACTGCCACTTCGACTCCGGCGGGAATCTGGACAGGCTTATTACCGATACGAGACACGGTGATCTCCTTTCCTTCTACCTACCGAGCGAATTACCAGACGTAAGCGATGATCTCGCCGCCGACGTTGTGCTTGCGAGCATCGCGGTCGGTCATGACGCCATGGCTGGTGGAAATAATGGCGGTACCAAGGCCACCGCGGACGCGGGGCATGTCGGCAACGCCGGTGTACTTACGCAGGCCCGGCTTGGAAATGCGGCGGATGCCGTTGATGACCTTAGCCTTCTTGGGACCATACTTAAGCGTGATGTGCAGAGTCTTCTGGGGAACGGTGTCCTCGACATCGTAGCCCTCGATGTAGCCCTCCTCGTGCAGAACACGAGCGATCTCGACGAGCTTCTTGCTGCTCGGCATGGAGACCGTGGCCTTGTTCACAGAGTTAGCGTTACGGATGCGCGTAAGCATATCTGCGATCGGGTCTGTAAGGTTCATACAGATTCTCCTTCGTTCTTGATGAACACGTGCTCTTGGTTCTTCGCCGCCCTTAACGACAAAGCCTAACTAGCGCGTTTTCCCTGTTCCAAACGGATGCTTGAAACGCTGGTAGTGACTTACCAGCTGGCCTTCTTAACGCCGGGAAGCTCGCCCTTGAGTGCAAGCTCGCGGAAGCAGACACGGCACAGGCCGAACTTGCGGTACACAGAGTGCGGACGGCCGCAGCGCTGGCAGCGCGTGTACTCACGAGTAGAGAACTTCTGCTTGCGATTGCACTTGACGATCATCGATGTCTTAGCCACTTATATCCTCCTCACATAGAGTATTGTTCGCCCCAAGCGCCGCCCCCTTGTGGGAACGGCGCTTATAGGGCAGGTGAACCTATTTCTTGAACGGGAAACCGAAGGCGTCCAGAAGGGCCTTGGCCTCCTCATCGGTGTTGGCGGTGGTCACGAAAGTGATGTCCATACCACGCTGGTGATCGACGGAGTCGAAGTCGATCTCGGGGAAGATGAGCTGCTCGGTGACGCCCATGGAGAAGTTACCACGGCCGTCGAAGCTCTTGGCGGAGATGCCGCGGAAGTCGCGGATACGGGGGATCGCGACGGAGGTCAGACGATCGAAGAACTCCCACATGCGGTCGCCACGCAGGGTAACCTTGCAACCGATCGGCATACCAGCGCGCAGGCGGAAGGTAGCGATGGACTTGCGGGCACGGGTGATCATCGGCTGCTGGCCGGTGATGGCGCGCAGGTCGCGCACGGCACCGTCGATGGCCTTGGAATCGGTAGCGGCCTCGCCGACACCCATGTTCACGACGATCTTCTCAAACTTGGGGATCATCATGACGTTCTCGTACTGGAACTTGTCCTGAAGCTGCTGCTTGACCTCGTTGTTGTACTTGGTCTTCAGACGCGGCACATACTTCTCTTCTGCCATTGTTCACTCCTTCTTGGGGTTTTAAGCACGGGGCGTGGCCACGATGGGTTGTCCTCGTGCCTCCTGACTGCATCCGCGCCGCTCATGGCATTTCGCGGTTTGGACTCGACACAGCAGGAGCCGACAAAACAATCGGTACTATACGCGCATTGGGTGCGTATTTCCAGAAAAACCTCGTCTGCCTGCACAACTCCACAACTCCCCCGCACATATTGATCCGCAGGGGACGGAAATGGCAGTTGCGGTGAAATAGTTCCTGGCTGACCGCCCGTCGGGCTTATCTAGGGACTATTTCACCGCAACTCATATATGGGGATGAGATTAGCGCTTACGGGGGACGAGCTTGGTGCGGCGCAGGTGGATCATCTCGGCAGCGATGGAGATGGCGATCTCCTCGGGGTCCTCCGCCTCGATGGCAACGCCGATCGGCAGGTGCAGTCCGTCAATCTGCTCCTGCGTAAAGCCCTCCTGCTCCAAGCGGGCCCGCACAAAGGCCGTCTTGCGACGCGAGCCCAGGCAACCCAGATAGGCTGGCTTGGCGCGCATCGCCTGAATCACCACGTCGATATCGGACTTGTGGCCCGCTGTGGCCACGACCACCAAGTCGCGTGGACCGATGGGACACAGCTCGCTCAGGTTCTTGTAATCGACCAGACGACGGTCGTAGACGCCGGGCACCCATTCGGGCGTCAACGTGCCGGGGCGATCGTCGCAGGCCACGACGGCAAAGCCCGCCGCCGTCAGCACACGCACCGTCGCGGCGCCCACGTGTCCGCAGCCAAAGATGTAGGTCAGGCCCTCGGGGCAGAGCGTCTCGATGTGCGCGGGAGGAATCTCGGAGGCGGCATTGGTGTAGGTGACCTTACTCCCCTCTTCCGTCAGCGAAAGCCCGGGGCAACCCACAATGGAGCGGCGCGACTCCTCGCCATGGTATTCGGCAGCGTCGCTTTCGAGCGCGCTTGCGATAAACGGCTCAAAGTCGATGACAAAGTCGCCGATGCGGCGATATGTCAGCACATCGGCAATCTCTTGGAACAACGGTGCCTTGGTCGCGTCCAGGTGCAGATAGCACAGGCAGATGACTCCGCCGCAGATCATGCCGGTATCGGAGTTCTCGCCGCCCATGGTATAGCGGACCAGGCGCGACTGCCCCGCGGCCAGCAGCTCGCGAGCTTCGCCCAGCGCAAAGAGCTCGATTTTGCCGCCGCCGATAGTGCCCGCCTGGCTACCGTCAGCAAAGACGGCCATCCATGCGCCCACGCCGCGCGGCGACGACCCCGCCGTGCCGGCCACGACCACGAGCTCGCACGTCTTACCAGCCTTCAGAGCGCTAAGCGCAGCATTCACCACATCGAGCTTTTCCATTGCAATTTCCTATCCCTGGAATACACCGGTGAGCATGGCGAGTGCCTCGAGCACGCCGCCGCCGACCGACGTCGCCTTGTCCGAAATATAGTTGATGTAGCTGGCGTCGCCGCGCGGGTCGACATCGGCGCACTTAAAGCCCTCGGTGACCTGGACGCCGTCTGCCAAAAGGCCGCGCAGGCAGCCGTCAATCGTCGTGAACATGGGCGTATCGCCCGCATACCCGATCACGTCGCCGACACTCACGATGTCGCCGATCGCGCGGTCGGACCTAAACACGCCGGCGGCGGGGCTGTGGATAACACGCTCCTTGCCGTATCCGCCGATCATGCCCGGCACGCCCGTGTTGGGCTGGGGCGAGCCCTGGGTGATGACGCGGCCGAGGAAATGACCGCGCATAGTCTCGACCACGGCATCGCAATCAACCGGCGCGGTAAAGCCCGGCCCTACCGCGATGACGACAGGCGCCATATCGCGCGTGGTGCCCAAGTTGCGCTTGGCCAGAATCGCGTCGACCACGGCCGAGGGCTTAAGTTCGCCGAGCATCTGTACCTGGGGGTCCACCACCACAGCGACATCCCCCGTCTCGGTAATTGCAAGCGCCTCGGCCGGCGTCTGTGCCAAGCGAGCGCGAATGCCCTCGACCTCGACCTCGCCCAAGCGAATGGCCTCGCAAAAACTGATTGTGCGACGGATACACGTGGGGACCGCGATATCGGCCATGACGACCGACACGCCGGCGCGCACCAGACGAGCAGCGACACCCGTGGCGATATCGCCTGCGCCGCGAACATAAACGAGCATTCCCGGGGCACCTCCCTGTGCTACGGTTTGAGCAGAGCAAAAGCGGTTCGACCGCTACTCTGATGATTATTTCTTATCGCAGCATTATACGGCGGTGAACAGATGGAAACAGTTAACGGCGGTCTTGCCCCCACGCTCAAGATTGAGCCGGGCATCACCGCGATCATCGGCAGCGGTGGCAAGTCGACCCTGCTAAAGACGCTCGGCCTTGAGCTTATGCGTGCCGGCGGCCGCGTGCTCCTCTGCACCACCACTCACATGTTTCCCGTCGCCGGCGTGCCATGGGACGGGTCGAGCCGTCGTCTGGACGCTGCGCCCTGGAAGCCAGGTGCCTTACACGCCCCAGGCTGCACCTGCGAGGCCTGCGTGGGCCTTGTGCGGGGAAGCATCTGCCAAGCTGGTGTCTTGGACTTGGAGACAGGCAAGCTCTCCTCCCCCGCCGCGCCACTCGACCAGCTGGCGCAGCGCTTTGACTACGTCCTGGCCGAGGCAGACGGCAGCAAGCGACTCCCGCTCAAGGCGCACGCCCCGTGGGAGCCGGTAATTCCCTCTGGCACGACCAACATCGTCTGGCTCGTCGGTGCCTCGGGATTCGGCAAGCCCATCAACGAAGCCGTTCACCGCCCCGAGCTCTTTTGCGAGCGGTGCGGCTGCGAGCTCACCGACATCGCCACGCCCGAGCGCGTCGCCCAGGTGCTCAATGCCGAGATGCAGGCGCTGGAACTCAACACCGCACGCGTCATGCTCAACCAAGTCGACACGCTCAGCGACCCCACGATGGCCGAACGCTTTGAGGCCACCCTCGGCCGCCCCGTCGTCGCCACCAGCCTCCAGGGGTAGCTAATTTGGAACGGGGCTCTTTATTGTTTGATAAAGTCCGCCACGCGATCAAAGTACGAGCAGGCCGCGATGTGCTCCGAGACGCGGCGCTGGCCCTTGGCGGTGTCGACGTCCCACAGCTCGTACGCGCGCGCCTCGACCAACTGGACATCGACGCGGCCGCGCAGCAGCGACGATCCGCCGTCCTTTCCCTTAAGCCCCATAAGGTTGGGAAAGAGACTCGCAGGGAACAGCACCGGCGAGGCGGGCTCGCCGTTTAGGGCAAGGCGCACGGGCGCAACGCCACCGCCAGCCTTAAAAGCACCGGCGAGCGCCTCAAAGGAATCCGAACTCACGAGCGGCTGGTCGCCCGGCAAAAAGAGGCAGCCCTTCCAGCCGCGATCGGCTCCCCAGGTAAGACCGGCGCGCACACTCTCGCTCCTGAGCGCGCCATCGTGCAGCGTGCACGCGCAGCGCAGCTCACGGCAAATCTCGGCAACTTGGGGCCAGCGCGTTGTAACAACAACGTCAAATCCTTTGGGCGCCGACTCGATCGTCCGCTGGATCAACGGCTTTCCGCAGATATCGGCAAGCATCTTGTTAGAGCCAAACCGCTTGCCCTCGCCCGAAGCCATAATGACGCATCCAAGTTTCATGACGATACCTCCCCTGAAGCCATCGTACCCATAACTCGCGCAGCAGGTGCATAAAGATGGTGTCCTGACCGTTGGCGGTCTTATAACGCAGCGACGCTTTCGTTATTTGCGAACAAGTGGGGTTTATGGCACAGTGAGCCCAAACAAATTTTTAGGAAGGCACCCATGACCCCCGCACAGATTGAGTTTTACAAGCGCCTTGCACACAGTCTGGCGCTCCAATTTGGTCCCAACTGTGAAATCGTCGTCCACGATCTGGAGACCGGGGACATGGACCACTCTATCGTGGCGATTGAAAACGGCCACGTCAGCGGACGCAAACTGGGCGACGGCCCCAGCCACATCGTGCTCGAGTCCATGCACGAGGATGCCGCCGAGGTCCACGACCGCGCGCCGTACCTCACCAAGACCGCCGACGGCAAGCTACTCAAATCGTCGACCATCTTCATTCGCGACGACGACGGCAACCCCGTTGGCATTATGGGCATCAACTTTGACATCACGCTCATGAAGGCGTTTGAGCGTTCGCTCGACGCGCTCACCGGCACGGGTGACAAGGGTTACACCGAGCCCGAGCCCATCACCAAAAACATCGGCGACCTGCTCGAAGATCTGCTGCGCGAGTGCGAGCAGTACGTGGGCAAGCCCGCGGCCCTCATGACCAAGGACGAGCGCATTCGCGCTATCGGATACCTCGACCGTCGTGGTGCCTTCCTTATCTCCAAATCGAGCGAGCGCGCCTGCGAATTCTTTGGCATCTCCAAGTACAGCTTCTACAGCTACCTCAACGAGGCCAAGGCAGAGGCGGACGACAAGTAAACGACCCGCCTGAATCATCCTCCCTGGGCGACTTCTGGAATGCTCGAATCCGGGCATCGGTGACAAGGCAAGTTCCATATAATCGAAGAACTAGACAGTTCGAAAGGATGGAGCAAGATGGGGTCGAGCAACGCATCGCGCAACGGCCACGGTGGTTCTCCGACAAGCGGCACGCACGCACGCCGCACATTTGACGAGGGCGAAGACAGCATCTTTGCGTTGAGCCTCGATGATGTGATGGGTGATCGCCCCTGGACAGCCGACGAGCTCATGGGCGACGGAACCCCTTCGGCAGGCGATCCTTCCGAGACGGCGGCGTTTATCGCCGCGGCGCAGCATCTTGCGCCCGAACCGCCTGTTGCAGATCTCGACGACTTTGCGACCCGTCAGTTTGCCTTCGATTCCTGGGCTGATGCCGATCTGGACGAAACATCTGCTAGCGCGCCAACGCTCGGCGAGCCGGTAAATCCGCTTGTCGCCGCGTCCGCCTCCGAATACGAGCCGGACAGCAATGCGCAAGCTGCATCCACATCCTCATACACCGATAGCTACACCGATAACGACGATTATTATGGCGACTACTACGCCGAGGAAGAGCCGACGCGCTTTTTGGATTTCAATCCAGTAGCAAAAATTATCTTTATAGCGATTGTCGTGGTGCTACTTGGCGTCATTGCGTTTGAGGGATTCCAGCTGTTCCGCAGCCCCGTCCAGCCCGAATCGGCAACGCAGCAAAAAGAGAACGAGAGCAAAGACTACCTCGACGTCAACAACCTCAAGGGCGACCCCAACGACGGAGACGAGTAACGAGGGTTAAGGGAGGGCCGGAAGAGCCGACAGCACGTTACGGCTCCAAAAGCCCTGCCATAAAGATGGGCAGATACAGCACGTCACCATCGCGGTGAAGATTACATTCCGCAAGTACCAGGGCGCGATCGATTCCGTAACCCTTCGTTGCCAGTGCGTTATCGAGCGCCGCGTGGGACTTAAAGCTTTTGCCCGATTTGACCTCGATGGCAATCACTTCCCCATCGAGCGTCTCTTCCACAAAATCGAGCTCACCGACTTTTTTGGACGTAAAGTAGCGCAATCTAAATCCATGAGCTTTGAGCTCTTGGGCAACGAAGCCCTCAAACGCCGCCCCCATGTTCATGCCAAAGGCGTCTTCTGCCTCTCCATCAAAAACGCCTTGAGCGACCCTTTTGGAATACGACGACATGAGCATTCCGGTGTCCAGGTAAAACAGCTTAAATAGATTTCGCTGCTCCCCCAATAAAAGGGGTGCCACGGGCACCGTTACGTTATACACGGGAAGCGCAACGCCTGCCTCCGATAACCAGAGAAAATGGTCTGTCACCTGCGAAAAACGTTTGACACCGTTAATCGATGACAGCTTGAATCGCTTGTTTTTGGAGCCGGCCTCGCTGGGAATCAAATCATAGATATCGCGAATAACCAAGCGCAGCTCGGGCGGAGCGTACTTTGCGATGTCATCGCGATACAGGGCGTGAAGATCGCGGTGAATGTTTCGAACCTCGTCGACATTGCGCGTCGCCAAGAAGGAATTGACCGCGTCGGGCATGCCTCCCACCACATCATACTGATGGAACAGATCGAGCAAGCGGTCATACAGGTAGCCAGGGAGCTCCCCCTCATCCTTTAGACAGCCTCTGAGCATGTCAAACACGCTGGCACCAACGCCATTTGCCCAGCAAAACTCCTCAAAGTCGAGCGGGTACATCTGGACCTGCTCGACATACCCCACCGGCAGGGAATCGATGCCCTCGAGCTCAACGTCAAGGAGCGATCCGGTAAGGATGTATCGAAAATCGCCGCGCTGGACCAGGTATTTGATAAACGTCACTACGTTGGGGCATCGCTGCACCTCGTCGATAACCACAACGGTCTTGTTCGCAGCCATCGGCTGCGTCGCAGCGATAGACATGCGCATAAGCAGGTCGTCCGCACTTTTCGCCGCCAAAAACGAATCGCGCACGGACACGTCGGCGATAAGGTCGAACGTCACGACGTTTTCAAACGATTCGCTTGCAAAGACGTTGACCAAATATGACTTTCCTACCTGTCGGGCGCCCTTGACCAAAAGAGCCTTGTTGGGCGACGAGGCAAGCCAAGATTCAAACTGTGCTTTCGCTTTTCTCTGCAGCATAGGCGCACCCCTTATTACGTGCTGTTTTAGCGCTAGGATACACTTTTCCGTAGTTATTAGGTGCTCATTTCGACACTTTTTCGAGGTTCTAAAGTGTGTATTACTACACTTTTCCGTACTTTTACACGGGATATTTCGACACTTTTTCGAATTTAAGCCTAACAGCAGCCGGCGAAATCAAGCGCCGCTTGCACGTCATTTCGCAGGCGGCGCTTGATTTGTGTCCGCGCGCGCTGATAGACTCCATCGTGCCCGCAAGGAGCGGGCGCGTTTTATCCAGAGTCGGGGTAGAGAGTTGGCTCCACGATCCCGACGCCAACCGGTCAAGAGGCACGGTGGCCCTGCCAACATCGATGAAAGGAGTCCGTATGGACAATTTCTCTGTGCGTAGCGAGCGCAACTTCCACAATCTGGTCGTCAAACCAAAACGAATGCATTTTCTGGACAAGCCGGACAGCTACGCCTCGGCCATGGTCAAGAGCAGCCTCTCCCACCAGATGCGCTTTACCTTGCAGGCGCTCGAGGAAGAGCTCTGCGCTGCTGGCAACCCGCACGTGCTGCAGATCAAGCTGCTCGGAGATGACTCTCGTGAGCCGTCCAGCTGGATGCTCTTCGCCGACGGCGCGTGCGTTGCGGACGGATCCGGCGCCTTTGCCCGCGAGTGCTTCTACGAGGGAGCCGAGGTGTTTCTGGACCTGTGCCGCGACGCCGTCGAGGCTGCCGAGCTGCGCCAGTGGAGTCAGAGGGAGTACGAGCTGCTGAGCGCAGCGCGCGGGATTGCGGGAGTGTAGGTGGGCACACCTACCACGCGATCCCGCGATAACGCCGTTAATCAGGTTGTCCCTACCTGACTCTTTGATTCCATGCCTGACCATATTGCCGTTCACCCGTTCGCCTCAACAGTCGCCAGCAATGCAACGCTATAATGATGCAAACGCATTTGTATTGCATTTCGAGCGATGGGAGCGCAGATGCCCGACAGCTACAAGGAGCTCATCAAGAGCAATCCCAACGAGACCGAGATCAGGAGCTTCCTGGTGAACGGCGACCAAGTCTCCGTGACCCTGCGCATTCCCGACACCTTGCGCGACGCGGCGAAGGAGGAGGCGGCCCTGCGGGGCATGAGTTTCTCCGCCTTCGTGCGCACGTGCATGATCGAAGAGCTCGCAAAGAAGGGGGCATAAACTCATGCAGCCTGACTTCTTCGACAACAGGGCGAAGATCGTCAAGGACGACCTCGTCGCCAACATAGCCGCCGGCGATCGCGTGGCGATAGCCGCTTCGGTTTTCTCCATGTACGCCTACCAGGAACTCGCCAGCCAGCTTGAATGCATCGACGAACTGCGCTTCGTCTTCACATCGCAGGCGTTCACCAAGCAGCGCCCAGCGCGCGAGAAGCGCGAGTTCTACATCCCGCGCCTTTCTCGCGAGCAGGGCCTTTGCGGCACCGACTTCGAGATCAAGCTGCGCAACGAGCTCACGCAAAAGGCCGTCGCGACCGAGTGCGCCGACTGGATCCGCCGCAAGGCGCGCTTCCGCTCCTTCGAGGGCGAGGGGCGCATGAGCGGCTTCATGGACATCGACAAGACGGACGACAACGTAGCCTACATGCCCTTCGACGGCTTCACCACGCGCAAGCTCGGCTGCGACAACTCCGCGAACGTCCCCGACGTGACCATGCGCCTGGACGCCTCCCAGTCGCGCGCCTTGCTCAAGCAGTTCGACGACGCCTGGGACTCCGGCGAGCTCCACGACGTCACCGACGCCGTCATCGACGGCATCACGGCCATGTACCAGGAGAACGCGCCCGAGCTCATCTATTACATGGCGCTCTATCGCATATTTAGCGAGTTCCTGGACGACGTCTCCGAGGACGTGCTGCCCAACGAGGGGCTGGGCTTCCGCGACAGCCTCATCTGGAACAAGCTCTACGACTTCCAGAAGGACGCGGCACTCGCCATCATCAACAAGCTCGAGACCTACAACGGCTGCATCCTGGCCGATTCCGTGGGCCTGGGCAAGACGTTCACCGCCCTCGCCGTGATTAAGTACTACGAGAGCCGCAACAAGGACGTGCTCGTGCTGTGCCCCAAGAAGCTGCGCGACAACTGGATCACCTACAACTCGAACGTCGTGAACAACCCCATCGCGGGCGACCGCCTGCAGTACGACGTGCTCTACCACACCGACCTCTCGCGCACGCGCGGCACGTCGGAGACGGGCCTGCCGCTCGACCGCCTGAACTGGGGCGCGTACGGGCTCGTTGTCATCGACGAGAGCCACAACTTCCGAAACGGCGGCGACTCGGCGTCGGAAGACAGGATGAACCGCTACCAGCTGCTCATGGAGAAGGTCATCAAGCAGGGCGTGAAGACCAAGGTGCTGATGTTGTCCGCCACGCCCGTGAACAACCGCTTCCGCGACCTGCGCAACCAACTCGCCCTGGCATACTGGGGCGACCCCACCGGCTGGTCGGAGAAGCTGCGCCTTGAGAACGACATCGAGACGGTGTTCCGCAACGCGCAGACCGTCTACGCCCGCTGGTCGAAGCTGCCCGGCGAGCAGCGGACGACCCACGCCCTCACCGACATGCTCGACTACGACTTCTTCGAGGTGCTCGACCAGGTGACCGTGGCGCGCAGTCGCAAGCACATCCAGCGCTACTACGACATGAGTGCCATCGAGCCCTTCCCGAAGCGCCTGCCGCCGATATCGAAGCGCCCCAAGCTCTCGACGCTGGCGAACGCGATCAACTACCGCGAGATATACGAGGAGCTAGACTCCCTCGTGCTCGCCGTGTACATGCCGAGCTCGTACTTGCACCCCAGCAAGATGGAGAAGTACGCGAAGATGGGCGGCGGCGGAAACCTCACGCTGGGCGGCCGCGAGACGGGCGTGCGCCGACTCATGACGACGAACCTGCTCAAGCGCCTGGAGAGCTCGGTGTGCTCGTTCCGCCTGACGCTCGAGCGCGTGCTCGCCGCCATGAACGCCGTCCTCGAGACCATAGACGACTACCGCAGCGGTCTAGCGACTGGGGCCAGTGTGGCCGACGGCGACCTGCCGGGCGGGTTCGACTTCGACCCCGACGACGAGAGCGGCTTCGAGGTGGGCGGCGCCACGAAGATCCTCATCGAGGATATGGACTGGATGAGCTGGGAGCGCGATATCAAGGCGGACGTGGACGTCATTGAGGTCCTCATTGCCATGGTCCGCGACATCGACCCTGCCCACGATGCCAAGCTCATCGAACTGTGCGAGCAGATTCGCGAGAAGGTAAAGAGCCCCATCAACCCAGGCAATCGTAAGGTGCTCGTGTTCACCGCGTTCTCGGACACCGCCGACTACCTCTATGAGAACGTCTCTGAATTTGCGGCGCGCGAGCTCGGCCTTGCGTGCGCAAAGGTTACCGGAGACGGCTGCGCCTGCACCATCGACGTCGTGCCGCCTCGTATGCCAGAGATTCTTGCCTGCTTCTCGCCCGTGTCCAAGGAGCGAGACGCGGTAGCTCCGCAGCTCTGCGGCTGCGACGTGGACATCGTGATTGCCACCGACTGCATCTCCGAGGGACAGAACCTCCAGGACTGCGACTACCTTGTGAACTATGACATCCATTGGAACCCCGTGCGCATCGTGCAGCGCTTTGGCCGCGTGGACCGCATCGGCTCCAAGAACGCTTGCATTCAACTCGTGAACTACTGGCCGGACGTTGAGCTGGACGAGTACATAAAGCTCAAGGCGCGTGTTGAGGAGCGCATGCGCATAACCGTGATGACCTCCACGGGTGACGATGACTACATCAACGCCGAGGAGACAGGAGACCTTGAGTACCGTCGTCAGCAGCTCGTGCAGATGCATAACGAGGTCATTGACCTGGAGGACGTTTCGGGTGGCGTGTCCATCACCGACCTGGGACTCAATGAGTTCCGTATGGACCTCGTGGGCTACTACCGCGATAACCCCAGTATCGATCGGCTTCCCTCGGGCATCAACGCCGTCGTGGAGGGTGATGAGCCTGGCGTCATCTTTGTGCTGAGGAACGTGAACACCAAGGTTGACCGCGACGGCAGAAACCACCTGCACCCGTTCTATGTGGTTCGCATGGGATCCGACGGATCCGTTGTTCGCGGACACCTGGAGCCCAAGGCGGTGCTCGACGACATGCGCCTTTTGTGCCGCGGCAAGTCCGAGCCCGACATGGCGCTTTGCCGCACCTACAACCGCGAGACCAAGAACGGCCGTGACATGCGCCGCGAGGCTGGGCTCTTGCGTGACGCGGTGGCGTCGATCGTGGACTCCAAGCAGGAGTCCGACGTCGACAGCTTCTTCACCGACGGCACGACGGGCTTTCTGGAGAACGACATCGAGGGACTCGATGACTTCGAGCTCGTGTGCTTTTTGGTGGTGAGGCCCAGATGCTAGGGCTTCCGAGCACGACCGAGGTGGGAAGGCGTATCCCCAAGGAGGCTTTCTACGGTCACCTTAAGGTTGGCCCCGCCCTGCGCCAGTCGTTCGTGGATGACGTGGAACGCTTCACCGTTGCGAACTCAGTTAAGACCGCCACAACGGGCATCGCATCAGGAGAACGTGTCGATGAGGTGCTGGTGCTCGAGGTTGCTCTGAAGGCTCACCGCGTGCCCGAGGACGTGCTCACCTGCGTGGCCAATGCGAACCCGCACAAGCTCCTGTTTGTGTGCACCTATGGCACCGAGGCGTGCATGGCGGTCATGCTCAAGTCCCTTGTGGTCGGCGCATGGCAAGACGCCTCTGCCCTCAGGCTTGACGTGAACGCGACGGACATGGACGAGGTCTGGGACTCTCTGGCCTCGCAGATTGCCTACGGCGATTCCGGCAACGAATCCGAGACCGTCGAGGAGCGATTCGAGGCCGACGCGAGGCTCGAGGCTCTTCACGCGGAGCTTGCCAAGGTGGAAGCCCGTGGCCGCAAGGAAAGGCAATTTGCTCGGAAGAACGCGCTTTTCGAACAGGCGAAGGAACTCAAGAGGCAGATTGTCGACATCGAGAATGGCAGGTGAGCTGCAGAGTGAAGATCAGCAAACTGACGGTAAACAACTACCGAAGCGTCAAGCATCTTGAGCTCGAGTTGTCTCCGCGAATCAACGTGTTCATCGGCGCCAACAACGTTGGCAAGAGCAACATCCTGGCCTCGATGGAGTTCCTACTCGGTCCGTCCTTTCCGACCGCCAATCGCCTTGAGCGTTGGGATTTCTATAAGGGCGACGAAGAGCTGCCTCTGGGTATAGAGCTACGTTTTGACGACGGCAATTGTCTGTCATTCGATTCGACATGGCACGACTATCGTGGGAATGAAAAGCATGGGCTGAACTATAACGGCGGATATATTACCGACGAGACGCGCAGCCGCTATGTCTCAGCCTCAATTGGCCCAGATAGGCGCATTCTCGACAACCCAGCGTCTAGCCAGTGGAGCTTATTGGGGAGGATGCTCAAGGAATTCAACGAGCGCCTCAATGAGGAAACCATTCCTACTCCCGACGGGGAGGAAGTCAGCAAGGCGGCCGCTTTCAAGCGACGAATGGAAGAGATTCGCGATCAAATCCTCTTCTCTATCGAAGATGAGGACGGAACCAATCTCATGGGCGAACTCAGCAGGATCATGCAAGAGGAGACGGCCCATCAGCTCAATTGCTCGCCGAACGATTTGACTGTCGACCTGAATGCCTACGACCCGTGGAATCTCTACAAGACGCTCCAGATCTTCGTGACAGAACGCGAGACCGGCGTTCAGATGCGTGCGTCGGACATGGGAATGGGCGTTCAGGCGAGCCTCACCATCGCCATACTTCGCGCCTACTCTAGGCTGAAGCTTAAGAACCATACGCCCCTGTTCATCGACGAGCCCGAGCTTTACCTTCACCCCCAGGCAAGGCGCAAGTTTTATCGGGTTATCGAAGAGCTTGCGGACTCGGGCACGCAGATATTCCTTACCACCCACTCGACCGAGTTCGTCGACCTTGGGCATTTTGACCAGCTATTTCTGGTTCGGAAAAGCGCGGAGCGGGGGACGTACGTCAGAACGGCGAGACCACAACGTTTTATGGATGACCTGCAAATGCGTCTCGGGATACAGACCGACGAAGAACGTCTCATGCTCGAGTATCGTAACGCGTTCGAGAACACGGGCGACTCGCAGAAAGCTGCAGAGGGCCTCTTCGCTTCGAAGGTCGTGCTCGTTGAGGGTGAGAGCGAGTCGCTGATCTTGCCTTACTCGTTCGACAAGATCGAATACGACTACGATGGCAAAGGCATCTCGATAGTGCGTTGCGGCGGCAAGAATGAGCTCGACCGCTTCTATCGCCTCTACAGCGAATTCGGAATCCCCTGCTTTGTGATATTCGATGGGGATTCGCAAAACAAGGGCACCGAAGACGAGAAGCATACGGTTGGTGCCAACAAAGCGATTCTGTCCCTCTTTGGTTGCAACGACGATTACCCCGACGGCGAGCTTCACGATTCGTATTTGGGGTTCAGTACTCTGCTGGAAGACAACCTCGGCATCGGTCCCGTTGGTGCCAAAACGAAGGGGCTTCGCCTGTTCGTCAAATACAAGAACGAGATCGAGGGAGGTAAAGCAAGCGTCCCCGATTGGATTTGCAAGCTTGCCAAGAGGCTGGATTCCATGCCAGGTGAAGCCGATTCCGTCCTCTTGGAGATGCCCGCCCCGGAACCTGAATGGGCCTACGATGACTATCCCTTTTAGAAAGAGGTGCGTTTAGATGGAAAAGATCGAATTGGGAACCGCCGATGGCGCCACGGAGAACATAGAAAAGATCGCCGAGCTATTCCCTCAAGTAATGACGGAGACGAAAAACGCCGAAGGAGAGCTTGAGCGCGTCGTCGACTTTGACGCCCTGCGCGACCTTTTGGGCGACGTTGCCGAAGGGCAACGCGAGCGCTACCAGTTCACTTGGCCAGGCAAGCGCGAGGCCAAGGCCGAGGCGCGCCACCCCATCTACAAAACGATGATTCCCGAGCCGGGCAAGTCCAAAGATTGGGACACCACGGAGAACCTCTATATCGAGGGCGACAACCTAGACGCGCTGAAGATTCTGAAAGAGACCTACGCCGGCAAGGTGAAGCTCATCTACATCGACCCACCTTATAACACAGGAAATGATTTTGTATATGATGACGATTTTTCCAAGTTGAAAGACGAATACAACACCGAAAGTGGTGATTATGATGGAAATGGGGGGGCGACTAGTACAGAATCTTGAGAGCAACGGGAGATTTCACTCGAAATGGTGCTCCATGATGTTCCCAAGGCTTTTGCTCGCACGCGATTTGCTTACCGCAGATGGCACAATGTTCGTTAGCATTGACGATCACGAACTCATTAATCTTCAAAAAATGGTCGAAACTGTATTTGGAAGCGATAATATCGCTTCCATTGTCACTGTTGTTGTTAAGCCAGAAGGCCGACGTTATGGCCTCATTGCCAAAACTCATGAGTATCTACTCGTGGTGACGAAAAATTACATGAGCGCTTCGTTAAACGAAGTCGATACCGAAGGTGCTTCCTTCAGCTATTTTGATGCGGAAGGTGGATTTAACCTTCAGGGCCTAAGGAATCGAAATGTTAGGGCATTTAATTCTGAGAATAGGCCTAATTTAAGGTATCCCTTCTGGGTCAATACGAGTGTTCCCGACGAAAACAATATGTACGAAGTGTCTGTGGACGAGAAAGTGGGCTGGGATGAAGTATGGGCATCTACAGTCGATGGATTAAAAAGTGTTTGGCGATGGGGTAAAGACAAAGCTCGCACAGAAGCTGGGGATCTAACCGCGTATCGGGGGCCCGACGGCAATATTAGGGTCTTTCAGAAAGTGCGAAAGCTAACCCAGAGCCCCAAAAGCCTATGGAATAAAAAAGAATTTCAATCAAATGTAGGGACGAAAGAAGTTGCCAATTTACTTGGCAAGGGTGTGTTCGATTTTCCGAAGCCAGTTGGGTTGCTTAAAGAAATTGTGCAAATTGCAACCGATGAAGAAGATCTTATAGTCGACTTCTTCTCGGGTTCGGCAACAATGGCTGAAGCTGTAATGCGCAAGAATGTTGAAGATAACGGGCGTCGACGATTCATTCTCGTCCAATTTCCTGAGGAAACGCCGGCTCCCTGGGGAAACCTGTGCAATGTTGGTGAGGAACGCATTCGTTGTACAGGCGTGAAAATTGCCGCCGAAATCGACGAGGCCAATCGTCAGCTCGAACTCGGCGCAAAGCCTAAAACCTATCCTGATTTGGGCTTCCGCGTGCTGCGCATCGACTCCTCGAACTTCAAGGACTTCTACCTCACGCCTGGCGAGACCTCACAGGAAAGCCTCTTCGACTTCGCCGACAACGTGAAGGAGGGGCGCTCCGACCTGGATTTGCTCTTCGAGGTGCTGCCAAAGCTTGGCATCCCGTACTCCGCGAAGATCGAGGAGCGCGTGCTCGCCGACAAGAAAGTCTTCTTCGTGGACGGCGACAAGTTGGCGGCATGCTTCGATGCGAACGTCGGCTCCGACACCATCGAGGAGATGGCGAAGGCCAAGCCCTGGTACGCCGTTATCCGCGATTCGTCCATGGCCGATGACGCCACTCACGCCAACTACGAGGAGCTTTTCCGCACCTACAGCCCCGACACCGTTCCCCAAGTGATTTAAGGCGTCTACATGAAGTTCAAGTTCAAAGTTCAACAGTATCAAACCGACGCCGCAGACGCAGTGACCTCAGTCTTCGAGGGGCAGCCCAACCAGGACGCCTCCGTCTACCTGCGCGATCTGGGCCGAAAGCCAAAGCACGCGCAGGGTGAGATCGACTTCGGCGACGAGAGCACCGAGGGCTATGCCAACGCGCCCGTCGCGCTTTCGGGCGCCGACATACTGGCAAACGTGCGCGCAGTGCAGCGACGCAACCAGATTCCCGAGTCGGAGGAGCTTTTCTGCGGCATGGGAGCCTGCCAGCTGGACGTCGAGATGGAGACGGGCACCGGCAAGACCTACGTCTACACCAAGACGATGCTCGAGCTCAACCGCCTGTACGGCTGGTGCAAGTTCATCGTGGTGGTGCCATCGGTCGCCATCCGCGAGGGAGTGGCAAAGAGCCTGGAGAACACCCAGGAGCACTTCTTCTCCCAATACCACAAGAAGATCAGGTTCTTCATATACGACTCGGACAACCTGACCGAGCTGGATGCGTATTCCCAATCGAGCGACGTCAACTGCATGGTCATCAACATGCAGGCGTTCAACGCGTCGATGAAGGAGGGCGCCAAGAACAAGGCGGCGCGCATCATCTTCGACGAGCGCGACGAGTTCAGCAGCCGCAGGCCAATCGACGTCATCGCTGCGAACCGCCCCATCGTCATCTGCGACGAGCCCCAGAAGATGGGAAAGAAGGGGGGCGCGACCCAGAAGGGCATCGCCCGCTTCAACCCACTGTTCGTGCTGAACTATTCGGCAACGCACAAGGAGAAGCACGACCTGGTGTATGCCCTGGACGCCCTGGACGCCTACAACCAGAAACTCGTCAAGCGCATCGAGGTCAAGGGCTTCTCACTCAAAAACATGCGCGGCACCGACGGCTATCTCTACCTGCGTGACATCGTTGTGAGCAAGAGCCGTGCCCCAGAGGCCGTCATCGAGTTCAAGTACATGGGCGCGGGCGGCAAGGTCCGCAAGAAGACCCAGCGTTTTTGCGAGGGCGATAGCGTCTATGACGCAAGCGGGTCCACCAAGCTCGAAGCGTACCGCGGCTACACCATCGCAAGCGGCAACGATGGCGTGGTGCCGCCGCAGGACGGGCGTCCCGGTTACGTCCGCTTCCTGGACAGCTCCATTGGCGACAATGGCCGCATCTATATGGGCGAGGTCTACTGCGACTCCGCGGCGGATGACATCCAGCGCATTCAGATTCGCGAGACTATTAAGAGCCACCTCCAGAAGGAGGAGACTCTGTTCCGCCGTGGCATCAAGTGTCTTTCGCTGTTCTTCATCGATGAGGTGGCGAAGTATCGCGACCTTTCCGGCAACGGCGAGACCGTGGGCTACGGCAAGATCTTCGAGGAAGAATATGCGGCGGCCATTGCCGAGCGCGTGGCGCATCCCACCACGGACGACGCGTATGACCCAAGCTATCTCAACTACCTGCGACGCGATGGCGCCCATGCGGTTCACAGCGGCTACTTCTCGGTGGATAAAAAGGGCAACGCCGTCGAGTCCAAGGTCGAGAAGAAGGCCGAGCGCGAGGATGGTATTGGCATCAACGACGACGACGCACGGCGTGGCTATGACCTGATCCTGCGCGACAAGGAGAAGCTGCTCTCGTTCGATGAGCCCGTGCGCTTCATCTTCAGCCACTCGGCGCTTCGCGAGGGTTGGGACAACCCCAACATCTTCCAGATCTGCACGCTCAAGGAGTCGGGCTCCGAGACCTCCAAGCGTCAGGAGGTGGGTCGCGGCATGCGCCTCTCGGTTGACCAATGGGGCAACCGCCAGGATGCGGTCTTGCTGGGGCCCGATGAGGTGCACCGCGTGAACCTGCTCACAGTTATTGCGTCCGAGAGCTACGAGACGTTTGTGCGCGACCTGCAAACCGACATCAGCAAGAGCCTGCGCGAGCGTCCCAAGAAGGTCGAGGCCAACCTGTTCAGCGGGGCCGACATCGTTGTCGACGGCCGGTCCGTGCTCTTTACCGAGTACGAGTCCAAGCGTGTCTACAAGGCCCTTTACAAAGCGGACTTCATCGACGAGGACGATAGGCCAACGGACGCCTTCAGGGAGGCCGCGGGCGCGGGGGCGTTCGTTGAGCAATTCGTGTCAATGCTGCCGGAGGACATAGCGGATGAGGCGCATGCCAAGGCGGTCGAATCCCTGGTGAGGAGCGTCTATGACGCCCATGCCCTCGATGGCATGATTGGCCGGGCCGAGGAAAAGGTGACGGAGAACTCGCTCACGGACAACTTCGCCAAGAAGGAGTTCAAGGAGCTTTGGAGCCGGATCAACCGCAAGCACGCCTACACCGTGAGCTTCTC
Organism: uncultured Collinsella sp.; assembly: GCA_900540945.1. GTDB lineage: Bacteria > Actinomycetota > Coriobacteriia > Coriobacteriales > Coriobacteriaceae > Collinsella. The sequence goes on along the minus strand of UQHQ01000015.1, from coordinate 8,468 downwards.
TGATGACGAGCTGCGCCGCAAGGCAATCGCGCGCATCAACAGCGACCTGCGTGTGAGCAAGCTGCAGTACGTGCTTACGATTGGCGACCAGAAGGCCGAGGCAACTCGTGGCGAGGTCGAGGGTGGCTCGTCCTTTGGGCGCACGGGTACCGAGACGCATGACGTGGATGCGGGAACCTCTACCGTTGGCGTTACGTATGACCTCGTCGGTGAGGTTGCACAAGCTGCTGCCATCACTCGTAGGAGCGCCGCCGCTATTCTCGCGGGAATTGACGCCAACGTCTTTAGGCTCTACCGCGTGAATCCCGAGGAGTTCATCAAGAAGGCCGCCGCGCTCATCGTCTCCGAGAAGGCAACGATGGTCGTGGAGCACATCAGCTACCACGAGATAGACGATGCCTATGACGAGGCGATCTTCACCGAGCGCATGCCAGACAACGCGAGTAAGGCGTACGAGGCGAAGAAGAACATTCAGCGTTTCGTGTTCCCGGATTCTGACGGCGAGCGCAAGTTTGCCGAGGACATGGACGCCGCCGCCGAGGTAGCGGTCTACGCCAAGCTGCCTCGCACATCCCAGATTCCCACGCCGGTAGGCAACTATGCCCCCGACTGGGCTATCGCCTTCAAGGAGGGCAGCGTGCGCCACGTGTTCTTTATCGCCGAGACCAAGGGAACCATGGACTCGATGGAACTTTCCGGCGTGGAGAACGCCAAAATCGCATGCGCCAAGAAGCTCTTCAACGAAATGAGCACCAGTGATGTGCGCTACCACAACGTGGCAACGTACGAGGACTTGCTCGAGGTGATGGGCAGGATGAGTTAAGCAATGATTATGCGCCATTAGAACAGTCGGGAGGAAGCAAGCCTTCCAACTTGTGCGATATCCCTGCCATTAGCGAAATCGGCTCACCAGCAATAACCGAGAAGGATAGATAGGTCATTAAGGATGGATGCAGGAAAATCTACGATAAGCGGCGTGTTCAACGGATCGCGCCTGCTCGAAATACCCTTCTACCAAAGGGCGTACGTCTGGGGAGAAGAGCAATGGGAGCGCTTCCTTGGCGATATGGAGTTCGTCACGGCCTCTAAGCGACCTTATTTCCTTGGTTCCATCATCCTGAAGCAGGCCTCCTCCGGCAACACCTGGTCCGAGGTGTCCGAGGTTCGCACCGTCATCGACGGCCAGCAGCGCCTCACGACCATGGTCATCTTCTTCAAGGCACTCTGCGCGAGAATCGACGCCGACAGGCTGTTTGAGCGAGATTTCGTACTGGAAACCGGCGAAGTCGCCTTGAGACATGGCAAGTACGACCGGGAGGATTTCGAGAAGGTCGTCAGCGCCGCAAGTTGCGAGCCCCTCGAGGGCTCCTCGGCCATCATCCTTGCCTACAATTACTTCCTCAAGAACATCGATCCAAAGAAAATCGACAGGAACACGATCAAGTCGAATGTCCAGTTCGTTTGCATCGACCTCACCGAGGGCGAGGACGAGCAGCAGATATTCGACACCATCAACTCACTCGGAGTACGTCTGACGACGGCGGAGCTCCTCAAGAACTACTTCTTCAACCGCGAGAACGAGCAAGCGTTCAAGGAATGCTGGGAAGATGTCTTCGAGCCTACGGCGGAAAAGAGGGAGTATTGGGAGCAGGAGGTCATGACCGGACGCATCAAGCGCACGCTCGTCGACCTGTTCTTCGACGCGTTCCTCCAGATCCTGGTTCAGGACAAGAAGCGCGGCGTCACAACCGAGGACAAGCTCTTCTATTCGCGCACGTCCAACCTCTTCCAGTCCTACAAGGACTTCATCAGCAGGTACTACAACGGAGACAAGGACGAGATCCTCAGCAGCATGAAGGCGTATGCCAAGGTGTTCGAGTCCACGTTCAACCCAAGTTGCTGCGACGCGGACATCCCCTCCGCCCCCGGCGTCGAGCGCCTGAACGTGCTGATATTCGGCCTTAAGAACTCTACGCTCATCCCATATGTGCTCTACGTTCGCAAGAACGCGAAGTCTTCTAGCGAGGAATCCGAGGTCTACGCCCTGCTCGAGAGCTACATCGTCCGCCGAATGCTGGTTCAAGCGACCACGAAGAACTACAACAGGCTGTTCACCTCGCTGATCCTGAACGAGGTGAAGGACGCGAAGGCGCTGAGGAAGGCGCTCGAAGCCAATGACGAGGCGACGACGTACATGCCCGGCGATGCCGAGGTTCGAAGGGCGTTCAAGGAATCGTGCCTGTACAACCTTCAGTCCAAAGGCGTCCTTTATCTGCTGGAAAGCGCCATACGCCCGGGCATGAGCAGCACAGCCCTGCTCGGATTCAACCAGTACACCCTCGAGCACATGATGCCCAAGAAGTGGCGAAACAAATGGGGAACCCTCGACGACGAAGCCGCAACGCGAAGGGACCGGAAGCTCCTCACGCTCGGCAACCTCGCCATCATCACGCATTCGCTCAACGCCTCCATCCGCGATGCCGATTGGACCACCAAGAAGCAGGGAAAGGGATACAAGGACGGCTTGGCCCTCTGCGCCGCCGGCCTTGCGACCATGGCCGACGCCTTGGAGAAGAAGTCTTGGGACGAGGGTGACATCGCCGAACGCGCAGAATGGCTTGCGGACAAGGCGTTGGAGGTCTGGCGCTAAGCCCTACATGCGCCCCATCTCGAAGATATCTACACAATCACTTCCTCAGAACCATCGCCCGTCTCGGCATTCTCCTCTACCACCTTGAAAATTGTGACGTTGTCGGGTCCGATGGCAATCGTGTCAGCCTCATTGAAGGCGAAGTTTATCGTTTCAAGCTCCTCCTCATTTTGATCGGCAATTTCTCGGACAACGTTTTCGTTTGAGACCACATCCTGCAGCTTTGCGCGCTTCTCAGAGATGTCCGCCTTCGCCTTAGCGCGCATGCGCATCGGGTTGAGGCGGTTCACGTTTTTTCCCGCTTCGCGGAGCAGCCCCAGGACAACATTCTCGACCTCACGGTCGTCTTCCGAGCGCTCAGCGATAGCGAGCGGTTTTCCTCCCACTTTGGAGATTTTCCCCGAAAGAGCGAGCCTCGCTTCCCCTCGAACGGAAGAAAACCCGTCCGCCATCCGTCTTGTTATCTGCCCGTCGGTTTCAATTCTCTGCCTCGTGTAGTCGCCCTCGAAACGCATGCCTATCTGCTGAGCCATAACGAAAAGCTGGAATGCCACGGCGGCTCGCGTTTCCATCGCGGAGAGCTTCTCCGCCTCCTCGGCTATCTTTTCCGCCGAGAGGCGCTTCCTTGCCCGCACCTCGGCTGAAAAGTCCTTCATGCACTCGAGTTCATAGTTCCACGCCTTGTTTGCCTCATGCTGTGCGTCCTCAATAATCTGCAGCGCGACTTGACGCTTCTCGGCGCTGGCGCCGTACTCCTGGCACTTGAGAGTAAGGCGATCAAGGGCGTCATATGCCGCTTTGAGCTCGGCATCGCGCTCGCGCTGCATATCTCGTTGAATCGCCTCGATGCCGGACTGAAGACCGTCAAGTTTCTCGTTTATCTGGTTCATATACGCCATGCCCACCGCCACCGCGGCACCCTGAAGCGCAAGGTTTGCCACCGCAGCGGGTTGAAGACCAGCCTGCTTGATACCAGCCATCTCGTTGAACTTACCGTCACTGCCAAAACTGGAAAGGAGCTTATAACCATCCCATTCGGGTGCCTTGCGTGAGCAGAGGTCCGCCCAGCCCACGCCCTCTGGGAACCTGACCATCGCCATGCCGATCTCGTTAACGCCCTGTGCGACGTTGGCGCCAAACGGTATGAGAGCATCTGCCGCGATAGCTGCCTTGCTTCCTACAGGAAGCCTAACGGTCCTCACTGCAGAATCCTTGAGAGCCGCCAACTCATTTTCGGATATCCTCGAGAGAGCTTGCTCCTGTGCGAGCGCGATGGCGGCAACGTCATTGGCGGATTCATCGGCCTCTTCGGTACCGAAGAGGCGGTCTAGGAAAGACATGAGGCAGCTCCTAATGGGACGGATGTAGTTGCGGTTATTATCCCACCGCCGTCGAGGTCAGAAGGCGGGAGAACGCATCGGCTCTCGTGGCGGCAGAGCGCGCGGCGAAGGTCAAACAAACGAGAGCGGTGTCCATACCTGACACCAGGGTTAAGTCCATCTTGATGACGGAGAGGGGCCAAAGCTAATTAAGCCTACAGGTAGGGCAGCATGAAAATGGCGGGCAAATAAGATAACTGGCCCCGCAAGCCCACTAACAGCGCCTTCGGCGATTGAATCTCGGCACTATTCAGCCCATGAAAATGGCGTACAAAAAGAATTTGGGCCCGATGACTTGAGTCAGAGTTCATTCCGGAGCCCTGCCTACCTCCCCTCCGCCTTCAGCTTCAGCAGCAGGCCACCCAGCTCGGGGCATTTGCTGGAAAGGCGCGTCTGGGCTCGCTCGCCCATCCCCCACCGTTGGCGGACTTCTTGGGCGCGCGGACTCACGTGATAGTCCCCCTCCATCATCTGCTTGAGCAGCTTGGCGGTTACGCGCGCATCGGCTAAGGCGCTGTGGGCGTGGCCCGTCGACTCGTCGAACTCGATGCCAAACCACGTTGCCGCGTCACTCAAAGACACGCACCCGTGGCTGCCCACGTCCATGATCGAGGTGTAAAACGCCTGCAGGTCGGCCCAGTCCGTAGGAAATGCGGCAAGGTCGATGTGTTTTGCCTGGCACTCGGTCAAAAGCTGTCGACGGTCCGCCCCGCTCCAGCAAACCACCTGGGCGGAGTAGCGACCAATCCAATCGCCGAGCCTTTTGATCACCATGTAGAGCGGATCGGCCATCGCGGTGTCCACGGCCGATATCCCTGTGAGCTCGCGGACGGGGAACGCAACGCCTTCGGTAAATTCCGTCTGCACAAACTGCGAGAACTCGCCCATAACGTTTCCGTGGTAATCGAGCTTGACGGCGCCGACCTCGATAATCTCATGGCGCAGTCCACGGCGCTGGCGCCGCTTTGGCACCGGCGCAAACTCAAAGTCCAGCACGACCTGGCGCGCAAAGTTCGTCGTATCGATAGCCGAGATACACGGCGTCTTTTCAGCTGACACGATTAGGGCCTTTCTCCGTTGCCTGCCGCTTGCTACATAGGCGGCTACATTGCCGTAAGGATAGGCGCTCGTGCGGACATGAAAGCGGGGCGCAATACCATGCGCCAAGCACACGCCATGCAGACGGCCCCAAGAGAGTCGCCCGCTCTATTCAAATGCATGAAAAAGATTGAGGCCCGGTGACTTGAATCAGAGGTCATCCCGGGCCCATCAGAGCTCACAGAACTCTTGGTTGCTTTGGTCTTGCTCTTCACGGCGCTTATCGAACTTTCCGAGGCACTCAAGCAGCATTCGAAGCATAACAAGTCGCTGCCATTAAGGCACTGACCTCTTGACCAAGCAACGGCGCTGCCCAGCTCTCCAGAACTTGGGCTGCCGTCAACTTTATTCTATCCGCGAGCATCTGGTTTACCAAATGGATTTTCGGTAAAGGAAGCACGGCACGCCCGCAAAACCACTACGCACCAAGTGCCGCCATGGGGATCACCGCCACGCCGTCGTCGCGTGTGTAGGCAATGCTCCCCTTTCCAACCACGACCGCCAAAAACGCCGGTGCGGCATTCTGGGCGGCAGGATTGGAGAGCACTTTCCTCTCCAGCGCCTTGAGATTTCTCGCTCCATCGTCTGCTTTCGCATCACTCAGCTTGACCTCGATGGCTCCCCAGTGCCCGTCGTGCTCAACGATCAGATCGACCTCAAGGCCCTTCTCATCTCGATAATAATGGACACTGTTGTCGACACCGCCGTAGGTGGAAAGGAACACGCGCACGTCGCGCAGAACGAGGTTCTCAAAGAGCATCCCCAGCGTTTGCATATCGCCAAGCAGCCGCTCAGGGGTAGCCCCCAGCAACGCCGCCGCAAGTGACGGGTCGCAAAAGTAGCGTTTGGGGCGCACGCGAATGCGGGCCTTCGAGCGCATGGGCGGCTCCCATCCGCACAGGTCCTCGGTCAGCTTGAGCCTGTTGAAGAGATCCAGGTACGCAGCGATGGTCCTCTCGTCGGGGCCCGCCTCACCGTACGAGGCGTCCTTTATGAGCGTCTTGTACGTGACAGCCTGGCTCTCGTTCATGGCAAGAGCTCGCAAAAGGCCGTATGCGAGCTCGGGCGACATGCCCTCATCCAGCACGTTGACGTCGAGCACCGAGTGCACGTACTGGCTTGCCGTCTCTCGCGCAAGCTCTTCCGAAAGCCCAAGGTTTGCAGGCCAACCACCCCTGCAGCACCAGCGGGCGACGTCATCCACCGTGCTCTCGCGACGCTGAGGGGCAAAACCCTCGCCCTTAAAGAGGCTTGCCAGTGACACGAGCGGCTCGCCGTCGCCCGACTCACACAGGGCCATGGGGCGCATTGACAGACGGGCGATCCTACCCGTGCCGGAATGACGAACATGGCTGCGCTCCTCGCTTTTGAGCGCGGTCGAGCCCGTGAGCAAAAGTGTCCCGCGTTCGTTGCCGCTCGCGTCCACGAAGCGCCGGGCGGCATCCCAAACCTCGGGCACCTCCTGCCATTCATCGACCAGATGTGGCGCATCGCCGATGAGCGCCAGGCTTGGGTCAACCTCTGCCGCCGCGCGCTGCGCAGGCTCATCGAGCCTGGAGACGCTCGCCGAGCGAGAGAGCGCCGTCCAGGTCTTGCCGCACCATTTGGGGCCGTTGATCTCCACACAGCCAAACGCCCGCATAAGGGTGTCGAGGCGCTCCTCTATGAGCCGGGGCCTATATCCCTTTTGGGTCAATCTCTCTGGTGCATCCATAGACGGCCATCCCTCTCTATCACGCGATATGCGAAATTACGCCATTCTCAATGCTGATTTTACGCTACTTTCAATGTAGTTTTTACGCCATGACAGATGCAGTTTTTACGCTATTTTCATTGAAGGTTTTACGCTTGGCATCCTTAGCGCGTCCCATTCCGAGCATCACATCAGAGCGCGCTTGGTTATCTCCGCTCGCACATCTCGGCAAACGAAATCAGCTGGCATCCCCCTGCTCGCCGCAGCTTCCTGACATCCTTGCGTAAAGCCACGCTTCGAGAAGATCACGTAGCTTTTATGCTGCCGCCTAAAGAGCTCGCTTCGGTACACGAGCTTTTGCAGCACGTCTTCGCCCGCCGGTTCATTGCGCCATTTGCATTCTGCAAATTCACCAAAGGGACAAACCCTTTGAAGTGCGGCTTGACGCCGCATCACGTCGGCGGACGAAGCGATGCGTCCGCCGACGAATAGCACCGAATTGGTTACTTCTTGCTCTCGGGCAAGACCAGATCCACGGCAGCGTCCTTGGCGGCATCGATGTGCTGAGCCACGACCGGCGTCTGCGGAAGGATCAGGTTAAGGACAATGGCCATGATGGCGGTGGGGGTCACGGCGTTGGAGCCGATGACGGTGGACACCCAGGTGGGCATGCCCTCGCCGGCAAGGCAACCGCTGGCCATCCAGATACCCAGGCCAAAGACGACGGAGGTACCGACGATGGTGGTAGTGCGCTGCGTGAGGCCCTCGCGGGTGAACATGCGCACGCCGTTCATGGTGATGGTGCCAAAGACGCCGACGGTCGCACCGCCGATGACGGGCTGCGGGATAGCGGAAAGGACGGCAGAGAGCTGCGGGAACAGACCGGCGATAGCAAAGACGGCCGCGATGATCACAAAGACCCACTTGTTGACGACCTTGTTGGAGCAGATGATGCCCACGTTCTGGCCAAGGGCGCTGGTGGGAAGACCGCCCAGCAGGCCGCCGACCATAGAGGTGAGGCCCTGGGACACGATAGCACCGGAGAGCTCACGCTCGGTGGGCATACGGTCGATGGAACCCAGGCAGGCGGCGGAGACGTCACCGATAACCTGGATGGCAACCATGGGGAACACGACGGCGAGGGTAATGCAGACCTCGGGATCAAACTCGAGCGCGTAGGGCATGAGCTTGGGAAGGGCGAAGACCTGAGCGGTGGCGACGCTGGAGAAATCGATCATGCCAAAGGGGATCGAAACGATCATGCCAACGATCATGCCAAAGAACACGGATCCCAGCTTGAGCGTACCCTTGCCAAAGTTGGCGAGCGCAAAGACCACGGCGAAGGTGATAAGAGCGACGCACCATGCCTGCGGGGTGCCCCACAGCGGCGTGCCCATACCGCCGGCCATATACTTGACGGCCGTGGGATACAGTGAAACGCCGATGGAGAAGATGACCGTACCGGTCACGACGGGCGGGAACAGCCACTTGATCTTGCTGTAGGCCAGACCAAAGAGGGCCGCGACGGCACCGCCGACAATCTCGCCGCCCAGCAGCGCACCAAAGCTAAAGCCCGAGGCACCCATGGCCTGCAGGGCCGGCAGGAACGCGAACGAGACGCCCATGACGATAGGCAGGCCGCCGCCGA
>UQHQ01000014.1 GCA_900540945.1 uncultured Collinsella sp. | reverse complement strand
CGTTGCTCTTGCAGGTATGCCGTTCGAGCTGACGGCGAGCGTCGCGGGCGTTATGCTCGTGCGCTCGGCACGCCCCGATTCCAAGACGAGCAAGTGGCTCGCCGTGCTGGGCGTTCTGATCAACGTGGGCCTGGTCGGCTACGAGATTATCGGATCGCTGCGCGTCGGTGGCAAGCTTATTGCGTTTCAGCTGGTTCTGACGTTTGTGCTGGTCATCGCCGCCAACCTTATCGTCTATCGCCTCACGCGCACGACCAAGCCCGACGAGCTCACACGCTGGGCGTTGATGGTGCTTGCCGTGTGGATCGCTCAGGCTATTATTCTCAACGTGATCGTCAAGCCGCTGTGGTCGCGCCCGCGCATGCGCGTGATCGAGGTGACGCCGGGGCTCAATTTTCAGCCGTGGTGGGTGATCGGCAATCCCGACAAGTGGAGCTATATCGCCGCCGGCGTGATCAAGGACGGGTTCAAGTCGTTTGCGAGTGGACACACGGCGCACGCGGCGATCGGCCTTATGCTCGCCGGGCTTCCCGCGGTGGCCTTTAAGGAAAAACCGTCGCGCCGCCGGGTGGTCTTTTGGACGGCGGCTGTGGTCGCGGCGCTCGTCGCCTTTGGCCGCATCGTGATTGGAGCACACTTTTTGAGCGACGTGAGCTGCGGTTTTGCCCTGGTACTGGCACTTGAGTGCCTTGCTGCGCGCATTGCCTATCCCAACGGCGTACAATAGCTCCGTTTGAATCATCTGGCCGATACCCGGTAAGAGAGGATTGCCATGCTCGCGTTTAACAACGATTATTCCCACGGCGCACACCCGACGGTGCTGCAGGCGCTCGTCGATACCAACATGGAGCCACAGCCCGGCTACGGTACCGATGCGCATACCGAGCGCGCCAAGCAACTTATTCGCGAGGCCTGCCAGGCCCCCGATGCCGACGTGTTTTTTCTGGTGGGCGGCACGCAGGCCAACGCGACGGTGATCGACATGCTGCTCGCGCCGTACGAGGGCGTCGTTGCTGCCGAGACTGGCCACGTCGCCTGTCACGAGGCGGGCGCCATCGAGTTTGGCGGCCACAAGGTGCTCACCATCCCCGGCTACGAGGGCAAGATGCACGCCGAGGACCTCGAGAACTATATCCAGGTGTTCTACGAAAACGAGAGCTACGAGCACACGGTGTTCCCGGGCGCCGTGTACGTGAGCCTGTCGACCGAGTACGGCACGCTGTACTCCAAGGCCGAGCTCGCGGCGATTCACGCGGTGTGCCAGAAGCATGAGATTCCGCTGTTTGTGGACGGTGCTCGCCTGGCCTATGCGCTGGCGGCCGATGAGTGCGACGTTACCCTGCCCGAGCTGGCGCAGCTGTGTGACGTGTTCTACATCGGCGGCACCAAGTGCGGCGCGCTCTGCGGCGAAGCTGTGGTGTTCTGCGGCATGCACGCCCCGGCGCATCCCATTCCTCGCATTAAGCAACATGGCGCGCTGCTTGCCAAAGGCCGCCTGACGGGCGTGCAGTTTGAGGCGCTCTTTACCGATGGCCTGTATTTTGAGATTGGTCGACAGGCGATCGAAACCGCGCAGGCGCTTCGTCGCGTGCTGCACGAGCACGGCTACCGGTTCTTCTTGGAGACGCCGACCAACCAGCAGTTCGTGATTCTGCCCAACGAGGACATGGCCCGCATTCGCGAGCATGCGGCGATCGAGTACTGGGAAAAGTACGACGATACCCACACGGTGGTGCGTTTTTGCACCAGCTGGGCCACGACGCAGGAGGATATCGACGCGTTGGCGGCTGTCCTGTAGCCTGATGTAATGACAAGGGGCCGCCCTGCGCCTGAGCTTGGCGCAGGGCGGCCTTTGCTTTTGGGGGAGAAGGGTTGTATGACCGAGATGTTCGAGCCGACGATTCGCCTGGCGACGCCCAAAGACGCGTCGGCGTTGCTTGCCATCTATGAGCCGTATGTGCGCCAGACGGCGATTACCTGCGAATACGAGGTGCCGAGCGTTGAGGAGTTCGCCGGGCGCATCGAGCGTACGCTCAAGCGCTATCCGTATCTGGTGGTGGAGTTGGACGGGCGTCCGGTAGGCTATGCCTACGTGAGTCCGCTTAACAGCCGCGAGGCGTACGACTGGTCGGTCGAGACGTCGATCTACCTGGCGCGCGATGTACGCCACGGCGGGCTGGGCCGCAAGCTGCACGATGCGCTCAAGCAATGCCTGATCGCGATGGGCATCACCAACATGTGCGCGCTCATTGCCGTGCCGCACGACAAGGACGACGAGTACCTGACGCACAACAGCCAGGATTTCCATGCCCATATGGGATATCGCCTGGTGGGTGCCTTCGACCGCTGCGCCCAAAAGTTCGGCCGCTGGTACGACATGTGCTGGATGGAGTTGGTCCTGGCCGAGCGCGTCCCTAACCAACCTAAGCCAACCTGGTTCCCCGACATCCTCGCCTAAAACCACCACAAAGGGGACAGGCACCTTTGTGGTGGTTTCTCTTAAAAATCGATCGTTTTTGGCGCGTTAACCCTAAAAACCACCACAAAGGTGCCTGTCCCCTTTGTGGTGGTTTTGGCAGGTTAGCCGATGGGCTCGGTGTATTTGGCGCGGTCGGTGCGCTGGATGCGCTTGGAGACATGGAGCGGGCGGCCGTCGGTGTCGTAGACGTAGTCGGTGATCAGGATCAGCGCCTGCCCACGCTCAACGTTGAGCAAAAACGCCTCGTTTTGCGAGGCATAGCACACCTCAAAGGTCTTATGTCCCTGTGCCGGCGCGCGATGGAATTCCTGGCGCAGCGTGGCGTAGAGCGAACCGTTGATATCGCGGTCGATGAGTGCTTCAAAGCTCGGTGGTAGATAGGTGGTCTCCAGGCACAGTGGCGCATCGTCCAGATAACGCAGACGGACAAGTTTGACGAGCTTGCTGCCCACGGCGGCATCAAAGAACTTGGCTATGCTGCCGCCCGCCTTGGTAAAGCCCGAGTCCACCGTGCGCGTGGTGGGCTTCATGCCCTGACCCTGGACCTGCGCTGTATAGCTCGAAAACACCAGGTTGTTCTCGTGGAGCGCCGGCGTGTCGGCCACAAAGGCGCCGCGCCCGCGCTCGGTTCGAACCAGACCCTCATCAACGAGCACCTTAAGGGCATGGCGTACGGTGCTGCGCGACAGCCCCGATTCGTCCATGAGTTCCATCTCGGACGGCAGCTTGTCTCCGCGCGCGTAGGTGCCGGCGGCGATGCGGTCGCGAAGCGTACCCGCCAAGCGCTCGTATTGGCTCAGTTTCTTTTTAGATGAAGCGTTCATGCGATCAGCCTATATCTAACTTGTATGCTTATCTAAGCAAGCATGTATTCAATACGACAACAAAACCGCTGGTAGCCAATTATCAAAAACCGCATCAGCAAAAATTCTAAGACAAATATAGCATACAACTAGTCGACATAACCAAAACATGTATGTAACTTGTATGCCATCGAGAGCATCAAACGAGAAGAAAGGCTGATGCGCGATGACTACTCAGGAACAGGTTAAGGACGTCGTCTCCCAGGTTTTGGCTGACAAGGCAGACAAGGGCGGCATCAAGCGCGTCGTGTGGATTGGCGCCGGCGGATCCAACGGCGGCAACTATCCTGCCCAGTACTTTATGGAGCACGAGGCCACGCAGGTCGTGAGCTCCAGCTACACCAGCAACGAGTTCGTGCACGCCACCCCGGCCTACGTCAACGAGAACACCCTGGCCGTTGTCGTGTCCATGCGCGGCACCAAGGAGACCATCGTCGCCGCCCAGGTCGCCAAGGACCACGGCGCCAGCACCATCGCAATCTATGTTGACGAGTCCGGCCTCACCGAGGTCTGCGACTACAAGATCCAGTATGACAGCCTGGCCGTCGACGAGTCCTGCATGGGCCGTACCAACTCCGCCGTCGTGACCATGATCGCCATGGAGCTCACGCAGCAGACCGAGGGTTATGCCGAGTACGAGACCGCTATGGCCGCCTTCGACCTGGTCGACCCCATCTATCGCAAGGCCGTCGAGTACACCCGTCCGCTCGCTGCCAAGTGGGCCGAGCAGAACGCCGACAAGCCCTGCATCAACGTGATGGCTCAGGGTCCGCTCTTTGGTGCCGCCTACGTCTTTAGCATCTGCAACGTGCAGGAGATGCTGCAGATCGACTCCTGCACCATCAACACCTGCGACTTCTTCCACGGCCCCTTCGAGATCCTGGACAAGCGCACCTCGCTGTTCCAGCTCATCAGCGTCGGCCGCAGCCGCTGCAACGACGAGCGCGGCATCCGCTTCGTCAACCAGTACGGTGGCGAGCGCGTCTATCAGCTCGACGCCAAGGAGCTTGGCCTCAACGACATCAAGGACAGCGTGAGCGAGTACTTCAACCACCTGATCTTTGCCCCGATCCTCAACAATGTGTACATGCGCGCGCTCTCTGCCGTCACCCACAAGGACTACATGACGCGCCGCTACATGTGGAAGCTTGAGTATTAGTTACGCGGTTTTACCAAACCGCGTAACGGCTCGACGCTGCGCGGTCCGCATTTGGGCAATCTGACGTTCAACTTCAAGGGCGCGACCAGAAGGTCAGCGCCCTTTCGTTTCACGTCACCTTGCCTCAAATGCGGCCCGCTCGCTGACTTATGCTCAACCAGCGGCGCCTTAGACGTTGGGAACGTTCCTTTTCTGCCGGCAGTTGGGGACAGTCCTAGTCGTTGGGGACGTTCTTAAATGACTAGTCATCCAAGAACGTCCCCAACGACTACTCATTTAAGTACGTCCCCAATGAGTACCCAATGAGTGTGTGGGCGATCGGATTTTCCCGCTCGCCGATTTGTGTCTTGAAAAATGTATATAACGACTATAACGTAGTGTGAAACATATTGGAAACAATATCGAGGAGGCTGCGTTGAAGAAAAGCAATCTGGGCTACGTGCTGGTGCTGGTCGCCGCGCTTATGTGGGGCAGCATCGGAATCTTTGTAAACGGCATCTCGGCCATGGGCGTTTCGTCCCAGAGCATGGCTGCCTTTCGCTTGTTGGTCGGAGCGCTTATCTTGGCGCCGGTCCTGATGTTTATGGGCTGCCGTCCGGGTGAGGGGTCTACCGTGGCTCAGGGTCCCCTGGCCCTGTTCAAGGCAAGCCCTAAAGAGCTTGTTCCCTGCGCACTTGTCGGTATCGTTGGTCTGGCCGCCGCCAACACCTGCTATTACGAGTGCATGGGCGAGGTCGGCATGTCCACGGCCTCGGTGCTGCTCTATACCTCGCCGGTGTTTGGCGTCGTGCTCGGTCGCGTGCTTTATCGCGAGGACGTGACCCCCAACAAGCTCGTTGCCATTGTCTTCAACATCGTTGGCTGCGTGCTTGCAGTGACCAATGGCGACCTTTCTGGTTTTCATTTTTCGGTTTGGGGCGTCACGTCGGGCGTGATTGCGGGCTTTTGTGGTGCGTCGCTCGCGGTGTTTAGCCGGATAGCAACCAAGACGGTCCACCCGCTGGCTGTCACGTTTTGGGGCTTTGTTTTTGGCGGTGCGGTTATGGCAGCTATCGCGGCTCCGTGGCCGGATGTCGCCGCGGCAATGTCGCCACAGCTGCTGCTGCTGTTCCTTGGCTTTGGACTCATCCCCACAGCCGTGGCTTACATCTTATATATGCAGGGTCTGTCCATGGGGCTCGAGACATCGAAAGTTCCCGTCGTAATGTCTTTCGAGACGGTCGTCACCGTACTGGTGGGCATTGGTGTCTATGCCGAGCCCGCCGGCGCGATCAAGGTTCTGGGCATTGTGCTGGTGCTCGCGTCCATCCTGATCATGAATACCGACTTCTCCAAGCTGCGCAACAGCGTGTTTGTCGGTCATGTCGTTGAGAGCATGACCTTTAAGCCCAACGCGTGGTGGACGGAGAAATCGCAGGACATGGATCTGTTTAAGGAACGCACTGGCATCGCGCTGGAGCCCACCGTGCAGGAAAGCCCCTGGTACTTCGTGCGATAGGGGATTGGGGAGGCGTCTGATCGGGCGTCGCCAGGACAGCGCCGACCTACCCTGCACCAACGTTTCGATTACGTTAAACCCGTCAACGGTCGATTTTCACCCGCGAACGGTCTTTATACTAATTAGCAATATAAGCAACGTATAAGACGTTATAATGACCATAACGAAAAGGAGGAGGCAAGATGAATCAGATCATTCTCGCATCTCATGGCGGCCTGGCCGCAGGCGCCAAAGACACGCTCGAGATGGTTCTCGGCGACGTGTCGAACGTCCACGTCGTGTCGCTTGCTCGTGACGACAAGGAGCCCATCACCAATAAGGTGGACGCCATGATCGCCACGTTCAACGCGGACGACAGCGTCTATGTGCTGACCGATATGCTCGGCAGCTCGGTCAACAACAACATGGTCGAGCTTTCCAAGAACGGCACGAAGTTCACGGTTGTCAGCGGTTTCAACATCCCGCTGGCGCTCACGCTCGCTATGAGCCCCGTCCCCGTCAAGGGCGCCGAGCTCGCGGCCCTCATCAACGAGGCCCGCACCGGTCTGACCAACCCCAACGCACCGGTCGAGGCCGCCGCGGCTCCCGCCAAGAAGGCCAAGGCGTCCCGTCACAGCTCCGGTCCCGCCAAGATCGTCCTCGCACGTCTTGACTACCGTCTGCTGCACGGCCAGGTCGTCTTTACCTGGACCACCAAGGTTCAGGCCGAGCGCATCATCGTCGTCGACAACGCTGCCGCCAACGATGACATCAAGAAGGGCGCTCTTAAGCTGGCCAAGCCCCAGGGCGTGCGCCTGAACGTCTTCACCGTCGAGCGTGCCCTCGCCAAGATGGACAAGCTCAACACCCTTGGCGAGCGCGTCATGTTCGTCTTTGGCAACACTGCCGAGATGCTGCAGTTCTGCCAGGGCTACAAGCTCGACGCCATCAACCTGGGCGCCACCGCCAACCACGACGGTGCCGATCAGATTGGCGGCAAGGACAGCTCCGTCTTCCTCGACGCCACCCAGAAGGCCGACGTCAACCAGCTGCTCGACATGGGCATCAAGCTCTACGTCCAGCAGACCCCTACGTATCAGAGCGTCGACATCGACGCCAAGCTGTAATCAACCAGGCTTTTGCCTGACTGAAAGGAGAAGGGTATGAATACGTTCATCAGTGCGGTGCTCGTCGGCCTCGTCGGCGTGTTCTGCATGTGGGACTCCCGCCTGCTCGGTCGTCTTAACTTCGAGCAGCCCCTCGTTGGCGCTACGCTCGTCGGTCTGCTGCTGGGCGATGTGCCCACCGGCCTTGCCGTCGGTGCCGCCGTCGAGCTCGTGTCCATGGGCCTGGTGCAGGTCGGCGCCGCCGTTCCGCCCGATATGGTCCTGGGCGGCATCGTGGCCGCTGCCTTTGCGTGCCTGACCGATGCTTCCGCCGAGACCGCCATGACGATCGCCATCCCGGTCGCCGTCCTGGGTCAGCTCCTCGGCATCGTGTTCCGCTCCATCATCGCCGCCCTCACCCATGTGGCAGATAACGCGATCGATAACGGAAAGTTCAAGACCGCCTACCGTATGCACATCTGCGCCGGCTCCGGTCTGTACGCCGTCATGTACTTCCTGCCGATCTTCCTCGCCGTCTTTGTTGGCACCGACCTGGTTCAGGCCATCGTCAACATGGTTCCCGAGTGGCTGTCCACTGGTCTTAACGTTTCGACCAAGATCATGACCGCCTACGGCTTGGCCCTGCTGCTCACCATGATGATCAAGAAGGGTATGACTCCGTTCCTGTTCATCGGTTTCCTGCTCGCCGCTTACCTCAACCTGTCCGTCATCGCGGTCGCTCTGATCGGTGTGTGCCTGGCTGTCGTCTTCATGGGCTTCAAGTTCAACGGTTCCCATGCAGCCGCCGGTGTCGATTCCGACTACGATCCGCTCGAAGACGACGAAGACTAAGGAGGAACACACTATGGCAACCGCAACCAAGGACGTGTCCCTGAACAAGAAGGTCAGCCAGTTCTTCTGGCGCTCCTGGGCCATCCAGGCCTCTTGGAACTACGAGCGTCAGATGAACATGGGCTTCCTCTACGGCATGGTTCCCACGCTTGATCGCCTCTATCCGGATGAGTCCGACCCCAAGCAGCTCGCTGCTAAGAAAGAGGCTTACCACCGTCACATGGCGTTCTACAACTGCACCCCGCAGACGAGCGCTTTCATCCTGGGCCTCGCCGCCTCCATGGAGGAGGAGTACGCCAAGGATCCCGAGAACTTCGATCCCGATTCGATTAACGCGGTCAAGACCTCCCTCATGGGTCCGCTTTCCGGCATCGGTGACTCCTTCTTCCAGGGCACCATCCGCGTTATCGCCTTTGGCCTGGGCGTTCAGCTGGCTCAGCAGGGCTCCATCATGGGCCCGATCCTGGCCATGCTCATCTCCATCGTCCCCTCTGTGCTGATCACTTGGTTCGCAGCCAAGATGGGCTATCAGGGCGGCCACGAGTACCTGAGCAAGCTCCAGGGCGGCGACCTCATGGAGAAGCTCATGTATGTCTGCGGCATCGTGGGTCTTATGTCCGTGGGCGGCATGATCGCTACGCTGATCGGCGCCACCACCCCGCTGCAGTTCGCTGAGGGCACCGTCGTGATCCAGGACATCCTGGACGGCATGATGCCCCAGATGATCTCCCTCGGCCTCACTGGCCTTATGTACTGGCTCATCAAGAAGAACGTCAATACCGGTTGGCTTCTCGTGATCGCCATCGTGGGCGGCATCGCCCTCTCCGCGGTCGGCATCCTGGCCTAGTCGCGACCAAGCGTCTAACCGCTTTCCCCCGGGGGCCTGCCTGGCATCCCATACCCCAGGCAGGCTTCCATCCCTATACGTGACAAGGGGCAGTCCCTTTGTCACATCCTCAACGGGCCGGCGACTCGGTCCAAACCACGGTAACCCTGCGAGCGCCCGGCAATGTGGCGCCGCAAAAATCGAAAGGAATGTGTCAGATGTACGAGATCGACCTTAACCTCCCTAAGCAGATCGTCGCTGACGTCCTGTCCAACCACGAGATCCACAGCGTCGCCTTCGTCGGCTGCGGCGCTTCCATGTCCGACCTTTACCCCGCCAAGTACTTCCTGGCCAACAACACGGACAAGCTGAACGTTCAGATCTTCACCGCTAACGAGTTCAACTACGACACGCCTTCCTGGGTCAACGAGCACACCTTCGTGATCACCTGCTCCCTCGGTGGCTCCACGCCCGAGACCGTCGAGGCCAACAAGACCGCCAAGAAGCACAACTGCCCGGTCGTCTCCCTCACCAACAAGGCTGGCTCCGCTCTGACCGTCGACGCTGACTACGTCATCGTTCACGGCTTCCACGCCAACTTCGCTGCCAAGTGCGAGAAGCCCGGCTACGCCATCGCTCTTGCTGTCGAGATCCTTCAGCAGACCGAGGGCTATGACCACTACGAGGACATGATCACCGGCCTCACCAACGTCTTTGAGCTCTGCGAGAACGCTGCTCAGTCCTGCAAGAAGCTCGCCAAGAAGTTCGCCGAGGACTTCAAGGACGACAAGATGATCTACTTCATGGCTTCCGGTGCCTCCGAGAAGATGGCTTATTCTCACGCCGCCTTCCTGTTCACCGAGATGCAGTGGATCGACGCCGCCGCCTACAACACCGGCGAGTACTTCCACGGCCCGTTCGAGGTTTCCACCGAGGGTAAGCCCTACGTCTTCTTCATGTCCGATGGCGCTACCCGTCCGATGGACGCCCGCGCCCTCACCTTCCTTAAGCGCATGGGCGCCAAGGTCGCTCTGATCGATTCCAAGGACTACGGCCTGGCTGACGCCGTGCCCGCGAGCGTCGTCACCTACTTCAACCCGCTGCTGCACCTCGCCGTTATGCGCGAGTACGGCAACCAGATCGCCGAGGCCCGTCAGCACCCGCTGACCATGCGTCGCTACATGTGGAAGCTTTCCTACTAATCACAAGTAAGTAGACCTTACGGGTTGATTGAGAGGGGATGGGGTTTGCGCCCCGTCCCCTTTTTGCTCTGGGGAGAGCGTGTCTGTCGCGTCGCAAAGCCCCAGATAAAACCTACCAAAAAAACCTGTCCCTTTTTGGCAGGTGGGAGGAGATGCGTATGATCAAGGCAGTGCTGTTTGACATGGACGGCGTGCTGGTCGATACCGAGTGGTTCTACAACCGCCGCCGCGTGGCGTTTATGGAAGAGAAGGGGTTCCACTTTGATGAGATTCCCGATCTTTCGGGGTCTAACGAGCCTGCCATTTGGGAGGCGCTGGTGCCCGACGATGTTGAGCTGCGCGAGCGTCTGCGCGTGGAGTACAAGCAGGTCTACAGCCCGGTCCACCCCGTTCCGTATGCCGAGCTGCTCAACGAGCAGACGGAGCCGGTGATGCGTGAGCTGCACGAGCGCGGCGTGAAGTGCGCCATCGCGAGTTCGTCCTATCGTGAGCTGATCGACGAGCTGGTGGAGATCGCCGGTATCGCCGACGTGCTGGACTACACCATCAGCGGTCACGAGTGCAGTGCGTTTAAGCCCGACCCCGAGATCTACCTGCGTGCCATGGAGGCGCTGGGGGTGGAGCCTGCCGAGTGCCTGGTTATCGAGGACTCGCCTTTGGGTATCGAGGCCGGCAAGCGCTCCGGCGCCCGCGTCCTGGCGCTGCGCCCGCACGAGGGCGTCAACCTGGACCAATCCGCCGCCGACGTCGTCATCGACAACCTGACCGACATCCTACCTGCCATTTAGGGACAGGTTTATTTTGGCAGGTTTTATCTGGGCAAATGCCGAATTCGCCGTGAAGGGACCGCTCTCTTCACGGCGTTTTTCTTTTGAGCGGCCTCACGGTCCTTCTGATGGTTGTCGAGAGAGGGTGAATTGAAGCGCTCCCGCACGCTCCATGCTACAATCGCGGACATGCCCCACAACTACATCTGCCTTCGAAGGGAGCCTACGTGGCGAACGCCATCGATCAGCTCACGGACCGAGTGCTCGTGCTCGGCCGCCTCACCATCGTCCGCCGCGCCATTACTGCCGTGGCGGTCACCATTTCCGCCGTTCTTCAGACATTTCTGATCCAGGCGTTCATTCAGCCCGCCGACCTGCTTCCGAGCGGTCTTACCGGCGTCGCGGTCCTACTCGATCGCGTTACCTCGCTGGGCGGCGTTCACATCGACATCTCGCTCGGTATGCTCGCGCTCAACATCCCTGTGGCGCTCCTATGCTGGAGCGGCATTAGCAAGCGCTTCGTCATCTTCTCGATGATGCAGGTCGTGCTCTCGTCGCTGTTCCTCAACATCTTTCACTTTTCCCCGTTTTTGGGCGACAAGATCATGCTCATCATTTTTGGCGGCGTGGTCTCGGGTCTGGGCGCTGCCATCGCGCTCAAGTCCGGCGCATCCACCGGCGGCACCGACTTTATCGCGCTGTGGGTCTCCAACCACACGGGCAAGACTATCTGGGGCGTCATCTTTGGTTTCAACTGCTTTATCCTGGCGATCTTTGGCTTTATGTTTGGCTGGGACAAGGCGGCGTACTCCATCGTGTTCCAGTTCATTTCGACCAAGACCATCGACAGTTTCTATCGTCGCTACGACCGCGTGACGCTGCAGATCACGACGCGCAAGGCAGATGAGGTCATGACCGCCTATGTTGACCATTTTCAGCACGGCATTAGCTGCGCTGAGGTAGTCGGCGGATACAGCCGCGAAAAGATGTACCTGCTGCACGCCGTTGTCTCGACCTACGAGAGTCAGGACATTATCAAGCTGGTGTGCGACATTGACTCCGGCGCCGTGATCAATGTGTTCCACACGCTCAACTTTGTGGGCGGCTGGTGGGGTGGTCATGTCGACGAGCCCATGCCCACGGCCGTTCCCGATCCCGACAAGCCCGCGCGTATGGCCAGCAGGCAGGCGCGCCTCTGCGAGCAGGACAGCCTGCAGCAGGATGACGGGAAGTAGGGTTTTGGCATTTTGCCGGCCAAGCGTAGTCCATCCGAATGAGCCCCTCGAAAGCCTCGTTGCTTTCGAGGGGCTCTCGTTTGCCCAGATAAAACCTACCAAAATGAAGCTGTCGCTTTTTGGTAGGGAGGGTGTATCGTTTTATCAATATGAGGTAACATGAAACTAGACGTTATATACGTATTAGTTATTTCAATATTTCGATAAGAGTGATTAGATATGCCTGCGCCCAAAAATGCACCGCTTTACCAGCAGATTTACGACGAAATCAAGGATGCGATCGAGAAAGGTGTTTATGCACCCAAGGAGCGTATTCCGTCCGAGCTTGAGCTAGCCGAGCAGTACGACGTGAGCCGCATTACGGTGCGCCGCGCCGTCGAGGAGCTGTGCTCCGATGGCTACCTGGTTAAGCAGCAGGGCCGTGGCACCTTTGTCTCCACGCCGCACATCAATCGCCAGTTTCACGCCTCGACGTTGCAGACGTTTACCGCGCTGTGTGCCGGCAATGGCATGAAGGCCGGTGCGCACGTGATCGATCGCCAGATTGTGCCGGCGCGCCAAAACGAGATGGAGTTCTTTGGCCTGCAGAAGGATGCGCTGCTGCTGCATATCAAGCGCGTGCGTACGGCCGACGGCGAGCCCATCTTTGAGGAGAACATCTTTGTGCCGTTTGATGCCTACCGCGAGCTGTTGACGGCCGATCTTGAGGACAAGTCGATTTTTGCCGAGGTCGAGCGTGTTGGCGGAATCCCGATTGTCTCGGTTGGCTACCGCACGGTCGAGGCCGTTCGTGCCAATACCGAGCAGGCGGCCGAGTTGGGCATTGCTCCGCATGATCCGCTGCTCAACCTGCGTGCCAGCTTTACCGGTCCCAATGGAGAGCCGGTCCTGATGGGTAAGCAGTACTACGTGGGTAGCCGCTACGTCATGGTTATGTAGCTCTAGTTGCGCGGTTTTCCAAACCGCGTAACGGCTCGACGCTGCAAGCCCGCCAGAGCGGCAATCTGCAGAATGAGCGTGGAAAATCTCCCGTTTTTGGCTTGGTGACGGGCTCAAAGTGGGAGATTATCCACGCTCATCCGGAAAGTGTCCGAAAATCCACGCTCGTTCGCCTTGGATTACGTTGCACGTGGCCGGCAGCCGCGCGGCACCGGTCCGCGTGGCGGCGTATAATCGGCGACAGATGACTTAGACGTTAGGAAACCATGACCGATAGCATGCAGCAGATGGCGCTCGACACGCTCGGCGCCTATTTTGGCTACACCTCGTTTCGCCCGGGACAAGACCGCATGGTCGATGCGATCCTTGCCGGTCGCGATGCACTGGGCGTTATGCCCACGGGCGCCGGCAAGTCCATTTGCTACCAGGTGCCCGCGCTCATGCTGCCCGGCATCACCTTTGTGGTGAGTCCGCTGCTGTCGCTTATGGAGGATCAGACCCGTGCGTTGCTCGCGGCGGGTGCGCGACCCAGCTATCTCAACTCCAGCCTTACCCCGGCCCAGCAAAACACCGTGCTCAAGCGGGCGCGCGAGGGCCGCTATCAGCTTATGTACGTGGCACCCGAGCGCCTGCTCGAGCCGCGCTTTCTGGCCTTTGCGCAGGAGGCCGCGGCCGAAGGCGGCATCGGCGTTCCACTCGTGGCCATTGACGAGGCCCACTGCGTGAGCCAGTGGGGCCAAGATTTCCGTCCCGCTTACCTGCAGATTCGCGAGTTTATCGATTCGCTGCCGCGGCGCCCGATCGTGGCGGCGTTTACCGCCACGGCGACCGAGCGCGTGCGCGCCGATATCCAGCAAATGCTCGGCCTGCAAAACCCCGCGACGGTGATGACGGGCTTCGATCGCAAGAACCTCTACTTTGGTTGCGAGGAGATGGGCGACAAGGCCAAGGCCGCCTGGGTGCGCGACTATGTGATTGCGCATTCGGGCGAGAGCGGCATCGTGTATTGCTCGACCCGCAAGACGGTCGATGCGCTGGCAGGCGAGCTTGCCGAGGCACTGGGCCCCAGCGGCATTCGCGTGGGTCGCTACCATGCCGGCATGGGCAACGACGCCCGCCGCCAGAGCCAGCGTGCGCTACGTGATCCACAACAACGTGCCCGAGAGCATCGAGGCTTACTACCAGGAAGCGGGCCGCGCCGGCCGCGATGGCGACCCGGCCAGCTGCCACCTGCTGTGGAACGGCAACGATTTTCGCATGCGCCGCTTTCTGATCGACCGCGGCGATGCTGCCGATGAAGCGCTCGACGACGAGCAGCGCGCGTGGGCGCTCCAGAATCGATATCGTCTGCTCAGCCAGATGGAGGGCTATTGCAATACCACCGGCTGCCTGCGCGAATATATGTTGCGCTACTTTGGCGACGAGGCCGCGGCCGAGCATGCTGCCGCGGCTGGTGCGGGCGCCACCGCCACGGACGAGGCCGAGGGCTGCGGCAACTGCAGCAACTGCCTCACGCAGTTCGAGGTCGAGGACGTCACCGATATTGCCCGCGCCGCTGTGCGCTATGTGGCCACGCGACCCATGCGCTTTGGCAAGTCGCTCATCGCCGACGTGCTCCACGGCGGCAACACCGAGCGCATTCGCCAGATGCATCTGGACGAGGACCGCGGCTATGGTGAGCTGTCGAGCGAATCGGTCGGGCGCATCAAGGACATCATCGGCCAGCTGTGCGGCCGCGGTTATCTGGCTACCTCGCAGGGGCAGTACCCGGTCGTGGGGCTGGGCCCGCGTGCCGGCGAGGTCGAGAACGAGGCGTTTGCCTTTACCGTTAAGCGTCGTGCGTCCAAGCGCAAGGCCTCGGCCCGTGCCCGCCGCGCGGTGGATCTGCTGCGTGAGGAGGCCGAGCTAGATCAGCGCCCGCGCGTGGGTGACGATGCCGAGCTGTTCGAGCGCCTGCGTGCCCTGCGCAAGGAGATTTCGACCGAGCTGGAGATGGCGCCGTACATGGTCTTCTCTGACAAGGCCCTGCGCGGCCTGTGCCGCCTACGACCTCAGACACGCGACGAGCTTATCCAGGTCAACGGTATTGGCGAGAAAAAGGCCGATGCCTTTGGCGAGCAGTTTATGGCGGCGATTGAAGAGTTTGAGTCCGAGCATGCACGGGATGGAGCGTAATGATGGCATCCGACGATAAAACCGAGCGCACTGAGGTGTCCGCCGTGCCGCTGTACCAGCAGGTTATGGACGACTTAAAGGGCGAGATCGCGCGTGGCGTGTACGCATCCGGCTCGCGCATTCCTTCTGAGATGGAGCTCGCGAAGTACTACGGCGTGGGACGCATCACCGTGCGCCGCGCCATCGAGGAGCTGTCGCGCGCGGGGTATCTCAACCGTCAGCAGGGGAGGGGCACGTTTGTGTGCGCGCCCAAGCTCAAGCGCAAGATTGTCCAGAAGGGTGACGTTCAGAGCTTTTCCGAGGGTTGCGCTGCCAACGACATGGTGGCCGGAGCACGCCTGGTGTCGCGCACGGTGGTTGCGGCGACGCGCGAGGACGCGGTGTTTTTTGGGGTGGAACCCGGCTGCGAGCTCATCGTGGTCGAGCGCGTGCGCACGGCAGACGGCGTGCCCGTCATGCTCGAGAACAACGCCTTTGTGCTGGCCGACCATCCCTATCTGCAGACGCTTGCCGACAAGGACCTCAAGGACAATTCCATCTTTGCGCTCGTTGCCGAGCATTCGGGCCGCGCGCCGCTCAAGTCCGACCCCTGTACTGTGGAGATTGCGCTTGCCGATGCTCAGGCGGCCTCGCTGCTGGAGGTGCCGGTCGGCGAGCCGCTCTTCTATATGGAGGCGTACTTTACCGATGAGGACGAGCGGCCCTTGCTGCTCGGACGCCAAAAGATCGTGGGTTCGCGCTACGTGTTCGACATCTAACGTCCACAGATAGAACGATATAGAACAAATTTGGTGAAATGGCTTCACGGGCGTCGTCATGCGTGCTATAAATAGGACAACATAGAACGACCGCAGGTACGAGCTGCCGTCGTCCAAAGCCGCCACACAAGGAGGAACATCACCGTGAACGCACACGATCTGGTTCAGGAAATTATCGAGCGCAAGGGCAAGATTGAGAACGTCTTTTGGATCGCCTGCGGCGGTTCGATGATTGACCTGATGCCGGCCAACGAGCTGCTCAAGCGCGAGGCCACCACGTTTACCTCGACGGTCTACACGGCACGCGAGTTTTGCCTGATGGCTCCCAAGAGTCTTGGCGAGAAGTCACTCGTCATCGCCTGCAGCCACAGCGGCAACACGCAGGAGGTCGTCGACGGTTGCGAGATGGCGCTGGCCGCCGGCGCCGAGGTCGTGGCCATGACCGACTGCGAGGGCTCCAAGATCGATAACGGCAAGTGGACCACCTGGGTCTATCCGTGGGGCGAGGGCGTGTCACAGGCCGAGGTACCGCAGGGTATCGGCGCTCTGATCGCCGCCGAACTGCTCGACCGGCAGGAGGGCTACGAGGCACTCGCCGACATGTACGCCGGCCTTAAGCAGATGGATGCGCTGCTGCCCGCTGCCCGTGAGAAGGTCAATGCCGAGCTGGGCGATCGCTTTGCCGAGCTCTGCCAGCAGCATAAGTTCTTCTACATCCTGGGATCCGGCCCCAACTTTAGCCAGACCTACGCCATGGCCATCTGCTCGCTCATGGAGATGCAGTGGCAGCACTGCTGCTACATCCACTCCGGCGAGTACTTCCACGGCCCGTTCGAAGCCACCGAGCCCGGCGTATTTTACTTTGTACAGCTCGGATCGGGCGAGTGCCGCCCCATGGAGGAGCGCGCGCTGGCGTTCCTCAACACGCACACCGATACGGTCATGGTGCTCGATGCGCTCGAGTACGGCGTGGGCGAGGTGCCCACCAGCGTGCGTTCGTTCCTGGAGCCGATCTTCTTCTATGCGATGAGCTGCGAGCTGCGCGCCGCTCGCGGCAAGGTGTTCGACCACAGCCCCGAGGTCCGTCGCTACATGGGCATCGAGCAGTACTAGGTACCGGGAATTATCTTTTTTGACGGGGTCTGCGCTGCGCGCGGGCCCCGTTTTGCGTTGTGGCGGCCGGATTCGTGTCTGCGCGAAAATGAAGGTGAATGTTTTTCCGCGAAGTGAACGACCTGTTTTGAGCCCCTGAAGCATCCACACTTTTTGCGGCAAAACCGCAGGAAAAACTCGACGAAACCGCAGGAAACAGCGCCTGAAAAATGTCGATGCTTCGGGGGTCCAATTTTGCTCGTTCACTTCGCGGAAAAACATTCACCTTCGATTCGCAAGGGCACTGCGCGAGTCAAAAAAAGCGGGCTGCGCCGGGGATTTCCGGCGCGGCCCGCTTAGTATCGCGCTTAGATTCGTAAAGTTGCGGCAGCCAGCGGTCTACTTGCCGACAACGCCTTCGGCGTCCCACCAGTCGAGCTGGGCGATGTTGTCGCGGATGTGCTGGCAGCTCTTGTGGAAGCCCTCGAGCTCGTACTCGGACAGGTCGAGCGTGTAGACCTCCTCGACGCCCTCGGCACCGATCACGCACGGCAGGGATGTGAAGATGCCCTCCTCGCCATACTGGCCGGTCATAAGCGTAGAGGCCGAAAGCACGGCGTGCTCGTTATGCAGCACGGCGGCGCAGACGCGCGCGGCGGAGTTGGCGACGGCGTACTCGGTGCACTGCTTGCCCTGGTAGGTCACATAGCCGCCCTTACGCGCGAGCTCCTCGACCTCCATGTGGTCGAAGGCGTACTTGTCGGGGTTCTCGGCCTGAAGCTCGTTAAGGCTCTTGCCGGCGATGGTTGCGGCCTTAAAGGCTGCCAGTTGGCTAAAGCCATGCTCGCCGATCATGTAGGCGTCGATGGACTTGGGGCTCACACCGACCTTCTTGGAAATCTCGGTGCGCAGGCGGGCGGAGTCCAGGCCGCAGCCCGCGGCACCAAGATCGAGTACGCCGGGGGGGGGGGGCCCCGGGGCCGCAGCCCGAGCCGATGATCTTCTTGGGATCGTAGCCGGTCAGGTGCCACAGCTCGGTGCACACGACGTCGCAGGGGTTGGAGATGCTCACGAAGATGCCGTCAAAGCCGGCGTCGACGATGCGCTTGGCAAAGGTGCGGGCGGCGTCGGTGGTAAAGAACAGCTCGCCGTCGCGGTTGCCGGCGGCCAGTGCGACCTTGCCGGCGGCGTTGACGATGACGTCGCAGCAGGCCAGCTCCTCGTAGTGGTCGTAGCAATTGACGATCTTGGTGTTGTACGGGACAAACGAAAGGGAGTCACGCAGGTCCTGGACCTCGGACGTCACTTTGGCCTCGTTGATATCGCACAGGTACAGCTCATCGGCAATGCCCTGCATGAGCAGGCTGTTGGCGACATGTGCTCCTACGTGGCCCTGGCCGACCACACCGATCTTACGCGTCTGGTACATATATGTATCCTTTCGGCCGAGTTTTTCGCGTCGAACCATTGTAGCTTCCTGCTGTCACTTTGCTAGGCTAAAGCGCCACAGTTTTTTGGGACATGCCTCAATCTCTACTTTTGGAGTGATTTGGTCCGCTGACGGCATCGCTGGGCGATGCACTCGCGCGGATGGGGCCGGTCGTTGTACCATAACTGCAACTGACTCGTAAGGAGCATCCATGCCCATTCGCATCCCTGACGCCCTCCCTGCCGCCGCGCAGCTCGAGAGCGAGAACATCTTTGTCATGACCGAGTACCGCGCGCTGCACCAGGACATCCGTCCGCTGCGCGTGCTCATCCTCAACCTCATGCCCACCAAAATCGCCACCGAGACGCAGATCATGCGCAAGCTCTCCAACACGCCGCTACAGGTGGAGGTGGACCTGCTGCGCACCAAGACGCACGAGGCCACGCACGTGAGCGCCGGCCACCTGGAGACGTTCTACCGCACGTTCGACGACATCCGTGACATCCACTACGACGGCTTGATCATCACGGGCGCGCCGGTGGAGCAGATGCCGTTCGAGGAGGTCGACTACTGGCCCGAGCTCTGCCAGATCATGGATTGGTCCACCACGCACGTGCACTCTACGCTGCACATTTGTTGGGGCGCACAGGCGGGGCTCTACCATCATTACGGTATCCAGAAGTACGACCTGCCGGCAAAGGCGAGCGGCGTGTTCGAGCATTATCTGGTGAAGCCGCAAAGCCCGCTGGTCCGCGGCTTTGACGACCGTTTCTATGCCGTGCATTCGCGCAACACCGATGTGCGCCGCGAGGACGTGGAGGCCGAGCCGCAGCTTGAGGTCGTGGCCGTGTCCGACGAGGTGGGCCTGTACATCGTCAAGTCGACCGACAGCCGCCGCTTCTTTGTCTTTGGCCATCCCGAGTACGATACCGACACGCTGCGTTTGGAGTACGAGCGCGACGTGAAGCGCGGGCTTAACCCTCAGGTGCCGGCGCATTACTTCCCGAACGACGACCCCACCGCCGAGCCGCGCAACGTCTGGCGCAGTCAGGCTCAGCTGTTCTACACCAACTGGCTCAACTACTACGTCTACCAGACCACGCCCTACGACCTGGCCCGCGCCGGCGAGGAGCACTAGGCTGCGGCTGTGGCTGCTGCCGTGACATGACGAGTGAGGATATCCGGACACACGAGCGTGGATTTTCGGACGTTTACAAATCGAGCGTGGATAATCTCCCATTTTTGGCCGAGGAACGGGCTCAAAATGGGAGATTATCCACGCTCATTTTTTAGGCATGTAGATGCCGATGGCTCGGCTAAGAGACGGTGCGTGCAGAGGCAAAGTCGCATTTGGCGTGGTCTTGAATCTCGACGGGTTTTTCTTTCTGATAATCCGATGGACCAAGGCGCCAAATTATGGAGACGGGGACCTCTCGACAACCACCCTACCTGCAGATATAAGTCATCAGCCTAAAACGTCCAAAACCGTCAAGCATTTGGTCGGCGCCTGGACAGCATTTGGTCAGACTTCGCATGAAACCGTCTGGTACGTTTGCGCCGTTCCAAGAGTTGGGAGGCGACATGGGAAACATGACGGCAAATCAAAGACTTACAAGTCACATTAAAGCATGCGAACAACAGATGAGTTGCGTGTACGCGCGCACGGCGGCGGAGGCGAAGCAGATTGAGCGTCGGGTGGCGGCGGGAAGTCTCGAAGTGGTCATGCCGGGGCTGTATGCGCGTCCGGATTATTGGTCCGAGCTCAAGTTTCGGCAGCGTTATCTGCATCGGGTGCGGGCCCTTGCGCAAAAGCATCCTGACTGGACGTTTTGCTCCTATACGGCGGCTGTTATCTATGGCCTTTCGGTTTCGCATGCCAATTTGACGCACATCCATATCGCCGCGGCGCCGGCGCAATCGACGACGCCCGGCTCTCAGGTGATTCGCCATCGTTATGCTCGTCAAACACGGGCAATCCAGATGGATATTGCCGTGACCGATATCGATCAAACGATTACGGATTGCCTGGTCGATGCGTCGTTTGTCGAGGGACTGATCATTGCGGACTCGGCGCTTCATGAGCAGCTGTTGTCGAAGGAGCATCTCGTTGAGGCAATCAACAAGCTTGGCTTAAATCGTCGCGGTGTTGTGACGGCGCGAAGTGTTGCGCGGTATGCCGATGGCCTGTCAGAAAGCGGCGGCGAGTCCAAGGCGCGCGCCCTGATGATCGAGCGCGGCTGGCAGACGCCGGAGCTGCAAGTTGAGCTGTTCGGCCCGGTTGAGCCGGGGCGGCCGTATCGCGTTGACTACTTGTGGCGTGTGGGCGACCGGCTGATTATCGGGGAGTTCGACGGATTCGTTAAAAGCGAGAAGGCGGCGGAGGAGGGCAAGCTCGCGAAGGCGCAGTTTGATGAGCGCCAGCGCGAGTCGAGGCTTTCGCTGCTTGATAACTGCAAGATCGTGCGCTTGTGCTGGGATGATCTAAGGGATCCGACAAAGCTCGATCGCAAGCTCAGGGTCGCCGGCGTGCCGCGTGCGTGTTGAGGCGGTTGCAGGACGTTGAGCCGCACGAGCGTGGAAATCCGGACGGACGAGCGTGGAAATCTGGACGCGCAATGGTTGAGCGTGGATAATCTCCCACTTTTGGCTCGTAAGGGGGCTCAAAGTGGGAGATTTTCCACGCTCATCTTGCGGGTGCGATACAGCGGCGATCAGGCGCTGATGATGTGGAGTAGCGGCAGGTCGTGGGCGTCGGTGGGAACGTGGTCGACACGCTGCTCGTCAAAGGCGATGCCGATGATTTGACATGCGGGCGAGAGCGTGAGCAGGTAGCGATCATAGCAGCCGCCGCCGTAGCCCAGGCGCGCGCCGGCGCGGTCGAAGGCTACGAGCGGCACGACGACCATGTCGAGAGCTTCGGCAGACACGATAGGGAAGCGGTCGTTGTCGATGTCCACGGCCGCAAAGACCCGCGTGGGGTGGGCGATAAACGGTGCCGCGGACGCATCGTCGGCGGCAACTGCCCGCATGCACATGCGCTGGCCACAAGCTGCGGCATCAATTGCCGAGAACATGCACGGATAGGCCACGCGCCAGCCGCGTTTGGCGGCCGCTGCGGCAAACGCGGCAGGATCGACTTCGGAACCCATCGCGGCATAGACGGCAACGGCGTGCGGCGCCGCGGCATCCGAGCGATCCAACAGCTCAACCAGCCGCGCACAGATAACGGCAGACTTCGCCGCCCGCACATCTAAATCAAGAGCATCGCGCCGAGCAATCATCGCCCGTCGCAACTCAGCCTTGTCCATCCCAGCCTCCTCTAGCAAACCTGCCAAAAAGGGACAGGTTTATTTTGGCAGGTTTTATCTGGGCAAACGCGATATGGGCAGTAAAGCCACCGCAAATATGCCTGTGAGCTGCGCCCTTTGTGGTTGTTTGGGCCTATGCGTTAATGCTATAACGCCGCAGCGATTGCTTCAGTCACAAACTTATTGAGTGACTCACCCTTCTTTGCCGCTGCCAGCGCCGCTTGCTTGTGGAGCTCAGAGCCCGTTCTTACGTTGAACGAGCCCTTAAAAGCCCGCTCGGGTTCCTTGCCTTTCTCGGCGCAAAACTCAAGGTAATCGTCGACGGCGTCGTGGAAGCATTGCTCCACCTCTTCAGCTGTGGAGCCTTCAAATACGATTGCGTCCCTAATGCCGGTGACCATACCTGTTAGCACATGCTGTTCGGCATCGAACTCGACTGGGGCGAAATAACCCTTGTATGCCAAAACGTTACTCATGACTACCTCCGACATCTTGCGGAAATCGAACGATGTTTCGAATGGTCCCCGCCGTCAATTCGTCAGATGGATGTGGCGCGTGCATTACGAACATCCTGCCATCTGATGGCCTGTAGAAGCGAATGCGCGATCCGGATGTCTTGCCTTTGTTGTCCATTTCAAAGCCATATGAAGCCATGACTTTTAAAAAAATCGGTATACCGATACGTCGAAGGGCAGCTAAGCAGTTGGGCGATGAGTTTATCGGTCCGAGTCATCCCGCCTCACATTCTGCAACTATATCTTAGTTGCAATTTAAGTCCGATGCAAGCACCCCTACTATAGAACATGTGTACGTATAGAACAAGTGTTCGAACCAAAGTAAAGGCACCTGCCCCTTTGTGGGGGTTTTGCTGGTGGGGCGGGTGTCTGCGGCGGTTTGTCTCGATCTGTAACAGTAACTCGGCAAAAATGGGCCTAGCTGTTACAGATTGAGACAAAGGGGCGGCGCCATTCGGAAACGTCTCGATCTGTAACATCTGGAGCCGATATTGCCGCCTAGATGTTATAGATTTAGACAAACTGGTGGGACGGGCTGAGCTGCCCTGCCCAAGCAGCGGTAAAAGAAAAGGTAGATTTTCAGGCATGTCCCAAAAATCTACCTTTGCTGTGCGTTAGCCCATCAGGTCGATGACGTTAAAGCCGGCGTTGCTCTTGGCGATGACGTCGCGGCCGCCAAAGACGCAGGTGGGTGACTCGGCCGCAATGCGCGTCACGTCGGCGCCGAGCGAGCGCAGCTCACCGGGCGTGGCGGCGAGCATCTGGGCGCGGCGCTCCTCGCGTGCGTGCGGATCGAGCCCGGCCAGGTAGGTCGTGTTGCGGCGTTTGGTGAGCGCGTACGGCTTCACTGGCGCGTCCATGCCGCTCACGCAGCTCACGATAAAGCCCTCAAAGGAGGCCTCGTCGGGCTCAAAGCTGCCGAGCCATTCGCCTGCGCGCGCAACGCGCTCAATCGAGGGGTCGATTGCCGGGTCGCGGTAGGTGTAGAACGCCGTCTGACGCTCGCCTGCCGCGCGGAATCCGCAGCCGTACGCGCCGCCCTTCACGCGGATCTCGTTCCACAGATAGTCGTAGGAGAGCGCGTTGGCGGCAACCGCCCAGGCGCCCGTCACGTCGATGCCCAGGCGACGCGGGTCGCACGCGCTTGCCGCAAAGCAGATGTCGCTGGGGATGACAAAGGCCTCGTGGCGGTCGCGCGGCTCCGGTACCACGAGCGTGCCGCTGCCGGCATCGGCGCCGTCTCCAGCGCCCAGCCCCAGATCGTCCGCGGCGGCCCAGTATGCGTTAAAGTCCTCGTCGCTGCCGGTA
The DNA here is from genome assembly GCA_900540945.1 of uncultured Collinsella sp. Taxonomy (GTDB): domain Bacteria; phylum Actinomycetota; class Coriobacteriia; order Coriobacteriales; family Coriobacteriaceae; genus Collinsella. The sequence continues at coordinate 21,653 of UQHQ01000014.1, read as the reverse complement.
AAGCTCGCCATGCAGCCATCGGCCACAAAGATGCGGCCAGCCAGCTCGGCAAGTTTGGCGCGCAGGTCATCCAGTCGCTCGTCAAAGTGGTCGAGCAGATCGCGCAGGAACAGGTAGAAGTCCACGCCCGAAAGCTGCTCGCGCACCATGGCCGAGGGCGAGCTGTAGCTCATCGCGCGACCGAGTGCCGCCGAGTGACCGTTGTTGATAAAGCCCTGCTCAAGTCCAATGCGAATCTGCGTGAGCACGTCGCGCACGCGGTCGGCGTCGGCATCGAGCAAAAGCGTGCTCGACCACACCTCGCGCGGCAGGCTCGCTAGCGCATCGATCTTCTCGGACAGGGCGCCGGCGCTCACCAGCAGGTAGGGACGCACGCCGTCCACGTCGGGCTGGGTCATGACCTCGGTCGTAAAGCTCAAAAAGCCCAGCTTGCCGGCGAGCACGTTGTCGAGCTCCTCGGCCGAGTGCTCGCTCGTGGGCAGCTGTTTGAGCAGGCGGCAGAGCAGCGTCACATAGGGCAGGTCCTCAAATGCGACGCAGCTCAGGTCGAAGTACTGCATGGCGTAGGCCAGACGGTTGGTGGGGATGCCGTGGCGCAGGCAGGGGATGGGCGCAGTCGTGTCCACGACCAGCGGCGGCTCGGGGCGCGCCTCGCCAATGTCGGAAACGCGCAGGCGCGGTAGCGTGGCCTTGGCCTCGAGCGTGTCCTCGGCCTCCTGTGCGGCACGCAGCACGGCCGTGCGCTCGACCACGTCGGCCAGCTCGGCATTGGTCATGGCGTCGCGCTTGGCTGCTAGCTCGGCGGCCTCGGCACCCTCTGCGCCCTCGGCGGCGTCCACCGGCACCAGCTCGACCAGCGCCATATGGTCGTTTTCCAGCACCAGCTCGCGCAGCAGGTCCTCAAAGTAGCTGCCATCCAGCTCGCCACGCAGCTCCTCGTACACCGGGCCGTACTTGAGTGCCAGCGTCGCGGCGTCGTCATCGTAGAGCCAGGTGCTCAGCGCGTCGCACGCAATGGCCACGCCGTCGGCGATGCCATAGTCGCGCTGGCGCAGGTCGTACTCGTTGCTGCTGATGATGGCCTCCAGGCGCTCGCGCGGAACGCCATGCTCGCACAGGTCGCGGCAGGCGTCCTGGAACACGCGACGCAGCTCGCGCGCCACGCCGGGCTGTGCGTTTTGCAGCATGATGAGCTCGTAGGGCTGCAGGCTCTCGGCCGCGGTGTAGCTCACCACGTTGCCGCCCAGGCCGGCGGCCAGAATGGCCTTCTTAACCGGTGCTTCGTTGGAGCCCAGCAGCGCCTCGAACAGGATGTCCGCCGCGATCGTGCGCTTGCGGTCGAGCGCACTGCCCAGCACAAAGCCCAGGCCCACCAGGGCGTTCTCGGGCGTGGTGGCCATCTCGACGCGCTTATACTCGCAGGTCACGGGCGCCTGCACGCCCAGCGGATTGGGCGCCAGCGCGGACGGGTCCTCGCCGGCGGCAACGGCAGCGTCCATGCGGCGGCTCGCGGCGCTCGGCTGCGACAGATAGCGCTCGTCCAAAAATGCCAGCGCGCGGTCCATATCTAGGTCGCCGTAGAGTGTTATATAAGAGTTGGAAGGATTGTAGTGGCGCGCGTGCGTATCCAGGAACTGCTCGTAGGTGAGCGCGGGAATCGCGCGTGGGTCGCCGCCGCTCTCGTGCGCATAGGCGGTGTCGGGATAGAGTGCGGCGTTAACAGCATCGTCCAGCACACTCATGGGGTCGGACAGTGCGCCCTTCATTTCGTTGAACACCACGCCGTTATAGCGCAGCGTGCCCTCGCGCAGGCTCGCGGAGCTGCCGTCGCCCTCGCCCTCGACGCTCTCCGGCAGGTCCAGCTCGTAGTGCCAGCCCTCCTGCTCAAAAATGGTGGGCTTGGTGTAGATGGCCGGGTTGAACACCGCGTCCAGGTACACGTCCATCAGGTTGTACAGATCCTGCTCGTTGGTGGTGGCAACGGGGTAGATGGTTTTGTCGGGGTAGGTCATAGCGTTGAGGAACGTCTGCATGGAGCTCTTGATCAGGTCGACGAATGGCTCCTTGACGGGAAACTTGGCCGATCCACACAGCACCGAGTGCTCAAGGATATGGAACACGCCGGTGGAATCGGCCGGCGGCGTCTTAAAGCCAATGGCAAAGGCCTTGTTCTCGTCGTCGCACGCCAGGTACAGTAGGCGAGCGCCCGAGGCGGTGTGGCGCAGCACGTAGGCGTCCGAATCGAGCTCGGGCACGGTCTCGCAGCGCTCGACGGCAAAGCCGTGGCAGGTGGTGCCAGGCACCAGCAGTGCGGCGGCAGCGGCGCGCGGGTCGGTTGAGGTGGTGGGCATATGCAGTCTCCTTTGACGCCCCAGCGGGGGCGAATCGAGTCGAATCCTCGAGAGTATACCCATATGGGGCCGCGGCTCTGCGGCGAACTGAAGACGATGCCGGTGGATTGGCATGGGCCCCGCGTGTCCCGCCAAATGAGCGTGGATTTTCGGACGAAATAATCCGTCGCAGGCCCAAATGCCGTCCAATTATCCACTCCCGCACACCTTTCGTCTCCAACCGTGAGATGAGAGATAGACGAGAGGCGTATACGAAAGATGGCTGTACAGCAAAGAGCCAAACAATTAATAGTGCTGTTAATAGTGCTGTTTGGTTGGTTAAACGAAGGGATATTAGATATGTTCAATTTCGATGAGCCTCGTTACGAGAAGGTTGTGAGCGATGCCCTCGCTCTCCGTCCTCAGATTGAGGCCGCCGTGGACAAGGTCTGCGAGCAGGGCTATTCCAACATCTTCTTCATCGGCTGCGGCGGCACCTGGGCCCACACGCTCCCGATGAAGTACTGGGTCGAGACCACCACGGCCGACGTCGACGTCCACTGCGAGATCGCCGCCGAGTTCCTCGCATGCCCGCCCAAGACCTTCAACAAGGACTCGGTCTGCGTCTTCTCCACCCGCACCGGCACCACCCCCGAGATCATCGAGGCCGCCAAGTTCTGCCAGGAGCAGGGCGCCCGCACGCTGATGTACGTCTCCAACGACAACACCCCGGCCACCGAGTACGCCGACTACAAGTTCTTCAGCTTCGCCGAGGACGACGTCCTGTGCGAGGCCATCTACACCTACCAGATCACGCTGGTCGCCCGCTTCCTCAAGAACGCCGGCGCCTTCCCCAAGTACGACACCTTCATGGAGGAGTTCGGCAACATCGCCCCGTACCTCATCAAGGCCAAGGACGCCCAGGACGAGCGCTGCGCCGCCATGGCCGAGGACTTCAAGGACATCGATTACCACATGGTGATCGGCTCCGGCATGCTCTGGGGTGAGGCCTACGACTACGCCATGTGCATCCTCGAGGAGATGCAGTGGATCAAGACCAAGTCCATCCACGCCGCCGAGTTCTTCCACGGCACCATCGAGCTGTGCGAGGAGGGCACGAGCCTCATCATGCTCTACGGCGAGGACGACACCCGCAAGCTCATGGACCGCGTGGACAACTTCACCCACATGCTCGCCGACGAGAAGGGCGTCAACGTCCGCGTGAACAAGTTCGACACCGCCGAGGTCGAGCTGCCGTTCAGCGACCCCGAGTTCCGCAAGATCGTCTCCCCGATGGTCACCTACACCATCACCGAGCGCCTGAGCTGCCATCTCGAGCACGTCCGCAACCACCCGCTCACCACGCGTCGCTACTATCACCAGATGAACTACTAATCCTTTCAAATTGCTGCTGTTGCCTGCAGGCGAGCTGTTCTGAACGTCTCGCCTGCAGGCTTATTTCTGGGGTTAATCAGAATAGCTGCCCAGTACCTCCTAGTTGCGCTGGTCGCATTATGGCGTCTGTGGACGAGCAAGCATTTGGCATTACGATGCTTGGTCGTCCGCTGTTTACGAGCCTGTTTGTCGGCTTGATCCTTGGCGATGTCCAGCAGGGCGTTATCGTCGGCGCTGCTTTGGAGTCCATGTTCATGGGTGCCATCATGGTCGGCGCGGCGGTTCCTCCCGAGGTCTATGCCTCCGGCGTGCTTGGCTGCGCGTTTGCCGTCATTACGGGTACGGGCACGGCAACTGCCGTCGCGCTCGCCCTTCCTGTCTCCGTCTTCCTTCAGGTGTGGCGCAACTTCTGCTACGCCGTTCCGGGCGCCTTTGCCTGCAAGAAGATTGAGACCGCTCTGGCAAATCGCGATCTTGCCAAGGCGAACCTGTACCATCTGACCGTCGTGCCGTTGTCGATTGGCATTCCGTCTGCACTGCTGGTGTTTTGCTCGCTGTTCTTTGGTGCCGACCTCATCAACAATGCGCTCAACGCGATTCCGCAGTTTGTGATGGACGGCCTCAACGTTGCATCCGGCGTCATGGTCTGCATCGGCTTCGCACTTCTTATTAGGACCATGGGCGACAACAAGCTTCTTCCCTGGCTGTTCCTGGGATTCATTATGGTCATCTACCTCAAGATGGACGTTGTCGGTGTTGCCGCTGCCGCTATCTGCGTCGCGCTGCTCCTGGCCTTCCGCGAGGGCTCGGCCGGTCCGCAGGCGGTTGCCGAGGATGAAGAGGAGGACTTCTAATGGCTACCCAGAACACCGATCTCAAAGAGGCCAAGAAGGACGCGATTATGAGCCCCGATATGTATCGGAGCATGTTCCTTCGCCAGTTTACGAGCCAGTGCTCGCAGTCGTACGACAAGATGATGGCAATGGGCTTCATGTACACCATTCAGAAGCCCCTGCGAAAGATCTATCCCAACGACGACGATTACTATGCGGCGCTTGATCGCCATACCGAGTTCTTTAACATCACGCCTCATGTGCTTCCGTTTGTAGCCGGCCTAACGGTTTCGATGGAAGAGCAGGCGGCTGCCGATAAGAACTTCGACACGTCCTCGATTAACGCCATGAAGGTCGGCCTCATGGGACCGCTTTCCGGCATCGGCGATTCGTTCTACTGGGGTACGTTCCGCGTGGTCGCCGCCGGCATTGGTATTGGCATCGCGTCGACGGGCAACCCGCTCGGCCCCATCGTGTATGCGCTCATCTACTCCGTGATTAACTTTGCAACGCGTATCGTCGCCGCCCATCTGGGATACGACCTGGGAACCAAGTTCCTGCAGCAGTCCGAAGAGAACAACCTTATGTCTCGCATGACGCATGCTGCCGGTGTCCTCGGAATGACCGTCATTGGCGCGATGATTGCGGCGCAGGTCTCACTGTCCACTGCTTTGACCTTTGATGTGGGTGGTTCGGAGATTGTCCTGCAGGATCTGTTCGATTCGATCTTCCCCGGCCTGCTGCCCTTGCTGGCAACGTTCGCTTGCGTTGCCCTGTACAAAAAGGGTGTCAAGACCATTTGGATTATTATTGGTATCTTCGCGATCTGCATCATCGGAACGGGCTTGGGAGTGTTCGCGGCGGCGTAATGTTGACCGCTATGCTCGCGCGTTGGATAACTAGCTGACCGTTTGAAAACGGGGCTCGGCGTAAGGCCGGCCCCGTTTTTTGTTTGAGGGATTTTCCGACCGTCCAAAAATCCACGCTCGCCCATCACTCACGTATCTCTCATCTCTCATTCGTCACTAATACGAGAGATAACAGAAAGACGAGAGATAAATATGAGAGATAACAATGCTGCAAGGTGGCTGGGGGATCGAGGTAAAGTTTCTGTATACGTGTGTTTACCTGTGCGAACGTGATTTGATCGAATGGAGAACGGCATTTTTGTCTCTTATTTCTCACTCATCTCTAATGTGAGAGATAAATGAGAGACGAGAGATGATTACGAGAGATAACTGAGAGGTAGACGGGCAGGCGGTCTGTCGGGGACATGCATCGCTGCCAGATTGATACCGCGCGCGGAGCAGCTGCACTAGCGCCCGGCTCCTACCATCCCGCCATTTCACGCACCGCACATCGAAACCTGCGGCAAAGCAGTTACAATAGCCCAATGTGCATCGCGCACGACGATGATATCGGCGCCCGCGACTGGGGGAGAATACATGGTAGAGCAACAGATAACGCCGGGGACTAAGCTTCAGGTGGCATTCGACGTGCCCATGGGCCAAAAAACCGACTTCAACATGCTCGCCACGTACAAAGAGAACCTGGACGAGGCGTACTTTCTTATGAGCGCGCCCATGCTTGCCGGCAAGCCGCTCATCATGGACGAAAACCAAAAGCTGTTGCTGCAGTACAAAGTGGGCGAGGAGACGTTCGTGCTGGCCGGCTACCCCGAGTCGGTCGAGAAAAAGGGCATCCGCACCTACTGGAAAATGCGCAAAGTCGCCGAGCAGCGCACCTTCGTCAAGCGTCGCGACGAGCGTTTTAAGGTCGCCATGCGTCTGACCTACCAGCGCGACAACGCGCCGACCCCCGAGCCCGAGGACGCCGTGACCATCGACGTCTCGGCCGGCGGCCTGGCCATCTACCTCAACGACTACCCCGACGTGGGCGAGGCCCTGGCCGTACAAATGCCCGCGATCCGCCTGCAGGGCGAGCGCCACGAGCTGCCCGAGCAGCTGGGCATCGTGTGCTGGGTACGCCGCGCGCCCAAGGGCAGCCTGTACCGCAACGTCTGCGGCCTGCAGTTCCGTTATGCCGACGACATGGAGCGCGAGCTCGTCAAAGAATACGTCGGCTACATCCGCGCCAAATATAAGCTTTGATCGCCATGGCACTGTTCAAGCGTAACGACAACAAAGATCAATCTGCCGAGGATTTGCCCGAGGATTTGGCCGAGGACACGTCGCAGAACGCACCCGGCGCCAATGCCGAGGACGCGCCCGGCGAGGACTCCGCGCCCGAGCAGGCTCCCGCCTCCCGCAAGCGCTTCGGCAAGCCCAACCGCAAGCGCAAGCCCAAGCGCAACCTCCGCGGCGTGGTGCGCATCGAGGAGCTGGAGCAGGCGCTGGCCGACCAGGACCTCGACGACATCGACCCCGACGCGGTCGTGTCCATGTATATGCCCAAGCGCCGCATGGAGCGCATCGGCGCGGCGCTGCTGCGCATGGACAAGCTGCAAAAGGCCCTCGTGGTGCTGGCGCTTGCCTTTGGCGTGTTGTTCGCCCTATCGTTTATGCAGGAAAACATGGGTAACTTCACCATCAACCTCAACCGCCTGGAGCTGTTCCGCCGCGGCGTTGCCATTGCCGACAACGGCGACTTTAACAACGCCACCGCGCGCCTGGCCGCCGACGCCTTGGACAACGGCACCAATATCGCCGCCGAGGACCTGCCCGACAACCTGGACGACATCGACGGCAGCCACAACGGTAAAAACTACGTGGCGTACACCTTCTATATCCGCAACGCCGGCAAGACCGATCTGGGCTACAGCGCCAAGCTCAAGGTGGTCAGCGCCAGCAAGGGCGTGGAAAAGGCGGCGCGCGTGAGGGTGTATCGCAATGGCGAGCCCACCACCTATGCAGCGGCTGCGGCCAACGGCAATCCCGAACCCAACACCGAGCCGTTTGCGTCCAAAGACGTGGTGACGACCATCAGCCACAAGAACTTCCGTGTGGGCGATGTGGACAAGTACACCGTGGTCATTTGGCTGGATGGCGATGATCCGGAGTGCGTGGACAAGATCATCGGCGGCGCGGTGGAGTTCGGTTTCGATTTTGATTCGTCCGAGACCGACGATTCGAGCCTGTTCGTTAAGTTCGTGCAGGATATTGCCGACACCCTGACCGGCAACGACCCCATTAGCGCGAGCGGCAACGAGGCGCCCGATTACTACAAGGAACACAACGTGACTTGGAGTAACCGTCGCAACCAAAAGAACTCGCCCGCAGGGGACGGGGACAAGTAGAACGAAGAAGCGCCGGGCTGGGATTGATTTCCCGGCCCGGCGCTTTTGGTGATGGCTTATGCCGAGGTGTTGCCATCGGAGGTGGTGGCGGCTGAGGCAGCGTCCAGCAAGAACAGCCGCAGCGCGAGTTTGATCGCATAGCCCGGCTTGACCTGCGCCCCGTCTCCCATGCGTTCGTCCAGGTCGCTGCAGTAGGCGTAGAGGTCGCGGATGAGGTCCGCGCCCGAGAGCGTGAACATGTAGCCCGCCTCCGAAAGCGTGTTGGGTGCTGCGGGCAGCCCCGCAGCTTGGCAGAAGCTCGCAAGGTCGGGAGCCATGACGGCCTTGTAGTCAATCGCGGCGCCACGGTCCCGTGCAGCCTGCTCCTGCTTGCGGGTGTACGACAATGCCGCCGCCAGCACAAAGCTGGGCGTGGGCGCGTTGACGTCGTCGGTGGTGGCGACGAGCTTGCCGGCCGCTTGCGTGACCAGCCAGGCGACTTCGCGCTGGCAACGAACGGCTTTGCGCGTCACCGGCTTGATCGATCCGGTGGAAACGCTTCCCTTGGGTTGATTGGCAAAAGCCATGGAGCCCTCCCAACAAATAGCCCGTTTAGCAGGCAAAAATGACACGTTCTTCACCAGTATAGCGAGGGGGAAGGATTAGGGCGAAGCATGGCGGAGGGTGAATATATGCGATGGCGCTGCACTGCGGTCGCAAGCCTTAAGAGGGACTTATGACTGCGTGGGAGAGATCAAATAAGGTAAACGATGTTCACATAGCACCACATATAACTCGAGGTAGACCTATGAATCTGCCGGAATGTAGGCTGTCGAAAACTCATAAGGAAATCGTAAGAATTATGGTATTCTCAATTCCATGTCTAAAGGATGGGCAAGCAACATCCAACACAAAAGCGCGGGCTCCCCTTCCGGGCTTCTCGAGGGTCATCTGGGATGAATGGGGAAAAAAGGGGTCCGCATGGATACCAAGGCATTAAAGAAGCAGATGGGCGCCGCCATCGCCATGGTCCTCGTGGCAGCCGTAGCCCTCGGCTCCGCCACCTTCGCATGGTTTGTGACGAACAATACTGTCAAGGCGACGACGAGCAGCATCAGCGCACAGTCGAACGCGTCGTATATGACGATTAAGTACAACGCCACTGCTGTGGGAGCGGACAGTACATTTGACGTTGCCGGCGATATAGAAGCAACCAAACTGTATCCCGCTACCTTTGGTGAGCAGAAGGGTTCTACCGAGGGTCAGTTTATGACGGGTTACGGCAATACTGTGGACGATGGAACTCTGTCCGGAACATTGAACACTGTTGGCACTGCAGGTACGCCCGATGAGGCCGTTACCAATGGCTTTGCTAAGAAGAATGTTTTCAATATCAGTTCCCGCGGCCAGAACCTCTCCAACTTGAAGGTCGCTTCTGTCGAGGCGAAATCTGCTGACGGTAATGCGACGAACCTTGCTACCACATCTGACATCAACTCTGCGCTTCGTCTTTTGGTGAAGTGCGGGGACAGGTGGGTTGTTCTTGACAAGGATGGTACGTTCAAGCTTGGTTCCAATGGCATCACTGCTGCCGATGGCATTCTTGCTGACACTATTACTGCCGACAAGGATACCGAGGTCGATATTTACGTCTTCTTCGAGGGCAGCGATGCAAAGGTTTATACGAACAACCTCAAGAAGCTGACCGATTCTTCCAAACTGACCGTAACTTTTACTGCTGATAATCAGAATAAGAAATAAAGTAGTTCCATACACAGCTTGCGAAGGGCAGGTTCCCGGCCCGGGACCCTGCCCTTTTCCTTAACGAGGGGAGGCGACGGAGATGCACGATTCAGTTAAGAGGCTTAAGGTTCAGCTTGTTGGGGCGGCGTTGACCGTCGTCGTCTCGGCGGTGGCGCTTTCTGCAACTACCTACGCATGGTTTGTCACGAATAGTAGAGTTCATGCGACTACCAGCACCATTTCCGCTCAAGCGAATGGCATGGTACTCCAAATCGTTGAGGGTGACACACCCGACCACGGCTCCGACACCTCCACGGTCGCTTCCGCAGCCGGTCACGAGATTAGCCCTTCATCGACGAACGATGCCAAAAACCGGTACGTTCCCCAAAGCTGGCAGGGCGTTAATGTGAGCACCTATCAAAAGGTCGACACATCCATTTCGGGTGAGAATCCCGGCAAGTACACTATTCAAGGCAACGATTACTATGCATTCACCGTTGCGAATTACACGCTGTATACCGTGGCGAACACCGGCGTTGCCGACGTGTATTTGGATGCGAGCAACGGCTCGCCCATAACGATTACGCAGCATGGCGGCACGCAGAAATGGTTCGACAAAATCAAAGACAGCCTGCGCGTGGGCATTGTAATTAACGGCGAGCTGCGCGTTGTCTATGCGCCAGCTGCTCCCTCGACAACCGATATGGGCAACGATGTGACTACCGTTGCAGGTTGGTCGTGTGTCAACTCTGAATCTCTGAACGAGGTTGTTGCCCCTACGTATTTGCATCTTTCTGGCACCGATTCGCTCGATCAAAACGGCAATAACTGGGGTGCCACGAAAGCGGGCGAAGTCTACATTAAGCCGATCGGCAACGCGCAAAAGGTCGCTTCGAACGTCGATTACAACGGCACGAACATGAAAGTTGTCGTTTGGATGGAAGGCACCGACAGCGATTGTCAGAATATGTCTGGCCTCGATGTGGGCGAAGGAAGCCCGACCTTTGACGTAACGGTCAGCTTGGTTGGCATCGTAGCTGATTCAAAGTAGTGTAAACGCTGCTAGCAACTTTCATCAAAGACGAGGGCCAGTTCAGGTTTGAACTGGCCCTCGTCTCGTTTATGTCAATATTGGTTCGGCTATAGCCCGTACACCTCAACCATGGCTTCGCCGATGCGGTGGGGTACGCCGGTGACATGACCAGGCAGTCGTTCTGGTTCAATAAGGGCTATCTGGAGCACATTCTGGGGCTGTAGCCTTCGAGTTGGCAATTCGGCTACTTGCGCATACTCGATTTACGAGGATTTTCACACTCGATTTTCGAGGAAATCTGGACTCGATTTTCGAGCTTTGCCCTACAGGTATATCCCCTCGAACAGGGTCTTATGGAACTGGGTGTGGTGGTCGCGTGCCCAGGTGAAGAGCGCCTGGTCAAAGTTGCCTTGGCTCGCGGGGATGCCATAGACGCCGGCGACTTCCACGCGCACGAACTCCAGCGCGGGCAGCTTGTTGATGGCCGTGAGTGCAAATGGTGACGTGGGCTCCTCAAACAGGTAATGGCTACCTTGCAGCGCGCCGCAGCCGGTGCAGGTGCTGGCGAGCGATACGGCCTTGGTGGTGCGCGACGTTACGGGCTTGTAGCCGCAGCGCTCGCGCAGGTAGTCGCGGATCTCGGCCGGCGCGCAGCCCAGTGCGGGAACGATGGCTATGGCGTTGGCGCGGGCGGTGTCGATCACGATGTGACCCGCGTCGTCCATGGCGGGCGCAGCGCTGGGCGTAGCCTTGCTGCCCGAGTCCTCGGCCGCCCAATACGGAATGCCAAAGGCCGCGACCGTCGTCTGCTCGTGGCACTTCCAACACTCGCGCTTGCCCAGCACCAGGTAGATGTAGGGCGCGCTGGGGTCGGAGCGATCCACGCCGGGCAGCCATTGGGCAAAGGGCTCCGGGTTGACGCCATCGGGCACGTACCAGATCTTCTTGGCCCGGTCCCACTTGGCGCCCAGGGCTTTGGCTTCGTCTTTGTGCGAAAAGGGAACATCGAGCTCGGTGCGCATGGCGGCTCCTTTGTGTGGCTTGCGGTGCATGTGCTCCAAGGATACCCCAGCGCTGGGTGCTCGATGCGCACGACTGGGGCCGGCGGTGTTTGAGCCGGTGACCGGTGGCGTCTGCCGTCTTAACGAGGCGATTGCGGCGTGGCGTGCGGTCGCTGGATGGATACTTCGACCGTCCAAGAGGTCGCGGGGTGATTTGGTGGAGGCGTGCCGTCAAGCAAATGGGCAAGTGCTTGGTCAGCGTCTGGTCAGTTGAGCGGCAACCTTGCCAAAAGCTTGACGGATTTGCAGCTAGACGTCGACGAATGAGCACTTTGGACGCACCGCGGCAAAAAACCGCCGGTCGTTTGCCGAAAACTTAGCGGGACCGCCAGCGGCTGCCGACGCGCGTGCTATCTTCGCGCCATGAGGTACTTTATCGTCTCACATAACGCTGCGTTGGCGCTTTTGGCGCACATGCCGAACCCTCGCTTTGGGGATTCGGAACCAGAGGTCGTGTCGATTGCAGGCGCCTGCGCGCTCTCGGATCAAGAAGCGCAGGAGGTTATCGATCGCTATGACCTGGGGATCGAAACGCTGGATTTGCTTGTGCCGTCGCGCGCCGACCGTCGGCGGAGCAAGCACGTTAAGACGCACCTGTGCACTAACGAGCTCCTGGCGGGTTCGTTTATCTCGCTGGGCCACTGGATGGGCGATCTGGATGCGTACGTGTGCTCTCCCGAGCTGGCGTTTTTGCAGGCTGCGCACGATGGCGATGCGGCGGCGGCCATCTATGCCGGCTATGCCATGACATCGGACTATCGGCTAGATAACCTTGCTCCCGGTGGGGTAACAAGTAGGGATGCGGGCATGCGCGATGGCAGGCTCACGACCAAGGAGCTTATCGCGGCGTACCTTGACCGGGCGTCAAAGGTGAGGGGCGCCGCCAAGGCGAAGGCGTTGCTTCCGTACGTGGTGGAGGGCTCACGATCTCCAAGGGAGTCGGGGCTTTGCATGTTTATGTCGCTGTCTGCGCGCTACGGCGGGTATGCATTGGGCAAGGCTGAGCTCAACAAGAAGGTCTTCATCCGCGATGGATACAACGATGGGCGCAATCGCAGGCTTCGCGTGTTGGAACGCACGCCCGACATAACACTTACGGCGAAAGCAGAGGTGGGCTTGGATAAAGTAAGGGCTGGCTTGCTGCCCGAGGTGTTTACCGCACTGGTCGATTACGACAGCGATGCCATCCATGACGGAAGCGAGAAGATCCGCAAGGATGCCGAGCGCCGCAACGAGCTGCAGATGCTCAATGGGGTCGCGTACTTTACGGTGACGACTGACCAGGCGAGCGACTACGAAAAGCTCGTTCGCCTGTGCGAGCGCATCCGACGCAAGCTGCATCGTCGCAAGCGGCCCATATTTTACAAGCCTATGACTGAGGAAGCGCGATATTTGGCACAGGCGCGCCTCGAGACAAAGCAGTTTAAGCTCTGGCAGACCGTTATTGAGGCGCATCAGTATTGGTAGAGCGGGCCTTTGGCGGCGGAGGGGTGCTGCCGTATTGAAGGTGAATGGTTTCCTGCGAAGTGAACGAGCGTTTTTGGACCCCCGAAGCATCCACACTTTTTGGCGCCAAAACCGCAGGATTCTAACGACAAAACCGCAGGAAATGAGCCGCCAAAAGTGTCGATGCTCCGGGGGTTCGTTTTGGCTCGTTCACTTCGCGGGAAACCATTCACCTTCGATTTGCGGGGGTCGCCCGGATATGGCTGCGAGGCCCATTCGGGCCTGATCGGGGCGCTCGCTGGGGTTGTTTGGGCGACTTTGGGCTTGGCTGGGGTGGCCTCCGGTGTTGTCGAGACCACTTTGGGCTCGATTGGTGTGGTTGCTGGCGTTGTTGAGACGGCTTTGGGCGCCGCGACGCCCGCATGGCTTGGCGGCGTAAAACAAAACAGCTCAGAGGCGAAGCCTCTGAGCTGCGAACATTTGGTGGGCGTTAGAAGATTTGAACTTCTGACCTCTTCCGTGTCAGGGAAGCGCTCTCCCCCTGAGCTAAACGCCCGATCAAGGGTGCGCGAGTGCGCAGGGAATAATATAACGGAGCTCCCGCCCAGTGGCAAGAACTATTTTTTAAAAAGCGGCGATTTGCGACCCTATCCGCCCCGATGTAGCGCGAACAGCACGCGGAAAGTCGCGTTTGTATCCCCGACGAACAGCACATTCGCGTAGAATAACTCCATTATGGGCAAATGGTGTCCAGGCAGTTCACAACACGGCATCTGGGGGAGGGGCATGTCGGACGCGCGCTCGCTGCGAAAACAGTTCAATCGCATGCTCGCCACGTTGCTGGTGGCCCTTGCTGCTGCCGGAGCCGTAACGTATGCCTGGTACATCTACAACGCCAACCGCCATATCACCGACGTCAAGATGGCCGCGGGCACGGGCGTGACCTTCCTCATCTCCAACGAATACGACGGCGAGTACAAGACCAACGCCGGCCTGAGCTTTGCGGGCCTGCTCGATCCCGTCTCGACCGACAACGTGCTCAACGGCTTTCAAAAGGTAACGGGCTTTACCGGCGGAACCACGCAGGACTCGCTGTTTGCCAGCATGTTCGGCGCCGCCGAGCATTCCGACCACTACAAGACCTCCCTGTACCTGGCCACTAACTCGGCCGCAACCGACGTGTACCTGTCGGGTATCGACTTTACCGAGCAGGATCCGGCAAGCCCCATCTCCACCGCCCTGCGCGTGGGGCTGGTCGCCTATGCTCCAGGGCAGGGTGACACCGTTGCAGGCCAGTACGTCTTTGAGGTCTCGGGCGAGCACAATCCCCAGGCGCGCTACAACACGCTCGATGGCAAGGACGCCGGCGAAAACGAGCAGAACCACCTGGTGCTCGACAGCAGCCGCTCCGATGGTGCCACGGTCCATTTTGACCAGCTGACCAGCGCAAACTTCTGCGACTACAACGAAGACACCGGCATCGTGAGCCTCAAGGAGGCCACGACCAAGATTTGCAGCTTGCCTGCCGCTGCCAAGGGCGCCGACCGTAGCACGCCCGTGCGCGTGGATGTGTACGTGTGGCTGGAAGGCTGCGACCCCGACTGCACCAACAACCTCGCCGCCACCAGCTTGCAATCGCTGGCGCTGCGCTTTGCCGGCAAGCGTTCGTAAGGGGGCCGGGGATGAGTGCATCGAACATCAAAGACATCCTAAGCTCGCGCCGCCGCATGGTTGCTGCGGCCGCATGGATGCTGGTGCTGGTGGCTGCCCTGAGCGCCGCCACCTACGCCTGGTTTAGCAACTCGCGCTACACCAACGTGACGCCCGTGGCGCATACGGTAAGCGACGAGAGCTCCGACTTGCAGATTGGCCTTTCGGCCAACGGGCCCTGGGATACGACGGCTGCACTTGCCTCTGCCGACAAGACGCTCTATCCCATCTCGACGTCAGACCTTTCCCGCTTTTGGCGCGGCACGTTCCAAAACGCCGCGGGCATCACGACCGACTACGCCGACTGCACCGCGCAGCTGGACGACTATGCCCTTTCGGGCACGCTGTACCTTAAGGGCGGCGACAGCGCCCTCAACGTGTACCTGTATCCGGGCCAGATGAGCGTGACGAGCGACCCGCAGCTGCTGGCCGCACTGCGCCTGAGTCTGGTGATTACGACTCGGGTAGGCACGCAAACGCATATCTTTACCTGCGACGACCTGGGCAACACCGCGGGTGCCACCAGCAGGCGCACCACCGCGCAAGACGGCGTGGTCGTGGCGGCGGGCGCCTCGGGCTGGACCTACACCGCCGACCCTGCGCGCGCCATAAGCGCCTACAGCATGGACGGCACCGGCGACACGCCCACGGCGCGCGCGGGTGCTACGCCCATCTGCACGCTGGTCGCCAACGAGGTGGCAAGCGTTCGCTACGTTGTGTACATGGAAGGCTGCGACGCCAATTGCATCGACGAGGCCCAGGCCCGCGATGTGGTGTTGCAGCTTGCCTTTGCCGCGGCCAAGGCATAAGGGGGCGAGCAATATGGAAGATCAGAGGCACATGCCAGCAGATAGTTGCGAGGACAAAACCCAGAGCGAGAGCCCCGCGGGCCCCTCCAGCGCAGCTGCCGAGCGCTCACACCTCGAGGGCGTCGTCACCCGCCGCCACGCCCGCCGCGTGCGTGCCTACACCGCGCTCGTTATGGTTGCGCTCGCCGCCACTTTGGGTGCCGCAACTTACGCCTGGTTTACCAACAACATGAAGGTCAACACCAACTCGGTGAGCGTGCGCAGCGACACGTCCAAGCTGGTGCTGGAGCTGGGTGACGCCGATCGCGGCAGCTGGTCGCAGCAAGGCGATGCATCTCTGGCCTCCACCGCGAACGGCGCCGTGACGCCCTACCCGGTCTCGACCTTCGACCTCAACGGCTTTGCGGCCTGCGCACAAAACAACTCTGCCGGCGATGCCACAGTGTTTGAGCAGGCAAAAGACAACGGCTCCGCGTTCTACCACGGCTGGATCGACCTGCGCCCCACCATTACCGGAACGGGCGCCAGCAAAGTGGCGGGTAAGGTCAACCTGTATCTGGTCGAATCACTGGTTCCACAGGGTGCCGATGCCGAGCTGCTGCGCGCGGCCCGCGTGGGCATAAAGATCTCGAGCGGCAACCAGGTGCTTGCCACCAGCATCTTTGAGCTCGACAGCTCCGACAGCGGCCATCGCGGCGAGCATCCCACGACTGCGCCTGCGGGCCTGGCGGGCTACGCCGATGGCATGCTGCTGGGCTGGCAAAACGGCCAGCTTGCTTGCGGTGCCAACGTAACGCAGGACCCGGCCGCCTTTACGCTGGACACGAGCGAGACGGCTACGCGCCCGCAAAACTCGCTCGCCACGCTGGCGCTGGGCCAGACCTATCGCCTGGACATCTATTACTACATCGAGGGCACCGACCCCGATAGCGCCGACTACCTGCGTCAAGACCCGGGCACCCTGCACCTGGCCCTCTTTGCGACCTTGGACGGTGAGTAGCCATGACGCGTAAGCAACCAGCCGCCAACTGCACGCCCGCCACCGGCAAGCCCAACGCCGCCGCGCCCGCCGACACCGACCTGCGCCGCAAGCTCACCACCACCGTGGTGCTGGTGCTGTTTGCCCTGGTGGCGATAGCCATGGCAACGTTCGCCTGGTTCTCCATCGCCGATAGCGCCAAGACCCGCATGCTCATGATCGACGCCAACGCCGATGGCTCGCTGCGCTTTGACCTGGCCGAGCACGCCACGTTCGACGAATACGTCCACAGCCTGGGCTTCGACCAGATCTCGGCGCGTATCGCCAGCGAAAAGGGCGTGGACATCGATGCGTCCAAGCTCAAGCCCGTCACCACGAGCGACTACCAGACCTTCACCTTCGAGGACGGTTCCACCGCCGACCCCGCCACCGGCGCCTACTTGGAGTTCACGCTGCACTTTATGAGCAGCACGGACCTGCGCGTGCGCCTGACCGGGCAGGATGGCGACGGCGGCGCATCCGGCACGCGGTTTGGCTCCGACACGCAGGGCATGGCCAGCGCCATGCGCATGAGCTTTACCGCCGACGGCCGCACCTGGGTCTACAACCCCAATGGGGGCGGGGGCTCATCCGGCACGGCCACGGTCTTTGGACTCGACTCGGGCGCCGCCACTGCGGCCAGCGACATGTTCGACCTCATAACAGAAACGGACAAGCCGGTGACCGTTCGCATATGGCTCGAGGGAACGGACCCAAATTGCACTAATATGCTAAAGGGAGCTAACTATTCGGTTTCGATGCGCTTCGAGGGCATCGAGGAACAGTAGATACGCACGGCGGCCACCGGGCCGCGCACGACCTAGACAGACACGGTAGTAAGGGACATCATGCAATCTGTTAAAAAAGTCGCATCCATCGCGTTGAGCGTCGTCATGTGGATCATCATCTTGGTGGCGGCCCTGTATGCGTTTACCACGCTCGCCACGCGCGAGGACGGCAGCGTCTCTGACATCGCCGGCTTCACCCCGCTCGCCGTGCAATCTGACTCCATGGCGCCCACGTTTAACAAGGGCGACCTCATCTTCATCAAAAAGTGCGACACCTCCAAGCTCGAGGTGGGCGACATCGTGACGTTCCATACCATCATCGACAACGAGTACGCGCTCAACACGCACCGCATCGCCGCCATCGACGAGGTCAACGGCATGCGCAGTTTTACCACCAAGGGCGACAACAACGACGTGGCCGATACGCACATCATCAGCGACGGCGACATCGTGGGCAAGTACCTGTTCGCGTTGCCGCAGATGGGCAAGGTCATGGACTTCCTGTCCAGCTCCATGGGCTTCCTCATTGTGATCGTGCTGCCCATGCTGCTGTTCTTTATCTACCAGGTGTATCACCTCATCGTGGTGGGCATGAACCTCAAGCGCGCTATGGCCGAGGAGGACCGCCTGGCCGCCGCCGCTACCATCGTGGACGCCGAGGGCAAGGGTGACGCCGCCGTCACGGCCGATAGCGCCGCCGAGCAGCTTGCCCAGGCCGAGGCCAAGCTCGAGGAAGCCCGTCGTCTGAAGGCTGAGGCCGAGGCGGCGATGAGCGCGTCCAAGCAGGAGGGTACCGACGGTGAGTGAGTTTCTGGGATTTGCCTGGGAGCTGCTGGCAAAGGTCGTCTACAACGTCGTTGCCGTCGTGAGCTCCATTCTTAACCTGCTGGTGTTTGGCTGGGTTGAGTACTTCAACATCTTTATGACCTACTTCACCACGTTTGACCTGGTGGGAAAGATCGGCGCGGTCATTCTGTTTGCCATGCTCATCGCGGTCCCCGTGCTGATCGTGGCCATTCTGATCCACCACTACCGCATCAACCGCCGCCTGCATCGCGACGACACGTCCAACAAGGCGCTCTATCGCGAGATCGGCCGCCTGAACAAGCAGGTGCTCGACCTTATGGACGAGAAAAACAAGCTGCTGGCGCTCAAGGTCAATGCCATGGGCGGCACCAAGCAGATTCCGTACGTGGGCGCCTCGGCCCTGGCCGACGACCACCTGCCCACGGTGGGCAACGTGGTGGGCGCCGCCGCGGGTGCGCCTGCGGCCGAGGGCGCCACGGCCGCCGTGGTATCGGGCAACGCATCGCTCGCGCTCGATGGCGCGGGCGTTAAGGACGCCGCGGCCGCCATGGCCAAGGCCACCGTCGAGGCCAAGACCCTTGCCGAGGAAAAAGAGATCGCCCAGGCCAACCGCTTCCCCAAGCTGTCCCTTGTGGACCTTAAGTACCGCGACTGGGAATCGCCAGCCTACGACGATGCCATCTCGCTGGAGGACTTTGTCGACAGCTTCCGCGCGTTCGCCTGCAGCCAGATGAAGCTCTACTACACGCCCGAGGTCATCCGCCGCTTTGTGGCCGGCATGGCCGCCTCCAAGCTACTGATCCTGGAGGGTATCTCGGGTACCGGTAAGACCTCGCTGCCCTACAGCTTTAGCCGCTATTTGGACAACCCCGCGACCATCGTGTCGGTGCAGCCGAGCTTTCGCGATCGCACCGAGGTGCTGGGCTACTTCAACGAGTTTTCCAAGCGCTTTAACGAGACCGAGTTCCTCCGCGCCGTGTACGAGGCGGGCCTTCGCCAAGACCCGTCCATGATCGTGCTCGACGAGATGAATCTCGCCCGCGTGGAGTACTACTTTGCCGAGATCCTGTCGGTGCTCGAGATGCCCAGTCACGACGAGTGGGTGCTCGACCTGGTGCCCACCCAGTGGGCGGCCGACCCCAAGGGTCTGCACGACGGCAAGCTCACCATTCCCGACAGCCTGTGGTTTATCGGCACGGCCAACAACGACGACTCCACCTTTACCATTACGGACAAGGTGTACGACCGCGCGATTCCCATCGAGCTCAACGAGCGCGCCGACGCGTTTGAGTGCGAGCCGCACGAGCGCGTGCACGTGACGGCCGAGCATCTGCAGTATCTGTTCCAGAAGGCCAAGGTCGAGTACGTGATCGATGACGAGCTGCTCGAGAAGATGCACAAGCTGGACCAGTACCTGCAGACCCGCTTTAAGCTGGCCTTTGGCAACCGTATCATCAAGCAGATGTACGACTTTATCCCCGTGTACGTGGCGTGCGGCGGCACCGAGCTGGGCGGCA
Source organism: uncultured Collinsella sp. (assembly GCA_900540945.1). Classification (GTDB taxonomy): domain Bacteria; phylum Actinomycetota; class Coriobacteriia; order Coriobacteriales; family Coriobacteriaceae; genus Collinsella. Next base: position 1,928 of record UQHQ01000014.1, on the reverse strand, counting down.
TGGACTACATCATCGCCCGCAAGGTGCTCAAGAAGTTTGAGTCCATGAACGTGAGCTTTGTGCGCGACGAGATGAAGGGCCTGATCGAGTACATCGAGAAGACCTTTGGCGAGGGCGGCCTGCCCGATTCCGTCATGTACCTGCAGCGGATCCAGAACTTCTACTAATGCCGTAAGCGCGTGCGAGCGCGGGGCGTGGGACAAAGCCGAGTGATTTTGCCCCGCGCCCCTTTCCGATCGATCCAACCTATGGAGTAACCCATGTCCGAGACCATTCAGGACCTCTATACCAGCTTCTCCGAGCAGATGGAGCCCATCCAGGAGGACAGCCGCTACTTCCGCTATCTGTTTGAGATGGCGCAGGCCTCGGGCACCACGATCGAGCAGCAGCGCGAGGAGCTCGTCAAAGTGGTGGACGAGGAGTGGATCAGCATGATCGAGGACTCGCTCGACGCCATCAACACCATCATCGAAAATCCGCGCCGCTTCATCACCACCGAGGAAGAGGTGGTGCCGGTCTCGCTCGCCAAAAAGATCAGCGCCGATAGCGTTCGCCATCTGAGCCAGAACACGCAGTTCCTGGCGCCGAGCGACGATGGTGACGTCCACCCCACGCGCATCCTCAACGTCAGTACCGTCGAGACGTACGACCTGTACGAGAACCGCTTTATCTACCACCTGATTCAGCGCCTGCTGACGTTTGTGGACAAGCGCACCGACGTGATCTTTTGGTCGACGGGCAACGAGATCCGCAACCGATTTAGGATGCACAGCAAGATCGACGACGCGTACGAAGAGATCGAGTACAACGTCGAGATGACGGTCAAGAACCGCCAGAGCTTTGCCGAGAACGACGCCGACAACATGGATGTCTTTATGCGCATCGACCGCGTGCGCCGTCTGGTCATGGCGCTGCGCGGTGCGTCGTTCTGTCAGATTATGAACGGCTGCAGCGCGGTCCGCAGCCCCATCCAGCGCACCAACCTCATCATGAAGGATCCCAACTACCGCAAGTGCTACCAGCTGTGGCAGTTTATGGAGCGCTACGACAAGGTGGGCTACAACATCGACGTGCAGCAGCAGGCGCTGGCGTTCGATGACGAGTACATGGTGCAGATGTACACCAACCTCATCAACAACTACACCGTCTTTAAGAGCCTGACCGACGATGAGCGCAACCTGCAGGAGCTCGAGAGCGTGCATCCTGAGCCGGTGGCGCCCAAGTTTATTAAGGAGATTAAGGAGGTGCAGGTCGATAGCCCCGACCTGCCCGATGTCGAGGTCCGTCGCGTGTTTGTGGAGGAGGTCACGCAGGCCCAGCTGGATGCCGAGCAGGCGCTGGCCGAGGCGCGCGAGCAGATCGAGGAGCTGCAGGGGCAGGTCAAGTCTTGGAAGGTTCAGGCCCATGCGCTGACCGACGAGCGCGACGACCTGGCCGACGAGCTGGACGAAGCAAAGACGCGCGAGCTGGCGCTGACGCAGCGCGCGCAGATTGCCGAGGCCGATGTCGAGGAACTGCGCGCCTCCCTGGAGGATGTCGAGGCGGGCAAGAAGGCTGCCGAGAATGCTGCCGCTGAGGCGCGCTCGACCGCGGCGGCGCAACTTGAGCAGATGCGTGCCGAGGCCGATGCCGAGGTTGCTGCCGCCGAGCAGGCCGCTGCTGCTCAGGTCGCGCAGGTCAAGAGTGACGCTACTGCGGCTCTGGCTGCCAGGGCGCCGGCCGATGCCGCCGAGCTGCACGCCGCCAAGGACGCCGCTGCGGCCGAGCTTGCCGGTGTGCGTGAGGCCTCTGCCAAGGAGGTGGCCGAGCTGCATGCCAAGCTGGACGCCGCCCAGCTGCAGATTGAGGAAGTGCAGCTGACGGCCGAGCGCGATGCCCGTGCCGCGGCCGAGGCGGCCGACGCCGCCGCTGCTGTGGCGGAGCAGAAG
>UQHQ01000013.1 GCA_900540945.1 uncultured Collinsella sp. | reverse complement strand
CAAGTCGTCCTCGCAGACGCTCAAGCAGGAATACCTCGATACATACGAGGGAGGTGAATGACATGATAGGCAAGAGCTATGCAAAGATAGCGATTGTTGGCTTTGTACTTTGTCTTGCAATGGTGCTATGTGCATCATTTGCGACGTATAGGTCCGAGCAGTCGTTCATCGATGGCGCTGAAAATGGGTTTGGCATAGACGGGATGTATGCCAGCGACGATGCAATCAGGCCGTCTATGGCGATTCTTACGGGCGAAGATATGGAATGGCAAATCTGTAATGACGATGGCTCTTGTATGAGTGGTCGTTTGGCCGCAACGAGCGATCCGAATTCGTTCGATCTTCTCGACAATGATGGATTGGATTGCGGTTCAGTTCACCTGTCGTATGCATCACGAGATGGGATGGACGGCATTCTCTACGTCTCCCATGAGTCTGGCGATTTCAAGATGCGCAGGACTAACCGAGTGCCGGCTTTTTTCGAGGAGTGAGAATTCCCGGCTGTCTGCTGATCAGGCCGCCGGGGTATTGAACCCCGCATTCATCCGTACACACACGGATGAATGCGGGAAGTGTCCGGATGAAGTTGATAATCAAGGAAACAAAGCCGTTCCGCCTGGGACGGCTTTGGCCTGGACTTTAACTACAACATCGCAATCGACACTTATCAGCTCGCGCAACGCGCATGGCCAGATCTCGGACGCTGGTGCATGGGGGACCTTCGAGATTTACTGGACATCCAAAACGACGACGCACACCGCGTGCTCGCCGACTGCGAAGACGAGATGGCTGTCTACAATGCGATCAGAAACGGCGTGAAGTCCGGAGATCTTTCTGTGGAACCGCCGCGCCGTCGCGCGAGCCGACCGGGCAACCCGGGCAATCTGGTCCCGGCTCTCCCGGTCGTATTCCTACGATATCGCCCCTAGATCACCAATGTGTCAGATAAAGAATGAGGCAATGGCTATGATCACGCCTACGGCAGATGCAACGACTGCGCCTTTTTTCCTCTCCTTTAGTCCGACGAATAGGGTTGCCATAAAGTAAAGGGCGGAAATGCAGGCTATGGCAAGCGAAACGAGTTCCTTGGGCGGTTTCAGCAAAAGGTCGCTAGCAAAGAGTAATGCAAGCAGGGCAAAGCCGATTGTGGCCAAGTATCTCGATTGATTCTGCGACAGCATGGCAACTGCCTTTTAGAACATGTAAGTGAAAAGTCGGTACGATGTCATTGCGGTTGCAAACAAGCCGCCGCCAGGACCGATTGTCACGAGACCGGCGATAACTTCAGCGGTGCCAGCAAGGTAGGGATCGCGCAGGCAAGCCTCCTCCTTCGCGTTCAGCTTGACCTTGTGAGGGACGGTGCGGTTATTTGCAAATCCGTGAGAATCGCACCACGCCTTGGAATATGAATCCGTGCAGCGTCCGCGCTCAAAAAGGGATATATCGTAATTTTCGTCGTAGTTGTCTCCGACGTAGATCTCGCTGCTCTCGGCGCGAGATCCCTCGTCGGCATAGGCTGCCGCAACGGGCACAAATGGTGTCATGACAAGGGAGAGGCAAAGAGCTGCTGAGACGATGGAGGGCAGGCATTTCTTCATGGCTGGCTCCTTAAACTGGCCTTTGATAGTTACTCGATGTCGCCTCCTTCCGCTTTATATCCGTTGTATTCGGCGTATTTCTTTAATAAGGCAAGAGGTTCTTCCTCTCCTTCGGATGAGCCGATGATGTTTCCTTGGTCATCCAGTATGAATACGGACGGAATATGCTCAAGTTCATATTGGTCATTCACGGTCTTATCTTAATCTATGTATATGGGAAAGTCTCCTTCATGGACCGAGGCTTCTTCAATTGTGCTGTCCTCGGAAACAGTGAAAAGGTTCTTCCTTAAGGCTGCGAAATTATCAAGTTGTTGCATATCTTCTATGAGAGATTCGCAGTGCTGACACCACGATGCCCAGATACCGCATCATCGGTATCAACCATGACGACCTCGCCGACGGTAGCGGCAAGGCGGGGCTGACGTTTGAGACGACCAACGATGTCCTATACAAACACATCTGGAACGACACAAAGACCAATGTCGGCGGTTGGAGGTCCTCTAAGCTCCGCGCCCGCCTGAACTCCGGTGACCTCTGGGCGCTCCTGCCGGCCGAGCTCCAGTCCAAGGCGAAGGCCGTCGCGAAGATGACGGACAACGAGGGCGGCGGTAGCGCCGGCACTCCGACGGCAACGAATGACAAGGTCTTCATCCTCTCGACGACCGAGATTTACGGAGACCTCCAGTCTGACGGCGCCCAGTACGAGTACTATGCGACGTCGAGGTATTCTGGACCTGAGATTGTGTGCTATTTCAGCACTCGTTCCGTGTCTCCGAGTGACTCAACGGACTTTATCTATGTTGACCCTTTCGGTCGCTGGAGCAGCGGTAGTGCCAACAGTGCCGGCAACGTGTTTCCTGCTTGGTGCTTCTAGATTTTCTAGTGCAAGGCCCGCGCGACTCCGCGCGGGCCTATCTTTTGGCAAGTGTACGAACGGTTTAGGTTCGCGGCACAGGTATTCGGGTTGAGGAGAAATAGGGTCATACAGCGGCTCTCAGAGCGCCAGCCGCACTCCTCCGCCATTACCTCTGCGGCGTCCTCGTATAGGCCCATCTCGCTTGGCGTTTCGTTGCAACGGCCCACTTGTCCACCGATCAAGTGAACTACTGGAATAAATACAGCGACACGCTTGTTCGTTACAGTTGCTATATCTACGTAAATCGCCGCGATAAATACAGCCCTTACTCGGCTGTATGCCAGCTACGCGTATGTAGATTCATTTCGCGTTAATAAATCGGCCCAAGCGCGTGCAAAACGCGCAAGTAACCGCAAAAGGCGATTATCGCGCAGGTAGATTTTTGGCACCCTGTTGCTTAATCAAAATTAAGCAATTGCTTAAAACAAAAAAGGTCAGACACTAGGTGCCTGACCTGCAAACTTCTGGTCGGGACGACTGGATTCGAACCAGCGACCCCTTGACCCCCAGTCAAGTGCGCTACCAAGCTGCGCCACGTCCCGAAGCTTTTGTCTGTTGCTCTGCTCTCGCTCGCAACAGGGAGTATATTAACCCGAAACTTTAGACTTGTGCAAGAACTTTTTTATAATTTTTGAAGCAAGTCCAAAATTGTATCTGCGAGCTGGGGTTTTGTTAGCACGCGAAGTTCTTGCGTACCCGCTTTACTCACGATCCAGGCCTTGTTGGTGTCGGTCCCAAAGCCCGAATCGGTGCGTGAGACATCGTTGGCGATTATTGCATCGCACCCCTTGCGGGTCAATTTGCGCTCTGCGTACTCGACAACGTTATCGGTCTCGGCCGCAAATCCGATCACGCATCGCTCGCCCTTCTGGCGCGAGAGCTCGGCCAAAATATCGACCGTCTCGACCAGTTCGATGCGATCCAGGCGCTCGTTGGCCTTTTTGAGCTTATGGTCCGCAGGGGCCGCGGGGGTGTAGTCGGCGACGGCGGCCGCACAAATTGCCGCATCGGCCGTCTGGAAGGCGCTCAGGGCCGCCTGGAGCATCTCTGCGGCGGTCTGCACGCGCACGCACTCCACGCCGCTGGGCACATCGAGCGATGTCGGCCCCAATACCAGCGTGACCTCGGCACCGCGGCGTGCGGCCTCCCCCGCCAGGGCGATGCCCATCTTGCCCGACGACCGGTTACCGATGAAGCGCACGGGGTCTATCGGTTCGTGCGTGGGGCCGGCGGTAATCACGATGTGCTTACCTACCAGGTCCTGAGGCGCGGGGTTGAGCACCTCACAGACGGTCTCGACGATGTCCTCGGGCTCGCTCATGCGTCCCGTGTCCACGTCGCCGCAGGCAAGGTAGCCACTGCCGGGTCCCACCACATGGACGCCACGGTCGCGCAACGTGACCATGTTGGCCTGCGTCGCCGGCGCCTTCCACATGCCGTTGTTCATAGCGGGTGCGATCACGATGGGTCGCGGCGTGGCAAGCAGCGTGGTGGAGATGAGGTCATCGGCGATACCGTTTGCCATCTTGGCGATGATATTGGCCGTCGCGGGCGCCACGACCACCAGATCGGGCTCCTGCGCGAGCGAAATGTGGTGGATGGGGTCGGAGGGGTCGTCGAACAGACCTACAGCGACCGGCTCGTTGGTGAGCGCGCGGAAGGTGAGCGGGCCTACAAACTCGGTGGCATGCTCGCTCATAACGACCTTGATGCGTGCGCCGCGCTTTTGCAGCAGGCGCACGATATTGCACGACTTATAGGCGGCGATCCCGCCGGTAATGCCCAGCAGGATCGTTTTTCCCTCAAGTTGCATTGAATTGTTGGATGCCGCCGTCATCATTTAAGCTTCCTTGCTGGGAAGCACCAGCAGACGGTGGCAATACGGGCAGTGGGCGATCTCGCTACCGTCGTGGTTGAGGTCGCTCATGGACGATGCCTGCAGCGCGGTGTGGCAGATGGTGGGAATGTTGCCCTGGATGGTCTCGACGGCCAGGCCGCGGAACTGCTTGAGCAGACGCTCGTAGTCGGTGAGCACGTCGGTCGGCAGCGTGGCAGCCAGCGCGGTGCGCTCCTTGGTGGCGGCGTCAATCTGAGCCTGGAGGTCGGCGGCCTTGGCGCGGGCGGCCTTGGTATCGGCCTTCACGCCCTCTTCGAATTTGGCGATGATGGCCTGCGCGCGAGCCTCGCGGTCGAGCGCCTCCTTATGGGCGACAACGACATCCTTGCGGGTGTGCTCGATCTTGTCCAGACGCTTTGCCAGGGTGGCAAGCTCGTTCTCCAGGTCCTGCACCTCGCGGTAATCGGAACCGTCGACGTGACGCTTCTTGGCGGCCTCGATGGCGTTATTGGTCTGGATCTCGGTGGTGTTGAGATCGTCGAGCTCAATATCCAGGTCCTTGCGTTGGGCGTAGAGCTTGGTCATCTCGGCCTTGAGCTTAACGTAGGTCTTGCGCTTGGATGCGAGCTCCTTGAGCTCCGGCATATTGGCAAGTTCGCTCTTGTTGCGGGCGAGCTCCAAATCGATCTGTTGCAGCCTGAGTAGCGTAGCGCCGGCGCTCATAAGTTCTCTCCTTTTGTCACAGTCCACCATTGGCAAGGGTTCAGTATTTTAATCGCATGAAGGGGGTCGACCCCGGCGTCAACTGCAGAGTTCATCAATATATCAACGAACGGCTCCTCGGAGCGGTCGTGGCCGAGCAAAACCACTGGCAGCCCGCGCAAGGCAAGGTCTTGCGCCACGTGGTAGCCCGCCTCGCCCGTCACGACAACATTCGCACCGGCGGCAATGGCGAGCTCTCCAAAGTCGCCCAAGGAGCCGCCCAAAATGGCGATGGTGCGGCACGGGTGATCGGCCTCGCCCCACACGCGGGGGTCGCTTCCGAAGGCCGTGGCGGCGCGATTGGCAAGGTCACGCAGGCTGCAGGCGTCGTGGAGGGTCGCGAGTGCGCCCAGACCGGTGAGCTCAGACTCGTCCACGTGCTCCAGCGAGCTTGCGGGCACGGCGTCCAACAGCGTACTTAGGCAGATACGTGCCTCATGCGAGCGGTCAAGGTTGGTGTGGAGCGAGATGATGCTCACCCCACAGCGGGCTGCCTCGTAGAGCGCCGCACTGCACTGGGGACGCGTCGCGCTGGGCGGGCAAAATGCCTCGGGCGCCTTGATGTAGACGGGATGATGCGTGAGCAACACGTTGGCACCGGCTTCCAAGGCGCGGCGCACGTTGGCCTCGGTCGCGTCGAGCGCGCAGGCAACACCGGTGATCTTTGCAGCGGGATCTCCCACAGATAGCCCAACATGATCCCAGCCCTCGGCGTCTGCCTTGGGATAGCGCGCCAGCAGCACACGTTCAAGCTCGGCGACGATCATGCGGCACCTACGATCGAGAGTAGCGTCTGGGCAAAGTCGTCCAGATCGCCCGGATTCACGCGGTCATCGAAGGAAATGCGCAGTGCGCCCAGCGCCTGCTCGCGGCCAATGCCCATCGCGCTCAATACGTGGCTGGGGTCCATGCTGCCGCTCGAGCATGCCGAGCCTGCCGACACCTCAAAGCCGGCGGCGTCGAGCTTGATGATAAGCTCCTCGGAGTCCATGCCGTCAATGTAGATCGATACCATGCCGGGCAGACGGTCGGCCTGCGTGTAGTCGCCCATGGTGGCGTGAATGCGCGGATGGGCCGTAAGCGTGGCGTAGAGCTTGTCGGAAAGGGTTTGCAGCTTCTCGCGCTCCTGGGCCACATGGGGCGCGAGCGTGCGAGCGGCAGCGGCAAAGGCCAGCTGCGTGCGCAGGTCCTGCGTGCCGGCGCGACGTCCGGCTTCCTGTCCGCCGCCAAAGATGCGGGGGCGCAGCGGCGTGCGGGTCTTAACGTAGAGCGCGCCGGATGCCACAGGACCGCCAATTTTGTGTGCGGCAACGGACATGGCATCGACGCCCAACTCGCTGGCATCGAGCGGAATGTGCAGATAGCCCTGGATGGCGTCGGTGTGGAACAGGGCGCCCTCGGTATGCGCGGCCGTGGCTAGCTCGCGGATGGGCTGCACCACGCCTGTCTCGTTGTTTGCGGCCATGATGCTCACGAGCGCGACGTCGTCGCCGAGCAAGTCACTCAGCGCGGCAGGCTCGATGTAGCCCGCACGGCAGGGCTGCACCAGGTCGACGGTAAAGCCGGCGGCACGCAGCAGCGGCAGGTTGTCCAGGATCGAATCGTGCTCGATGGCAGATACGATCACGCGGTTACGCTTGCGGTCGCGCTGGCGAGCGCCTTCGGCAAGACCGAGCAGTGCCAGCTGGTTGGCCTCGGTGCCGCCGTTGGTCAGGACGATTTCGGACGGGCGGACGCGCGCGCCAAAGCTACGGGCGATCTCGCGACGAGCGACTTCCAGACGCGCGGCAGCCTTGCGGCCGAGTGAGTGCAGAGAGTTGGGGTTGACGCCCGCAAGCTCGCTATCGTCGTACTCACGCTGCGCAAGGAGCGCCTCGGCGCGCATGGGCGTCGAGGCGGCATAGTCAAGATTCACGGGTATGCGGTTTTGACCTGCGGTCATAAGGGTTTATGCCTCCTGTGCAGCCTCGTTGCCTAGCTTTTGCAGCAGCGCAACCTCGGCAGCGGGATCTTCGGACTTAAATACGGCGGAACCGGCCACCAGGACATCGGCGCCGGCCTTGACGACCTCGGCGATGTTCTTGGAAGAGATGCCGCCGTCGACCTCGATCATGGGCGACACGCCGTGGCGCTCGCACATGGCCTTGAGCTCGTGGAGCTTAGCGATGGTGCCCGGGATAAAGCTCTGGCCGCCAAAGCCCGGGTTCACACTCATCAGCAGCACGATATCGACGACCTCGATGATGCTCTCGAGCACGCAGACAGGCGTTGCGGGGTTGAGCACCACGCCGGCCTTGACGCCGCGCTGCTGCAGGTGCGTGAGCGTGCGGTGCAGGTGCGTGGAGGCCTCGTAGTGAACGGTGATCATATCGGCACCGGCGTCGGCGTACCAATCGACGGTCTCGTCGGGGTTCGACACCATGAGGTGCGCGTCGACCGGCACGTCGGTGGAGCGCTTGACGGCCTTGAGGATATCGACGCCAAAGGTGAGGTTGCCGGTAAAGTGACCGTCCATCACGTCGAAGTGCACAAAGTCGGCACCGGCGATCTTGTCGAGGTCGCCCTTAAGGTTGGCCATATCGGCCGAAAGGATGGACGGAGCGATTTTAATGGAACACATGGTAGTAGCCTTTCTGCACTAGTCGGTGAGTCCGTAGAACTCTTGCGATGGGACACGGTCGGTGAGAATTTCGAGCGCCCTATCCAAAGTAACACCGTTGTAGAGCGTTTGCTCCACGGCAAAGGTGAGCGGAATGTCTACGCCCAGTGAACGGGCGAGCTCGCTGACGCTGCGGGCCGCGACGGCGCCCTCGACCACCATATGCGTGCGTGCCTGGTACTCGTCGAGCGACACGCCGTGGGCAAACTCGTAGCCAAAGGTGCGGTTGCGCGAATGCTCCGAGGTACAGGTGGCGATGAGGTCGCCCATGCCGGCAAGGCCCATGCAAGTCATGGCCTGCCCGCCGCGGGCATGCACCAGTCGGCTGATCTCGGCCAGACCGCGCGTCATGATAAGGGCGAGCGTGTTGTCGCCCGCGCCGGTGCCGGCGGAGATGCCGCACACGATGGCGATGACGTTTTTCATGGCGCCGCATACCTCGACGCCGGTCATGTCCTGCGACAGGTAGATGCGGAAGGCCGTGGATAGGAGCAGGTCCTTAAAGGTCTCCCCTATCTGCGGGTCTTCGCTGGCGATGACGGCGGCAGAAAGTCCGCCGCGGCAGATCTCCTCGGCATGGTTGGGTCCCGAGAGCGCCGCCACGCGCCGATCGTTGCCGATCTCGCTGGCGATGACCTCGCTCATGAGCAGGCCGGACTCGGGCTCGATGCCCTTGGTGAGACACAGGACCGGAGTTTCGAGATCGATAAACGGCGCTGCCCGATGGCACACGTCGCGCAAGTGCGTGGAGGGCACGGCAATGATGATCGCATCGGCACCGTTGAGCGCCTGGGTGAGCTCGGTCGTTGCCACCACGTTGTCCGGCAGCTCGTATCCCACCAGATAGCGCGGGTTGCGGTGCTCGCCGTTAATGCCGGCGGCCGTCTGCTCGCTGTGGGCCCACATGGTCACGCGCTCGGCTCGCGCGGCGGCAAGGCCGGCGACGGCGGTTCCCCAAGAGCCAGAGCCAATCAGCGCAACATTCATGACTCTCTCCTACTTATCGTCGGGCTCGGTGACGCGCTTGGTAAACGAGAGCTTGGACTCCTTACCGGTCATGAGCTTTTTGATGTTCGCGCGATGGGCCCACACCACGGTGATGCCGATCATCGCCATGCAAAACTTAAGGCCCAGGCTGCTGTACGGAAAGACCGCGCAGGCGGCGATGGGAAGACCGATGGCCGCGGCAAGCGAGCCCACCGACACAAACTTGGTGATGGCGACGGCCACGATAAACATGCCCAGCAGCGACAGGCCAATGGGCCAGTACCAGGCGAGGATGACGCCCAGACCAACCGCGATGCCCTTGCCGCCGTGGAAGTTGAGGTACGGCGAGAAGATGTGGCCCCACACGGCCGCCAGGCAGATGACACCGAGCATCCAGTCGCCGGGGGCTCCAGGCGCCATGATGTTCGGCGGAAAACCATAGCCCACGCTCGCGATGAGCGGACGGGCGATAAGGACGCAGATGGCGCCCTTCAGGCAGTCAAGCAGCAGCGTGAGTGCGGCCACCTTGGGGCCGGCCACGCGCAGCGCGTTGGTGGTGCCGATGTTGCCGGAGCCCGCTTTGCGAATGTCCGTGTGGTTGAACACGTGGCCCAGGATCAGGCCAAACGGAATCGCTCCGATAAAGAACGAGACCAAGGCGCAGATGGCGGTCAGCAGAATCGGATTATGCATCCTTTTGCTCCTTCTTCCTAAAGAAGAGTCGAATGGGCGTGCCGGCAAAATCGAAGGTCGAGCGCATGCGGTTCTCCACGTAGCGCTGGTAGGTGTCGTTGACCAGGTCGCTGTGGTTGACGAAGAACGTGAACGTCGGCGGGTTGACGCCCGTCTGGGTCACGTAGTGCATGCGCAGGCGGCGCTTGCCGTCCACCACGGTGTGGCCGAACTCGCGCAGGTCGGTGAGGAACGTGTTGAGGCGCGAGGTGCTGATCTTTTGCGAGCGCGTCTTCTCGGCAGCGTCGACCATCGCCCAGATCTTCTCCACGCTGCGGCCGGTCAGGGCCGAGATGCGCAGGTACTGGGCCCAGGGAGCCATGACGCCCAAACGGCGGTCGACGGTCTCCATGCAGGCCTCACGCTTGCGGTCATCGTCGAGCAGGTCCCACTTGTTGAGCAGCACCACGATGGCGCAGCCGCGCTCGATGGCCAAGCCCATGACCTTCTGATCCTGCTCGGTGACGCCCACGGAGGCGTCGACGACGAGCAGCGCCACATCGGCGCGATCGATGGCACGCAGGCCGCGGACCATGGAGTAGTACTCGATGTTCTCATACACGGTGCTCTTCTTGCGAATGCCCGCGGTGTCGACCATGCGGTAGTGCTTGCTGTTGCGCTCGACGACGGTGTCGATAGCATCGCGCGTGGTGCCGGCGATGTTGGACACGATGGAGCGGTCGGCGCCCAGGATACGGTTGAACAGCGAGGACTTACCGGCGTTTGGGCGGCCGATGATGGCGACGTTCAGCGCATCGGGGAACGCGTCGGCGACCTCGTCCTCTTCCTCCGGAAGCAGGGCTACGATGTCGTCGAGCAGGTCGCCCGTGCCGTGGCCGTGCAGGGCCGAGAGCGGCGTGGGCTCGCCGATGCCGAGGGAATAGAACTCCCAGATGTTGTCATTCTCGCGATCGGGGTTGTCGAGCTTGTTCACCAGCAGAAAGACCGGCTTGTTGCAGCGCTTGAGCATGCGGGCGACCGACTCGTCCTCCTCGGTAACGCCGGTGCGGCCATCGACCACAAACAGGATGACGGCAGCTTCCTCGGCGGCGGCGAGGGCCTGGTCGCGGATGGACGTGGCAAAGACGTCATCGCTCTTGAGCGGCTCGATACCGCCCGTGTCGACGATGGTGAACTCGCGACCGTTCCAATCGGCCGTGTGATACGAGCGGTCGCGCGTGACGCCGCGGGACTCGTGGACGATGGCGTCCGAGGTCTGGGCCAGGCGGTTAACGAGCGTGGACTTGCCCACGTTGGGGCGTCCGACGACGGCGACGATAGGTTTCATCTGCTCTCCTTTAATGGGTAGGTTCAGCGGGAATAGTTGAATTGGCGGGCGTTATGCCAAGGATGTGCTCCAGGGTATCGAGCAGCTCATGCGGCATGGTCGACACCACATGAACCTCGGCGCCGCGGCCGATAAGGCTTGCGAGTAATTCGTCACGATGATACTCGTCAAGAGTCATTCCGTCGGCGTTGAACATAAGCTTAGGCACAAAGAGCATAACCCCCGACAGGTCCTGCGGCAGCTGTTCCAAGATGTCGCAGGCGACGATGAGGCCGGTCACATCCACGTTGCCACCAAAGTAGCGGTTTTTGATGGCCGTGACGGTACCGGCAAGGCCCTGCGGTGATTCCACAAAACGCGCCACCGTATCGCGCGCGCTGGCGCCCGAGAGGCACAGCAGGCGCTGGCCACGGACTGCGATAGCCTCGCGAACGCAGCACAGGCGCTCGGCATTCGCGTCGATCACGTCGTCGGTCTCGTCCAGATAGGAGCGGATCATGCCGATGCCGTCGTAGTACTGCGGGTAGCCGTCGTAAAAGTCGGCCTCGGGCGGCTCGATGCCGGCGTCCAGATAGAACTCGTCGCTCATCTGGAAGGTGTGGCGGCCAAAGCGCTCGAAGGCACGGTCCTGGAAGGGTCGGATCATGGCGATGGTCTCGCGCGCGAGCTCGGGCTTGTCGCTGTAGGACCAGGTAAAGCGATTCTGGTGCTTGGTAAAGCCCAGCGGCACGATGCCCAGGCTCGTGATCTGCTCGTGCTCCTCGCAAAAGCGCAGAGTCTTTTGCAGCTCCTCGCCGTCGTTCATGCCGGGGCACAACACAATCTGGGCGTGGATCTCGATGCCGGCGGCCATGATGGTCTCGAGCACGTCCATGCCGCGCTGGGCGTTGCGGCCCATCATGCGGCGGCGGACATCGGGGCTTACGGCATGGACCGACACGTTCATGGGGCTCATGTTGCGTTGGATGACGTTTTGAACATCTTCGTCGGTGAGGTTGGTCAACGTGACAAAGTTGCCCTGCAAAAAGCTCAGGCGATAGTCGTCGTCGCGGATGTAGAGCGTGGAGCGACCGCCCTTGGGCAGCATCGTCATAAAGCAGAACACGCAGGCGTTTACGCAGGTACGCATGCCATCGAAGATGGGGCCATCGAACTCCAGACCCCAGTCCTCGCCGGGAAAGCGATCGAGCTCAACAGGGGTGACGGTGCCGTCGCGCGGGTCGAATACCTCTAGCTCGACGGTGTCGTCATCTGCCTCCCAGAGCCACACGATCATATCGGTCAGCTGCTCGCCGTTGACCGTAAGCACACGCATGCCCGGCTCGATACCCACATCCCATGCGGGCGATTCGGGACGCACGTTTTTAACGAGCGCGCCCTCACCCGGCTCGGGGTCGCGGCTGCGCCCGTAGTCGGCCACCTCGGCGGCGTATGCGGGTACGTTCTGGTCCATGATTAGTGGCAAAGCTCCTTGATGCGCTCGACGGCGCGCTCGATGTGTTCTTGCGGGGTGGAGGCTCCGGCGGTGATGCCGATGTGGTGAGCGTCGGTAAACCACGCGGCCTGTAGCTCGGAAGCTTCCTCTATGTGATGTGTGCGCTCGCAGGCGTTTGCGCAAATCTGCGCCAGGCGGCGGGTGTTGCCCGAGTTCTTGCCGCCCACCACGACCATGCAGTCGCAGCGGTTGGCAAGTGCGGCTGCTGCCTGTTGACGCTCACTCGTGGCGGCGCAGATGGTGTTGATCACGCGCAGTTCCTGCACGCGCGGCGTGATGGCAGCCACGACCTCGGCCAGGTTCTGCGCGGTCTGGGTGGTCTGCACGACGAGCCCAACCTTGCCCTTGAGCGGCAGCGCGTCCGCATCGGCGGCGCAGCTCACGACTTGAGCGTCATCGCCGGCATGGCCCAGGATGCCCTCAACCTCGGGGTGTCCCGGCTCGCCCACGACGATCACGCGGTAGCCCTCGCGTACCAGGCGCTCCGCCGCCACGTGGACCTTCTTGACGTAGGGGCAGGTGGCATCGACCACGTCGAGACCGCGCTCGCGAGCGGCCTCGACCACCTGCGGCACCACGCCGTGCGCGCGGATGATCACGGTGCCCGATGCGGCGTCGTCCAAGGTGTCGGCTAGACCAACGCCCGCCTCGGCAAGCTCGCGCACCACGATGGGATTATGGATGAGCGGGCCCAGGGTGTGGACCTGAGCGTTCTCCCCCGCTTGCGGGGCGGCCGCCAATGCCATATCGAGCGCACGCTGCACGCCGTAGCAGGTGCCGGCGTGAGCAGCGATTTCGATGGTGGGGGCGTCTGCCTTGCCGGTCATGGCCTCGGCAGTGTTCATGACTTCCTCGCCCATGGCTAGAACCTACCCGGGTGCTCGGCGCACAGGTCATCGCGCATGGCGTAGACACGACTCATGGCCTCGGACTCAAACCATGCCAGACGCTCCTTGCGGTTGAGCTCGGCCGGTGCATCGGATAGCGAGATGGCCTTTCCGGCACGGATCCAGCACTTTTTGGGGCGCATGATCTTTTTGCCCGCAGGCGTAATATCGGACCAGCCGCAGATGGCGAGCGGGTTGACGGGCGCCTTGCCCATCTGGGCGATAAGCGCAAAACCGCCGTGGACCTCGGGCTTGATCTCGCGCGAGCGGATGCGCGTGCCCTCGGGGAAGATCAAGACGTCCTCGCCGCGCTGCAGCGCATGCTGGGCGGCGCGCAGGCACTTCATGTCGGCGGTGCCGCGCTCGACGGGAATGCCGCCCACACGGCTAAAGGCCCAGCGCACGATCTTGCTCTTGGCAAACTCGGATTTAAAGATGGGGCGAATGCGGCGGCCGCCAAAGAACAGTGCCGTCTCTACAGCCAGGAGCTCGGCCATCGAGGTGTGGTTGCAGATGACCACGCTGCCGCGGCCTTCCTGGCGCTCAAACAGCAGGTCGCTGTCCTCGACCTTCCAGCGCCACATGAGCTTGGAGAAGACCCACAGGATGCCCATGACCACGGCGACGGTGCCGCGGATGAGCGCCGGGAACTCGTCGTAGGGGGCGTTGTAGTAATCCTCGGGCGTCTGCTTAAACAGGCGCATGGGCTACCTCCTTTGGTTGATGAGGTCCTCGATAATGCGGACGACCTCGTCGATGGTGTGGGCGGTGGAGTCGACGTGCACCGCGTCCTCGGCGGGCACGAGCGGCGCGACCTCGCGGCTGCTGTCGAGCTTGTCGCGCTGCTTGAGGGCGTCGAGGGTCTCATCGACCTCGGCCTCGAGCTGCTCGGTGGTGAGCGGCTGGGCGTCGTTTTGGTGGCGCTGCAGCACGCGGCGACGGGCGCGCTCGCGCGGGTCGGCGGTCAGGAACACCTTGACCTGTGCGTTGGGGAACACGACGGTGCCGATGTCGCGACCCTCGGCCACGATATCGCGGTCCTCGGCGGCGCGGCGCTGGTGGATGAGCATGGCCGCGCGCACGCCCGGGTAGGCCGAGACCTTGGAGACGTTGGCGTCCACCTGCGGGGTGCGGATGGCGGCCGATGCGTCCTGGCCGTCGATGGTCAGGCGCGTGTCCTCGCCGGTGCCGTTGGTAAAGCGAATCTCGATTTGCTCGGCGAGGGCGTCAATGGCTGCCTCGTTATCCAGGTCGATGCCGCGGTCGAGCGCAGCGAAAGTTACGGCGCGATACATGGCGCCCGTGTCGAGCTTGTTAAAGCCCAGCTGGCGGGCAATCTCCTTGGCGATGGTGGACTTGCCGGAACCGGCGGGGCCGTCGATGGCGACGATCATACAATGCTTCCTTTCGGTGGTTGACGTACTGGTATGGGACGCAGGCGCTGGGGCGTGGCGGACTGACTAGCCCGTGTAGCGCTCGCGGTAGGTGTTGCGCTTGGGCGCGGAGCCGTGGCTGCCGTGGTGACGCGTGCGGGTCGCGGGGTTGACCGCTGTCGCGTTGGGGTCGCCCTGCTTGGAGCTGGCCTGCTTGGGCGGGATGCCGCCGGCCTTGAGAATCTGCACCTCGCGGTCGGTGAGCTCGCGCCACGAGCCCTTAGCCACGTCTTTGAGCTCCAGGCCGGCAAAGTTGCAGCGATGCAGGCGGATCACCGGATGGTGAATCTTGCTCAGCATGCGCTTGACCTGGTTCTTGCGGCCCTCGCGGATGATGACCTCCACGGCGGTGGTGCCGGGCTTGATGCCTTGCGGGGCTACGGCCTCGGCCTCGCGCGCGTTAATGACGCGGCAGATCGCCGGTTGGCATAGGCCATCGTCGAGTTCGATGCCGCGGCGCAGCGGCGTGAGGTCGCGATCGGTCAGGTTGCCGTCCACCAGCGCCTGGTAGGTCTTGTAGACGTGCTTGCTGGGATGCAGCAGGTCCTGCGATAGGTCACCGTCGGTGGTAAAGAGCAGAAGGCCCGTGGTGTCGCGGTCCAAACGACCCACCGGAAAGAGCCCCGGAAAGCGGTCGCGCGGGACCAGGTCGGCCACGCAAGGGCGTTCCTGTGGATCGCTCATGGTGGTGAGGTAGCCGGTCGGCTTGTAGAGCATCAGGTACACGGCACCCTGGTTGAGCTTGACGGGCATACCGTCGACCTCGATGTGGTCGCGGTCGACATCGACCTTGGTGCCTAGTTCGGTTGCGACCTGGCCGTTGACGGTTACGCGGCCGGCAGTCATCAGGTCCTCCGAGCCGCGGCGGCTCGCCACGCCCGCGCGCGCCAAAAAGCGCTGCAGGCGCATAGTGTGCGGGTAGACGGGCTGGGCGTCGCCCGTGGGCGCTGCGTTGTCCATGGCGCTTGCGAAGTGCGTTTTCCCTGCTTCGTTAGTCGTCGTCATGTATATCCTCCGAGGTATCGACGGTGGGCAGAAGCTCCTCGCCATCGGTGTCCTCAACATCGGTATCGATCAGTTCGCGTTCTTCGTCCAGGTCCTCGGCCTGCTCCTCGAGCGTGGACTGAATGCTGCGGCCGCTCAGGCGCTCGCGGATAAACTGGCGCGACTGCTCGTCGGGGGCAAACTGCTCCAGATCGGGCAGGTCCCGGGTGGAGCGCAGGCCGAACTTTTCCAAGAAGGCGTTGGTCGTGCCGTAGATGATGGCCTGACCGCGCTCGGGGTCGCGGCCGAGTTCGCGCACCAGGCCCTTATCCACGAGCGACGCGATGACGCCGTCGGAGTTGACGCCGCGGATGCCCTTGACCACCTCGCGCGTGACGGGCTGGTGGTAGGCGATGACGGCCAGGGTCTCAAGCGCCGCCTGAGACAGCTTTTGCGTGTCCCAGCTCAGCACGTAGGCCTCGACCACATCATGGTAGGCGGGGTGTGTAAACAGGCGCCAGCCACCGGCGACCTCGCGCAGCTGAAAGCCGCGGTTGGCCTCTTCGTACTCAACCTTGAGCTCGGCCAAAAGCGACGCGCACTCGCCCGGGGCGATATCCAGCGCAGCTGCCAGCGCGGGTGCGCTGACGGGGTCGCTCGACACCAGCAGCAGCGCCTCGAGGGCGCCTTTGAGGCTGTTTGCCTCCAGCGTGGAAAGGGTTGACATGGTTGCCGCTCCTATTCGGTGAGCTCGGGGCCCTCGCCAGGCACGTATGCCTCGGCGCCCTCGACGCGGTTGATTTGAATGGTTCCAAAGATCTCGTCCTGGCTTAGCGTAAGCGAGCCGCGCTTGGCAAGCTCTAGCATGGCCAGGAAGGTGACAACGAGCTGCTCGGTGGTGGCGTCGCCGTCCAGCAGCTCGCGGAAGGTGCAGGCTTGGTGTGCCATGGTAAAGCGGTCGACCGAGGCCACCGTCAGGTCGAGCGGCACGCGATGCGGTGCCACGTGCTCGGCCTCCAGCAGGAAGGTCTGGCGTTTGCCATCCAGGTCGGCGCAGATGACGGCGAGGCCGCGCAGGGTAATGCCGGCCAGATAGTCGGGCATAAGGCCTAGGAACTCGGGGTCGGGGCCGGCCACGCGCGTATGCATGCGGCTCTCGGCCTGCATACGCGCGCCAAGGGCTGCCGCCGCGCCCTTAAACTGCTTGTAGGCGATCAGACGCTGGATCAGGACCTCGCGCAGGGCGTCGCCGTCGAGCGCACTGAGCTCCTCGAGCTCATCGTCATCCTCGTCATCGTCGTCTGTCTTGCGCGGGGCCTCCTGGGGCACCAGCGAGGCGGCCTTGATGTCCAAAAGGGTTGCCGCGACCAGCAAAAAGTCGCTCGCCACGTCCAGGTCCAGCGCCTCGATGCGCTCGGCCTCGGCCAGGTATTGCTCGGCCACCTCGCTGATCGAGATGGCTCCGATATCAACTTTTTGGCGGGTTACCAGCTGCAGCAGCAGGTCGAACGGTCCGCTGTAGACCTGCGTCGACACGCGATACGACATCTTCGACCTCCTTTGACGGCGCCTTCGCGGCGCGGTTTGGGTGCATGTTGCGACCGTTTTGCACGGTCGACCTGTAAGTTTACCTTAGATGCCGGCGATTGCGAAGTTGAGCAGCCACTCGGCCAGCGGATACACGGTAACGTCGAAATACCGTCCAATCACGTCGATGCCGGTCCACATAGGCAACAGGTACAGCACCAGGATGAGGATGGGCATGGCGTATTGCTGCAGGCGGTAGTAGTTAGAGAGCGCTTTGCCTTTGAGGAACGGCACGATGATCGACGAGCCGTCGAGTGGCGGAATCGGAATGAGGTTAAAGAACGCGAGCGACAGGTTGACCACAATAAAGGTGGCACCGAAGTTCATGATTTGGGAAGCCACAGCAAAGGACATGCTGGTGTAGAGGTTGCCGTATGTCGCGTGCATGAGAGCGGCCGCAAGGCATGCCAGCGCAATGTTCGATGCGGGGCCGGCCACGCTCACCAGGACCTCGTCGCGCTTGGGGTGCTTGAGGTTGTTGAGATAGACGGGCACGGGCTTGGCGAAGGCGAACACCGGGCCGCCGGCGGCGAGCATCAGCAGCGGCAAGAGAATGGTGCCAAACGGGTCGATGTGGTTGAGCGGGTTGAGCGAGACGCGGCCGCGCGAACGGGCCGTCTTATCGCCGAGTGCCCAGGCCGCGGCGGCGTGCGCGCTCTCGTGGATCACGATGCCCACGATGACGGCGGCGGCGCTGGCGAGCAGGTTCATGAGGTAGCTGCTGGACATGTCACTCCCCTAGCGGACGCGGCGCGAGGCGCGCGTAAGCAGGTAGTCGGCCACAAACAGGATGACGGCCACGATGGCGTAATCCAAGCGGAAGACACCGCCAAAGGGCGAGGTGATAACGCCGTAGCCGGCGATGGCGCTCGGCAGGGCGCGCGAAAGCTCAACGACAAAGCCCACGATCTGCAGCTTGGCGGTGAGGCCGCTGAAGCACAGCAGCACGGTCATCGCGCTCATAAAGATGCCGCAGATGCGACAAGCGATGGCTATGATGCTCATCGCCACGGCGGTGGCTTTACGAGAGTTCACGCGCGGTCTCCTCTTCGATCTGGGTGGAAAGCTCCAGCCATTCGTCCTCGAGCTTGGGCAGCTCTTGCTTAAGGCCGTTATATTCCCCCAGCGCGGCGTTGAACTTGTCCTGATCGGCATAAAGCTCTTCGCTTGCCATCAATTCCATAAGCTCGTCATAGCGGGCACGCTTTTTGTCCAGCTCTGTCTCGATCTTCTTGAGCTGGTTGCGCACACCCTTGAGCTTTTTGTTGAGCGCGGCACGGGCCTGGGCCTCGGCGCGCTTTTGCTCCTTGGTCTTTTTGCCCTCGGCAGGCTTGGGAGCCGCGGCTGGGCTGCTGGCCTGGGCGGCGTTGGCTTTGGTGGACTTGGCCGCGGCAGGTGCGCTCTCCCCTGCTGCCTCGGCGGCGGCGCGGGCAGCGAGGTCCTCGCGTTTGAAGAGGTAGTAGTCGTAGTCGCCATCGTAGACCGTGACCTTGCCGTCGCGGATGTCGATGATGCGGTTGGCCACAGCGCGCACCAAGTGCTCGTCGTGGCTGATCAGCACAATGGTACCGGGGAAGTTTTGCAGAGCGTTCTCGAGCATGTCCACCGAGTCGATGTCCAAGTGGTTGGTGGGCTCGTCTAGGCACAGGAGCGCCTCGGGCGCCACGAGCATCTTGGCCAGAGCCAGACGCGCCTTTTCGCCGCCGGAGAGGACTCGAACCTGCTTCTCGATGGAATCGTTGTCGCTAAACAGGAAGGCGCCCAGCAGGCTGCGCTGCTGCGGTACGGTCCACTTGGGCGTGACAGTGTCGATCTCTTGCAAGACGGTGTTGGACTCGGTCATGCCCTCGAGCGCATGCTGGGCATAGTAGGCGATGCCCACGTTGGTACCCAGGTCGCGCGTGCCGGTAGTGGGCGGCTCCAGGCCGGCGAGGATCTTCATGAGGGTGGACTTGCCGGCGCCGTTGGGACCGACGAGCGCCACGTGCTCGCCGCGGTAGAGTTTGAGGTCGATGTCGCTGTAGATGTGCTTGTCGCCGTAGGACTTGGAGACGCCCTCCAGGCTCACGACCATATCGCCGGAGCGCGGCGGGTCGGGGAACTTAAAGTCGATGTGCTTGTGGCCCTCGGGCAGGATGACGAGCTCCTTTTTGATCTGCTCGATCTTGCGGATGCGCTCCTGCGCCTGGGCGGCCTTGGTGGGCTTGTAGCGGAACTTGTCGACGAAGACCTGCATGTGGGCGATGTCGCGCTCCTGCGCGGCACGCTTGGCGCGCATCTGCTCCAGATTATCCTCGCGCTGCTTGAGGTAGCTGCTGTAGTTGCCGGTGTAGGTGGTCACGCGGCGGTTCTCGAGCGCGGCGACGTGGTCGACGCAGGCGTCCATGAAGGCGCGGTCGTGACTGACGATGAGTACGGCGCCGTCGTAGTTAGCGATAAAGCCGCGCAGCCACTGGACGCTTTCGAGGTCCAAGTGGTTGGTGGGCTCGTCGAGCAGCAGCAGGTCGGGATGGCGCAGGAAGAGCTTTGCCAGCGCGATGCGCATCTGCCAGCCGCCCGAGAACTCGGAGCACGTGCGCTCAAAGTCGGTGACCTTAAAGCCCAGACCGGACAGGATCTTGCGGGCGTTGCTCTCGAGTTCATAGCCGCCCAGGTGCTCAAAGCGGTCCTGGACCTGGCCGTACTCGTTCAGGAGTGCGTCGACGTCCTTGCCCTGCTCGGAGAGCTCGGTGATCTGGGCCTGCAGCTCGTTGGCGCGCTTGCCCATGCGGCGGATTTCCTTGGCGGCGGCCATGACCTCGGCGAGGATGGTGGTGTCCTTTTGCTCCAGGTTGGTTTCCTGCTCTAGGTAGCCCACCTGGCAGTCCTTGGCGTACTGGACCTGGCCGGCGTCGGGGCTGTCGATGCCCATGATGATCTTGAGCATGGTGGTTTTGCCGGCGCCGTTGGGTCCCACGAGCGCAAAGCGCTCGCCGGGGTTGATCTGGAAGGACGCGCCGCTAAAGAGGACGCGCGCGCCGAAGCTTTTTTCGATCTTGTCGACCAGAAGGATCATGGTGCCGCCTTTGACCTTGTGTGCCTATATGAAAAAAGGCCCCAACTTGCGTTGGAGCCTCATTCAATGCTCGGGTGGAGACGAGGGGGATCGAACCCCTGACCTCTTGACTGCCAGTCAAGCGCTCTCCCAGCTGAGCTACGCCCCCGTGCGAAGAAGTACTATACGGGAACTCGGACGGCGATGCAAGGACAATTTTCGAAAAACTTTCGCGGGCCCCGGCGCGCACGTGCGGGTGCGCGGGCCATCTCAGGGCCGAGGGGCCCGCGATGCCCGCGGGGGCAGCGGCCCACGCACGGTCCGTGCGCCGGCCGACTTGGCGAGCGGAACACGACTCTCCCTGTGCAACAGGGTTTTCCGTGCACCGCCAGTCCCATTATCGGGCCTGATTGCGAAGCGCCCCTCCCCTGCGCTTCAGAACCATGCCCGTTTACTACGATGAATCAGGAATGTCCGACCACACTCGCCTTTTGGCGTAAGCGGCGGGCTTCCTACCTGCGGTTTTGCAAATGGAGAACACGCGGTGCTCGGGCATCGCCGATCCGTCGTAGTAAACCGGCATGGTTTTGAAATGGCATCAGGTTGATTTCACACATAAATATGTTGGAGCCCTGAAATATAGGCTTTATCTTTTTCTAAAACACGTCTTTTCCGCGACGCGCCTAGATTAGCTGTTGTTTAACATCGGATTTGATCTTGCGTTGTGCGACTTCCTCGTGCATGGTAGTATTTCACGACGTGAAGCGAAGAAATTGGGCCTGAGTTGGCTTTGTTAGAATTGCATTCACCGTTCATAAGGGCTCTTGGCGCAACGGTTAGCGCAGGGGACTCATAATCCCTGGGTTCTGGGTTCGAATCCCGGAGGGCCCACCAGAGTATTTCGAGGCCGGGCATTACGCCCGGCCTCTTTGCTAATGGCACTGCTGACTAGCTTTGCCATCTAGAGACGCAAAGTCATCAACATTCATATTCGTAATTAACAATGGGCATGTCGCCAAGATGCTACCCAGTCAACACATGACCTAAATCTATAGATATGAAAAAAGGCTCCAACTTGCGTTGGAGCCTCATTCAATGATCGGGTGGAGACGAGGGGAATCGAACCCCTGACCTCTTGACTGCCAGTCAAGCGCTCTCCCAGCTGAGCTACGCCCCCGTGCGAAGAAGTACTATACGGGAACTCGGACGGCGATGCAAGGACAATTTTGGAAAATATTTTGCGGCGCGTTGAACGGGAGCGGGGCCAAAGAGACACACGATGCCCGACATAGCCCGCGGGGCGAGCCCCGTGGGCGGCGGCAAGCCCGCCGCCTTCCTTTGCAGGGCTCGGCATGTCGCCCCAGACGCCGCCGGCCAGACCAAAGCGATCTGCGGTGCATCCGTGGGCATGAGCCCTTCCGCACGCCTTCGGGCCAATTTACGGAACCGTGCGTAGCTCGCCCCAGCTGGTCGCTTCATAAACAGACCGGTTTACTACGCCGATTCCCGGATTTCCGACCTCACGCCTACTTTCGCAAAACGGGCAGGCAATCTACCTGCGGTTTTACGAGCGGCGAAATCAGTGTGTTCAGTCACCCTCAATCCAACGTAGTAAACCGGCATGGTTTTAAAATGGCACTTAATTACTGACAGCATATAAAGTATTAAAAATGCCCACTTGGCCATTATTACTTACCAATACCGAGCCAATTGCACAGAACGTTGGCCCGCAATCTGGTCTCAGCGCATCTCATCGCCTCGGTTTTTGGCTTGTAGCGCAACTCTAATCGCTCACACACACTGTGAATGATGGCATCAAGCTGATCGTGATCATTGAGCATGTCATGGGTTACAAGAAATACGTCGTATCCCATGCTTTGCAATGCTGTCATTCGGGTGGCATCGTGGTCAAGCACGGCGCCCGATCCATGGATAACCTCTCCTTGAAGTTCGATAATCACAGCCTTCATTGTTATTGGATTTACGATGACGATATCGCCGTAACAGATTTTCTGACCTGCGATTTTCCGAGCTGAATTCGACAGCGGTGTTAAGTCGTTGACGAATATGTTTTTAAACTCCGCTCCGCCGGCACGCCTCGGATGACTCAGTAACATGATTCCAGCAACTTCTAGCGGTGATGCAGCGATACCCATTACCTGCCGTGCGGCTTCGTAGAATTGCTTTCCCCACATCTCGCCTTTAACCTTCGCTGCAAATCTATGCAGTTCTTCTATTTCAATAAGAGGCTTTCTCATCCAGAGCGATGTGCCCTTTCCGCTAGCTGTATTTCCGGATCCGTTATCCTGCTGCTCACTTTGATCATTCTTGCTGTCCTTCTGGTGCGCCCGAGCATGGACTCGCTTCCATGGGATCTCATCTTGAGTTTCGTCTAGTTCAAACAAACTTTCTGTGGTGTACTGCTCTTCTTCTGATTTTGTCTGCTCAAGTGCTATGTCGACCGCGGGCGATGGTTTAAAAACCGAGAACCATCCGCAGAACTCGTACATAGCCAGAACCAGGTCGCATGAAGACACGCTTCGAGTCATGGTGAATAGCGTATTAAGAGGGTCAGTGACGCTAAAGCCCATACCCGTGTCGATGGAAACCTTCTCTGTATAGGCGCTGTTCCATCGGATGGTCCGTCTTGTCTCAGAATGCAGGTTGCTTCGTGTTGATGCTGCTGTGATGATTGGCGTCTTGAGGACGTCGACTACAAAGGGCGATTGGGATAGAGCTCGCCAGCCGTCTTCGGAGTTGGGTAGGTGCGGGTAGAGGTTGCGCACCTGCGGTGGGCAGCGCCAGTAGCGGAATGCTGTGTTTGCGCAGACGATTTCGTCCATTTGTGCCTCCCCTGGTATCGGCCGTTGATCGTGCGGATTGCGGGCATGGCCGATTATCTACCGGGACATCATGCGGGTAAGTACCGGAAGCAAACCAAAAGCTTGACGAGTTCTGCCGAAAAACCACCGTGTGATAGAAATCCGCTGGAAGGCGCTTTGGGCATGTGGTCCCTATCTCCACATTTGTGCTCGGATCACAGGGGGAATTCAATGAAAATACGCATGCGTTTTATACAAAACGGGCAATGGCGTCAGCAAAAAGGATGCGATAAAAAATGGCGCCATAGACGACTACGATTTGTTTTTGGTGTCAGTTTTGGTGTCACCCTTGGTGTCAAAAAGAAAAAGGCCAGAGGCTTAACACCTCTGACCTGTGCTTTTGATGGTGGGCGATACAAGATTCGAACTTGTGACCCCATCCGTGTGAAGGATATGCTCTACCCCTGAGCCAATCGCCCGTCGCCTTTCGGCAAAAGAGATACTATCATAGCCGCGCGTGGTTTACCAAGAACTTTTTGCCCCCGATTTTAAAATCGTTGACGTAATCGTGGGCGCAGACCTCGTCACCGCAATCAGGGCAGCCGACAAACCAGCAGCTAAACCACCCTTTATCGCTTGATCCACGAGGTCTCGGGGCGGCAGATAAGTCGCGCGTTGTTGTAGGCCATGTCGAGCGTGAGACAGGTACGCGCGGCGTAAAAGCCGTCCTCGCGCTGGATAGTCAGCGCCAGCTCGGGCTTGTCGCCGGTTAGGCACAGCGGCAGCAGCAGCTGGATCCGGCCGCCATAGAACTGCGGCACCGCGAGCGTGTAGTTGGCTGCGGCGCGGCGGGCGGCCTCGACGACGGCGCCCTCAAAGGCGCGGCGCAGCAGCAGCGAGTTGTCCTCCCCCATCAGGCTGGCGGGGATGCGCGTCAGGTTTTCCTCGTCGCCCAAAATGTGGTCGATGTTGGAACGGATGGGCAGGCGGTAGTCAAAGACGAGCTCGGAGGGGTCCTCGGCAAAGCGCACGCGGCACGGCAGGTACTCAAACGAGACCAGCATGGGGTCGCTCTCCTTAAAGAAGCCCTTCAAAAACCAGCGCTGGCGTGCGTCGGGCTTGGTGTTGGGCTCAAACAGACCGTAGATGGTCTCGTAACGGCGTGTATACAGGCCGGTGTTAAACAGGCAGCGGTCGTCATCGAACACCAGCGGCAGGTTGGACGGTGCGGTCTGGTCCACGTCGCGCTCGGTCAAAAACACCGCGCGGCTAAACGAAAACGACAGGTAGTTTTTGAGGATGCGGTTGCTGGGACCCCAGTCCTCGGGATCGGCGAGGTCGACCAGGCGGTCGTAACAGGGCTCGGGGCAAAACGCAAAGTCGTAGACATTGCTGCACAGGGTGCTGGGGATTTCCATATGGTGTCCAATCCATTCAATAACTGGCGTGCGGATGCTTAGATTCTATACGCGCGAGGGGTCGCCCGAGCCTACAACACAACCGCGGCGCAGCTCTTCGGCTAGCTCGCTGGTCGTGCGGCGACTGGAAACGAGGTCCTGGATCCAGGCATAGTATTGATTGTCTTTGGGCTCGGGGCCATCGGACAGCACGACCGGAGTGCCGGCGAACCTTAAGACGGACAACGCAAAGACAAGGCTGGTGCGTTTGTTGCCGTCCTCAAAGATGTGGTCCTTGACCATGTGCTCGGCCACGTAGGCGACCTGGTCAAAGATGTCTGCGAAGCGATCGGCCGGCGATTGGCCGAATATCGTACAGAATGAACCTGCAAGTACGGACTCGACGCGTCCAAGCTCAAGTGCGGCACGGTCGCCCGCGGCGTCGGTCGTATAGCAGCGCCCGACGGTCATCAGCGTGCTGTGTAGACGCATCACGGCCGCGGCCATAGCTTCGAGCGAACCGGCATCGTCGAGCACGAGCGGTGCGAACGGATGTGCCCGGCGCGGCGCGACCGTCGTCATGAGTTCTCCAAGAGCCTGAGCGCGTTGGGCATGCCCGCAATGGTTAGCCGAACAGCTTCGTCGATTAACGTGGCGCCGTCGCGCAAAATCAGTGATGCTGAATTTGCCACGTGCGCAGTTGAATGATCTTCTTGAGCAACGCAATCAGCGCCGTCATCTTGTTGAACATTGCTCCAAAGCATGTCTGCCTCCTTTATAGCTCTATGGATGGAATAGCCCGCGAGTCGTACTCCAGGGCAACCGGTTTCCAGACGAGGTCTTCGATGGCGCAGTTTAGGGCATTTGCAAGCGCCAATGCCGAGGAGACCGAGGCGCGGCGTAGGTCGAGCTGGTTCTGCTCGTAGAGTTGTATGGCGCGAAGCTTAACCCCCGATTGGGCGGCGAGCTGTTTTTGCGTTAGTCCGGCCGCCTTTCGTGCCGCTTTGAGACCCTTTTTGTCTGTCTGAGCGTTGTTCCATTTTTCGATAATAATCTGGGCGAATTTGACTTCGGAGGCCTCGTGAAGCGGATGGTACGAGCCGATGATCCAATCGAGCGGGGCGACTTCGAGTAGCTCATTAAAGCCCAAGCTGCTCATCCATTGCGCATAGGCCAAAACCCAGCCCGCCCAATACTGAGGCGAACGGTCGAACGGATAGGTCTCCCTGCATTCGACGGGGGTCAGTCCCGCATGGGCGATAATATCGCGCGCGAGCTCGTCGCCCGCCATGCCGCAGACGACGCGAGTCGTACCACGCTCAAACTGTTTCATCTCAAAAGCGTTCGACAGGATCGCCGTCAACTCGGCCGAAGTCAGCCCTTGGTCACAGAGGGCAAAATCGACCGCCTCGCCCAGCGTACTCATGGCATCCTCGAGATACATCTCACTGTAGGCGTGGATCATCGTCCGTCATCCCCTCTCGAATGATATCGACGATACGGATTCCCTCAAATGGATTTTCGGCAAGTAGCTCCCGATATTCAATACTGGCTTCTAAGACTCTCCGAGTTCGGAAGTGCGGGGAAAGACCGAGTTCCGCCAACCAGACCCCGGTTATACCCTTTCGTGACCTGCGGTTTTGACGCCAAAATTTGGTTTGTGCTCGGCTGGTTGCGATTTTTCCCCGCACTTCCGGAAATGGGCGTTATGGCTGTGTTGTGCACGGCAAGAAAAGCGCCGAGAAAAGGGCAATCAAGCGGCAGTCGGTAGTCTTGGGAAGCGTTATGGGTATTGCGGTGGCTGCAAACCTTTACCGGATGAGGTCTGCCAGGCACAACTCGCCCTTGGGGATCTTCGAAAGTCGCTTGTATTCCCTGGCGGCTGCCGTAAGCGAATCGGCATCCCAATAACTTTTGAGGAAGCCTTCCCTCTTTACCTCGTGCATGCCGAGCTCCTGTTTGCAGAAGTCGCTCGGTTTCATGCGTCCGCCGTGCCAGCGTCTCCACGAGCCCTCTCGAATAATGGCCAGCACCTCTATCTCGGGATGGGTCACGTAGCTAACCACCGGGAAGCGGCCGGCGTACAGGTTGCCGAGTTTGAAGCGTTCTTTCCTCGAGTCCAGCACCCTGACGATGCAGACTGGCCAGTCATAGTCTAAGTTGAGGTAGTTATCTTGGATATCGGAGGCTTTGCGCAGGCGGGTGACGTCCACGACGTCGGCCTCTGAAAAGACGAGCGCGTCCGCCTCGAGGAGAATGTCCACGGCCACCTGTTCCGCTGTTCCCTCGCAGGAGATGATCGGATGATATCCCGCAAAGCGAAAACCGTTATCACCGCTCATCGGACACCTCCTCTGCGACGAGCTCTTTAAGCGCGCGCACGTCGGCGTAGCGCGGAGCGGTCCCCTTCACAAAGTTCGAGGCGAATACCTCCGATTTCTTGTTCTCGATGCGTTTCACGCGGTCGGCGTACTTCACCACGCGCGCACCGCTGTTGCGTCGGGCGAGAAAGAACACGTTGTCCTTGCGGTGCACGTGATCGAGGAGCTGCGGGTAGTGAGTCGTGAAAACCAGCGTCGCGCCGTTGGGGTTGGTCCCGCGGGCGGCAAACAGATCAAGCACGACGTTAACCAGTTGGCGGTTAAGGTGGTTCTCCACCTCGTCGACTAAAAGGTAGCCGCCGGAGCGCAGGACCCTCATTGCGCGCTGCACCAGCCCTAGGCCACGTACAGTGCCGGAGGAGAGCACCTCGGTGAGCCCCCGCTCGGAGATCGTGATGGGCTCGCGACCTGTAAACGTCAGTACGAAGGCGCGACCGGAGTCCCGGACCTCGAGGTGCTCGATGCCAGAGTCGAAAACACGAAGCGCGTCGTCGAGACCGTTGAATTGCTCAGTGAGGCGGAAGCCACCGTCGCGCAATGCTATCGCTCGGATGCGATGGCCGAAGTCCTTGGCGAGCACAGCGGCTGCGACGGAAACGTCAGGCGGCGTAAGCGCCGCCCAAGAGTCCGGCATCTGAGCACGGTCGCACAGCGGGGACGCGAGTTTCTCGATTTCGGCCCAGGATGCCAGGGTCGAGCGCTTGAGGGCCTTGGCTGGCAGCGAAGAAATCACCTCATCGGAGAACGTCAGCTCGGGACCGTCGTCGCCTCCTTCGACAGTCTGCAGCACCGACTCGAGCAAGTAAAGACGATCTGCGTGCCATATGACGCACTTGAGCTTGGACGGGCCGTCGAACGCGGCGGGGAACGTTGATGGGAGCCCGCCGCCGCGCGCCGGAGAGCCGTCAACAATGCGGCAGACGAGCTCCAGCAGGTTCAGTGCTGTTGTCTTGCCCGTAGCGTTAATGCCCGCCAGCGCAACGACGCTATTCACGTAGAGATGGTCCGCCAGTTCGAAAGCCGACTCATCGGAGGCCGTCACGCGGTCGGAGGCGAACAGGTCGATTTCGAATAACCCGTCTTCGAACATCGAGAGATGGTCGAAGCAAACCTTTAACAACTTCATCTCAAGCCTTTCGAATACTTGAAACAGATTTTATGGCTCAAGTATAACACATGAAGGATATCGCGAATTAAGCCTGCCACTAGGCAGAAAAGGCTTATCCGCATTGCCGACCTCGTCGATATGCAGGTTCAAATGCTTAGACATTTGATCAAATCGTACAAAAATGGCGAGGTACGTACCTCGCCGATCTGGCACCTCCAAGACGACAGTCTCTTCGGTGGTTAAATTCTCTCACGCTTCAGGAGCTTTTAGAGCTGCATCGATTAGATCGGCGCCGTTGTCGAAGCGACCGGACTCCCCCGTCACTAAGAACGCATCACCTTCGCGAATGACCTGGAGGGTCACCGGGCTGGGTTCTCTGGAAGGGAAAGGCCGCGGGCTGGCATTCGCAAGCTCCTCGTCCTGCTTGCAGTGCTTCATAGACACGCACCTCATCCTGCTCGATGCTTTTGCGGAAGGCAGGGCGCATGTGCTCTGGTGGGTTGGTGACGATATCAACCTTTCGCCCAAGTTCTATCTCGAGCTCATAGGAGAGTTCGTAAAGCATGCCGAACGTCATGGTGTTGCCGCAGACTAGGCGCAAGTCAATATCGCTATCGGGCGTTTGCTCGCCTCGGGCAAACGAGCCAAATAAATATGCTTCGCTGACGTCGTATTGAGCTAGCGCGCGGGTGGCGGCAGTGGATATGTCGGTAGTCGAAATCATGGGTTATTTACCGTTCAACAGTAGAACATCAGAGGGCCAGCGCCGAAACATAGTCCTTGTTGCGGAAACGCATATGGCTGCACGTTAGACATTGTATGCGTGAAAAAAAGCAACGCTCCCTTGCCGAAAGCGTTGCCCTTAAAACTCCTATAGAGCTCTTGTATTGCTGCCAGGCGCGCCGCACCGCATCAGCAGCGAAATGCGGCGTTCAGAAGCACTGTCCCCAGCAGGAATAGCGTTAAGGAGGCAGCTATCCAGCAGCTGTCGCCGGTCTTGGGAAGCGCCGGTGTTGTTGCCATAGTGGATTTGGGCTTTGTCTTCTTGGTGACTGTGGTCTTGAGCGACGTAGCTGCGGGTTTCACCGTGGGATCCGTCGCCGGTCCCGCACCGGGTTGCCCCGCAGTAGGGTCGGCGCCACCAGTAGGCTCGCCCGTACCATCCCCACGCACCTCGCCGCCGGGTGTAACGGTCTCCCCAGCCGGGCCAACGGCGTCATCGGGCTCGATCACCACGTGCGGTGCCACGACCCCGTCAGCATCCACCACGCCGGCAGCGCCAAAGGCTCCACCTGCGGGCGTCACAAAGTGCGCGGCCACGAGCGACCCGCGATCGCAGAAAACGCCAGCATCCGTACCGGTTGCATCAAGCCAGGACGCATCCACGTCAAGCGTCTTGCTCGCCGCGTCTGCCCCAAATCCCTCGTCGAGCAAGCGCACACCATAAAAGCGAAGGCCAGTATCGGAACCCGCGCCCGAAGCAGCAAGGTGCCCGCCGGCGCGTACGGTCAAGCTACCCGCGGCAATGCCGGCCACAGTCTGGTCAACAACGCCTGCCCCGTCGGCCCTGGCATCGACCGTGCAGCCGTCCACCACCAGCGCCTGGGCCACATGGATCCCGCATTGCGAGCCCGTCGCCGTGAGCGAGCCGGAGCCGCGAAGTGTAAGGTTTCCCCACACCTCCATGCCGCTCATGGAAATGTCCGCATCGGGCGCATGCGTCTCGACCACGGTGTTTTGCCCTACAAGCGTCACTATCAGGTCGCCGTCGGCGCCGATGGCCTCGCCCGCATAACCGGTAAGATTCAGATGTTCGGCATCGGTCCAAGCCCACCCGGGACCCGACACGCCCGGCTCGTAGTACGTGGTACCTTCAATGAACAGACAGTCCGCGCCCTCGGCATAAGAAGGCCAGCCCAGCAAAACGCAAAGGCAGGCCATGACGGTAAACAGGATGTAGTTTCGGCTAGTGTGGAACGCGGTGGCAAACATAACCGCTCCGATCTTCGCAAGAGCCAATGGAAACTGCACCAGGAAATTACCTGGTAGCAGCATTTATTAGTGTAGCGAGATCGAGAAAGGGGCAAAGAGGAAACCTGCGATCGAACCCACGAAATTAGGTGTAAATCGTTTTGCCAGTCGGTGAAAGGAGGTCAAGTTCGACGAAGCTCCGTAGACTGTCGAGGGCACAGCGCCAATCAACGACGCATTAGCTCTGACGCTCCTTAAAGATTCGCAAAGCTTTCTCTAGCTCGGGAATATCATCGACGATTACTTTCCAAGCAAGGGATCGATCAACCTCTCGATAACCGTGCGCTACGAAGTTGCGAAAACCCCTAATATCATTCCAGGGATACTCCGGAAAAGCTGATTGGACTTCTTCAGAAAGATGGAGCGCATCCTCAGCGATTCTGTAAACAGGGCTCATGATTGCGTCGTAGGCAAGTTCGCCTTCCTCGCTTCTATCACAAACAAAGGAACTCTCCGTAGAGCCAAAATGGTCGATACGTTTAGTCAGCGTCTCGCAATCAGACAGAATGACATCGATGAGCTCGGCGTCTCGCTTACGCCGCTTCATAAAGACGCACCTCATCCTGTTCAATGTTTTTGCGGAAAGCCGGGCGCATGTGCTCAGGCGGATTAGTCACAATCTCAACCTCTCGCCCGAGCTCTTCTTCAAGTTCAAGGGAGATTTCGTATAGCGTGCCAAACGTCATGCTGTCTCCGCAAACGAGGCGCAAATCGATATCACTATCTGGCGTCTGCTCACCGCGGGCAAAAGAGCCAAAAAGATACGCCTCGCGGACATCGTAGCGAGACAGTACGCGAGAAACAGCGGCAGATATGTCGACAAAAGTAATCATGGTTCAATTTTACTTTTCGATTGTATGGAAGGCAATCGCCATATGTATGCTCTACGGCTCTTCAGTAAGATTAGAATCAAAAAAAACCAGCGTGGATGCAGCTGTCGAGCCAAGCCCTAGTCTCCTCTGGCGGTATGCCAGTTGGGTGTTTGCGGAACGGGAATACTCTTATAAGCGTACACGTCCTTTGCCATGTCGATTAGGCCCTCTTCAAGACTGCCAGCCTCTACTTTTAAATTAATATAATCAACACAGGACTGCTGAGCGGCTTGAAGAAGCCTGGCCCATTTGAGCTGCATTAGAATGACCTTAAAGATATCTGTTTCGTTCGCATTGTTGCAGGTTGTTATTGACTTAACTTGTTTAATGGTCAGAATTCTGCGATCCAATTTCCATTCGCTTCTTTGCGCCATAAACGCAATGCAATCCGAGGCGATATCCTCATTTAGGGTCATAATTCTTCTAAGTAAAGGTGCCCCTTGCTCAAAGTTTGCCTCGGTATCAATCAAATTGAATAGATCGTTTTTTTATCCATTCATTCCAGGCGTCTATGGCATCTGTCGGCTCGAGAGTAATTAGGAAATGAACAAGCGCTGAAACCGCTTCTAAAACAAGGGCGGGAGTGCGTTCAAAATGGGATAGCAGTTTGGAGCGGCTTTCCTTCTCGTCAAAACGAATTGATGAGAATAGGCAGTACTTCCTAATACGTTCATAAGGCTTACTGAGCTCTTTACAAGGTACGACCGCAAATTTGGGACACACTTCGCTAAGGGAATGCCATGTTTGACGATTAGCAATATTCAGATAGCTGAGACCCCAAACACTGCCGATGTGCCCAGGAGTTTCGTCGATCAATACTACCGGCTCCATACATTCCTTATAGAAAGGCATGTGATTCGTGGCCCAATAATTTAACTGCGAGAATAATGCTGCAAAAATAATGTTTGACGATGTCGCGTCGTCGTATGTGGCCTTAATGAGACGCTCAATCAAGTCAAGCAACGAAGTGCTTTCGTCATTGAGCCCCAGTTTCTCGCATCTGGCCAGCAAGCAAATTTGAGCGTTGACAGCTTGCCCCAACGGGCTGTTTAGTGCCTTGGAAAACCAATCCGCCTTTACGTCACTCGAAATACCTCGGTCTGAGACGCTGGCCAGTATTCTTTCGGGGGTCACCACGCCAAGCGTAAGCTCGACGCAATTCGCGACTTGAGAATTATCAATTTTTCCGACCAAGTACTCAAGGGCATGAATCGTGGCCCCATAGGACTCATCGTATGCGGCAGTTTTATTAAAAACTGGTAGCAGCTTTGCAAGTTGCTCAGAATCTAACGATTCCCATGGAATGCTGTGGAGCATATATTTGGCGGGTAGAATTTCAGACTTCGATTCAATTCTGTTAGCAATGTCTGAAATAACGCTAATCACTGAGCTGGGGTTGGCGTTACAGCTAGCTCTGAGAATTTCGGTAGCTCGGTAGATGTCTAGTCCATCGTCTACCACCCTTTCAAATAGTTGAATAACACTGTCTGCTGTAAATTCCGTCGCAGTCAATGGACTAATTTGCGGAAAACCGCAGGTCATATAGGACGATAAGTCAGGAAATTCGGTTAGCTTATAGTTAGGATGGTCAAGCTTTACCTCATCAAGCTGTTGCTGCAATAGATCATCTGTGACATTGTTATCCACAAGCCACTGATATAAGTTGAAACGTGCATACGCACAGTGGCGAGCGTCTCCGTAATTCGAGAATGATAAATTAACCCTCTCAATAAACCTTTCCCTAGTCAATCTACTTGCTTTCGGGTATGCATTGAGGACAAGATGATATATCTCGTATTTAGATGCTAGATCTTCGAGAGCTCCGCACTCGGTTGCAAGCGTTAAGGCCTGGTCGGGATCATCCAATTTCAAGCAATATAAGTACAGGCCCAGTCGTTTAATAAGACTGCACTTTGAACCGATTAAAGCAAGTACTCTATTAGCTTCAAGTTCGTTTGCCAAATAGAGTTTGCGACCAACCTCTCTTGCGCAATCAATCACTACGCAAAAAGTGCCTTCTTTAGGCATATCTTGCTCATGGTCTTCGATTGCATGGCGGATAAAACTCGATGAGTCTAGCAGGTTGTCAAGATTGGTATAACCAGCTTCCAGATTGGCAATGTCATTTAAACGGTTGCAAAGTAATGAAAGCAGTCTCTCGCCAATACGGTCCGCCCAGGCAACAATTGCTTTAGAGACAGTTTCGGCGTTATCAGAAAAATTAAAACTGAAACGAGGGTGAAAACTACCTTCTGTTCCGTCGAATCCGTTAGCCCACTCCGCTTCGTAAGAGAGCATGATGTCAATTAGCCTTAGTGCCAACTCTGGACTTTCTATTTTGGACAATAGCTTTGGGAACGTGAATTCCATCCATAGCTCGCCAATCTTATCGAGATTTAAAAATGACAGCCAGAAGGAAATACAGGCATCTGTAGAATCCGGCGAATCAGAAATGTGCCGAAGCGATTCGCAGACATAGATCGATGACAGAGTTCGACTCTTGCTCATGGCAACCTGATAGACGTCTACGTAATTATTGACTGAAAAGGATCTAACCGACCAATCGAGAAAGGTCCGTTCCCAACCATCCAGCTCGTCTTTTATTAAGAATAAATCAAGTCCGCAATCAACGAGGTTCTTCAGTGACTTAATGCTATTTGTATTTGTGCAAAAAGCAGTAGCAAGAGCATTTCTTTCTTCATCACCGTCTTCGGGATTGGTAAAGAAAGAGGCAAGGTTCTCATGTTCCATATAAGACAGCTGGGATGTTATTTCCGCATACGATGCAACAGCGGAACGACGTACGCTTAGAGACTCATTACTTAGTTTTCCCCATCCCATAAACAGGGGCGCCAACTCGTTAAAGTCATTAAAGTGGACTGGGATGACGCCTAGCGAATTCCACTCATCATCTCTACTTGCGCCGCGCTCAAGTGCGAAAATGCGTCCATTCATATCTGCCGAAATAGATCGAGTAAGATATTTGACCATCATATCGCTGCAGCTATAGCCAACAAATAGCACGGTATACCGCATGAACATATCAAGCAGAAAGCGCGATGCCCAGGCGTTGGTGATATATGCTTTTCCAAAATCAACATCTGTTAAGACGGTCTGTTCTGGACGCAATACGTTTCCGTGTAGATAAACGATCCCTTCAAAATCATCGCCCAGAGGCAATGCGGGGCCAATGTACGTTTGAGGTGAAATGTCTAGGGACTTGGCAGCACCTTCAAACCTGCGGTCGAAGTTGGTTGTAACTACACGGACTTTTCTTTTGTTGCCAAATAACTTTAATATGCCGATATGCAGGTCAGAATACCCATCAAGTCCTTTTCCAATGGCTCGAGCACATGCTTGGTGTATATTCCCCATTTGATCTAAATGACCAAGCGCTGTCTCGCAGGACTCTTCTAATAGCTCATCTACGTTTGTGGAATCCGGAGAAGCAACAACTTCCGCAATCTGCTTAACAAGACCCCGAAAATCGGGAAGAGCACAATCTCCTTGCATTGAAACGCCGGAACCAGCAAATATTACAAGCTCATGCTTCAATAGCGCCTGATTTAGCGCATCAGGTATTTGAATGTTGTTGACGTACATGTCGTAACCTTAATCAGCAAGTAAATGATATTCATTAAATAATTTCTCAACAATCAGGCTTTCGTGAGCCTCGTCCGATGGCTGGGCTGATTTGCCATAGGGTTCAAATACCGATTCTTGATCAGGGATATCTAGGTTCCAAATGTAGTTATCAATGGCATCATCCATTTCATCGCTATAGTTTTCAGCGAGGAATATGTTTGCGATATCGGCATCAAGATATTCAACGAAATACTCTTTTAAAGTCGATTCAGTGAATTCTGATTTCAATTGCTTTTCAATCTCGTTGCGAACTAAGTTTTCCCAATCTTCGTCTTCATCGCATGGGCCATATCGCTTGCATATATCGAGGTCGCGCTCATATTCGTAGTTGTCGTCAAAATAGTCGGTGACATAATCGCAGAACCAATCTCTGCTTCGAAAGCAAAGATCCTCCTTCACATCTGCCAGATCTTCGACCTGCTCTTTATCAATGCCGAAAGTTATAATTTCAAGCAAACGGGGAGCAGTGATATAGGAAGCACCTGCGATTAAACTACGCAGCAGAGGTCTCGCGCAGAGCCGCTCTGCGATTTGTTTTGATTCGAGAATTCCCCACTTATGCAATTTGCATAATAAATATGAAGCGGTAAGCGACCATGCTTCCTGCGCGGATGACTCAAGGGCATTTTTTATAAAATTAAAAACCCAGTCGAAATCTGATTCTGAAAGCACTTTCTCACAATTGGAAATGGATTTAAAACCAGGAAGTTCATAGGGTCTCAGTTTATTGCCTGCAAAGGGAAAATCATAAATCTGCCCTGTAATGAATGCGTTCCTCATTATTGAAACGACTTCAGGACAGTGATTAACGTTAGTAATCCTCTCGAGTTGATCAACAAATACGATTGATTTAGCCATAGCTATAGCCTCCAAATTGTTGTTGGCTAAAAACCAGGCGCAATAATCGTTAACAGAGGGGTTGGCCATCGAAACATATGGCTCGTTCTCAATGTATACAGTTCTGACTACGGTTTCTTGTAAACGCTTTAGTGCCTTGGCAAAAGAATTTACCGAGTAATCAGCTTGTGGTTCGAGTGAGAGTCTTTCCTCATATGCAATATGCAACGAGGACAGAGGAACGGAGTTGTCACCTAATGAAAATAGCTGGTAAGCAAGAATGCGTTCGGGCTTTTCTAATCGCTCTTCGAATTCGTTTTGCCACACATCGTTAGGGTGATCTAGCTTGTCCTTTATCGCGTCAGGAAATTCAGAGGGGGCTATGTTCTTCCAAAACTCTTCCCTGCAACAAAACTCAATAATACGTGGGTTGAAGTTGCTATGCTTACAAATGACGATGCATTTCATTTGACGTGAAAGGTACGATTGGGAACGCTCCCTTAAAGAATCGACATATTCAATAGGGACGTTTTCAAAAGAAAGATTCGCCAGCATAATCCTTGCTTTATCTAGCAGGGACATCTCTGTAGTATCAATTACTACGATACCAGCACGCATGCTATCGATAAATTTTTTGAAAGGGTCATCGACTCTTTTGGCTTCGTTCAGGATTGAAATTCGAGAGTTGAGTACTGTGTAGCAGGATTTTAATTTTGATGTATATCGAAGGAGGGCGACCAGCTCCCTCATCTTGGACGAGTCGATATCGAGGCAGCGTTGACCCAGGAAATCATCAAGAACGAATAGCGTATTTTCGCAATTATCCTCAATTGCATTCTTTATCCTGTCAATGTTGTTGCAAGAAGAGTAGATGATTTTAAAGTCTGCTTTAATGAGCTGAAGAGCGATCATTTGAGTGAGAACGCTTTTCCCGGTACCAGGGTCTCCCACAATAAGCAAAGTAGAGTTTTGTCTCAGCGATTGAATCGCCTTATCAAAAACGCTCGTCTGCGTATAAAGCCCTTCATGTTCATATATTTGGTTAAGAAAAACTTCTGTATCCACGTCTAAAGACCGATTTAGCATCAGATTAAGCACATTGGTTCCCGCTATCCAAAGCTTGAAATGACGCTTTAGGATTGGCTTGCATTCCTCGCGAGCGAGCATGTCATCCAATTTAATCCTGTCAATTACGATGCAGCAACTAACACCCAACGACTCGGCGGTATCGATCATCTTATGTTGGATATTTTCAGTGACCCCTGCCGAGGTAACGATGACCAATTTGTCAGAAGGAACTTTGTTAAGTTTTTTAAGTTGTTTGACGAGGTTATCCACCAAGTCTTCCCACTGTTTGGGAGTGACGCGTCGCAACCAATGCTTTGCCTGCATTACAATTTGGCTCTGCTGACATTTTTGATAATAAAAATCAGATGCATCGACTCCACCGTCAGCACCTGCGGTGTAGCAAGATAGCTTTACGCCGGTGACCATTTCTGTAACGTCACGCGCAAGAGTTTCAAACTCAAAACTATCCAAGGCACTGTAATTGAAACCCATAGCAATACCGTCCAGCACAGAGAGTGAACAACCTTCATTATGCGCAGATTATATAGTCAGTTTCTCGGTAAGTTTATTAGCATGCCGAAGAGCGCTATCCCGTTATTCATTAATACGGCATACGCGGCTTGTTGTAAACGATTTCTGAGCCCATAACCTTTCTGATGTCTAGATCTTTGTATGCACGATCAATTTGACGGCGACGCTGACGGGATAGCTGATAGCATGGCTTATCTCCAGTTATTGATATCGAATGGCCAAGGCAATCCCCGCCCCTAAGTATTATGAGAGCGTTGTCCTTACTGCCCCATTTGGCATCACCGCCAGCATAGTAATAGCCCAGCTCAAACTCATCATAATTGAATGACCAGGCATTCTTAATCGTATCAATGACGTCACTTAATCCAAGGAGCCCCTCATCGGGAAACACCTTTTTGCCGCCATCCATTAATTCAAAAACCTCTTTGGATAGTCGGGTACTGTGCTTAAATCGAAGCTTTTCGAAGTATTGATTATCTTGAAGAGGAATGTGATGGTCGAGCCGTAGACCATAGCCATGCTGCATATGACATCGCTGGAATACTTGAAAACCAATATGATCGATTGTGAAAGTTGACCGATCAAAATCCGAGTCCCAATAGCGAGAAAAGGTTGAAATATTCTCAGCATTCCACCTGGGAATATGGAATATTACGCCGTACATACTTTGCGGATCCCTAGAAAAGTCGTTCTCATTGAGCGGCCTCCACTGGTGCTTGGATGCATCGTAGCAACAGGTCGCAAAGAAAAGCGCTATGTCAAAATCATCCGTTAAATCGAGCATAGGCGTATCGAGACCATAGTGCTGGGCCAAAGGCTCTGGCATTAAATCCAAGTCATAAGCGGCAAGCCATCTCTGCATAGAGTCGAATTCAAGCAAAAAATCGGCAAAAGCCGCAATTCTGATATGACAACAAAGTTCGTATCGATCCCTTTCCTCCTTGTTTTCAATAGAGTCCATAGTCCGATACATTGTGGGTAAGCTTGCGGGCCACATTCGGGACTCGCCTCTATAAAGATGTTGACGTTTTCCTTGAGAGATAACACGCCCATAACGAGTTGTTTCTACGGCACCGTCAATGGATGGAAATCTCGCCACCTCATCTAAAATCCAGTCTGAGAAACGTTCACCCCGTGCGGTTCTCGCTGCAATTTGCTTATTCCTTTTTTCATCCAGAAAGGATACTTCCCTGAATACGCAGAGCGTGTCTTCGTCGATGTCCAGCCATTCATTGCTATAGTCAGTTCCGAGCCCTTTAATTACGCGATAGTAATTTGCATGCTCAATTAACTCATGAGCTTCTTTCAACATATTCATTGTGGGAACACATTCCGAAACCAAGCCCATGTTTCCTCCTGAAACAGATCGATTACGCATTTGCTACAAATGAATCCTAAACCAAAGGGCGGGGTGTATCGGTATTAGCCGATACACCCCGCCCTAGACGCGGTTATACTAGCGAATGATTGAAGCCGTTCAGCCTGGTTCTGCCCTCTCCCCTAGTCCCGCTTAAACAGATCCCTCGTGTAGACCTTGTCGGCCACGTCCGCGAGCTCGTCGCTCCAACGGTTTGCCACGATCACGTCGCAGCCGGCCTTGAAGGCCTCCAAGTCGCGGGTCACCTCGGAGCCGAAGAACTCCGGCGCGTCCAGCGTGGGCTCGTAGACCACCACGGGCACGCCCTTGGCCTTCACGCGCTTCATGATGCCCTGGATGGAGCTCGCGCGGAAGTTGTCGGAGTTGGACTTCATGGTCAGGCGGCACACGCCCACCACCGGCTTCGGCTTGCCCTCGTAGGCGCGGTCCCGCACCATCTGCAGCACCTCGTCGGCGACGAAGTCCTTGCGGGTGCGGTTGGCCTCGACGATGGCCTCGATCAGGTTCTGGGGCACGTCCTTGTAGTTGGCCAGCAGCTGCTTGGTGTCCTTGGGCAGGCAGTAGCCGCCGTAGCCGAAGCTGGGGTTGTTGTAGTGGCTGCCGATGCGCGGCTCCAGGCAGACGCCGTCGATGACGTCGCGGGTGTTGAGGCCGCGGACCTCGCAGTAGGTGTCGAGCTCGTTGAAGTAGGCCACGCGCAGCGCCAGGTAGGTGTTGGCGAACAGCTTCACTGCCTCGGCCTCGGTGGTGCCCAGCACGAGCTCGGGGATGCCCTTCGAGCCGTCGGCGTTGACTCGCTCCAGCTCGGCGGGGTCGGCGCCCTGCGCCAGCAGGCCGGCGAAGCGTTCGGCAGCTGCGACGGCGTCGGCATCCTCCTTGGGCGCGCCAACCACGATACGGGACGGATGCAGGTTGTCGTAGAGCGCCTTGCTCTCGCGCAGGAACTCCGGGCTGAAGAAGATCTTGCTGTCGCCCAGCCTCTCGCGAAGGCCCGCGGTGTAGCCGACGGGGATCGTGGACTTGATGACGATCCAGGCGTCCGGGTTCACCGAGCGCACAGCGGCGATGGCGGCCTCGACGGAGCTCGTGTCGAAGAAGTTCCTGTCCGAGTCATAGTTCGTCGGCGTCGCGATCACGGCGTAGTCGGCACCCGTATATGCCTCGGCCACGTCGACGGTGGCGTGTAGGTCGAGCTCGCGCTCCCCCGACTTGGCCTCCACCAGGAAGCGCTCGATCTCGTCGTCCTGGATGGGCGAAACGTAGTTGTTGATCTTCTTGACCTTTTCGGGCACGATGTCCAGCGCGTGCACCTCGTTGTGCTGCGAGAGCAGGACGGCGAGGGACAGGCCGACGTAGCCGGTACCGGCAACAGCGATCTTCATGTCATTCTCCAATTGTCAAAGAACAGGTTAAAAATAGCCCCAACAACCGTTGAGGCTTACAAGCTAGAGACTCTTCCTCCACACCATCTTGTCCACGACGCCGGTGTAGCTCTGGATGATCTTGACCACCTTGGTGGAGACGGTCTCGTCGGCGTAGTCGGGAACGGGGGCCTCGGGGAGCGACCCCTCCGCGTCGAGCTCGACGGCGGTGTGGACGGCCTGCAGCAGCCCCTTCTCGGAGATGCCGGCCAGCGTGAAGCAGGCCTTGTCCAGCGCCTCGGGGCGCTCGGTGGAGGTGCGGATGCACACCGCCGGGAAAGGATGCCCGACACTCGCGAAGAAGCTGGACTCCTCGGGCAGCGTGCCGGAGTCGGAGACAACAGCGAAGGCGTTCATCTGCAGGCAGTTGTAGTCGTGGAAGCCCATGGGCTCGTGCATGCGCACGCGCGGGTCCAGCTCGAAGCCCGTGGCCTCCAGGCGCTTGCGGGAGCGCGGGTGGCAGGAGTAGAGGATCGGCATGTCGTACTTCTTGGCGAGCGCGTTGATCGCGGTGAACAGGCTCGTGAAGTTGGCCTCGGTGTCGATGTTCTCCTCGCGGTGGGCGGAGAGCAGCATATAGCGCTTGGGCTCCAGGCCGAGCTCGGTCAGGACGTCCGACGCCTCGATCTTGCCCAGGTTGGCGCGCAGGACCTCGGCCATGGGAGAGCCCGTGACGTAGGTGCGCTCGGGGGCGCAGCCGCTGTCCTTGAGGTAGCGGCGTGCGTGCTCGGAGTAGGCAAGGTTGACGTCGGAGATCACGTCGACGATGCGGCGGTTGGTCTCCTCGGGCAGGCACTCGTCCTTGCAGCGGTTGCCCGCCTCCATGTGGAAGATGGGGATGTGGAGCCTCTTGGCCGCGATGGCGGACAGGCAGCTGTTGGTGTCGCCCAGGATCAGCAGCGCGTCGGGCTGCACCTGCACCATGAGCTTGTAGCTCGCGGCGATGATGTTGCCCACGGTCTCGCCGAGGTCCGCGCCCACGGCGTCCAGGTAGACGTCCGGGTCGGCGAGCTCCAGGTCGCGGAAGAAGATGCCGTTGAGCGTGTAGTCGTAGTTCTGCCCGGTGTGCGCCAGCAGGCAGTCGAAGTGGCGGCGGCACTTCTTGATGACCTCGGACAGGCGGATGACCTCGGGGCGGGTGCCCACGATGACCAGGAGCTTCAGGCGGCCGTCATCTTTGAAGTGAATATTTACCGTGTTATCCATTCGAATCCTTTCTCGGAGGAAGCCAATTCAACAGAGTCGCAATGGCAAGAGAATCATTGAACACCGTTCGTCGACCCTTATCGGGTCCTCGCCCTCTTCGATTTTGAGGCGACCGAGATGACGAGCCCGTGCTCGTACTCGTTCATCGAGAGCTTCCAACAAAGGAACGAGTAGACGGCAGCCGTGAGGCAGCCCGCGAGGAGCAACCCCGACCAGCCCCTGACGGGGAAGAGGCGGTCCAGGACAATGCTGACCCCGAGCGTGACCGCGGCAGGTAACAGCCAGCTCCCGAATGTGTCGGCGAAGAAGCTCTTGAGGTCAATCCCAAGGGAGTTCCTATAGATGACGTTCTGCCCGACGGTCCTCAAAAAGTAGGCGATGCAGATGGAGAGGCATCCACCAAGGGCGCCGAGGGGCACGGAGAGGACGAAACCAAGAACGACGTTGCAGGCGGCCATGGCGAGGAATACGAATGCCTTTGCTCGCACCTGCCCCGCCGCAGTGATCGCCGTGACGCCGACGAGCTGCGGAAGCTCGATGAGGCTGGGGATAATGAGCAGGAGAGTACACAGCCAGAGGCCGTCGTACCCGTTGCCCATCCAGCACTGGATGAACCAACCGCCGAGACCGAAGAAGCAGACCTCGATGAAGCCGATGATATACAGTTGCACCCTGCCGAAGCGGACCATGAGGGTCTGTAGGCCCTCACCAACGCCGACGACTGCGCGAGAGACCTTCGGCATGAACATGCCGTTCAGGGCGCTCGCAACCGTGTAGACATAACTCTCGAGCGACGAAGCGAGACCGAATAGCGCGACCTCGGAAGTGGTGGCGGCGATGGCGATGATGGACGGCATGACCGCGAAGATGAACCGTTGGCAGACCTGGCCGACCATGACCCACACGGAGAAACCGACCACCTCGCGGGCGAGCCCCGAGTCCCAGCCGGCGAGATCCGCCCTCGCCTTGGTACCCCTATGGACAAGCACGAGTTTGGCGAGTGTGGTGACAACACTGACGGCAGCGTTGACGATAACGAGCGCTACAACCCCCCAGCCCATCAGGAGGGTCACGACGATGAGGAGCACCGTCAGCACCTTTTGGATGAGATTGCACGCGTTAAGGGCGACGAACCGTTCGTTGGCAGTTAGGATGCCGTTCAGGGGCGCGAACGGGAAGGAGAAGATGCTGTAGAACGCAACG
Source organism: uncultured Collinsella sp. (assembly GCA_900540945.1). Lineage (GTDB taxonomy): Bacteria > Actinomycetota > Coriobacteriia > Coriobacteriales > Coriobacteriaceae > Collinsella. The sequence continues at coordinate 3,296 of UQHQ01000013.1, read as the reverse complement.
ATGACGAACAGCGTCTTGAAAACGGGCATCTGCTCTGGCGTGAGACCGGAGTAAAGACCATCGATATTGAAGAATACGACCACGAGGGCGACGGCGATGAGACAGGTTATCGCGATATAGGTCTTATAAACAATGCCCAGGAACATCCCGACGGCATCCTCTTTGCCCTCCGCATAGTACTTCGAGAGAAAGCGCGAGACGGAATCTCCGAGCCCGAAATCGAGCAGGAAGAAATTGACGACGGAGAGAGCGAGTGTGTAGAGACCGTAATCGTCCGCACCGATGCAAGAGATCATCCAAGGGGTGTAGATGAGCCCCGCAACAGTGTTGAAGGCAACGGCACCATAGGATAGAACGGCGCCGGCTTTGTATTGGTTAACTTTCACTGTTCTCTCTCCATTAATTCAGAAGGTTCGACAGTTTGCTCTTCAATAGGCACCCTTCGTCCTATGCAGTAGAGAGGAAGCAAATAGAACCAGAGAACTATGGTCATGTATTGACTCCAGTCACCGCGCTGTCCACTAATTACAACAAACACGGCAAAAATGAGGTAAGCGATAGTCCAGATGGACTGATCCTTACCCTCCTCCAATCGATTGTAATAGCTCTCATCAAGAACGGTGCAAACGACCCCCCAAATGAAAGGGGCCAAAAAAATACCGACAAGACCAAAAACAGCATATCCTTCTCCAAGGACGCTATTGCCAGCAGTTGAGTAACCCGTAGCAGCCAAACCAGGATTAATCTGCTTAAGCACCTGCATGCTAAGCGGCTCTGGCTTAAAATCCCAAATCGCTCGAGGAATAAAAGCAAATAGAGGCTTCAGATACACAACAGGATTAATCAAGTCGATGTGAGTACTAAGCAGTTCATTAAACCAGTGATAGCTAGAGCTAAAGTCAGCGCTTTCGAAAACATAATCAATATCAAAAATGGTTTTGAAGGAGATTGGCTCTCCCAGTCCAAAGCAACGAATGAAATTTAAAATAACCATCGCAAAAAGCAAAGCAATAATACTGAATGCTGTATAAACAACTTGCTGGTGTATAGAAGTATGTCTTAGACTAAAAATGACAAGCATTGCAATGATAGAAATCAAAAAGAGTCGCGTAAAACCAAATAATAGGGTCATAACGATGTATATCAAAAGAGATATAAGCGCACGTCTCTTGTCTTTTTCATTATTTGCAGTAACCCACAGAGCCAAAACGCACGGAACGAGTAGGTGGATTGCAAAAGTGAACGAGGATTCAATTCCTCCATCCCTCAAAGTAAGCTGCTTGGAGGTCATTTTTCCAGATAAAACCTGAGAGATCCCCCCTACACCAATTTGCGAGATTAGAAGCGCAACGCTAGCAGCAAGGAAAATCCAGAATAAAACCCAGGCAACGGATTTATTTGGAGCAATAACTTCAGATTTTGATGGCCTTTGTATTCCGCTCCTTTTCAATCGACCAATTGTTCCCCCAACTGTGAATGCGAGGATGCCAATAAAAGCATATAGATCAATTGTTGAGGCGTTTATATAGAGATGCTCGTCAACAGTAAGCGGATAGAGGACAAAAATCATGAAGTAGCAGAGCATCCAAACCGTAGAAGAGGATAGAAACCTGCCCCTACGATAGTTGGAAGCAAAATTAAGTATAATAATTAATGTAATCAAAAGTTTCAAAGCTATGCCCTGTCGGTCTCATGTCCGATACTCATTCGTGCAATATCCGAATACAGGAAATGATTCTTCGAAATCTTTGCGACCTCGTTCATATCGCAAAGAACGCCGGGGCTTTCAATTCTCTCGATATCTGCCTTAAGGGACTCTGAGTCATCACCGCTTGTAAAAGCCGCGTTTCCCCCGCAATCGACATGCGTAGTTCCGTCCCAGCGCTTAATAAGTATTGGCTTGCCCATAGCGACAGCTTGCTCCCAATAAACAGAATGACGACCAGGGAAAACCACTAGATCAGCTACGGCGAAATAATCATAAGAGTCCGATGTGTTAGCCCAAGGCACATAAGATATGCGATCGCATGCAAGTCTTTTCTCAAACTCTGCCTTCATCGAGGGAACTACAGGGCCGAATACAAGAAGCTTTACATGTTTGCCCATCTTGGCGACAGCATCCATGAGAGCGAGAACCTGCATCTTAGCCTCATCGATCTTTCCACCTGTTACGATAATAAAATCGTTGCCGGCGTATCCAAAACGCTTCTTGGTTTTGACGATTGAAGCAGAGCCAGAAGCCCTATTCACTTCATCATCATCGGCACCCATGACAAGAAGCTGACACTTTTCCTTGGGAAGCCCGTAATTTTCCTCCAGAAATTCGACACGTGCGGGAAGAACTCCCCAAAATCGTTCTGTATAGGGCAGCGCAAGCTGGGCCTCATGACGCCAGATAATCCTATGAAGAATATGAAGCGAAACCCAGTTGCCAGCGCTGTTCGAATAATCTGCATGGCTATCAATGAATAGCTTGACGTTGGGGTGTGCCTTTACATAATTAACGATAATTGGCATATCGCCAAACTGGCAGCCGTGGCAGAAAATAATATCAGGCGAAGCGGCTGCAACCGCTTCGCCGGTTCCTATGTAGTGACGCAATCTCTGCAATTGAGGATTCGAATGTTTGTACTGCAGCCTTGTAACTTTAATGCCATTCTCGTTTAAATAGGAGTAAGACGGTTTTTCAATGTAAGAGGTCTCTCCATTGCTATCAAAGGACTGCATAGAGGCAATTATCTCAACCTCATACCCAAGTTTCTTATGAAACTTGGGTAACAAATTCTCCTGATAAGAATAGTTATCGATATAGAAACTAGCCAAACAGATATGTAAGATTTTCATCGGCTGTCCTTAACGAAGCGCTGAATAAATAAATCAGGGTTATCAAATGAATTGCTTGCTTCAGTTAGGCGAGCGTCATCCCAAGTCCACCATTCCGACGAAATCAAGTCGGATATTTGACTACTAGAGAACCTATACCGAAGCAGGCGGGCTGGATTGCCGGCTACAATCCCATAGGCGGGCACATCTTTTGTGACAACGCTGCCTGCTCCAATAACAGCTCCAACACCGATTGAGACTCCAGAAAGGATGGTTGCCCCAGCCCCAATCCAAACGTCAGATGAAATAACGGTCTTATTTGTTATTGCATCTTTAAATTGGGAGAAATTTTTTCCCATCACGTTATTTCCTTCACAGAATACCGGTGAGGTCGAAACGTATGACATCTGATGGGACGCCCCGCCGATACGGCAGCCATCTGCAATAGAGAAGAATGAAACAAGACACCTTTT
>UQHQ01000012.1 GCA_900540945.1 uncultured Collinsella sp. | reverse complement strand
ACCGAGCTGCCGGTGCCATAGGTCGCCTTAGCCATACCGCGGCTGTGGCAGCCCTGCGCGAACAAGGCCGCGTGGCTGTCGCCCAGCACGCCGTGAATGGGCACGGGCGCCGGCAAAAAGCCGCCCAGATCCGTCATGCCGAACAGGCCATCGGAATCGGTCACCTGCGGCAGGCAGGCCACGTCGACGCCAAAGGCCTCGCACACCGGCTCGCTCCAGCAGCCACGGCGCAGGTCAAAGAGCTGCGCGCGGCTGGCATTGGACCAGTCGCAGCGAAACTCCGCGCCGCCCGTGAGCGTCCAGACCACCCAGGCATCGATGGTGCCCAGGCACAGCTCGCCTGCCGCCGCGGCCTCGGCAGCAGCGGGAACGTTCGCAAGGATCCAGGCCATCTTGCCCGCCGGATAGTAGGGCGAGAGCACCAGACCCGTCGTGTCGCGCACCAGCTCGGCCACACCCTCGCGCGCGGTCAGCTCGTCGCACAGCTCGCGGGCGCGGGCGCACTGCCACACCACGGCGTCGCACAGCGGCTCGCCCGTCGTGCGGTTCCAGGCAACGGTGGTCTCGCGCTGGTTGGAGATGCCGATGCCGGCGACGTCGGCCGGATCGACCCCGGTCTCCTCCACCACGGCACGCGTCACGGCCAGCACATTGGTGGCAATCTCGGCCGGATCATGGCTCACCCAGCCGGCCTCGTTGACAATCTGGCGATGCGAACGGTCGGCACGATGAATCAAATGGCCGCCCTCGTCCACCAGCAGCGCCTTGGTGCCCTGCGTGGATTGATCGATTCCGATGATGTAGCGGCCCATGGCCACCCCTTTCAAAACGAATGTGACAAAGGGACGGTCCCTTTGTCACATTCCAGTTACTCTGCGGGCAGGAACTCGGCAACGGTCTTGGCGATTCCGACACCCGTCAGACCGTAGTGTGCAAAGACCTCGGGGCTCGTGCCAGTGATGACCGGCGCGTCGGGCAGGGAGAGACACTTGACCGGACGCGGGCAATGCTCGCCCACCACCTGCGCGACCATAGAGCCTAGACCGCCGAAGGGGCTGTGCTCCTCGACGGTCACGACGGCGCGCGTGGCACCGGCGGCCTCAATCACGGCCTCGGCGTCGAGCGGCTTGACGCAGTACATGTCGAGTACCGTTGCCGAGATGCCCTGCTCGGCCAGCAGGTCGGCAGCGTCCACGGCATGGCGGACCATCTCGCCGGTAGCGACGAGCGTCACATCGGTGCCGCGGCGTACCCAGGTGGCGCGATCCATCTGGAACGGGCACTCGTCCTCGGTGTACACGTCCTCGACCGGGTTGCGGCCCACGCGGATGTAGGCCGGTTTGTTATCGGCGACCAGGGCCCGCACGAGCTCGGCGGTCTGGAAGCGGTCGCTCGGCAGATACACGCGCATGTTGGGAATCGCGCTCATGGCGGCGATATCCTGCGCGGAGTGATGGCTCATGCCCAAAGCGCCGTAGGACACGCCGCCCGAGATGCCGATGAGCTTGACGTTGGTGTTGGAGTACGAAACGTCGACCTTGCACTGCTCATACGAGCGCGTGGTCACAAAGGACGCCGGCGAGGCGGCCCAGGCCTTCTTGCCGCACGAAGCCATGCCGGCAGCGATGCTCACCAGGTCCTGCTCGGCAATGCCGACCTCGACGGACTGCTGGGGATACTGATCAAAGAACGGCGTGAGCGATGCGGAGCCGCGGGAGTCGGAGCACAGGACGACGATATCCTTATCGGTCTTCGCGGCCTCGAGCAGCGTGTCGCAGATAACCTTGCGATTGGCGATCTTGTTAGCCATTGATGGCCTCCTTATGGGCAGCGAAATCGGCGATGATCTGGGCATATTCCTCATCATTGGGCAGGTGATGATGCCAGGCGGCCTTGTCCTCCATAACAGGCGAGCCATAGCCCTTCACCGTGTTGAGGATGATGACCGTGGGCTTGCCGCAGGTCTCGGCCGCAAGCGTCAGCGCGGCGTCGATGGCCCGGACGTCGTTGCCCGGAATGGAGAGCACGTTCCATCCGAAGGCTGCCCAGCGCTCCTCCTGCGAGTCCTGCTTCATAACGTCCTCGGTGCTGCCGCTGATCTGCAGGCGGTTGCGGTCCACGAGCGCGCACAGGTTATCGAGCTGGTAGTTGCCGCCGCTCATGGCGCCCTCCCAGACCGAGCCCTCGGCAAGCTCGCCGTCGCCCATGATGGTGTAGACGCGATAGTCGCGGCCGTCCATCTTGCCGGCGAGCGCCATGCCCACGGCCACGGGCAGGCCGTGACCCAGCGAGCCCGAGTTCATCTCGATACCCTTGAGCTTGTTGTTGGGGTGGCCGATGTAGGGGCTGCCGAACTTGGAGAAGCGGGCCTTGACGTCGTCGAGGTCAAGATAGCCCTCGTGGCAGAGCACCGCGTAGTAAGCCTCCATGGCGTGGCCCTTAGAGAGCACGAAGCGGTCGCGGTTGGGATCGTCGACGGTCTCGGGCGAAATGTTGAGGTGGTTGGCATAGAGGGTCATGAGGGCGTCAATCACCGACATGTCGCCGCCGATGTGGCCGCCGGCGCCAGCCATGATGATATCGACGCAATCGCGGCGAAGGTCCCAACGCAGGGACTCAAGCTCTTCGATAGTTGCCATTTCTACTCTCCTCGCAGGTAGGCTTTGACGTCTTCTTCAATCGGGTCGTATAAGTCGGGGGCAATGCCGATGTACTTGCACGCCTCATAGAGCACCGGCACCACGTTGGCGTGAATGGCGACGCAGTGGTGGATGTAGGGACCCTCGACGATCTTGGCCTCGAGGCGCTTGAGGTTGTCGACCTCGACCCACAGGTAGGTGCCCATGCCGGCCGGGCCGTCGATGCCGCGGGCGTTGCCCAGTAGCAGCGAGCACTCGCCGTTGTCACCGTCAAAGCGGGCAAGGGTGAGGTCGCCGTGCTTGGCCTCGGCCGTCAGCGCGCCGGGGTGATCGAAAGCCAGCGGGTAGGTGAGCTTGGGCTTGACGGCCGCGCAGCTGCAGGGCCAGGGGCCGCAATGCTGCAGCAGCTCGCCGTTCTCGTTATCGGGATGGCGCACGGTCCAGTCGGCGAACATGCCGCGGTGACGGCCCAGGTCGGCGGCCTCGACCATCAGCGCGGTGATGGCGCCGTGGATATCGGTCTCGCATACGATAGGAATGCCCATCTCGTTGAGGATGGCGTTGGCGGCGCAGGGCATAATGCCCAGCTCGTCCTGCAGAGCGTTCCAGCACTGAATGGCACCGGCGTTGCAGCCATACTTCTCGACCAAGCGCTTCATGGCGATGGCAAGACCGGCGACCGCGGGGACCTTGTCCTCGGGGATGCAGATCTCAAAGCTGTCGTTGATGTGGGCAAGCATGGCGGCCATGGCCTGCTCGTCGGCCTGGGCGTCGCGCACAGCCTGGACAAGTTCGGTCATGGGGATAGGCGAAAGCTGGATGTTGAACTTCTCGAGCAGCTCGCCCTCGTTGCACATGATCGACCAGAAGTCGAACGGACGGGTGGCCATCTGCAGGATGCGGGTGTGCTTGAAGGTCTTGACCACGTTGCAAACGGCCAAAAAGTCCCAAACGCCGCGCTCGAACTCGGGGTCGGTCAGGCGGCAGTTGGTCATGTAGGTGAAGGGAACCTGGAAGCGGCGCAGGACCTTGCCGGTGGCGAACAGGCCGCACTGACTATCGCGCAGGCGTGTGCCGTCGGGCTCGGGGCGCTCGTCGCGCGGACCCCACAGCAGTACGGGTAGACCGAGCTCGCGGGCAAGGCGAGCGCAAACGTACTCGGTGCCAAAGTTGGCGTGGCACAGCATAATGCCATCGACGCCCTCGGCGCGGAATTTCTTGACGATGGGCTCGATATGGCTGTCGTCGAACAGCAGGCCCTCTTCATTGATGTCGTCGATATCCACGATGTCGACGCCGATCTCGCGCAGGCGATCAGCCGTCAGGCCGCGATACTTGATTGCGTCCGGCGCGCTAAAGATGCTGCGGCGCGTGGGCACAAAGCCGAGCTTGATCTTGTCCATGTACGTCCTCCCCTAATCACATGTTCAGTAAACAGACGCATGTTTCGTTTTGTTCTGTTTACTAAATGTTTTACTCTTTTGTTTAATAGTCTAGCGCGAAAGTCCCATAAACGGTAGAGAAATCAGCCTAAACGGTATGTAAACAAACTGAACATACAAGGGAAACAAAAAGAGGGCCCCGAAGGACCCTCTCTTAGTAGCGTTAGATATGGCTGCCTTAGCGAGCTTTGCCGCCCTGCGCCCCGGCGTTTTCTTCGCCTAGATCTCGCACACGCTCTGGCGCTCGACAAAGTAGGTCGACACGGCCGTCTTGCAGGTATAGCTCTTGGGGTTGCGGATGTTGCCCACCAGGCGACGCACCGCGATCTCGCCCACCTCGTGCTTGGGAACATGCACCGTGGTGAGCGGCGGGTTGGAGAAGGCGCCCAAAGACAGGTCGTCAAAGCCGATGATCGAGACATCCTCGGGCACGCGAATACCGTGCTCGTTGAACGCGCGCATGGCGCCCACGGCGAGCACGTCGTTCTCGGCAAAGAAAGCCGTCGGCAGATCGTCGCGCGAGACGTTGTCGAGCCACACGCCCATGTCGCGATAGGCACCCTCGAGCGTGGTGCCCAACGTGACACGCCATGCCGGATTGGCCTCGAGGCCCGCGTCCTCAAGCGCTTGGCGATAGCCGCGCTCGCGGTCCTTAAAGTTGCGGATCCGAAGGTCGCCCGCCAGATAGCCGATTTGCCTGTGGCCTTTCTCGATAAGGTAATCCACGGCACGCAGCACCGAATCGGTGTTGGCGATGACTACGGCATCGAAGTACTGGCGATCGCTCCAGCCGTCGAGCACAATCAGGTGGGCGGCAGCGTCGGCGAACAGGGCGTAGTCCTCCTCGCCCAGCTCGGTGCCCATCAGCACGATGGCGGCCGACGGGTCGGCGATCAGGCCCTCGACCTGCGGGCGCACGGCGTCCAGGTCGCTAAAGTCGAGCGAGACAAAGCTCGTGCTCATGCCGTGGCGACGCGCCTGGCGCTCCACGCCCTCGATGACCGCGGGATGGAAGGTGCTCTCGTCCAGGATGGCGCCCGTCTTGCGCGCAAGCACAAACTGGATGCTCTCGAGCTGCGTCGACTGCTGATAGCCAAGCGACTGCGCGCACTCCAGGATGACCTTGGCGGTCTCCTCGCTCACGCTGCGCTTGCGGTTGAGCGCGTTGGACACGGTTGCGGGCGAAAAGCCGGTAATGCGGCTGATCTCGCGGACGCTTGCTTTAGCCATCGTTCCCCCTAGCATCGGTCGCGGCCGAGCATCGTGGCTTGACCGCCCCGTGGCTCGGCAACTAAACGACCGCAAATTCAATCTAAACAGAATAGTAAATGTTTATTAGCTAGTTTAGCCTGTTGTCAAGCGAAGTGGCACGACTATTCCCCCAACGGGCGCATTTGTCCATCTTTACGTTATTACGCAAGGTCTTCGCCATTGCTTGCTATTACGCGTCGGTACCATTCGAAGCTTTTCTTTTTACGTCTCTCAAACGAGCCCGCACCGCTATCGTCTCGATCGACATAGATAAACCCGTAGCGCTTACGCATCTGTCCTGTGGCGACCGAAACCAAATCGATCGGGCCCCAACAGGTATATCCCATGAGTTCCACCCCGTCGAGCTCGACGGTCTCCCTCATCGCCTCGATGTGGGCCCGCAGGTATTCAACTCGATAGTCGTCTTCTATTTCACCCGAATCTTCCGGCACATCAGGAGCACCCAAACCGTTTTCGACGATGAACAGCGGCTTTTGATAGCGATCCCAGATTTCATTCATGGTGACGCGCAGCCCTTTGGGGTCGATAAACCTCCCCCAAGGCTCCTGTTTTAGATACGGATTAGGCGCCGAGCGAAGAAGGTTCGAATCGAACTGACCTTCCGCATGCGCTTTTGCGACGCGCGTCGAGTAATACGAAAACGAGACGAAATCGACCAGGTTTGCAGCCAGTACTTCGCGGTCATCATCCCGATAGGGCACCTCAAAACCATGGCGGGCGTATTCCTTGAGAACATAGCTCGGGTACGCACCGCGCACCTGGACGTCGGTAAACATGTAATGGCTGCGATTCTCAGCCTGCGCAGCCAGCACATCGTCCGGATCACATGTAGCCGGATAGAAGACACCTGCGTTGAGCATGCAACCGATCTTCGCCCCAGGGCACAGTTCATGACACGCCCCGACCGCACGGGCGCTCGCAACCAATACATGGTGCACGGCCGTGCGAACCGTTGCATAGCGATTCTCCCCTTGCTCGAAGATGATCCCCGCCGCCATAAAGCACGCCTGCGTCATGATGTTGATCTCGTTAAAGGTCAGCCAATAATTGACCAATCCCCGATAGCGCTCGAACACGGTACGCGAATATCGCTCGAACAGGTCGACCAACCTGCGATCGCGCCATCCGCCATACGCATCGACGAGATGCATGGGGACATCATAGTGGTTGAGCGTCACCAAAGGCTCAATGTCATGCGCGCGACACGTCCTAAAAACATCCTCGTAAAAGGCAAGGCCTTCTTCATTGGGCTCGGCTTCGTCTCCTTTGGGAAAAATGCGGCTCCAGGCGATTGATAAGCGCAGGCATTTAAAACCCATCTGGGCAAACAGTTCAATATCCTGCTTGTACCTATGGTAAAAATCAATGCCCTTGCGAGCGGGATAGAAGCTGTCGGGTGCCAACGCACGCGGATCAAGGTCTCCCCGCATGACGTCCATGCGTTGATCGCCAAACGGCAGCATGTCGGAATTGGCTAAACCGCGACCGCCTTCGTTCCATCCTCCCTCGCACTGGTTTGCAGCCAGAGCCCCGCCCCATAAAAAATCTTCTCTAAACATTATGGTGTCGTCCTTTCTATCAAATTCCCGGCCCACACTGTCGAACGCAACGGACTCGGCAAGTGCCGCGCAACAGCACAGTACCGTTGCGCGGCCAAGGGGTCGGACCGCGCAACGGCTGGGGAGCATATTTGTGTAGTAGCCTCTTATGCCTCGACGGATTCAACGGCCTCAGAATCGCCGCTCTTGGACTTCAACGGCATCTTCTCCTGTCCTTCAAATCCAAAAATCATCGCCAACGCAAACGTCACGGCACCGCCAGCAAGACACCCGATGGTGCCAGGGATGATATCCTGAGCAAACATGAGCACGTTCATCCATGGGAAACCAACGCCAGTGAAGATATAGACGTTGGCATGAAGAAGGCTTACCAGCAGACCACCGACAGCACCACCAATCATGTTCCAGGCAAGAGCCTTCTTGTCGCGAAACAGGATGCCGTAGATGATGGGCTCACTCACGCGACCGAAGGCATAGGTGATGAACAAGTTCCAGCCCGTGGCTCGACTCTCCTTGCCCTTAGCGCGCAGGCCATAGGCGAGCGCGATGGCAAGCGTGGTGTAGGCTACAACCGCGGTGCCGGGGTATAAGATGGCGTCGTAACCGTTCTGGAGCGCGGCGGGCAATATGGCGGTATAGATCGGCACGTGCATGCCGGTGGCGATGATCAGATTCCAGAATGCGCCGATAACCGCGGTCGCAGCGGGACCGGCAACAGAGGCGAGCCAAATGATGAAATCGGCCACAAGGCCCATGACAAATTGGACGGCAGGGCCGCAGAGGCACAGCGCGACCGGCAACATCACGAGCACCGTACCCACGGGTACGATCAGAATGCGCAACATATCAGGCGAGATCTTCTTAAAGAAGCGCTCAACATAGGACTGGGCCCAGGTGATCAAGATGACCGGAAGAACAGCCTGGGTGTAGTTGACGAGCTGCATGGGGATGCCGAAGACGCTGAAAGGCTTTCCGTCCTCAACAATAGCGAGCATGTCGGGATAAATCATCACAACAGCGATGAGCAGTGCCAGCACAGGACTCGTTTTGAACTTCTTAGCCGAGCTATAGGCGGCAAACACCGGGAAGTAGTAATACGCCGCATCGCCCACCAGGGAAAGGATCCGATACAGGTCGCTCGTTTCGGACATAAAACCGGCGCCTTCGGGCCCAAACAGAATAACGAGCATCTTGAAGATACCGGCGACACAAAAGATCGGAAGGATCGGGGTGATAGCGCCGCTCACGGCATCGAGCAGCTGATTGAAGAGGTGCTTGGGCGCCAAGCGCTCCTTCCAGCTAAGCTGAGGGCCATCGAGTTCCTCGTCAATCGATACCGTGACCTCGAATCCGCCCTGCTTACAAACCTCGTCGTAGACCTTGTCGACCGTGGGCCCGACCACCAGCTGCACCTGCCCTCCGGCGTGCACGACGCTGATGATAGACGAGATGTCCTCAAGCTTCTCATCATTCGAGAGGCTTTCATCCTTGAGGTTGAAGCGCAGGCGCGTCATGCAATGCGTAACCGAAGCCACGTTTTCCGCCCCGCCCACAGTGGAGAGAATCTGCTCTGCCACCTTTTTGTAATTTGCCATCATTGGCTCCTTTGCACAATCTTGGCTTACTGTTCGAATCGGCAAAGGTCATGCCCCGAATGGCTACGGGTTACAATCCTTTTTTGGAGATGATCCGGTTGAGATGGATCATCAGATAGAGTTCCTCCTCCTCGGAGAGCGTGGCGTCCCACGTTTCACGACAATAGGAACCGATATGCTTCACGCACTCTGCCAACTGCGGAAACTCCTCACGAAAGTTCTTGTACATCTGCATGTTGGCGCTGTTCAGCGACTCGCCGGCTTGAATGCGCTTGAACAGGTACCGCAGATGCGTGGCGAAGCGGGTGAAATCAAAGGAATCGCGGTCGACAATAATGCGGAAATCGCTTTCGAGAATCTCGATAACGTCCTCGAGCATATCGTCGAACTGCTTTGCGGGCTCGGCCGTGGCTTTGACGGCTTCAACAACCCGTGCGTTCACGAGATTCATCGCAATACTGGCAATCTCATCCTTGGGAAGCCGCTCTCCGAGCTCCTTCTCGAGTCGCATGACGATAAACTGGGCAGCCTTGTATTCCTTCGGATACGTCTCCCGCACTTCATAGGCAAGAGGCATCGCGATGCGGACCCCCTTTTGGGCTCGCGCAACGGCAAACGACAGGTGATCAGCCATGAACAGCGTCGCATTGGTCGAGAGGTCGTAGGGCAGTTCGTTGGCAACGATGTCCATAACTTTCGCCGCAAACATCACGATATCCGAGGGAAGATCCCTCATGACATCTTGTCCTTTAGGATCAATGTCGTAAAACGTATGCTCGATTTTAGAAAGAGGGAGCTCTCGAGGAAAATCTCCGCCGAAACCGACGCCCCTGCCCATGGCGATGACATCTCGCCCCTGTCCGTCACGGCAAAGAACCGCGTTGTTGTTAAGCTTTTTAATTGCAAGCATGGTGAACCTCCTTTCAAGAACACTCACAGAAAAAGGCATGATAGCCAATAGCAGTGCTATTGCGGTCATGCCTTACGTAACAATCCGTGTTGTATTGCTCTTGGGCATGCCTCCACACAGGAGTAACAATCCAAGATGCAGAATGCATTATAGCGCTCTCCCCGCCCCGGGGACCATCGGGCTGGCGAACGGTAGATGTCGGCCCGCCAGCGGCCACATCGAGCAGATGGGCGTGCTTCGATCCCGAGCCTAGCCTAGGATGCGGGCCATGCGCGCCTTGAACTCGGACAGGAAGCGCGGGGCGTCGACGGTCAGCGCCACGAGTGCGCTCTTGTCGGGGTCGGCCACACGGCGCTCATCGCAAATGGTGCGGCCGCGATACTCGCCCAGCAGATCAACACGCAGATTGCAGCCGAGCGCACCCACGAGCGTGGGGTCAATCGCCACGGCAACGGCTAGCGGATCGTGCAGCGCACAACCACCCAGGTAGGGTGCGTTCATCTCGTACGAGCCAATGTAATGCTCCACCATGCTCGCAAACGCGCAACCGGCCATGGTGCCCGAGCCCGTCCAACCGGCAATGTCGCGACGCGTGAGCACCACGCGATGCGTCACATCCAAACCCACCATAGTGAGCTTGCGGCCCGAACGCAGCACGGCGTCGGCCGCCTCGGGATCACTTGCCATGTTGGCCTCGGCGCCCGCGCTCACGTTGCCGGGCACGGTCAAGGCGCCGCCCATAACCACCACGCGGCCGATAGACATCACCGCTGCCGCATCGCGCTCCAGGGCAAGCGCCAGGTTGGAGAGCGGGCCGGTCGCTACGTAGACCAGATCGGGACCATAGGTGCGCGCGGCATCGATCAGATAATCGACCGCAGCGTTACCGTCGGCAGACGTCGCCCCCACCGGCTCGTAGGGCGACGCCGGCACGCTCGCGCCGCCGATGCCGTTCTTGCCGTGAATGAGCGCGGTGGACGCCGGCGGCGTATAGGGCTCAGTCGCCTGCAGAGGACGGTCGGCACCCAGGTACACCGGCACCTCGGGACGACCCAACAGGTCGAGCACCGCCAAGCAGTTATGCGCCGACTGGTCGACGCGCACGTTGCCAAAGCACGTGGTAATGCCGACGAGCTCCACCTCGGGGCTCGCGATGGCATAGGCAAGCGCCATCGCATCGTCCACACCCATATCCAGATCAAGGATCAGCTTCTTAATTGCCATTGTTCTACTCCGCTTCTCCGTCTTGTACTAAATCGTCTAAATCAAACACGCGCTCAACTTCGGCACGCGTGGGAATCGACTGCTGTGCGCCCAGGCGCGACACCGTCACCGCCGAGGCGCGTGCGCCCACCGCCATGCACTCAAAGAGCGGCAGGCCCTCCAGACGAGCCGCGGCAAGCGCACCGATAAATGTATCGCCCGCGGCCGTCGTATCGACCACCGCACTCGAAAGCGCCGGCATGCGCAGCAGCTCGCCGTCATCGCCAAGCGTAACCGAGCCAGCGCCACCCAACGTGATGACCGCAGCTCCGGCACCCTTGGCGAGCAGGGCATTGAGCGCCGCGACGCAGCTCGCATCATCCGCGGGCAAGATGCCCGTCAGCACCTGGCACTCAGTCTCGTTGGGGCAGACCAGGTCGACTGCAGACCAGACCTCCGCAGGCAACTCACAGGCAGGCGCTGGATTAAAGACCGTATAGAACCCCAGCTCGTGAGCGCAAACAAGCGCCTCGGCAGTCGCCGCAAGGTCACATTCGCCCTGGGCGATAAAGACGCTTCCGGCAGCCGGGGCAATCTCGCTGGCGTCGCCGTCGAGCTCATCGGCCACCAGACGTCTCAGCGCGCGGGCAACGTCCTCGCCCGCAAGCGCATGATTGGCGCCCGGCGACAGCACGATGCGGTTGTCGCCCTCACAGCGAATGATGGTCGCCGTTCCCGTCTCTACATCATCGCGACGCGCCACAAAGTCACAGTCCACGCCAGCATCTTGGAGCCCCGCCACGAGCGACGTGCCAAATGCATCGCGCCCGACCGCGCCGATCATGCACGTGCGCGCGCCCATGTGCGCAGCTGCCACGGCCTGGTTGGCGCCCTTACCGCCGGCATTGCCGATAAATCCGCTGCCGCCGACGGTCTCGCCCGCACGCGGCATGCGCTCGCACGCCACCGAAAGGTCCATGTTCATGCTGCCGAACACCGCAACGATGCCGCAATCTGCCATGGAAACCTCCTCGTCCGCGAGCTCTGCACCCGCTGTTGGCCGTCAATCGTGCGCTCTCGCGCCTCTATAACTTTAGTTCACTTTGATGTGAACGCGCGCTTGAGCTTGCACCGGCAGCAAGCATTCACAGGAGCAGGCGGCTACAATGAAGGCGTGCTGATTATTCTCGTCATTGGATGAAGTTTTATGGAACAATTCCCGCGATCGAGCTCACGCAGCTCACGCCACGCGAGCGATCAACGAGCGCCGCACGAACGTTCGCGCGCTAACCGACAAGCCACCGAGCCGCGCCGCGCCGCAGACTCTCATCGCGTGCCCGCCAACAAGGGTGACCGCACCAACAGCGCCGCAAAAGAACAGGCGCCCACGCGCCCCAAATCTCGCTATATCCCCGCCCTCGACGGCCTGCGCACGCTTGCCGTCGTCGCAGTGGTGCTCTATCACCTCAACCTCACGTGGGCTCAGGGCGGCCTGCTCGGCGTCACGATCTTCTTTGTGCTTTCGGGCTATCTGATCACGCGCTTGCTGCTCAACGAAGTCGCTAAGACCGGCCGCATCGATCTTAAGAGCTTCTGGATTCGCCGCATCCGTCGCCTGGTCCCCGCCGTGGTAACGGTAGTGTTCGTGACCTGCGCGCTGTGCACCATCTTTAACCACGTGATGCTCACCAAGATGCGCCCCGACATCCTGCCGTCGCTGTTGTTCTTCAACAACTGGTGGCAGATTGCCCAAAACGTCTCGTACTTCAATGCTCTGGGCGACCCCTCGCCGCTCACGCACTTTTGGTCGCTTGCCATCGAGGAACAGTTCTACCTGATTTGGCCGCCACTGCTGTTTGCCATGGTATCCATGCATGTGAGCAAGCCCAACACGCGCCGCGTGGTTCTGGGCCTTGCCGCGGCATCCGCCCTCGCCATGATGGTGCTTTACAACCCTGCCGCCGACCCCAGCCGCGTGTACTACGGCACCGACACCCGCGTGTTCTCGCTGCTGCTGGGTGCCTGGATGGCCTTTATCCCCGATCGCGATCTAGCGCCGGTGCGCCTCGCTCATCGTTTGGGACTCAATCGCCTGGCTGGCGCCGCCAAGCACGGCAAGAACGCCGAGGGCAAGCCTGGCAAGAAGGTCGACGAATCAGCCGATACCGCCCCGGCACAGCCGAGCGCCCTCGTGCGCTTTTGGTCCTCGCCCACATCCATCGATGTGTTGGGCGTCGTGGGTCTGGTTGGCCTTGCCGCCATGGTCGCGCTCACCAACGGCTACACCGCGTTTCAGTATCGCGGCGGCACGCTGTTATGCTCCATCCTCACACTCATGGTCATCGCGGCCTGCGTGCAGCCCCAGGGAATGGTTGCCCGCGCGCTGTCCGCCGAGCCGCTCGTGTGGGTTGGCAAGCGCTCGTACAGTATCTATCTGTGGCACTATCCACTGCTGCTGCTTATGAACCCGGTCGCCAACATCAGCGATACGCCCTGGTGGCAGTACATCTTGCAGGTACTTGTGGTGGTCGCCGTAGCCGAGTGCTCCTATCGCTTTATCGAAACGCCGTTTAGGAAGGGTGCCTTCGGCCGCACTGTTTCCGAGCTCCGCGAAGGCACCACCACGCCCGCAAGCTGGGTGCGCGCGCATATTCCCGTGTGCGCTACTTGCTGCGTCGTGTTTGTCGTGGCGCTGGGTGGTCTGGTCTTTGTGCCCGACACATCCGCGCTGAGCGGCGAGGGCGCCGAAATCCTAAACAAGGAAGCCAAAAATGCAAAACCCCAGGACCAGCAGGCGGCCGATGACACCGACAAGGACAACGACGGCTTCTCCGACGGATCATACGACCTGCTGATGATCGGCGACTCCGTGTCGTTGCGCGCCGTCGATTCCTTTGACGGCGTGTTCCCCCACAGTCACATCGATGCCGAAAAGGGCCGCCAGTTTGATGCGGGCCGCGCGACATTTGAGGGCTATATCCAGCAGAACCTTGCCGGCAAGATCGTGGTCTTTGCCCTGGGTACCAACGGCCTAGTGACCGATGCCCAGATTGACGCCATCATGGCCGATGCCGGCGAGCAGCGTATTGTCGTGTTTGTAAACACGCGTAGCCCGCAGCCGTGGGTCGGGTCCACGAACCAGGCCATCGCCAACGCCGCCACGCGCTACAAGAATGTACGCGTTATCGACTGGTACGGATATAGTGCCAACCGCAATGATCTGTTCGATGGCGATGGCACGCACCTCTCGAACGCGGGTGTGACCGAGTACCTTAAGCTCATCCACGATGCCGTCAAGAAGGACCTGCCCGTGCATCCCGAGGATCACGTTAACGATCCGCAGCCGGCGGCTGTCAAATCCGCCACCGATGCGCTCGTCAACGCCCTCGCCTACAAGCCACACAAGCTGGGCACCGACAAGTAACGCGCAGCCAAATCTGCTTCTACCCGCAGCAAACAACCCAAAATCGCTCTTTTCGAGCCGACTCCGAGAGGCCGTGGGCAAAAAACAGGCCGCAGCCCATGGCGGCGACCTGTTTAGAGTCCAAAAGAAGCGCTACGCGCTGTAGCCCATCGCCTGCAGCACAAACATGACGACCGTCAGCACCGTAATCACACCGATAGTCGCCCAGGTGAGCACATTCCACACGCGGCCGTTGCGGTTGGCGCCCATAATGTGTCGATCGGCGGCAATAAGCACCTGGAACACCAGGACCACAGGCAAAAGCACGCCGTTGATGACCTGCGAGGTCATCATAATCTGGAACAGGTCGACACCGGGCATGAGCACCAGCACGGCAGAGATGCCAATGATGGCCGTAATGATGCCGCGGTAGACCGGGGCCTCGTCCCAGCTGCGATCGGCACCGCGCTCCCAGCCAAATGCCTCGCAGATAGCACTCGACGTAACACCCGGCAGCACGCAGGCGGCCAAGAAGCTCGCCGCGACCAGGCCCGAGGCAAACAGCACCGTGGACCACTGGCCCGCGATGGGCTCCAGCGCGCGAGCGGCATCGGCAGCGTCACTAATCTGAATGCCCGCAGGGAACAACACCGTACCGGTCGTGATGATAATAAAGCCGGCGATGACATCGGCGGCGATCGAGCCGCTCACGGTGTCGATACGCTGCAGCACGATATCGTCCTCGCCCGCATTCTTATCGACCACGTTGTTCTGCGCCAAGAAGATCATCCACGGTGCAATGGTGGTACCGATCGTTGCGACCACAAGCGACACGTAGCTGGGGTCATTTTGGATGTTGGGCACAACCAGGTCGACCGCCACCTCGCCCCAGCTGGGGCCAGCCATAAATGCAGCGACAATGTAGGTCACAAACACGCAGCTCACCAGCAGCAGAATCTTCTCGATGCGCTGGAAGCTGCCCGACATGGTAAGCATCCAAACCAGCAGCGCCACCAGCGGCACCGAGATGCTCGCCGGCACGCCAAAGAGGGCAAGGCCGCTCGCGATACCCGCAAACTCCGAGATGGTAACGGCCGTGTTGGCGATCAGCAGCGCCGCCATGGCCAGCACGCTCCTGCGCACGCCAAAGCGCTCGCGGATGAGCGAGGCCAAGCCCTTGCCTGTGACGCAGCCGCAGCGCGCCGCGGTCTCCTGCGTCACGATGAGCAGCACAGTCATGACGGGAAGCATCCACAGCATCTTGTAGCCATAGCTGGCACCGGCGCTGGAATATGTGGCGATGCCGCCGGCGTCATTGCCCGAAAGCGCCGCCAGAAGGCCAGGGCCCATGGCGCCAAAGATGGCCGCGATGGTCAGCTTTTGCTTGGTGCTCGCCTTTTGCTTCGTGTTTTGCACGCGACCACCTAACCCATGACTGACATGGTGAGCAACACCGCGGCGATGCAGTACGCCACGCATGAGATCATGACGGCAATGACGTTCATGGCGGTACCCGACGTATTGAGGTCGTGCTCGTCACGCCAGAACAGCACCATCAGGTAAATCACGGCGCTCATGTTGCCGATCAGACAGACGATGGCCGCGATGTTAAAGCAGCCGGTAAAGAGTTGTTCCTCAAACATAGGCGCGTCGAGGAACGCGGCGGTGCGCACCAGCTGGGCGCACAGGTAGGTCACGAGCGACAGAATCAAGCCCATGCCCGTACTCTGGAAGAAAAATCCCAGATACGGCTTGGGCTCATCGTCATGGCCGTCGTACTCCAGGAAGTAGTTCTTGACGAACGACACCATACGCGAGGCAGCCAGCAGCACGAGCGGCATGGCGCACATGGGGAACACCACCAGATGCGCGGAGCCCAGCGCCGTCCCCAGCACTGTTGCCATGATGCACGAGGCAATGCCCCACACGACAACCCAGTATTGGCGATGCACAAACCAGCTGAGCACATTCGTCGAGTCGTCGGACGCGCTGTCGCCCGAGCCGACACCTGCGATCTGCAGGTCCTCCTGGTGTTCCTCGGCGATAACGTCCATGGCGTCGTCAAAGGTCACGATACCCAAAATATGACGGTTCTCGTCGCAAACGGGGATAGCGACCAGGTCGTACTTGGTCATCTCGTCCGTTACGTCTTCCTGGTCATCGTCGGGCGACACATAAACCAGGTCGCGATAGGCCAGCTGGCCCAGCGTGGCGTCGCGGTCGGCCACGATGAGCGTGCGCAGCGAAAGGACGCCGGTGAGCATACCGCTCGGGTCCTCGGTATAGACGTAGTAGACGCTCTCGAAGTCCTCGTCGAGCTTGCGGATCGCCTCGATGGCGTCACCGACCGTCGCCGTGGCGGGCAGGGAGACAAACTCCGAGGTCATGATGCGACCGGCAGTGTTGTCCTCATAGCCCAGCAGGTTACGAATCGCCTTCTCCTCCTGAACGCCCATCAAGCGCAGAAGCTTCTCGGCCTTCTCGTAATCGAGCTCGTCGATTAGGTCAGCGGCGTCGTCCGGGTCCATCATGGCCAGCATCGACGATGCATCGGTGTCGGACAGGCCCTCGAGCATCTCGGTCATAAGCTCGTCGTCGTCGAACTCCGAGATGGCCTCGGCGGCCTGGGCGGTGTCGAGCTGCGCGAACACCTGCGCACGCAGGCGCGGGTCGAGCTGCTCGATAATGTCGGCAATGTCGGCAGGGTGCAGCTCGCCAAGCGTCTTGTGCGACACCGACAGCTGGATGTTCTTAGTCGAACGGTCGAGCAGGTCCATATAGGACCAGGCGATGATGTCCTCGCCGAGCGGTTTGCCCAGGTGCTTCATAAAGCTCTCGACGACATGCTCGAGGGCGGGGCTGATCGCGCGCAGCAGACCACGGGCGCCAACTTCGGCACCCAGCAGACGCAGCTGATTTTCGCCCGACATGGAAAACTTGATGTCGTTGACGCGCACGACCTTCATGCCCTGCGTGTCGACAATCTGCTTGTTAAGCACGTCACGGGCAAGCAAGAGTTCGGTCGGCTGCAGGTACGAAAAACGGATTTCGGTGGCCGGCGACTTAAGGTGTACGCCCGTCTCGTCGATACGGTCGACCCATTTGCGCCAGCTGATCATAAACGGCGTCTTGCCGGGTCCGCGGAACGCGAGCGACGTTACGTGCGGAAAAACTTCGCCGGTAGCAATGCCAAAATCGTTCACAACGCCGAGCTTTTCGCCATCGACGTCCAAGACCGGCAGTTTGAGCATCTCACTCAGATAATTCACTGGTGCTCCCCATCATTATCCCTTCGAACTGCGGCCATGCCGGCACGCCGTCCGTGGACTTTTAGATATGTATACGCATGCGCGGGCGGCACGCCGCTCGGCGCTCACACCCCGTACATGCGCAAGAAGCACCTGCATGGGGTCATCGACTGTATGGTCGAGGTTTGGATTTCACCTGCAACCTTTCTCTTGACCCTTGTTATCCGCAGTAACTATAGCATCAGCATCGCGCCGTGGCGCCAAATTTATGCTCCAAACATCGCAGACATACCAAACGCTGACGCATCCGTGACATAGTCATTGGGGACGTTCTTACATGACTAGTCTGTGGTGTCGTCATCTTCGGCGAGCTGGGGGAACACGGCGTTTTTGGGCATGGCGGCCTTCGTCAGCGAGGTGAGCTTTTTGCTCAGCGATGTATCCGTCTTGACCAGATCGCTCAATGTCACGATTTTGTAGCCGTCGGCAATAAGCCCGTCGATAATCTGCGGCAGCGCCTCGAGCGTCTGCTCGGCACATTCATCGTTATCGGTCAGCAACACAATGTTGCCCGGCGTCACCGAATCGAGCACCGTCGAGACCTGCTCGTCGGCACCGTTGAGCAGCCAGTCGCCCGAATCGATATTCCACGAGACCACGGCAGACACCAGGTCCATCGCATCAATCCAGTTTTGCTCGTCAAAGGCTGCGTAGGGAGCACGCAAAAGCATCGTCGACGTTCCGGTCACGGACTTGATCGCCTCGGTGCCCTTCGAAACCTGCTCGCGCACCGCATCGCGGTCCTGGCCCTTGAGCGATTCGTCTCGGTAGCTGTTGGAGCCGACCTCGCAGCCAGCATCGACAATCGCCTTGGCCGTGGCGGGCGAGGCCTCGGCCGCATCACCCGACAGGAAGAACGTCGCGGTGACGCCCTTTTCCTTGAGCACCTGCAAGATCTGCTTGGTCGCGCCGCTCGGGCCCTCATCAAACGTCAGCGCCACGTACTTTTCATTGCCCTTGGGCGCCACGCTCGCGCACTCGACCACGCAATCGGTGGCGGGCACGACCTCGCCGCGGTCCTGCGTCTTACCCGATTGCTCGCCGACCCACACCTCGGAGCGGCCTTGGATGCCCCACGTCTTGACGTACTCGATAGCACCCGTGCCCTCGACCTTGAGCTTGGGCTCGATAACCGTCGCCTGGACCTCGTGCTTCTCATACGTGTCGCGGCCGTCCTTGACCGTCACCTTCTCGCCGCCCGTAAGCTCGCGGCTTTTCCACTTGCCCTGTTTTATGCGCTTGCCGTCCACCTTTACCGACAGCTTTTCGGCGCCATGGCGGGTTAGCACGCTGTCGTCAACGGCCAGCAGATCCCCGGCGTCGTAGGTATCGGTCAGCTCCTGATCGTCGATGAGATTTTGCAGCGTAGATCCGACGCGCACCGCAGTCTCCTGGCCGTTGAGGACGACATCCACGCTGCGGTTGACGTAGCCCACGACGGCAGCGATAAACAGCACGAGTGCGCAGCCCACGGCGATGAGCGCATAGGGCAGGCGAGACGGACGACGGGGCGTGCGGCCGCTGCCGATGCGAGCGCTTCGGTCGCTAAAGCCGCGGCTATGGTTGAGATACATCGCGCCGGGCTTACGGTGACGCTTGCGCTGACCGCTGGGCAACTGCCCCAGGTCGCGGCGCGCCGTCGGACGCGCACCCGAGCGCCCGTTTAAGTTAGATCCGTTTTGGCGCATGTGCCCTCCCCCATAAACGCAGCAAGCCGGAGCAACAGGTCTCCGGCTTGCCTCCCATCAATTGGTACGTCGCTATTTGCTAGCTTTTGACGAGCCCCCGCTCGCCTTTTGATATTCGTCCTTAAAGGCCTTGAACATACCGCGCGTCTTGCCGAGCTGCTTGCCCAGCGCGCGACTGCCCTTGTCCACGGCGACCGAACCCTTGTCATCGAGCACCTTAGCGCCCTTCTTGACCTTATCGCCCACCACGACGCTTGCCTCGGCAGCCTTTGCGGCGGCGCCGCCCGAATACCCGAGCGACTTGACCTCGTCCGAAACGATCATCGCGCCGTCCGCATAGCCGCGCAGCATCGTCGGCGGCATCTGCGTGTCGCCCACCAGCACACTCGAGGCAGTGCCAGTGGTCACATAGAATGTCTGCACGATACCCGAACGCGGCTTGAACTCCACATCCGAGCAATAGCCCACGACATCGCCCGACTCCGTGCGCACGTCCATGCCAACCCAGATAATGCAATCGTCCAGGTTGATGTCGAGGCGCTTGGCCGCAGCGGCATCGTAGGTGCCCTTGACGTCGTCAACTGCGATGGCGCCCTCGTAGACGCCAATGGCATCGAGCGCCACAAAGCGGTCGGGGCGCTCGATCATACCCGCGATATCGGACTGGCGAACCATAAAGCCCACCACGCGTGTGCCGCCCGGGGTAAAGACCGGAAAGTGAATCTTGCCGAGCTTTTTAGGGCTGCGCGGCGTGCCGTCTTTTTTAGTGCGCTTATCCTCGGTAGGCTTGCGATAGATCTTGGCGCCGACAAAATCCCCGGCGCGCATTATGCCTCGGTCGAAGGCTCCGCGGCCTCGGCGTCGGCCTCGACGGCGTTCTCGACCACGACATCGGCGGCGGGCGTCACGTTGCCGCCCGAGATGGCGTCGTTGAGCTGCTCTCGCAGCTGGTCCATGCGCTCGCGGGCAAGGTCAACCTTGGCACGCAGGTCATCGGTCTTGGCATCGACCATCGGGCCAAAATCGTTGACCGCAGCGCGGGCCTCCTCGGCACCGTGCTCGCAGGTGTCGCGCATGTTATCCCAGGCGTCGTTTGCGATATCGGCAGCCATGGCGCGGGTCTCGGCGCCCGAGCGCGGAGCCAGGGCAACGCCGATAATGGCGCCGGCGGCGGCACCGAAGAGCGCACCCGAGATAAAGTTGAAAGTCTTACCCATGTTCATTCCTCTCCTGCGGGCACCTCGGCGCCCACCGTTTGAATGCTGTCCATTATACCCGCAGCACAGCGCCTGCCGCTTTGCTCATCTGCGTACGGTAAAGGCGCAGGTACATGATGGTGATAAGCGGGTGAGCCTACTCCTGCGGCATGGCAGGCATGGCCACCGTGGCGGCCGGGTCCTCGCCGGCGCCGTCAACGAGCGGCAGCGCTCCCTCACGCGCAGGGGCAACCGGAGCCGTCGCCGCACCACCGTAGACGGCAGCGGGGGCCTCATGGCTCTCGGCGGTCGCGCCCTCGGTATCGATTACTTCCTGCGGCTCGTCGTCAAAGCTCGGGACGCCCTGGGGCTCCGCGGGCTCGACCTCGACGGCCTCCTCGGCAGGGGCATCGTTGACAGACTCGGCGGCAGCCTCGGCAGGCGCCTCGCCCTCGGTCGTGTCCCCGGCCTCGCCTTCGGCGTTCGCGGCGGCGACGGCCTCGTGCGGGTCCTTGCCCTCGGCCTCGGCGCGCATACCCAGCACCAGGTTGCGCAGGCCCGCGACCGTTCCTTCCACGTCGGGGGCAGGCTGGTCGGCGTGCAGGTACGCCCAGTCCATCATAAAGGTCGCCGAAGACAGCGCGCCGATGGCCAGCGCGTCGTCGGGACACGAAAGCTCGACCTCAAAGACACGCTCATCGTGCTCACTCACGCGAGTGCGGCCGCACGAAATGCTGCCAGCGAGACCGGTCTCGTTCATGAGCTCGACCGTCACGTGCTCCAACAGATGGCAAAGCTCGGTCTGGCCCATGCAGTCCTGGAACTCGCGACCGGAATCGCCCAGGCACAGGTGCTTGGCAATCGCGGGCACCAGGTAGTACACGCGCGCCGTGGCCTCGATGTCCTCCGAGGTCATGAGCGGCATGCCGGGGTTCACCAGCACATGCGCGCAGATCTTGTCCTCGCTGACGGTGACCTTAAGGATGTTAAACAGGCCTGCCATAACTCTCCCCTACTCTTCCTTGCCCTACTCGTCGCCGTCGTGCGGGTCCGCAGAACCCGCGTCCGACGCCGCCGGCTTATCTGCCGAGGACTCGGAATCCTTCTTATCGGTTTCGGCCGGAGCGATCACGCGAATGAGCGAGATGCGCTGGCCACGCATCGACTGTACCTTGAACTTGTACCCCGCGACCTCAAACACCTCTCCGATGTCGGGCACCGAGTCGCAAAGCTCCAAAATCCAGCCGGCGATAGTCTCATAATCATCGCTTTCCTCGAGCGGCCAACCAAGCTCAATCGCGTCATCGCACGAAAAACGCCCATCGACAAGCCACTCGCGGCGCGAAAGACGCGTGAGGTACTTGTTGTCCGGGTCGAACTCGTCCTCGATCTCGCCGACGATCTCCTCGACGATGTCCTCGATGGTGATGATGCCGGCCGTGCCGCCGTACTCGTCCACGACGACCACGATCTGGTCGTGCGAAGTCTGCATCTCGGACAGCAGCGGCAGGATGTCCTTGGTGTCGGGCACAAAGGTGGCGTCGCGCAGGTAATCGGCGATGGGCTGGTCGCCCTTGCCGTCGAGCGAAGGCTGGATCAGGTCCTTGATGTGCGCGATGCCCACGACGTTGTCGGGATCCTCGTGATAGACGGGGATGCGGCTAAAGCCGGTCTGGCGCATGGCGGACAGCACGTCGGCGACCGTCTCGTCGTCCTCGCACATGGTGGTGTCCACGCGCGGCACCATGACCTCACGGGCAACGGTGTCGCCCAGGTCGAAGATCTCGTGGATCATGCGCTTTTCCTCGTCGAGCAGGTCGTCCTGCTCCGAGACCATGTACTTGATCTCTTCCTCCGAGACGTTCTGGCGGTCATCGGCGCTCTTGATGCGCAGGATGCGGGCCAGGCCGTCGGAGCAGGCACCGGTCAGCCACACGAGCGGACGGGCGATCTTTTGAAACACCGAAAGCGGCCCCACGACCTGCTTGGATACGCCCTCGGCGTTGGCGAGGCCGATGCGCTTGGGCACGAGCTCGCCAATCACGATGGACACAAAGGCGACGGCGACGGTGATGATGACCGGCGCCAGGCCGCGCGCGATGGCAGAGAGTGGCGCGATGCCAAAGCTCATGAGCCACGTGGCAAGCGGATCGGACAGGCTCGTCGAGGCGACGGCGGATGAGGCAAAGCCCACGAGCGTGATGGCGACCTGGATGGTGGCGAGCAGCTGGTCGGAATCGGCGGCCAGCTTAATGGCGCGCTCGGCGCGTTTGTCGCCTTCCTCGGCCTCGTGCTCCAGCACAGCGCGCTTTGCCGTGGTGAGCGCCATCTCGGACATAGAGAAGTAGCCGTTGATGAGGGTTAAAACGAGGGTGGTGATAAGGGAGATGGTTATGTCCATCGGGAGTTTCTCGAACCTCCAAGATTCGGGACGTTAGGGTAAAACGTTGATTACGGATACGGCAATTGCGCCGGCGCCCAAACGAGGACGCGGGCGCGCAGGCATGGTCGCTAGATTACGAAAAGGATCACCGCCATGAACTGGAAGATGCTGCCGGCGAGCACCCACAGGTGAAACACGCTGTGCAGATAGCGCACGTTTTTGGCGATATAGAACGGCACGCCCGCGGTGTAGCACACGCCGCCGACGGCGAGCAGGGCAAGTGCCACGGGGTTGAGCAGCAACACGAGCTCGGGCAGCTTAAAGACAACGAGCCAGCCCATCAGCAGGTAGACCAGGCCGCTTACCCAGTGCGGTTGACGCTCACGCATAAAGCACTCGAGGGCGATGCCGATAATGGCGATGGCCCATACGGCAAAGAACAGCGCAGGGCCGCCGTCGTTTGCGAGCGTGATGAGGCAAAACGGCGTATAGCTGCCGGCTATGAGCAGGTAGATGCAGCTGTGGTCGATAATGCGGAACACGCGCTTGGCGCCCGCGGGCTGAATCGCATGGTAGAGCGTGGAGGCAAGGTATTCGAGGATAATGCTGACACCGTAGACAATCGCCGCGGCCATGTGGGCCGGGCCTCCGCCGCGCAGGGCAGCGAATACGATCAGGAGCACCAGGCCCGCGATACCCAGCAGGCAGCCGACACCATGGGTGACGGAGTTCATGATCTCCTCGCCCACCGTGTAGTGTGGAACGGCCGCGGTCTTGGGTCGCGGCTTAGAACTGTCGCTCGAATCGGACATGCCGGTTACATCCTCCAACGTAAAGAGTTCTCAACACTATATCAAAGCGTCTAGGTACGTGCG
This sequence comes from uncultured Collinsella sp., assembly GCA_900540945.1. Taxonomy (GTDB): domain Bacteria; phylum Actinomycetota; class Coriobacteriia; order Coriobacteriales; family Coriobacteriaceae; genus Collinsella. The sequence continues at coordinate 21,979 of UQHQ01000012.1, read as the reverse complement.
AAATTTGCACCATACGTGACCCTTTGTTTACCCATTCTTTGCCTGTTGACGCATCAACGGCGAACGTCCATAATGCGCTTGCATTAAATGTTGATGTATTAACATCTTATAGGAGAATACCGCATGGCTCAAAACGCACGTTCCCATCGAAAGCTCAAGATAGCCGGCATCGTTGCACTGGCGGTTGTCGTTGCGCTGCTCGGATTTGCCGGCAACTTCCTGTTTGACTTCGCGCTGAATCCCCGCGCGCCGTACACCATGAAGATGATGCAGGATAGCAAGAACGACAAAGACGGTGAGCAGCCGGATGCCGAGGACACCGAGGCGCGGGCATGGTTTAAAGAAAACCGCAAGAGCAGCAGCCTTACCGCAGATGACGGAACCGAGCTCGCCGCTTGGTATTTTGCCGCCTCGGAGAACACCCACGATTACGCCGTCTGCCTGCATGGATATACCAACGAGCCCATCGGCATGGCCCGATACGCCAAGCGCTTCCACGACCGCGGCATGAACGTGCTCGCGCCTGCCGCCCGCGCCCACGAGCGCTCCGGCGGCGACTATATCGGCATGGGCTGGCCCGAGCGGCTCGATGTCGTCGCATGGATTGGGCGGATCGTTCAGGCTGACCCCGAGGCGCGCATCCTGGTCTTTGGCGAGTCGATGGGTGCGGCAACCGCCATGAACGTCGCGGGGGAATCTCTGCCCGCAAACGTGAAATGCATTATCGAGGACTGCGGCTATACGAGTGTTTGGGACGAGTTTTCTCTGCAGCTCAAGGACGTGTTCGGCCTGCCCAGCTTTCCCTTGCTCGATGTAGCAAACTTGGTGTGCAACGTGCGCGCGGGCTACGACTTTCATAAGGCGAGCAGTGTGGAGCAACTCAAACACGCGACGGTTCCCATGTTGTTTATCCACGGCGACCAGGACACCTTTGTGCCGTACGGCATGCTCGACCAAAACTACGACGCGTGCGCCAGCAAGGTCAAGCAAAAGCTCACCATCCATGGCGCCACCCACGCCAAGAGTGCGCAAGTTGACCCCAAGCTCTACTGGAACACAGTCAACAACTTCCTCGACGAGTATTTTTAGGCAAAAAGCAACGTCTGGGGCTTTATCTGACCCCCTATTTTCAGAAGTATGCGGCAAAATCTGGAACTGCCGACCAGACCGCAGCTTTACCAACAATTTATCAGGGGTTTTGTTGCCAAAAAATGTCGTGTGCTCGGCGGTCTCGAAATTTGCCGCATACTTCCGGAAAGCCGCCCGCGAGCGCTGTGCTCACGGGCGGCTTTTGCTAACGTTGCGCTACAAAAGCGCTTGATATGTCCAATGGACAGGTGCTACTTGACCTCGATGAGCTCGTACTTGCTCGTGCCCAGGCCGATCTTCTCGGCATGCGCAATGCAGGTGCGCCAGTCGGTGTCGGGATGCGTGATGCAGAAGGGGTCCTTGGCCTGCTCGCCCTCCAGATGCTCGTGGTTATGCTCCATCTTGGCCGCGCTATCGGTGAGCTCGGTGTTGGACAGCGGTTCGGATGCCATGACGGCATCGGCGCAGGCCTGGTCGATGGCGACCGGATCGAAGCTCGCGAACATACCGATATCGTTGACGATAGGTGTGTCGTTTTCGGGATGACAATCGCAGTTGGGGCTGATATCCATGGCAAGCGAGATGTGGAAGCTCGGACGGCCGTCGACGACGGCCTTGGTGTACTCGGCGATCTTGCAGTTGAGCACGTCGGCCGCAGCGTCATGGCCGGGCTTGATGGCGTCCTGGTTGCACACGCCGATGCAGCGGCCGCAGCCCACGCAGCGATCGTGGTCGATGGCAGCCACGTGGACCGTGCGGGTGTTGCCGTTGGCAAGCTCGCGCTCACGGGTGTCGTCAAACGAGATAGCGCTGTGCGCACAGACCTTTTCGCAGGCACGGCAGCCAATACAGTGCTCGGTCGCGACGTTCGGCTTGCCGGCGGCATGCTGCTCCATCTTGCCGGCGCGGCTGCCGCCGCCCATGCCCAGGTTCTTCATGGCGCCGCCAAAGCCGGCCTGCTCATGGCCTTTAAAGTGCGTGAGGCTGATCACAATATCGGCATCCATGAGTGCCCGACCGATCTTGGCCTCGTGCACGTACTCGCCGCCCTCGACCGGAACGAGCGCCTCGTCGGTGCCCTTGAGGCCGTCGGCGATGATGACCTGGCAACCCGTGGCATACGGGGTAAAGCCGTTCTGGTAGGCGGTATCGATGTGCTCGAGCGCGTTTTTGCGACTACCGACATAGAGCGTGTTGCAGTCGGTGAGGAAGGGCTTGCCACCCAGCTCCTTCACGACATCCGCGACGGCGCGGGCGTAGTTGGGGCGCAAAAAACTCAGATTGCCCAGCTCGCCAAAGTGAATCTTGATAGCGACGAACTTGTTCTCGAAGTCGATCTGCTCGATACCGGCGTGACGTATGAGGCGCTTGAGCTTGTCGAGCTGGCTCTCGCGAGCATGCGTGCGCAGGTTGGTGAAGTACACCTTAGCGGGTGCTGCGGGTGCAGTTGCGGTCATAGTTATATCCCCTCGGTCTATATGGCGTTACAGACATAGAGGATGGTACCCGTTGAAGTAGGGTCAAAGTCAAGCGCGAAACCTAGTCGTTGGGGAGGTTCTTAAACGACTACTCTTGGACTTTAAGGGCCTCGGCTAGGCTGACGCGCTTGATAGAACGCGTGTGTAGCAGTGCCACGACCAGGTAGGTCGCAAAGCCAATGCCGACGCATGCAACCATGGACCAAGCGGGCACGTAGATCTCGATATTGCCGTTGTAGGCGAGCAGCATCGAGCGGAAGATGGCCGTGAGCGAGCCAATAATGACCGGCAGGCTCAGCACGAGTGACGCCACCACGCACAGCGTGATCGAGCGGATATACAGATGCGAGATCTCGCTATCGCGATAGCCAAAGACCTTCATGTAGCTGATCGACCGGGCGCTGTGGTCGATCACAGCCTTGGTCAACAGGTACATAAACAGCAGGAAAATAAACACCGCGAGCCCAACCATCATGCCGATCATTTTGCTCATCATGCCGATAAACTGGTCGCCCACGGCGCGCATGTCGTCGGGCGTGGTGTCGCCAGCAAAGTAACGAGCATCGAGATCGAGCTTCTCGTCGCTCACATAGCCGTTAAAGTAGGCGGCGTCGTTGTCGAACAGCTCGTTAAAGTCGTCGATACTCATATAGATATTCATGTCCGACTTGGAGCCCCAGGCACAGTCCTTGCCCGCGTACTCAAGGGAATAATGCTCGCCCTCGTACTTGTCGCCGAGCGTGACCTTCTGACCCTCGCTCCAGCCAAACTTATCGAGCAGACCGCCGCCAAAGACGACGCGCCCATCGCCGACGTTGAGGTCTTTCCAATAGCGCGAATCGGATGAAATGCCGTAGACGGAAATCGTCTCCTCGCCATTACCATCGCCGCGGTCGTATTGCAGCTGGTAAACGGCGTATTTCTCGGCCTGCGCGATTGCGCCCGCGCCGTTGTCGGTCGTATTGACCGGGTGGATATCGTCGTTGTCAGTGTCGATCTTAGAGGCCTTGTCGATCAGGTCGATAGCCTCGTCACGGTCGCAGCCGAGGGCATCGGCAAGATCGTCAAGGCGCGCGTAGAGCGCATCTTTCTTGTCCTGGACCTTGGCAAGCGCGTCCTGCGCTGCGGTCAGGCTCTCGGCAGACGGAGATGCGGTCGCAGCATCGGCTGCCGCCTGCGCCGCATCGGCCGCGTCGTCAAGCTCGTCATCGGCATCCTGGGCGGCGGTGAGGAGCGCGCCGTCAACCGACTGCAAGCGCTCGAGTGCTGACCACTGCTCACGCTCCTCGGCAGTGCCCTCGAGCTCCAGTGGCGCCTTGAGCGTGTACTGGCGCTCGGCGACCAGGCTTGTCTCGAGGTTGTCCGCATAGTGCGTCATCGTGGGCAGAATCGCCAGGCCAAAGAGCAGTAGCAGCGACGCAAACGCGATGCCCACGAAGAGCGTGGCGAAGTTGCCCAGGTTGCGCAGGAAGATACGCAGGCGGAAGCGGGAAACAAAGCCCATGCGCTCCGACAGCTGCAGGCCGCGCTTGGTGCCAGACTTGCCGCTCGCCTCGTGGCGAAGAAACTGCAGCGGCGTCTTACCCATTTTGCGAAGCAGACCCACCAGCGTGATGAGGATGAGCGCGGCGGCGGGAACCACGGCGCACTTCACAAAGATCTCCCAGCTCCAGTACACCTGGAAGGGCGGCAGGCTGTACGAACCGTAATAGAGGCTGCGCATGGGCTCGGTAAAGAACACAACGCCGAGCGCAGTGCCCAAAAGCGCCGCGACCACGCCCACGATGGCGGGAAGCGCGAGGTAGTGCAGCACGATCTCGCGTCGACGATAGCCGCTGGCGAGCAGCGTGCCGATGATGGCGCTCTCCTCCTCGATGGTGGCGTCGGTCAGGACCACAAAGACGAACGCCATGATCACGATGATGATGTCGAGCAGCGTCATCCACATCATGGAGTCGCCGTCTACGTCGTCGCGTGCGTAGCCAATGCCCTGGTTGGAATCGGCGTCGATGAGGTCATCCACGCGTGCATCGGCATCGGTCAGCGCCTCGACCATATCCTGCTCCGCATCGATGCGATCCGCGGTGGGGAGGTCGCAATCGGTAAAGATAAAGGAATAGGTGTAGGCAGGCGCGCCACCGGCGTCCTCAAGCGCGGCAAAGCCGGCGTCGGTGACCTCGGCCACGCCGTACGTGATGGTGTTCACCGTAAAGTCCGAATTGTTGAGGAACAGCGCCTGGCTATCGGGCTGGGTCATGATGCCGCAGATGGTGTAGGTGCGACCCTCGAGCTCGACTCTATCGCCCACGGACAGGTTGTTATTGGTGGCAAAGACACGGTCGATGGCCACCTCGTCATCCGTCTTGGGCTCCTTGCCCTCACAGTAGGACGCGATATCGACCTTGGTGCGGTGCGCATAGGTGCGCAGCGTGCGCTTGGTGCTGTCGTCGCCGGCGGTCTTTTTTATGATGGCGTCGATGGAGAAATTCTTGTAGAGCGTGACGCCGCCGACGTCGTCGGCCGCGTCCTCGGCGGCCTTGAGTTGATCGTCGGTAGCCTCGAAGGAGGTGGTCACGCGGCCGTCCTCAATCGTGTACGCATTGCGCATGTCGTCGATAAGGCAACCGATGGAATGCGCCGCGAGCAAAAAGCCCGAGGTGAGAGCAATGCTTCCGCACATAAGCAAAAAGATTCCCAGGTACTTGCCGATATTGCGGCGCAGCTCGCGCGGGAGACGTTTTGCGAGAGGTGTCATGGCGCCGCCTACCAATCGAGTTCGGCGGCCGCGACGGGCGACTCGTTGAGCTCATCCTCGACGATGCGCCCGTCGCGCAGGCGCAGCACGCGATTTGCCATGCGCGCGATGGCGGCATTGTGGGTGACAATGATGATGGTGCAGCCGTAGGTGCGGTTTACATCCTCCATGAGCTGCAAGATTTCCTTGGACGTCTTGTAATCAAGCGCGCCCGTGGGCTCGTCGCACAGCAGCAGACCCGGGTTTTTGACGAGCGCGCGGCCGATGGCACAGCGCTGCTGCTGGCCACCCGAAACCTGGCGCGGAAACTTGTTGCGGTGCTCGTAGAGGCCCAGTGAACGCAGCAGGTCGTCGACATTGAGCGGGTTTTTGGACAGGTGCGCCGTGACCTCGATGTTCTCCTTGATGGTGAGATCGGGCACCAGGTTGTAGAACTGGAAGACAAAGCCCAGCTCACGGCGGCGATACTCGCCCAGGTCGGTAGGCTTAAGCACCGTGAGGTCGCAGCCGTCCACCAGAATAGAGCCGGCATCGGCATCCTCCAGGCCGCCGATCAGGTTAAGAAACGTCGATTTGCCCGAACCCGAAGGCCCCAGCATGACGCAGATCTCGCCACGATTGATGGACGTGTCGATGCCATCGAGTACCGTCAGGCGCGCATCACCGTCGCCGTAGTGCTTTTTGAGATCCTTAACCTGGACGTAGGCTTTCTGCGTTGCCATGGTATCCCCCACTGTTAGCCTCATACTACTTTATGAGCGTAATAGTAAACCTTGGCGAACTATTTTGGAGCGAGGCTTGGGATTTATTTCAGACTGGTCATTGGGGACGTTCTTAAATGACCAGGTGGCTAAGCACGGGATTTGGTGCGCGAGAGGGCTAGGCCTACGGCGGCGATGGCCGCGGCAAAGAGCACCGTGACGCCCAGGTCGCAGGCGATGTCACCCAGCACGGCGGACGTCAAATCCGAGGCAAGCGCCTTGCCGATCGCGTCGTTCACCCAATATGTCGGCACAAAGTGCGCCACGGTCTGCACGGCCGATCCCATGAGCGACAGCGGCATCCAGGCGCCGCCCAAAAACGTCATGAGCATGCCAAGCAGGTTGCCCACACCGTTGAGCAGCTCCTCGCGCGCGCCCAGACTCGAAAGGGCAAAGCCAACGGCCAGTGGCGTGCATGCCAGGGCAAACGTCGCCGCCAGTGCCAGGCACACACGCCCCACGCCGACCTCGGCGACCGCGCCGGCAAAGCCCACGACGCCCATCATGCTCGACACAAACCAGATGCAGACGGTGAGTACGGCGGCGGCCGCAAACACGGCAAGCGAACGCTGGCGCTCGGAGATTGGGCCGGCATCCATACGACGCACGCGCTCGGGCTCGTTCATACCCGAGAACACCAGCCCCACCGACACGATGACCGACGAGATAATCGCGTACGCACCGAAGTTGAAATACGACTCGAGCGTGGCGGCGGCAGTCGAGTCGACCTTGACCTGCTCGATCTCGACCTCGGCACGCTTCGCGGCCGCATGCTCGGCCGCCTTGGCGACGTCACCGTTGGAAGCAGTGGGCTCAAGCGCCGCCGCAGCGCCCGCGAGCGAGATCCAGCGCGAGGCCTCGGCAGACGAAAGCGCCGCCGCCATGGTGCCGGCACCGTAGGTCACATCGAGCTTGGGCAGAGACTCCCCCGCGCGGGCGGCTGCAACGAGGTCGCCTTCAAACCCCTCCGGGATAAAGAACACGCAGTCGGCACTGCCCTTGGCGCTGTTGCTCTTGGAGAGCGCGTCCGCAAGGTCGTAGGTGTCGTCGTCGACGCCCGTGACCAGCTCAAAGCGCGAACCCAGATGCTTGGTAAGCGCACGCGAAAGATCGCTGTCGTCGCGATCGACCACGATCACGTTGGCATCGTAGGGCTTGTACTCGGTGAGCTGCGACGAGTTCCAGCTCACCGATGCCGCGATAAACACACCCATGAACGAGATGAACACCGTGTAGATGAGCAGATAGAGCGGGTGTGCGAGCGCCATGCGAAGCGCAGTCTTAAAGGTGCTCATAGCGGCTCCTTCCAAAGATCAGCGTGGCGGCGGCAACGAACAGCAGCGCCATCAGGGCGAGCGCGCCGGCGCGAACGGCAAAGGGGCCCAGGTCCTCAAAGAAATACAGGCGATTGAACATGTCGCAGATGAGCTTGACGGGGTTGAACCAGCACTCGGCCGGGCAGGCGCGGGCGACGTCGTCGGCAAGCGCCATCGCCGGCTCGCCGTAGAGGCCGGCAAACAGGGCACACGTGGTGGCAAAGCCTGTGAGGATGCCGGACTTGGATGCCTTGCCGCCCTTAACGGGAAGCGTGCCCACAAAGAGCCCCAGGCCCGTGGCGGCAAGCGCGGAAGCGGCGCCGCCCACCAAGCACAGTCCCTCGCGCCCGCCAAAGTCGACACCCACGACCAGGCGCACGTAGCCGATCGCGATCGTCATCGAGGCAAAGGAAACCAGCCACGAGCCCACAAAGATACCGGCCAGCGACGCCGTTTTGGAAAGACCGCCCACGCAGCGACGCGCGCCGAGGCCCGACAGATTGGGCTGCAGATCGACGACGCTCAAGGCGGCAAACTCGGCAGACATCATCGCCACCAGACCAAAGAGCGCGTAATAGTAGATGACCGTGCCATCGGGCGTGATGCGTGTCAGGCTTACGCGGTGGGTGCCACCCTCGAGCGATAGGGCGCGCGTAACCGCCTCCGGGTCGGCGAGCGCCGCCGGGTCGTCTTGGGCAATCTGGGACATGAGCTCGGCATTTTGCGTATACGAGCTTGCCATCGTCTCCAGAATGCTGCGGTCGGTGAGCACCGACGACGCACGCGAGCTGTCGTAGCTCGAAAGCAACGTGAGTTTGGGCGTGCCCGCATCGTCGACCGTATAGATGCCCGCGACCTCGCCGGCCTTAAGCGCACGGTTCGCATCGGCTGCGTCATCGCACTCGTGGATCTCGAGCAGCTGATCGTCGCCCTTCTTGGCAAGCGAGGTCGCCACGTCCTTAAAGGACGAAGCGCCCCAGGCTTCGTCAGCGACAACGGCCACCGGCACCGGATCGACCGTGCCGTCAGAGCTCAGGTTCGCGAACATAAACATGAACATCGTCGAAAGCGCAATGGGAAAGATCGCGCCCCAGACCCATGTACTCGGTCGACGCAGTAGCGTCTTGACCGTGATAATGATGGTGTTGAACATGGCCGCCTCCTAGTCGCGTAGCTCGCGGCCGGTGATCTCGAGGAACACGTCGTTGAGCGTGGGCGGCTCGCTCCACACGCGGCCGAGCGCCACGTCGGCGGCGCGCAGCGTGTCAAGGATATCGACCAAGTTGTGCGGGCTCGCTTCGCAGGTGCAGACGAGCTCGCCGCCGGACAGCTCAACCGAAAGCACGTGCTCGAGGGCGCGCAGCCGCTCGACCGTGGCGGTCTCGACGGCGCCCACCTCGACGGTCACGCGCTCGCCCATCTGAATCATGCGCTTGAGCTCGTCGTTAGTGCCCTGCGCCAGCACGCGCCCGCCGTCCATGATCATGATGCGGCTGCAAATCTGCTCGACTTCCTCCATGTAATGGCTGGTATACACCACCGTGGCGCCCTCGTCGCGCAGGCGGCAGATGCCCTCCAGGATGGCGTTGCGGCTCTGCGGGTCGACCGCCACCGTGGGCTCGTCAAAAAAGATGAGCTCGGGCTTGTGCGCGATACCGCAGGCGATGTTGAGGCGACGCGCCAGGCCGCCCGAGAGCTTGCCGGGGCGGAACTTGGTAAAGTCACCCAGCCCGACAAAGTCAATCGCCTCGTCCACCAGCGCACGGCGACGCTTGCGATCGTTAACGTAGAGACTGCAGAAATAGTCGATGTTCTCGCGCACCGTGAGCTCGTCAAACACCGCCACCTGCTGCGGCACCACGCCGATGCGGCGCTTGAGGTCATAGCGGGCGGGCGTCATGGGTTCGCCGAACAGCTCGATGGTGCCTTTGTCGTAGGCAAGCAGCTGCAAAATGCAGTTGATGGACGTGGTCTTGCCCGAGCCGTTGGGGCCCAGCAGGCCAAAGATCTCGCCGGGGGCGATGCTCAGGCTAAAGTGGTCGAGCGCGATAAGGTCGTCGTAGCGCTTGACGAGGTTTTCGACGTGGACGATGTCTGTCATGAGGCGGCCCTCCTGTTGATTGCGGCCCGGTACGATTGCATCATCGCAGGAGCCGCCGGCGCGCGCCAGTGAGCTTTGTCACGAGTGCGGGGCTTGGCCGTGCGGCCCGCCGACGCCCCCGTTTTGCCGCGCGGGAGGAATGTCACGGTTGCGCAGGCGGCCCCTCCACCACGCGCGGCTTCGCGTACAATACCCGTATGAACAGGCTTTTCGACAAATCGATCGTGCTGGCGTGCTGTATTGCGGCCGCTATGGGTCTTGCTGTGGACGCTCGCCTGGTCGCGGCGTTTTGCCTTGGCGTTATTGCCACCTCGCTGGCCGAGCTCGCGCAGAAGGAACGCACGCGCCGCACAAGCGAGGCCGCGAGCTGCGCTTACATCATCGCGGCCGTCTTTGCGCCGCCGTTTGTGCCGTTTGCGCCTCTCGCCCTCTATGACATCGCGCGGCGCGTGCGCCGTGAACACGTTTGGGTCGCGTTGGGCATTGGCGTCGCCTTTGTCTTCGCACTCGTCGCGGACCTACGCGCCGACGAGCTCACCGCCCGAACGCTCCTGCTGACCGCCATCCTTTCGGTTGCCGCCACCTTGCTATCGCTACGTACCGCCCAGTTGGAGCGCGAGCAGCGGCGCATGCACCGCACCCGCGACGAGCTGCAGGAACGTGCTCTGGCGCTCGAAGCACGCAACCGCGATCTTGCCGACCGCCAGGACTACGAAGTCGAGCTCGCGACGCTCGCCGAACGCGCCCGCATCGCGCGCGAGATCCACGATAACGTCGGCCACCAGCTCACGCGCGCCTCGCTGCAGACCGAGGCCCTGCGCGTCGTGCACGCCGACGAGCCCAGGGTTGCCGCCGATTTCGCCGACGTCAAACGCACGGTTGACGAGGCGCTCCAGCTTGTGCGCACCAGCGTCCATGCGCTCAACGACAACGCCGTCGACCTTTCCGTGCAGCTCGAACGCATTGTCGAAGGCGCGCGCTCGGACGGCGGTCCGCAGATTGAGCTTGAAGTTATGGCCGAGCATGCACCCGCAAACGTCGCCAACTGCTTTGCGGCGGTCCTGCGCGAGGCGCTCTCCAACACCATGCGCCACGCTTGCGCCCATGCTGTCACTGTACGATGCATGGAGCATCCGTCGTTTTACCAGCTCATCGTTACCGACGATGGCACGGGCGGGGTCCAAGCAAGCAGCCGCGGCGCCGCGGAGGGCATGGGGCTTGCCTCCATGCGCGAGCGCATCGAGGCGCTTGGCGGCACCTTCACCGCCGGCCCGCGTGTCGGCACCGGCGGCTGGCGCGTGTTTGCCACCGTTCCCAAACAGCAAGGAGATGAGGACTGATGAGGCTCATCGTTGTCGACGACGACCGCTTGGTGGTCGATTCGCTCAAGATTATCCTGGGCGCCCAGCCGCAGATCGAGGTAGTGGGCACCGGCGCCAACGGCAACGATGCGGTTTCGCTCTATGCCGAACACGCGCCCGATATCGCACTGCTCGACATTCAGATGCCGGGGCGGGACGGTCTTTCGGCGGCACGCGAGATCCTTGAGCGCGACCCTTCGGCGCGCGTGGTGTTTCTGACGACATTCTCGGATGACGAGTACATTGTGTCGGCGCTCAAACTGGGCGCCCGCGGCTACCTGATCAAGACCGATGTCGCCGCCATTCCTCCGGCATTGACGCAAGTCATGGACGGCAAACGCGTACTCGAGGGCAAGGCAATCGAGGATGTCGACTTTGATGGGGTGGACGTCGAGGCCGGCGCAACCCGCCGGCCCGCGGCCTTTGTCAGCCTGACTGACCGCGAGTTCGAAGTCGCCGAGCTCATCGCCCGCGGCCTCGACAACAAGGAGATTGCTGCCACCGCCTATATGGGCGAAGGCACCGTACGCAACCACATCAGCTCAATCCTTGCCAAAATGGGCCTGCGCAACCGCACACAGATCGCCATCGCCTACCTGCGAGGGTAATTTCCCAACGGCCGACCGCCCCGGCATAGCAAAATGGCTGCTACCGATTTAATGCCATTTCAAAACTATGTCGGTTTACTACGACGAATCGCCCGCCTTCGACCACGGTAAATTGCGCGTTTGCAAAACCGCAGGTAGAACGCTTGCAGTATTTAGAAAAATGCAGTCATGGTCGGGAATGTCGAATTCTTCGTAGTAAACCGACATAGTTTTGTTCGTGGCGGCCCAACCGCGCGTTTAAGCGCGGGGCCGGCGGGGCATTTTTGCCCCACCGGCCCCTATTCCAGCTCTATTCCAGCGCTACTCCGACTTAGTTTCTACCGTGGGAGTCTTGTTCGCTGCGACTGGGGTGCGGGCGGTGTCCATAGTCAGGCAGTGTTTGGGACAGCTTTCGATACACTCGCCGCATACCACGCAGGCATACGGATCGATCGACCAGGTACCGCCCTTGCGATCGACCGCAAGCGCGCCCGCCGGGCAGCGACGCGCGCACATGCCGCAGCAAATGCACACGTCCATGTCGTTAACGATGTGCCCGCGCAGGCGCTCGGGCGCCACGAGATTCTCCTGCGGATAGCACACCGTGACCGGCTGCTTGACCATAGAGCCCAAGGCCGTCTTGGCAAATGTCAGTAAACTCATGCCGCGCCTACCTTTCCGTGCAGCTAATGCAGGGGTCGATGGTCAGGATAATCATAGGAACGTTGGCAAGGAGCACGCCCTGCAGCGCATGTGTCAGACCCGCCAGGTTTTGCGACGTCGGCGTTCGCACGCGAAAACGGTCCAGATTCTTGGTGCCGTTACCGCGCACATAGTAGTACGCCTCGCCGCGCGGCTGCTCAATCACAACCTCGCCGCGCGCGCCGTCGGCCGGCGTGAGCTTGGTGCGCCCGCCGATACCGTCGTGTGGGATCTTGCCCACAAGCTCCTTGATGATGTCCATGGCCTGCGTGACCTCGGCACAACGCACCTGGCAGCGGGCATAGCAGTCGCCGTCGGTGGCAACGATGGGCTCAAATGCAGCCAAGTCCGCATAGGCACCGTCGCCAAACATGCGTACGTCGTAGTCCACGCCCGAGGCGCGCCCAAACGGGCCGACCATCGAAAGCTCCAGCGCATCCTTCTTGCTGATCACGCCCACGCCATGCAGGCGCTCGCCGCAGCTATTGTCGTCCAAAAACGTATGCACCAGGGCCTCGTAGTCGGGACGCATGGCATCGAGCGTCTGGACAATACCCGCCAGCTCGGAGTCCTCAATGTCGTGCTTAAGGCCGCCGATCTCGTTGATCGACAGAATCACACGACCACCGCACGTGCTCTCGAAAATCTTGAGAATCTGCTCGCGCAGGGTCCACGACCGATAGAACAGCGCCTCGAAGCCAAAGGCATCGGCGAGCAGGCCCAGCCACAGCAGATGCGAGTGGATGCGCGAAAGCTCGTGCAAAATGGTGCGGATATACTGCGCGCGGCCGGGCACCTCGATGTCGAGCATGCGCTCGCAGGCGCTGGCATAGCCGTAGCTGTGGCCCACGGCGCAGATGCCGCAGATGCGCTCGGCGATGTAGCCAAACTGATGCATGTCGCGCTTTTCGGTTAGCTTCTCGAGCCCGCGGTGCACAAAGCCGATCTGCGGAATTGCCTCGATGACGCGGTCGTCCTCGATCACCAGGTCCAGATGAAGCGGCTCGGGCAGCACCGGGTGTTGCGGGCCAAACGGAATAACGGAGCGATGTGCCATGGACCTTACGCCTCCTTTTTCTGCTTGTCGCGGGCGGCCTTGGCAGCAAGCGCCGCGCGGACCTTGGCCGCTTTCTCGGGATCCATGGCGGCGAGCTTTGCCTCCATCTCGGCAGCCTTGAGCGCGGCCTTGGCAGCAGCATCGTCATGCTGAGCATCGGAGCCGGTAGCCGCAGCGGGCTGGGCGGCAACAGCGTTCGCAGCATCGCCGGCACCCGCGGCGCCCTCCCCCGCAGCAGCAGCGGCAGCGGCCTTCTCGGCCGCAGCCTTGCGCGCCTTGGCCTCTGCGGCGGCACGGACCTTCATGGCTTTCTCGCGCGCGGCCTTCACCTCGGGTGTGATAACGCTCATGGGCTCGGCAGTCGAGACCTGGTAGAAAAAGCCCTTAAAGTCGATCTGCATATCGGTAATGGCAAGCCCAAACAGGTCGTGCGCCTCGTTCTCAAACGGGAATACCGCCGGATAATACGAGCTGATGGACGGAATCTCCTGGTACTGGTCGATGCCCTCGACCACCAGGTTCTCGATCGCATAGCTGCCATCCTGAGCGATCTGCTCCTGTGCAGCACGAACGTTGATAAACGTATAGACCAGGCGATACGTGCCGTCGTCGACGTTGCGCTCGGCATGCATTTGCACAAAGCGCGCGCCGACGCCCTTGAGCGCCTGGACATGCGACAGAAGCTCGTCGATCCCGACGGTGGTATAGATAGCCTTTTGCATTACTCGGCCTCCTTTGCAGCGGCGGGCGTCTCAGCAGATGCGTCGCCAGCGGCGGGCGCGGCGGGCTTCCCGGCAGGCGCGCCACCGGCACCGTCAGCCCCGGCCCCCGCGGCCACAAACCCGTCCTCGCCCAACTCAACGCCACCGTCCCAGGTAGCGGCGCCGCCCACGGTGAGCGGGTCGCCGCCGGCGCGCATCACGGCCTCCTTCTGGTCCAGGATGCCGCACGCCTCCACGATGGCATCGATCACCGTCTCGGGGCGAATGGCGCACCCGGGCGCGTACACGTCCACGGGAATCGCGCGGTCCACGCCGCCGATCACGTTATAGGCATCGCGGAACACGCCGCCCGAACACGCGCAGATACCGCAGGCCACCACACACTTGGGCTCGAGCATCTGGTTGTAGATCTGGCGCACGACGGGCAGGTTCTGGGCATTGACCGACCCCGTCACCAAAAAGATGTCCGCATGCTTGGGGTTGCCGGTGTTGACCACGCCAAAGCGCTCCGCATCGAACAGCGGCGTGAGCGAGGCCAGCACCTCGATATCGCATCCGTTGCAGCTCGAGCCGTCGTAATGAATAACCCACGGCGAGCGCGACATTTTATGATCCATGGATGCCGCCTCCTAAATAAACACGTCGACGAGGATGGGCATAAGATTGAGCAGGCCAAACACCAGCGCCACGCCCCAGCCGAGCTTAAAGCAGCTGCGCCAGGTGCTGCGCGCGAAGGTGTTGTCGATGAGCACCTCGACAAAATACGTCGCGGCCATCACGACCAGGGCGACCACCCAGCTCACCGGGTTGTCCCAAACAAAGAACATGCCCACCCACATCAAAAACAGCACGGTCTCGCACCAGTGCATAAGGGTCATCTTGGCCAGCGTGCCGCCGCTCATCTCGGTGGCGACGCCCTGGACAATCTCCTGATGCGCGTGATGCGAATACGAAAGATCGAACGGCGACTTGCGCAGCTTGATGGTAAGCACCGCGAGCAGCGCAAGGAAAATGGGCGCGCTGTACACGATGATGGGGGCCGACTGCCCCGTCACGGCGATGGAATCGAAGCTGTCGGTGGCAAGGTACAGGCCCACGCTCATCAGCAGAACGGCGGGCTCGTAACTCATGACCTGCAGCAACTCGCGGTCGGCGCCGACCTGGGCAAACGGGCTTTGCGTCGAGGCGGACGCCAACACCACAAAGATCGCGGCGAGCGTCACCATAAAGGCGCACAGCAACGTGTTGGAGCCCGACACAAAGATGCCGCCGCCCACCACGGTAAAGATGAGCGCGCACGCCATGTAGGTATCGTCCATGGTGTTTACGCTGGCGGGGGCCTTGCGCAGGAGCTTGGCCACATCGTAGAAGGGTTGCAGCAGGCGCGGACCCACGCGGCCCTGCATGCGAGCGGACAGCTTGCGGTCGATGCCGTCGATCAGGCCGCCCACAAGCGGCGCCAGCAAGGCAAACACCACGGTACCTATAAAGATGCCCACGACACCCGAGCCTTCAAAATACTTGCCGCGCAGCACCGAGGGCGCGCTCATGGCAAGCCGCTCGGGTCCAATCCACGCGCAACACAGCAGCGCAAACAAGATAATACTGCAGCACACGACGCTACCCGCGGGGCCAATACGCTTCTCTCCAAGGGCGTCCTCCGAGTACCAATTGCGCTTTTCGGCCTTTACCTCGCGACCCATCGAGCCGCGGAAATGGCGATATTTGTCGGTTCCCACGCCCGAAAGATATACGTTTACGTGCGGTTTGTCGCTCACGCGGAATGAAGTCAGCAGCACCACGGCGATAAAAGCCACGATAACGACCATCAGATACATGGCATCCTTGCCGATAACGTACGGCACGCGGCCAAACACCATGGCCAAGTAAGGCGACACCAGACCGCTCGAGATAACCGGGAACGCCACGCAGCACAGAATCAGCAGCGCGGCGATGGTGTTGAGGGCCATCCATTCGGTCTTATGGACATTGACCTCAACGTTTTGAGCCGTGGGGTCGACGCCCGAAAGCTTGGCAAGCCACTTGCCCCAGAAGTAAAACGTCGCGGCCGAGCCAAAGGCCAGCACCATGATCATGAGCACGTTGCCGGTCTGCGCGAACGCCACCAGGGCGCCCCACTTGGACACGAGCATGCCAAACGGCGCCACGAACATGCCCATGATGCCCAGCATCATCAGGCGCGTCAGGTGCGGCATCCGGCTGAACATACCGTCCATGTCCTCGATATTGCGGCTGCCGATATGATGCTCGGCCGTGCCCACGCACAGGAACAGCAGCGACTTTGCCACCGTGTGGAACAGGATCAGGAAGATGGCCGCCCATACGGCCTCGGGCGCGCCGACACCCAAGCAAGCACTGATGAGGCCCAGGTTGGAAATGGTGGAGTACGCGAGCACGCGTTTGGCGTTGCTCTGCGAGATGGCCATGAGGGCGGCGAGCAAAAACGTGATGGCACCCACGCTCGTGACCATAAACCCGGTCACGGGATAGATGGCATAGAGCGGGCTCAGCTTGACCATCAGGAATACGCCGGCTTTGACCATGGTTGACGAGTGCAGCAGGGCGCTCGTGGGCGTGGGGGCGACCATGGCGCCGAGCAGCCAGGTGTGGAACGGCATCTGTGCGGCCTTGGTGAGTGCGGCGAGCGACAACAGGATGACCGGCATCACCAGCAGCGCGGATTGCGCGGTTCCGGCGCCGGAAAGCTTGATCATGCCCGAGATGGTCAGCGGCATGCCGTTAACGTGCAGGTACATGAGTCCGGCCAAAAACGCGATGCCGCCCAGCATGTTGAGGATGATCTGGGTGAAGGCGTTCTTGATGGCCTCGGGCGTGCGCGTATAGCCAATCATAAGGAACGAGCACACGGTGGTGATTTCCCAGCCGCAGAACAGCCACTCAAGGTTGTCGCTCGTCACGATGACGAACATAGCCGAGAGGAACAGGAACATAAGCGCCAGGAACTGCGGGCGTCGGTCGGGCGCGGTCTGCCCGCGCAGCGCGGCCTCGTGCTCGTCGTGGGCCTGGAAGTCCTTCATGTAGCCCAGGGCATACACGCAGATCAGGCTACCGACAATGCCGACGGCGAGGACCATGATCACGCTCATATAGTCCAGGTAGAGCGGCGTTGCGGTGACGGCTTCGGCCGCGGGCAGCGTCATGGCTGCAAAGGCGAGCGAGCCCACCAGCTGGACTATGCCGAGCACCGTGGTGAGCACGTTCCTATATTTGTACGCGTTGTACAGGATGACGGCGCACAGAATGACATCGATGACGGAGCTGATGATCGAGAGCACATGCGAGGTGTCGGAGGCAGCCTCAAAGCTCTGCGGGCCCGCGCCAAAAAACATGACGGCGACTACAGCTGTCACCGCCATAATGATGCCGGAACCTATGAGCCCCACCGCATCGCGGGCGCGGTCACCGTGCGCGAGCAGCATGCCCAGCGCCGGTACCAGCGGAAACAGGGTAAGGAAATACAGTAGCGTCATACCATCACTCCCCCATGCAAAAACGCTGCAATTGTTTAACGTTATAGCTCAATTGAGGAGTAGCGGCGGCGGGTTTTCGGTCAACTGGGGAGTTTTGTACGTGCGGGGTAAGGAGTCTGTCCGCATTGGAGCAGAGGGGCGGCAAGAAAAATGCGCCCCTGTGGGCGCACCATCCCGTTCGCTATTCCGCCTTTTTAACGCGCGGCTTGCGGCCGCGCGGCTTATCGACCAGCGCGGACTCACCGCTCTCGCGATACTGGCGGCACCAAGCCTTGACTGAAGACTCGCTGGGAATCTTGTGCTTGATCATAGCCTCGCGAACCGTCAGGCCGTTTTCCAAACGGTCCTTAACCACGGCGAGCTTTACGTCGTACGAATAGGTGTGATGACGAGCGCCCGCGTTGAGCACGGCGTCGGCACCGCCCACGGCATATGCGCGGGCCCACTGACGAGCCGTGGCCTGGGGAATGCCAAGCTTTGCGGCGAGGGCGCGGTGACCGACCCCCTCTTGGAGGATCTCGACGGCGCGCTGCCTAACCTCGGGCGCATGCGTGCGAGTCCTAGTTGCTTCCGACATACCTGCCACTTCTTAGCCTTAACCGTTAATTTGCTTTCTTACGTGCTTGTTAGATAGTAGCATTTTGCTGTTCCCGCGTAACAGTTAATTGAAAATCGCAACGGCGGCATCTGGGTATTTGCCATTCATTTGCAACAGTTCTTTAGGTTTTATTTACGCAGCTAGTTGGCTCGCGGCTCATTGACGGTGTTTTACCAACCAGATTGGTATCTTTTTGTTTAGCTGGTATGGTTTGTGCAATTATTAACCCCTCGTCAGTCCGCACCTAACATGTCAGCTTTCCACTTGCTTCCCAACTTTCCACTTAACTTTCCAGCTTTCCACCTTAAGTGGTAAGTTAAGTGGAAAGCTGGAAAGAAGTTGGGAGACCGAAGCATGGGCGACGGACAGCCCTACTTCGCGAGTCGATACCGTTGTCGCGGGCTGCGCGGAGGCTCCATCGCCTCAATCTTGCCCGCACCAATCAAGCCTTTTATGTGGTTGGAAACGGCGCTCCTGCTCAAACCCGAAGCGTCGGTGAGCTCCTTGGTCGAGGCCGAAGAATGTGTTGCCAGGTAATCCAAGATTGCCTCGTCCACATGCCCCACAGACGTCACCTGTTCCGCCCGCATTATCTTTCGCTTATCGAACGTCAACGAAAAAGAAACTGTCGAGTTCTTTGGTTCGGGCGGCAACATGTTTGCCCGCTCGAGCTGCTCACCTATCTCCTGATAACCAGTGCCGCGATTTTCGACCACGTAGCCACCGTCTGGGTACGGCGTGGTCTCGAGGATATTTGAAAGGAACTGGTTTCTGGATGACGAAACCCCAGAAACTCCCAGCGAATCGATCGTTACGTCGCCGTACAGCCCGCCGGGATTGAGAATCTCGACGCGGTCGATATACAAGTTGACCTGCACTTGTGAGCCGCGCGCGGCGGAAGAGTAGTCGCGGTGCATGAGCGCGTTCGCCACCGCCTCGCGCAGCGCCACGGGCGGATAATCGGGCACATCTTTCCGGAACGCGCCCTCGATAACCGCTGCGTTTCGGGTGTTTCTCGCAACGGCGGCAAGCACGTCCTCAATCATGAAAGGGATCGGACCCAAAATGGTCTGAGAATCCACAAAACGCTTGTTATCACTTACTCGCTGCGTTTTTGTGGTCCCGGGGTACGCCGTAAAGGTCACATTGAGACGTGGGAAGAACTTTTGCGGAAACCGTCCCATCGCGACAATTGCAGCAAGCGTCGGCACGATTGCGTCGTCCACCCTTTTGGTCACATGCAGGTCAAGGAGAATCTCATCGTCGCTTCTGGTGCCCAAAAGCCTAGGGTGTAGCTCACGCTGGCGTTTTATAAACCCTTGCAAAAGATCGGCGTCAAGGTCATCGAGCGTGGCACCTTCGACCGGCTCGTCGTCGTATGTAGGCTGAACATGCTCCTCCATAAAGCGATCGATTTCGTAGGGAGTCATGCGCCGGTCGCCGTCGCCCGTACGGATAAAGGACGAATCGTACATTCCGCGTGCCGCAATATAGCAGGGTTTATCGCGTGGATGCATTTCTTTGATGCGCGCGCAAAGCACCAGCTTACCCTCGAAGGGGAGCACTTGGATATCCGGCCTCACAACGGGCGTCAGCTTTTCACATGCAGAAGAGAGGGCGTCTTGCATCTTGCGGGCATCAAAACCCTCGACGGGCATAAACCCGTTCTTTTCGGAAATGCCGAGGATGATAAAGCCGCCCTGCGCGTTGGAAAATGCCGAAAGCGTCTCGACGATGCTTTTGGGGAGCGCGCCCTTGGCTTCTTTTACTTCGTACTGCTGGGTGTCGTTTCCTATTGCCCGCAGATGATGGATAACCTGCGCCAACCACTCCTCATTCATGCCGAACCTCCCAACTTTCCAACTTTCCACCTAACTTACCAGCTTTCCACTTAACTTTCCAGCTTTCCACCTTGAGTGGTAAGTTAAGTGGACAGCTGGAAAGTTGGTGGAGAGCTGGGGCAGCAGTAGGCCAAGCGAACAAGAAAAAGGGCGGCAACCGGGTGGTTGCCGCCCCTCGCGTAGCTAGTTGGTTTTCGTCTCGTGCCGAATGCCCTCGGTGTTGATGCGCGCTAGCGTGTACGTCACGTAGTCGGAGTGCGAATAGCCATCAAGGTTGCTAACGTTGACCGGTGTGTCGTCGACAACGTTGCCGGTCATAATATTGGCCGTAAGCACCAAGCGGTAGTTTGCGTAAGTTTGGTTCTCACCCTCAACATTCGTATTCACTTTAACGCGGAAGGCATGCTTAAAGGCAAGGCTGTTGCCGTCGCGCGTGAGGAACGCGCCGTTGGTCTTGGTGTCGGTGAACACATAGCTGTTGCCGTCGGCGGATGCCGCACCCGTGCCTAGGTAATCGCTGCCGAGCACCGTAATGTAGTTCGAGATATCGCCGACCGGAGCATAGCCGCCATTATCTTGCCGCTGCTCCAGGCTCAGCGTGTAGGTCACCGTGTTTGCGGCGTCGATCTTAGCCTCGGCGCCCGTGAGCTTGCTCAGGTCGTAGGTACCCACCAGAGCGATCTCGCCGTCAGCGGACTTGAGGTCATCGATGTTGATGCCCAACTGGGATTTCTTAGACGCCTCGAGCGCGATGGTCGATGAGCCCACATCCATACGGTAGTAGCCGGCGCCGCCATCGTTGTATGCCGAGTTGCTACTGGTGCTGAGCGTGTCGGCATGCGTGGAAAGGTACGCGCGGTAGTTGGGTTTGGTGTAGCGGTCGGTGCCGCTGTTCTGCGAGGCCACGATACCCGCCTGGCAGGCAGGCTCCGTCATGGTGAGCGCGGCCCTCATGGTAACGGTGAAGGCGTTGACATGGTTCTTGGCGATCTCGCGCAGGCCCGACATATCGATGGGATTACCCTCAGCATCGGCAAGCACCAGTGACATGTCGCCACCGTTCGCAGTCCAACTAAGGCCCGACACCACTGGGGTCTCCTTCGTGCCGGCCAGATTCCAACCCGACCCGCCCCAGGTGTAGTAGTTATCACCCACCTTAACGTAGAACTCATACGTGCCCTGCGTGCCCGTGGGGTATCCCACCGAGCCCGCGATGACGCCATCATGATAGGTGACAAGCGACGAATCGAGCTGATAATACAGCGCGTCAGAGCTCGTGTATTGCTGGCTCGAGTCAAACGTCACGGTGTCGCTCACGTTCATGGAAAGCGAATAGGTGGCTTCCTTGAGCTCCATCCGGTTGATGCTGTCCCTGTTGTCGACGAGGTTACGCTTGTTGTCAACGAGGCTGTGCGTGTAGTTTGATGCCACGCTGTAGGTCGAGGGCGTATTCTGGTGCCCATCCTCGGCAGCCTTGCCGTCGGCTGCTTTCTTGCCTCGCAGCAGGTAGTTGATGTGCTCGTTGAGGCTCGTGTCCACCGTGGTGGCGGTGTAGCCGTTGACGCCCGCGGACCCCGCCGGCGTGCGCACCACCAAGTAGAAGTTTTCGCTCTTGGGCTCTTCCTTATCAACGGAGAGGGTATAGAACGTGCCCGTCGCGTCGGAAGAAGTGCGCGCGCGGTAGTACGCGCCATCGACCTTGGCGCCAGCCATCTTCGCGAGTTCGGCCTGGCTCTTGTCCTTGACCTCGTCATCGGCGAGCTTGACCCAAGCGCCGTCCTTGTCCTCCTTGGCCTCATCGGCCTTCACGCCCACGATTTCGCTCAGCCACGGTTCGGTGTAGTAAGCCTTGTTGCCAGCGTCCACAAACTCGGTGAGCTTGACTGACGTCGCGCCACCCGTGCCCACCGTGTAGTGATATTCGCGGCTGTTGTTGGCCGTGTCCACGAGTGTGAGCTGTGTACCCTCGGGCAGCGTGGCACCGAAGGTTATGCTCTTGTTGAGCGGACCCATAGAGCCGCCGGCTTCGAGCAGCGTGTTCCAGCCGTAATCGACCGGCTTGCCCCGAGCGCTGCCATAGGGGCAGGGAAATGGCACGA